>NZ_JAYFFE010000001.1:0-489205 GCF_034863325.1 Mycoplasma sp. 4404
GTCTACAGCATAAATAGGTAAAGCGACCACAAGAGAAAATAAGAAAATTAAATATACACTTAAAGTTGAAAATTTTAATCAGTTTTTTCTTAACATTATTTTAAAGGTTCTTTCTTTAAAATTAAATTATTAATTTCTTCACCAGTATATAATTTATCTTTATATTTAAACAGTCTTGGTTGTTTCCTTGCATTTTTTGGTTTCAAACTTCCTATAGTGAAATAATAAGAACCTCAAGCACCATTATAGTATGAATATAAAATTGTATTTCTTTTTTCTTGTCCTCAACACATAGAACCTAAAAACATATCTGAATTATCATCATAACCATACATTAAATATGCATGGTCCGGTCAACCGTTGGAATAAGTGCAAGGTGCTATCCCTAAAATGACAGGTATACCTTTTTTAACATTTTCTCAAGCTCTATAGTATCCACCATACTTTCCGTAATTGTCTCATGAGCTTCTTTCATTTTTATTAAATCTATCAAAAGCAAGTCGGTAGTAATTAGGTGTTTTTAAATTTATTTGTCCATCAGCAAGTTGATATAAATGGTAGGTTAAAGATTTTTTATAGTCTTTATATTGAACATTATCTTCGTGATGATAAGAGTATTTATATTTAAACACTGGAGAAGTGTGCTCTCAATGTATGATATTATTTTGAGGAGCTTCTTTGATAAATTTATTATACTGGTCCTGTGTAAAAACAGTTCCATCAACAAATAAATGATTGTAGAGTAGTAATTGGCTCAATGCAACATATTCACATAAACCTCTTCTACCACGAGGAGCTCCTTCAGGTTTTAAATCTACGTATCCAGCAGATTCGTAATTGTTTCTTGTTGCAAATCATCATGCATATGGCACTGTGGAACTTACCTTAAAATGACCATCATAATTATAGTTAGTTCTATTCAAATCATAATCTACTCAAGGTTCGGTTTTTGTTTTGTATTTTGAGTATCTAATTTCTTTTTCCCGTTTCAATAATTGATTCTGTTTAAATTCTTCTATTTCACGTAGTTCATCTTCCTTATAGGTGCTTAATAAATCACTTTTTAAGATTTTACTTTCGTTATATAGACTTTTATATGTGTTTTCATCTTCTAATTTGAGCAATCCAAATCAACGATCATATATTATTTCTGAATTTAATCATTCATCTTTTATTGTTTCATAATGAATTTCGTTTGATGTATAAATATTTGCATTTACAACTGAAAACATTTCATCTGTAGCGATAAGTAAAAAGCTATTATTTTGAATGTCTTTTATTTCCTTAACAATTTTAAATTTTTGAGTTTTACCACTTAATCTAGATAAACGTGCAATTTCAGAATCTACTAAAAATTGCTTCATTTCATTTTCGTCTTTTTGTTTTGGATCAACATTATTATTTATAGATGCCGAAACAGTTGGTAGCGCTATAACTCCTGTAGTGAAGATGCTTAAAATTAATTTTGTATTTTTCATAATATATCTCCTTATTTTTATTATATTCTTTTTAAGTAAAATAAAACAAATTATTCAAAAATATTTAACTTATTTTTGATGCTTATTATAGAAATGTAACTAAAATGGTTTTAGTATTTGTTTTGCTTTTTTGAGCTTAAATTTCTTTGAATATCAGATACAAGATCCTTTTTTCATCCCTAATGCATAAATGAATGTATAATTAAATACCATACATTAATGAGGGGTATTATGTCACTATTTAGAAGCTTGAATGCTAACTTATGAAAATATATAAGTAGTATTTCATTATCATCAATCGGGTCAGAAGCATTTAAATTAACTTCTAGTTTATATATTTACAAAATAACTGGTGATTTCTGATTAGTTACATTGTTGTACTTATTAGTACAATTACCATCATTAATCATTTATGCAATCTCATCAAAACTTGTTAAGTTACTACCTGATAGAGTTGCTCTTCTTATTTGTGATATTGCTAGTTCAATATTGTTGATAATACCTTTAGGAACTTATTTTGCATTTATCAATAATTTATCTACACATACGTTTTCAATTATTTTAATTGTGACAAGTACACTTTTAGGAACTGTCCATTCCTATAGATTTATACACATTAAGAATATTCTTTACTTTTTAGCAAAAGATAAAAATGAGTTAAATAAATTCAACATCGGTAACTCATTTGCCATATCAATTGGATTAGTTTTATCTCCAATATTGTCACTTCTGCTTTATAAGTATTTACCCTTTTATTCTTTAGTTATTTTTAATATGTTAACTTACATATTATCTGGTTTACTTTATTGAAGTTTAAAAACTAAATCAGAAATGACTATTTTTGTGGATAAAGCAAAAGCAAATGATAAATCATATAAGATTTTAAGTTCTAAATTTAAGTTATTTTCATGAATATTCATATTATCTTCATCCTTAGTAATTGGAATATTCTTATTTCCTAAACAATCAGGAGTTATTCAATTTTTCAAATGAGTTGGTGATTATAAATATGAGGATTGAAGTTTTTATTTCTCAATGGTTTTAGCTCTATTAAGTCTAACTGGTGTGATTGTTGTTTTCTTATTAAACAAATACAAAGTAAAAATTGATCTTAGATGAATAATTTTCGGGATGTTTGCATTGAGCATCATTTGAATTTCATTATCATTCGTTTCAAATAAACAATTTATTTTAATTAGTTACTTTTCGATTAATGCGCTGCAACAATTGGTATTCAGTATGTTCTTACCAGGATTTTATAGCAAGTCATATCAATTATTTGAAAAAGATAAGTTCCACTTACAAAATGGGTTATCGATAGTGTTTAGAATTATAATGTCTTCATTATTAATAATTGCACTTACAGCAATTAACAATTTAGCTGGATACTCATGAACTTACATTGCATATTCAGTAATAGTTATAGTTTGTGGAGTAATTGCTATATTTTCATACACCAGAATTAATAAGTTGTATAAGCTCCCTACTATTAAGAAACTTGATAATTTATGAGTTTTATAATTAGACAGCTAAGCTGTCTTTTTTTATGGTTAAATGAGATAAATTGCATAAAATTTTAAGATTATTTAGAATAGTTAAATCCTGAATTTTGAATATTTATGAAATCAAAAATTATTCGACACAAATATCTTCCGATATAGTAAATTATACCTGGTCATATTTGATGTTAATTTAGTTTGTATTAATTATTCTTCACTTAATTATTTTATGAAATTCAATTTACTTTAATGAATAAAAAAATAAGTTGTTGATTATTGTGAGTAAATTCTCTTCATATTAAAAAAGAAATGAAGACTTATTACATACTCAAAGTATAGTTCTTCATTTCAAATTTAATTTGTATTAGAATATCTAAATGTCAATTTTAAACAATCAAGAAAGACAAACTTCTTAGTCAGTCATGAAGTTTATTATTTGTTCTTCAATTGCTTCGACTTGATTTTCTATATCCTTTTTTGTGGAGTTTCGTTTTATTCAATCGAGAGTAAATATAAAATTACTATTTCTATCAATTTTCTCTCTTTTAAAGTTCTTTAAAGTTATTGCTCCAGAATTTGTGTCTATGTATTCAACATTATCTTTTTTCACTATATCAAATAGCGCTCTTTCTAAGTCAGGTTTGTTTATAACGGATGATACATATTCTCTTTCTTCATCTCTAATCTGAATAATTCCTTCAGTATTTTCATCCCTATCTAAGTCGTAAAATAGACAAATTCTGTAATATCTAATTATTGATAAATCTCTAACTATATTTAGCATTTTATCAATTTGTTTCTTCCCATTGCAATCAATTATAGTATATGGCTTCTCTAAATCGTTTTTGCTTATAATGTCATTGATTATGCTATTGTCAATTAAACCTTCAATAAAGAAACATCTTGATGAAAATAGGAAATCAGCTAACCAGGCTGTTATTCTGGAATTGTTTTCAACTAAAGTTTCGGTAATTATATCTTTATCCAGAGTCACAATTGTAGATTCTTGTTTATTATCATCATATTCCGTAAAAAGAAGATATTCGATGTTGCAAGTTGATTCATTAATGAATTTCTTTCTATGTCCAGCAAATATTTTTTCTAAAAACAATGGGGAATGTGTTGTTACTATAACATCAAGCTTTTCTGAAATTTCTATAATCATATTTGCTATTTTGTGAACTAATTCTGGGTGCAAGAATTTTTCGACTTCATCGATTATTAATGTGAATTCCTTATTAGGCATTATTTGACCATCAGATATCATTTCATATAGCAATTTAATTAATGAATAATTCAAGCTACCGGAACTACCCATTTTTCTTTTGTTATTATTTAAAAATTCTAAAACCATAAAGTTGTATTCGAATTCTTGTTCCAAACCTCTCGTGTTAAAACAATTTTTAAAATATGATTCAAAAAATGGATCATGAATATCTTTCATTTTATCTCGAAATCTATCTGCATTTTTTTTGAATGAGTTAATTTTTTCATAATCTTCATCATTACTTATTCTTACTTTAAATGGTTTTGCAAATTGTGTGTTCAGAAAATCAAAAACCTTTTTATGTGGAGAAACTACTTCATTTTTTCCTGTGCCACCTGTATTTCCCTTAAGAATTCCTTCAAGGTCAATTTCAGCTTCAATGAATAAATTATTAGCATTTGTTTTTGGATATCTACTTTCTAAATATTTTGTTTTACCAGTTTTATTTTTTCCGAAAATAATTTTTAAACTCATAAGACTCCTTGTGTTTTTTATTATATATTTGAATTATATGTCCTTCAAGAATAGTTCATAGTTTTTTAATGATTTTTTTAATTTTATAGGATAAAGCTGATTCACTAGTGTTAAAGTTTGAGAAGTGACTAAATTTTAAAAGCAATATGTAGGTATCCAAATAAATTTTGCTAAGATTAAAGAAATTTAGGGAAGAAAAATACAAATGATATTTTTATGTATTAAGTGATAAAGAACTTAATTATAAAAAAGAATGAGCTATAGAAACTCATTCATTTAAAACGTTTAAACTATTAAAATGTTTAACTTATAGCTGTAGGCTAATTTACTATATTATCGCGAACATTGATAGCGTGATAAATAAAATAAATACAAAAGAGATTGAATCTAATCTATCTAAAATACCACCATGTTCTCTTAATATGTTTGAGAAATCCTTAATTTCATTTCTTCTTTTTATGAGTGAAAATGCTAAGTCACCACAGATTGCAAACATAGGTGCAAGGAAGATGAATAACATTAAATACACAAACATCATATTTAAGCTATTAGCCGCTGCATTTCATGGTGTAATCATTATGTGCATTAATGTTTGATTTTTGTCTGACGCTATTCCATAAGCTATCCCCATATATGCTAATGTAACTGCGATTGCAACAATAATTCCGACAATAGCACCTTCAATTGTCTTTTTAGGACTAATAGCTGGAGCAAGTTTTTGTTTGAAAAACTTGTGCCCTAAAAATCTTCCACCAAAGTATCCTCCAATGTCGCAAGACATTGCAATGAATACAATTAATAAAATAACTTCAATTGCATAAGTTTGTGCAAGTAGCACCATAAATGATTTTAAGAAGTATGTTAAGAATGAAAAGATGAAAAAGAATGATAAAGCTTTAATTGCTAAATATTTGAGATTAATGTTTTTAACAGTTAAAAATCTAATTAATACAAAAATTAATGTAATTGTTAAAGGTCATATTGCATCAAAGAAACTAAATGCACCATAAGTAGCATCTGTAAAGACTGAACCAATTTGTAATATATTTTTATTAACTAAACTACTTTCTGAGAGTGTTATCCGAGTTGTTAAGAACTTAAGGAAGTTTGGATAAGCAAACAGCAACCCAACTGCTAAAGCAGGTAAAACTCATTTAAATATTTTATGGTTTTGTAGATATGCTTTTGAAAGTTCATAATAAATTCAAAAAGCAAATCCTACAAAAATCAAAATAGACAATGTTCTTAAAAATCAAAAAACTCCATCATTAAATTTTTTATATAAATTAAAATCAAAAGAGAATTTTGATACTGTTAAAAATATAACAAGAACAAGTCCGATAATTAGAGCAGGAATAACTCTATTTATTCAAAAAGATTTTTGTTCTTCTTTTTTCATTATTTCCTTTCTTAATCTTCAAATTCTTGAAGAAATTGAAGATACATATGCAAGTACCCTTCAGCTACAATGAACTTTTCAATATTAAATAAATTTTTATCAAAATATCTAGATCAACCACCAGAAATTATTGAGTTTTCTGGTTTATCAAATGAAGATACATAACCTGATAATAAAGAGCTTAAACCATTTAACATAGCTGTTTTTGTAGTTGTTCCTACTTTAGTTTCAGGTACTCTTAATTCATTTTCAATTATTCCAGGAGCTACAAATGGCATATCAAAAAAGTCCACTATTCTAGCTATTGAAACACTTTTAAGAATTAAGTTTTCCATTTTTAAATTAACTCAATATGTTCCTAATAAGTTAATTGAATCTTTTTTATATTTAATTGAGTTTATAAGTAATGCTGATAAGATATCAAAACCAATAGAACCTTTGTGTTTTATTTTTTTATCAATTAAGTGTGACATCCTTTTAATAATTACTTTTTTCTCATCGTTTAAGTAAACTAAATCGTTAGACATAAAATCCAACTTACTTGCCATGGCGAAGATAATGGTTTTGCATAAATCCTCATCTGTATTAGTTGCAGCTACAAGGATTCTCGTGTCTTCAAGATCTTTAAGTATTTTAGCGAGCTCTTCGGTAAAAGCCAAGTAGTCAATAATTTTTGCCTTACCTTGTTTAATTTCATTTGTTCTTAAGTCAACTTTGTAATTAACTATTTTGATGAATGTGTTACCCAAATCCATAACAATATATTTTGATAATTTTTTCATAGTTATTAATTTCATTTTATAATTCTTAATTATATACTTTTAAAAAATAAAATTGTGGAGGTACATATGAAAAAACCGATAAATATTGGACATACAAATAAGACATATATGACTGAAAATTCAATCTATCAAGAAAAGGTTTTAAATAAATTCAATCATAAGTTAGATTACGCATTACTTGAGAAATTTGATTTTGTACCTCGTTTAATTAAAGAAACAGAAAATTCTGTTGAATGAGAGTATATTCAGACAAAACCGTTGGTGTTTACAGAAGATGTTTTAACTCAAATTGCGAATAATTTTAAGACATTACACGATTCAAAGCTACAGTTCCCTAAAACAAATGTAGCTTCAAGAGTAAAAGAGTATAGAAGAATTCTGAATGAAAGAGGAATAAAAATTGATGTTCTTAATGATTACTATAAGAGAATTAATTTAATATTAAAAAACTCTGAATCAAACAGACCATTACATAATGATTTATACTTAAACAATATTCTCCTAGACTCAAACGACAAAGTTTACTTTATCGATTGAGAGTATGGTTCAATGGGTGACAAGCATTTTGATTTAGCCTACTTTATCTGTGGTTCATACTTAAATAAAGAGCAAGAAGAGTTTTTCTTAAATGTTTATGACACATATTGAGAAGAATATTTAATTCAACAAAAAATATTAGTTTATTACTTAACAATTCTTTGAGTTAATGCTCAAGAAATAAAACCATTTGATGATGCAGGTTTAATTGTGAAATTAAAAGACACTGTTAAAGAATATGAATATAAAAAATCGACTAATACCTTTAGGAGATAGGGATAAAAGTTTCGATAAACAGAATAGATTGTTATATTAGCAATTATAAGAGTTTATTAAATTACTAATTTTTAAAACTAAGATAAGAAAAGTAGATAGTGGTTAAAAACTGTCTACTTTTCTTATCAGATTTTGCAATTCACGGCTTTTTACCATAATTCAATTTGCTAATTGTATTAAAACTATAATTTGAAATATAAAGAGTAATATGTTAATAAAACTGCATTTTTATGTGGTGTTTCATTAGTTTTGTAGGCCATTGTTTTTCTCTCAATATTTAAATTTTTAAAAGATAGTTAATAAAAAATACTATATATTAAATATAATAATATTTAATAACTTATACAAGGTGGTGAAGTAATGGAAGGATACAAAAATCAAAAATTTAATTTACTAGCTAACAAATTAAATTTACCTTATATCGCATCATTTTCGGATGCTAAAATAGATAGCAACAGCATTAAAGTTGTTAAAAATTCAAATACAAATGAAGAAAGATTAGAGGTTACTTTAACTCTTTTAACAATTCCATCGCTTGAAGATTTAAGAACTTTAACAGTTGCAGCTATAAAAGAAAGAGTTAATTTCAAATTTAAATACGATAATAACGAATATTTATCAAGTCCATTAGTTCTTAATTATTTAGAATATGTAGTTAAGAAAACTCTTCCAGATAATAGTGGGATTGCAAGAGCATTAAGATTTCAAAATGTTAATTATGATGAACAAACAGGAAAATATTTAGCACATATCTTTGATTATCAAAATACTCCTGAATTTCAAGAAGAACTTAAGGTAGTTAATAAGTATATGAAAGAACTTTTTGGTTTTGATGCATTTGAATTAACTGTTAAAGTCAATACATTTGATTTAAAAGAACAAATCAACAATAACATCCTTCAAAATTATGACAAAATCAAAAATCAATTTAGCGATCACGAGACAACCTCAACTTCATTTAAAAAAGGTTCAATCAGCTATGATAAAGGAAGTTGAGGAAGAAGGCGTTCACCATCTAGTTATACAAAATACACAATTCAGGAAGTTCACGAACTTCCTTATGAAGATGAAACTACAAATGTTTCTGTAACTGGTTATGTTTATAAAACTGATGTTAGAGACACTAATAAAGGGTTAAAAATTCATAACATTTCAATTACTGATTATAATGATGCTATTAGTACAGTTTTCTTCGAGAGAGAAAATACTAAAGATGTTTATGTTCCAAAAATTGGAGATACAGTTGAAGCTATGGGTAGAGTTTCTAATCCATATGGTTCAACTTACAATGGTGTAGACAAGTACAATAAACAAATCACAGTTAACTCTTTTAGCAAAGTTGATCCACTTACAGAAGAGCAAGAAGATTTAGCTTATGAAAAAAGAGTTGAGCTTAGCACAAGAACAAAAATGTCAACTATGGATGGACTTTTAAATGCTGAAGATATTGTTTCTATAGCTAAACAATATGGGCATTCAGCAGTTGCTATAGTTGATTCAAATGGTGTGCAAAGTTATCCGACTTTCG
Source organism: Mycoplasma sp. 4404 (assembly GCF_034863325.1). Lineage (NCBI taxonomy): Bacteria > Bacillati > Mycoplasmatota > Mollicutes > Mycoplasmatales > Mycoplasmataceae > Mycoplasma > Mycoplasma sp. 4404. Next base: position 9,241 of record NZ_JAYFFE010000001.1, read on the forward strand.
AAAAAGCTGCTAAAAAAGCTGGTATTAAACCAATTTATGGAGTTAGTTTTGATGTTATTTCAAAAAATCATAATTTCTTATTAAATTATTCGCCTGACAAAAATGCAGTTTTAGAGCAAACTGAATTTGTTGTGCTTGATATCGAAACAACACACTTATCAGCGCAAACAGGAGAATTAATTGAATTTGGTGCTCAAATTGTTAAAGAACATAATGCTTTTAATCATAAAGACTTACAGTTCTTTATTAAGGCACAAAAACCTCTTAGTGCTAAAACAATGAGCTTAACTAACATTACACAAAAAATGTTGGATGAAGAAGGAATTGAGTTAAATGAAGCTCTTGACAAAATTTATGATTTATTAAATAATAAAGTTTGTGTAGCTCATAATGCTAACTTTGACTTTAACTTTATTATCCAAAAGTTCATTGAGCAAGGTAAAAAAGTTCCAAACACATTCTTTGTAGACACACTTAACATTTCAAGATTGCTATTCCCTGAAAAACGTTCACATACGTTAGGTAACTACTGTTCATATTTACAAGTTAGTTATGATTCAGCAGTAGCTCACCGTGCTGACTATGATGCCGGTGTTCTTGCTAGTGCTTGAATTAAGTCGATTCAAATGTTAAAAGAGAAAGGTATTTTAACATTTGATGATTTATATAAAACTTATGAACCAAATGTTTACTCACATGTTAGATCAAATCAAATTTCTGTTCTTGCTAAAAACCAACAAGGAATTAAAGAAATTTCTAAATTAATCACACTTTCATTAACCGAAAGATTCTTTAAGTCTCCTAAATTATTTATGGAGGACATCAAGAAGACTGAAAACATTTTAATAGGGTCAGGTGGACTTAAAAGTAGATTTATAGACAATATTTTTTATTCATCAGATGTTGAAATTCAAAAGTCAGCGGAATTTGCTGATTACATTGAAATACCACATCCTAATGCACTAAAACATTACTTAGAACCACAGGAAAAATTTACTCAAGAAGAAATTTATGATGGTATTAAAAGAATGATTAATTGAGCAAATAAGCTTAACAAAATTCCTGTTGCAATTGGGGATGTTAGATATAAAAGTAAATTAGATAAGGAAGTCTTCAGATGCCTTGTTTATTCAAAAGGTATTGGTAACTCTTCACACTTCTTATTTGACCATAGAAAAGTTGAATTTGAAGGAAGAAACTTCTTATTACCTGATTTAGAGTTTTATACAACTGATCAAATGCTTGAGTCATTTAAATTCCTAAATGATGAGCAATTAATTAATGATTTAGTTATAGTGAATACAAACAAGATTGCTAATTTAATTGATTCAGAAATTAAAATTGTTCACGACAAACTTTACACACCTAAATTTGATGATTCAGCAGTTAAATTAAAAGAATTAGTTTATAAAACAGCGCATGAAAGGTATGGAGAAGTACTTCCTCAAATGATTGAAGAAAGACTTCAAAAGGAAATCACACCTATTCTGAAATATGGATTTGATGTTATTTACTGAATTTCGCATATCTTGGTTAAAAAATCATTGGAAAGTGGATATCTTGTAGGTAGCCGTGGAAGTGTTGGTTCATCTTTAGTTGCTACATTTGCAGGTATCACAGAAGTTAATCCATTACCAGCTCACTACATTTGTTCAAATTGTAAAAACTTTGTTTTAAATGAAGATTCTAATATAACTTCAGGATTTGACTTAGATGATAAAAATTGTGATAAATGTGGAACACTTATGAATAAAGATGGACACACCATTCCTTTCGAAACATTCTTAGGATTTGATGCTGATAAGGTTCCGGACATAGACTTAAACTTTGCTGGTGACTTCCAACCAATTATTCATAATGAAGTTAAGAAACTTTTTGGTGACAGTCATACTCTAAGAGCTGGAACTATTTCTACAATTCAAAGCAAAACTGCCTTTGGTTATGTTAAGAAAGCTAATGAAGAATATAACTTGGGTTATTCAAATGCTTTTGTTGATTATTTATCTTCAAAACTTGAAGACATTAAGCGTACAACAGGACAACACCCTGGAGGTATCTTAATTATTCCCAAAGAATTCGATGTTGAAGATTTTACACCTGTTAACTATCCTGCTGATGATACTTCAATCGATTGAAAAACAACTCACTTTGATTATAGAGCTATCCATGACAATGTCCTTAAGTTAGACTTGCTTGGACACATTGACCCAATGGCAATTAGAATGCTTGAAAAATTAACTGGTTTAGATGTTAAGAAAGACATACCTAAAAAAGATAAAAGAGTTATGTCGCTTTTCTCAACTACTAAAGAATTAAATATCACGCCTGAACAAATTGGTGGCGAACCAACAGGTGCTTTAGGTATCCCTGAATTTGGTACATCATTTGTTAGAAAGATGTTGATTGAAGCACAACCTGAATCATTTGCTGACTTAATTTCAATTTCAGGTCTTTCTCATGGGACTGATGTTTGAACAGGAAATGCTCAATCACTTATTAAAGATATGGGACTATCATTAAAAGATGTTATTTCCTGTCGTGATGATATGATGGAATACTTAATGAAGAAAAATATTGAGTCTAAATTAGCTTTCAAGGTTATGGAACAAGTACGTAAAGGTAAAGGTGTAACAGAAGAACAAGTTGCAATATTAAAGAAAAACAATGTACCATCTTGATACATTGATTCAATGCAAAAAATTAAATATATGTTCCCTAAAGCTCACGCTACTGCTTATGTTCTTATGGCTTGAAGAATTGCTTGATTTAAACTTTATAAGCCTTTAGAATACTATGCAACATTTTTCACAACTAGAGCAACTGAATTCGATTTACATGTAATGATGAACGACTTTAAGATTGAAAAAATTAATAAAAAAATTAAGGAAATAACCTTAATGAATGATAGAAAAGTTAAAGACGATCAGTTATTACAAACCTTAGAACTCGCAAGAGAAATGTATGCACGTGGATTAAGTATTTCAAACATCAGCTTAACTAAATCATTAGCAACTGAATGAGTAATAGATTATGAACATAATGCTCTTATACCTCCATTTACAGTTGTAGGTGGACTTGGAGAAGCTGTAGCAAATGAAATTGTTAATGCTAGAAATGAAAGTGAATTTGTTTCAAAAGAGGACTTTAGAAAACGTGGAAGAGTAAATCAAACTCTTTACAAGATATTGAATGAAGAATTTAAGGTTCTTGATGAGTTAAACGAAACAAATCAGTTGACACTATTTTAAAAATTAAAAAATAACTTTGATAAATAAAAGTTTTATAATATTAATGAGGATATTTTTATAGTATCCTCATTTTCTTTAAATAATTATTTAAACAAAAGGACAAAAATGAAAAAAATTAAATCATTATTATTAGCTGTTGCAGGGATCACAACAGCTATAGCACCAGTTGCTGCAATCTCTTGTGGAAGAACAGACAGAACAACTTCAGGAGTAAGAGCTAATATCACTCCAATTGCAGATATTACGAGAAATACAGCTTTAACAGCTGAAACTATTCAAGGCAAAACTCCACTTTCTGTTGTTGTTGTAACAGACTCTGGTCACGTAACTGACTTATCATTTAACCAATCATCATATGAAGGAATGATGAGATATGTTGATGACATTAAAGAGCTTACAGGTTCAGAACCTAAATTTGCTTACTCAGAACCAGAAAGTAATAGTTATGAAAATACTTACAATAGTTTATTAGGGAAATATAACATTTGAATTCTTTCAGGGTTCACACATGGAGATGCAATTAAAGCATACATCCAACAAAATAAGGATAGATTAATTAAGAACAATGTAAAAATCATAGGTACAGACTTCACAATAGATCCAAATGAACTTCAAGGTTATGGAGACTTTTATGGTTTAGATTTTAAAGTTGCTGAATCAGCATATATCGTTGGACAAGCAGTTGCTGAATTAATGGCAACAGAAGAGTCATATGCAAACAAAAGAAAAGTAACAGCATTTGGAGGTATGCCTTTCCATGGAGTTGTTGATTTTATTAAAGGTTACTACAGAGGTATTCTTGATATAAATAAAACTCAATCAGATGCTAATAAAAAAGTTAGACCAACACAAGGTAAAGGTCTTGCAAATGACTTTTCAAGTGTAGCACTTAATACTGCTTTTGAATCAGGTAAACCAATGGATAGTGCAATCGCAAATGCAATTGCTTCAAATCCAACAGTTATTTTACCAGTTGCTGGACCAGCGACAGGGTTCACATTAGATGAACTTGAGAAAAAAGCAAATACAGATCACATTGGTGTAATCGGAGTGGATACTGATCAAGCAAAATCAAGATCAAAAGACTCAGGAAAATTCTATACATCAATTACAAAAAATATTGCACAAGCTGTTTACGATACAATCCTATACATCACATATGGTATTGATAGCAAAAATATTTATAGTACAAAAACAGCAGAGAGATCATTCTCAATTAGAGGAAGTTTCAAACAAGGGTGAGTTGGTTATGCACAAAGTACACTCAAAGATGAAGCAATGAAAACAAAAATGAATCAATTATTAGCAAAATATGATGCTAAATTTAAAGAATTATCTGAAGAGGACATAGATTTTATTTCATCAGATAAATTAAATAAAACAGATTCTGCAACTTTATCACTTCCTGACTTAATTCAAGAATTAACTGGCGAAATGTTAAAATAATTTTTCAACAAACTTAATTTTTTAAAGGGTACCTAATTTTGGTATCCTTTTTATTTTTATACCTACCTCCTTGTAATAAAAGAGAAAACACTAAATCATAAAATTAAGAATAAAAAATATATAATTAAAATGTAAATAATAGACATTAAATTCTATTATTTATTTTTTTAATATATTAAAAACACAAGGAAAGATATGAAACAAAACTTTTATGCAATAGAGTTTGATAATATTTCTAAATCTTTCGGTTCTATTAAGGCTAACCAGAATATTAGCTTTAAAGTAGAAAAAGGTACAGTTCACGCTTTAATTGGTGAAAATGGTGCCGGAAAAAGTACTTTAATGTCTATATTATTCGGGTTGTATGAACCTGATGAAGGAATTATCAAAGTAAATGAAAAAGAAGTTTTAATCAAAGGTCCTAATGATGCTAATAGATTAGGTATTGGTATGGTGCACCAACACTTTAAACTTGTTGATGTATATACAAACCTTGAAAACATTGTTTTAGGAGCTGAGGATAGAAATAAATTTACTAGAGTTATTGATTTCAAACCTGCTATTGAAAAAATCAAAACAATTCAAGAAATGTTTGATTTGCATTTTGATTTAAACAGGTTAACTGGTAAAGAAACAGTTGCAACTCAACAAAAAGTTGAAATTATGAAAATGTTATATCGTGATTCAGATATTTTAATTTTTGATGAACCAACTGCTGTTTTAACAGACCAAGAAATTCAAGGTCTATTGAATACATTCAAATTATTCAGGGAACAAGGTAAAACAATTTTATTTATTTCTCACAAACTTGCCGAAATTAAGGAAGTTGCTGATAATGCGACAGTTTTAAGACACGGTAAGGTTGTAGGAAACTTCAAAGTAGCAGATGTTTCTATTGAGGAAATGGCTAACCGTATGGTTGGTGGTGATGTCGAAATTGTTAGAAATGAATATTCAGATACATCACAAAATGAAGTTGTTTTCAAATTAGATAACGTTTCTACAGATGGTGAAAAACCATTGAAAAATGTTAATTTAGAAATTAGAAGTGGTGAAATTGTTGCTATTGCCGGAGTTGAAGGTAATGGACAAACTGACTTAGAAAAAGTTGTTAGTGGAATGATAAAACCGACAACAGGTCAAGTTCTTTATAAAAAGACACCACTTGTTAAAGAAAGAATGCGATTAATCCAAAAATCAAAAACAAGAAAAAATATAATTATGTTATTGATTTCATTATTTGTATTCTTATACTCAGGTTTAGGTTTATTAGCTGCAGCTAATTACCAATCTGATTCAACAAAAGCTATTATGAATATCGGTGGAGGATTAGCGATTTCTTTCAGCATAATCCTTCTTATGTTGATTTTATTTTCAATATATGGACCAAAATTTAAAGAAAAAACTATTTTTGCAAAAACTAGTTTTCAAAAGCAAATGAGCAAAAGACAGCTGTTAGTTTTTAAAATACTATTCCTAGTATTAGGTTTAGTTTCTGGCTTCGCTGTGCTATTTGCTGCATTAGTGTTTACATCAACAAATACATCAATAGTAGTAGCATTAGCTTCTTCAATTATTGTATTATGTTTAAGCATTATCACTACTGTTTTATTGAAAGTGAATAAATTATTAAAGTTTGAAAATGAGCATGCTAAATTAATCAAACGTAATAAATTATTTGTTATTTTAATATCATTTGGTATTGCTTCTGCTTCAGCATTAGCAATCACATCATTAATTTCATTGTTAGCTACTGTTCCACTTGTAGCACTAGGACTAATGATTATGTTTAGTGTATTGATGTTTGCATTTATAGTGAGTGGATTACTTACATATTTCTACTTATCAGATACAAATGAGAAAAAAGTTATTAATGATGATTACTTTGTCATAAATGAATTATCAGTTTATGATATTTCAAAATTAGGTCTTTCATTCATACCGAGTGATAGACATAAACACGGTTTAGTTCTTGACTATAACATTAAAAATAATTCAATTTTACGTAGACTTTGAGATAAAAAATACAGCAAAGCTGGACTTTTAAACAATAGAGCTATGCAAAGAGAAACTGAAGACATTATTGAAAAATTTGATGTTCGTGGTGCAAGAAATGGATACTCAATGTCAAGATCTCTTTCAGGAGGGAATCAACAAAAATTCATTGTTGGTCGTGAAATGAACTCACCACATGATTTCATTTTAATATTACAACCAACACGTGGATTAGACGTTGGAGCTATCAAAAATATTCATGAAAGAATATTAAAAGAAAAAGCTGAAGGTAAAGCTATCTTATTAATCTCATATGAATTAGATGAAGTTTTATCATTGGCAGATAAAATTGCAGTTATTAACACTGGTGAAATTTTAGCTGTGAAACCTGCAAAAGAACTTACAAGAACAGAAATTGGAGTTTATATGGCTCACAAGAAAGGAGGTGAATAATGTTCACATTAACAGCAAATAAAATTAAAGAAAATTTAATGCTTGAAGATAAAAAATCATCTAGAAGAAAACTTTATTCATCTCTTTGAGCAGTTTTAATTGGTTTATTATTTGCTTCAGTAATTTACTGATTAAAAGGTATTGCTGATGGAACAGAAACAACAATTTTCACTTTTGTGCAAAATATTTTCGAGTTTGCTTTTAGTGAATATATTCTTAACGATACATTATTATTATTCATCTTCTTTGCACTAGCGAGTTTTTCTGTAGCAATTGGATTTAAATCTGGATTATTCAACATTGGTGTTTCAGGGCAGATGTTGCTACCTGGTGTATTATTCTTTGCTATTTTAGCTGGTACAAGAGTTGATTTAAAGAATTTATCATTAAGCTTTTTATTAGGAATGATGTTCATTAGTGTCATTGTCGGTGCTATGGTTGGTGCGATTCCGGGTATTTTAAAAGCATACTTTAATGTTCATGAAGTTATTTCAACAATTTTTCTTAACTGAATTGTTACATTTTTAGGTATTTGACTTTTCACATTCTCAAATGATGTATTTATACCTCAATCAGATCCTAATTATATAAATTGAATCGGTCTGGAACCAGGTACTACTGCTAAGTTAGTTTTCACTAACTTAAGTAGAGACTTAGGGATTGATGTTCAAAGATTATTTATTTACATTGGTATTACACTTGTTTGTGTAATTGCAGTAGCGATTTGATTTGTTTATTCAAAAACAACACTTGGGTACAAAATTAAAATGGTTGGGTTAAATAAAACAAACTCAAAATATGTTGGAATAAATGAAAAGGCAGTAACTGTTTGTGTAATGGCAATAGCAGGAGCTCTTGCTGGTTTAGGTGGGTTCTTCTACATTGTTGTATACACAAGACAAGTGGCTATTAAACCACAAGCTCCTTTAGCTATTGGTTTTGAATCCATAGCAATTGCTCTTGTTGCTCTTAATAATCCATTTGGTGTTCTTGCTACTGGTTTCCTATATGGAATGATACGAAGTGGACAAGCTTCATTCTCAGTTACAGAGATAGGACCAAAAGTATCAAAAGATTTCTTCCCAATTATCACAGGGATAATTATATTTATGTCAGCATTATCTATTATGTTCTATAAATTTAGACCAATGCGTTATGTATGAAAACAAATTATTCTAATGTGTCATAGAGAATACTGACAAAACTTTTCTATTTATCATAATTTAAGATCAAGATCTCATATTAAAAAATCTTGAAATAAAGCAAGAGCTTTATATGCAGAAAATTTAATTTCTTCGGATCCTGATATGACAAAAGAAGAAATTGATGAAAAATGCAAATCATATTATTCAGAATGACTATTACAATATCAACAAATGGTTAAAGAAACAAAAGCTCAAATTGCAGAATTATCTGTTAAATTAAAAGAATACAAAAAAACACAAAAACAAAAATTACAAGACACACTTTCAAGCTTTACATTTGCTAAATTCTATGAAAAACAAATAGATAAATTCTATGAATACTGATCAATAAATGAACATGTAAAAGAATTAGATGAAACTTCAAAAGCGTATTTATGAGCTTTATACTTAGCTAAAGAAAAAGCAAATGCTGATTGAAGATTATATGCTAAAAATGAGTATGATGGTCAGCTAAGAGTTAATAAATTAAAAATATCTGAAGAAACTGCGAATGAAGTTAAGAAGTTAGAATTTGAAATTCTAGAATTAAAATCAAAAATTTACAACACATCAATTAAGGATGAAATCAAGATTTTACGTAGATATTCAAAAGAAAAACTCCAAGTATTTGCAAGATATGAAAAGGCTTATGAAGCGAGAGTTGCGAGTTTAATTCTTACTTTAAAAGGTCAATCAGTCGAGTCAAAAATGACTATTTATGATGAAATTTCAAAAGAGAAATTTGCATTACAAAAAGCTAGAACTGATTTAGGTGTTGATGAGTATCAATCTTATGTTCAAAAATCAAAAGCTCTTAAACGTTCAAGAAAATTAGTTTATAGAGAAATTAGAGAGAAAATTTATAATGATTTTGTAAATAAATACATTACAAAACCATGAGACAATAGAGTTTTAAGAATTCAAGAATCAAAATCAATGGAAGGAGCTAAATAATTATGGAATTAATTGTTTCATATGCAGTATTCTTCTTTTGCATTCTTTTATTAGGTTCTATTTCAGGAATTTTCTCAGAAAGAGCAGGGATCGTCAACATTGCAATTAATGGTTTCATGATATTTGGGGCCATAATGTATGTTATGTTTAGTGTTATATTAACAGATTTTATTTTCCACAAAGAGCAAACATCAATGCTTTGACAAATTCCTTTAACATTATTATCTGTAGGTGCATCAGCATTATTTGCATTATTATTTGGTTTAGCTACAATTAAATTAAAATCAGACCAAACAATTTCAGGGTTTGCTATGGGATTATTAGCAACAGGTATTGCATGTATTTTAATGTTATTTATTCTTGATATACAAAAAGAAGGACAAACTGCAACTTATTATGGTAGATCTGAGTTAGCTTTAAGTTCATCTTTAGGTGAGTATCAAAATATAGTATCATTCAAAACATTCGCAACTCTAATCATCGCATTTGCTTCTTGATTTGCCTTAAGAAAAACTAAATGAGGTTTAAGATTTAGAGCAATTGGTGAAAACCCACAAGCAGCTGATGTTGCTGGTATCAATGTTAATAAAATTAAATGACAAGCAGTTATTTTAGCTGGAATGGTTGCAGGTTTAGCTGGAACATTTTATGCTCAAAGTTTCCAAGGACCTTTCTCAATTACAAAAGATGTTGAAGGTTTAGGATTCTTAGCATTGGCTATTATGATTGTGTCAAGATGAAGAATATCAATCGCTGTAGTTATATCACTTCTATTTTCAATTATGATTTCAGTATCATCATTTGGTGTAAGTTATATTAAAGCAGAGAAATATTCAGAATTAGTTAAAGCAGTACCATATGTGATTACTCTATTTGTTATGATATTTATATCAAAATCATCATCAGGTCCAGCTGCTGCTGGTATCCCATATGATAAATCAAAAAGATAGATCAATATCAAAAAATAAAATTGTAAAAATAGTGAACAGTTTAATTTGCTTGTTCACTATTTTTTTATTTCATATTTAGCTAATTAATATTATCTATCCTCCTCCTCCTCTTCTTCATCATATTCATATTCATATTCATCATCTAAATACTCTGTGTTTGCCTTGTCATTCTCTCCTGCTATAACTACCCTTATTTTCATTAAGTATAATGCTATTCATAAACCTTTTTCATATTTATATTTTTCTAACGCTTTATGAGGTGTTTTAAGTTTTCCAATTAGTTGTACATAAAACTTTTTATTATTAGCAACTATATGATCAGGTATTTTGACTGTTTCGATATTCGTGTCAATTCCTTTACTTGTATTTCACTCGTGATTTGAGACTCACTGATTATTATATTGTTCATTTTCACTTAATAGAACTTTCATATCAAAGAAATCAGTTAAGAACAATCTAATATCCTCAATATCCATTCCAGTTTCTTTAACAAATTGATTTAATTCATCTCTATTTAATCCACAACCATAGTCCACGGCTGGTCATTCAAGAGATACTTTAAGATTATGAGTAATTTTTGTTTTTGAAATGTCAAATGCAAGAAGGATTCCTGATTGATTATCATTTCTTTTTAAAAACTGTGGAAATCTATTGTGCTTACTATAATCATAATTTTTTGCAGGATTTACTAAATTAATAGTAACTGATTTAGAATCGCTTGGAAAAACATAAGTTTTATATTTATCATCATGTATTGGTATAGTTAGGTGTTGTATATTTTTCGTAGTCTCAACAAGAGCGGTGTAATTTATTTTTCCAAATCCAGTAATTGTTCCAGAGTTATTTGCATGCAAATATTCTTCGCCTGTGTCATTGGTTGATAGTCAAGTATCTTCGCTACTTAAAAATGCATTATAATCAATTTTTTTTAACTTTTGTTTTTAACGGTATTGCAGTTGCTGCGATTGCTGATACACCACCAACAGATGCTGTTGCTATTGTGGAAACCATAATATAGGAAAAAATATTTTTTTTAATTCATTTTTTAAACATAAGATAACCTTTCTAAAAAATATTATTTTCGATTTATTTAATATACCCTGCTTATATACCTTATCAAGATTATGTATCACTTTTTAATAAGAAAATATTTTATTTTTTTCACATTCGTGAAAACTTAAAAAAAGTTACTTGTATGTTTAAATATCCGGCTAACTAATATGTTTAAATTTGTAAAAAACTATATAAAATATTAAATTATGTTTAAGATAAGAAATTTAAGTAAAAATACGTGAAAAGGACTGGCTCATATTATTTGATCTAACTCAAATTATGATAATAATTTATCTCCATATTCTAAGAGAATTAAACTTTTTTCATACATTTATGCAGCTATAATAACATTTGCTTGTTTAGTTTCTTTCTTTTCACTGATTACAGTGAAAGAAGGACCTAATAAAGCTCATTTTGATCGTTTTTTAGTTGTTGTCCAAGTCGTCACATTCTTTATATTTATAGTAGATTACTTTCTACATTTTATTACTTACAAGTATTTATATACAGATGGAAAGACTAAAGTCTGAAAAATCGTACTTAAGTATATTTTTTCATTCAATGGAATTTGTATTTTATTCTGTATTTTAGCTTCACTCTATGCAATCAGTTTTCTTATGCCTACATCAGAGGAAATTGCATATAACAAAAATGAAACAGCAAAAGTTTTCCATTTATTTAAATCATTTAACGTATTTAAAATTATCCGTTTCTTCTTTGTTTTAACATTATTTGCACCATTCCAAATTATTATTAATGTGTTTAAAAAACAAAGACAGATATTAACTTACATTTTTATATTAATCCTTATTTTAATTTTCTTATTCGCTTTATTAATTTGAAACAATGAAAAAAACCACTTAAAACAATCTCAAATTCAATACATCATTGATCACAAATGAGATCAAACATTTAATTTAGAGTATTTCAAAGAAATTAATAATCAAGAATACATTCAAAGAATACAAGATGCAACAACATCTCATGATAAAGCTGTGGTTATATTTGATTATTTATCATCAGTAAGTTATGCAGATTTACCAAATGACAATATTATTGGTTATATGGATGGATTTTTAGGTCTAGAATCAGGTTACGTAACTACATTTGGTTCATCTTTATACTATGTAACAATTACACTAACAACAATTGGTTATGGTGATTTTACACCTCATGCATCTATAACAAGAGGAATTATTTCATTCTTATCATTAATGTCTGTTGCAATTATTGCTATTCCATCAGGTCTTATTGCCGGGGCATTTTTAGTAGAAATGCAAAAACATATTTCAACTACAGGTAACAAAAAATCAAGATTTGGATTTAGAAAAAAATCAGATGATGCTGATAATCAAACAAATCAATCAGAATCTGATGAACCTGCAACAACTTCAGTAGAAAACTCACAAAATACACAAGAAACTCGGAAGGAACAAAATGATTAAATTAGGATCACACATTGGATTTAAAGCCCCAAATTATTTATATGCATCAGGTCAGGAAGCTATCAGTTATGGCGCTAATACTTTTATGATTTATTTAGGAGCACCCCAAAACACAAACAGGGTTGATGTATCTAAATACAATTTAGAAAAATATGAAGAAGAGTTTTCTTCAATTATCCCTAAAGAAGATATTATTGTTCATGCACCATATATTGTTAATCCTGCCAATCCAGAAAAATCAACTTTTGCTAAAGATTTCTTAATTCAAGAAGTTCAAAGAATGGAAAAAGCAGGATTCAAATATTTAGTTCTACACCCTGGCGCAGCAGTTGGACACCCAACTGAAGAAGCGCTAGACACATTAATTGACACTTTAAATGAAATAATTAAAAATACAAATAATGTTGTTATTTGTATTGAAACAATGTCTGGAAAAGGTACTGAAATTGGTGTTGATTTTGAACAAATTGCTTATGTTCTTAAATGAGTTAACTCAGATAGAGTTCAAGTTTGTTTAGATACTTGTCATATGTGAGATGCAGGTTATGATCTTCAAGAATATGAAGAATTTAAAAAAGAATTGCTCAAATGAGATTTACTCAAGAGAGTTAAGGTTATCCATTTAAATGATTCGAAACATGAAATTGCTTCGCATAAAGATAGGCACGCAAATATTGGCAAAGGAGCAATTGGATATGAAACATTAAAACAATTTGTTCATGATCCTGATTTTGATAATATCCCAATTATCCTTGAAACACCAGTTCCAGAAACTGGACCAATTTATAAAGAAGAAATTGCTTGATTATTAGAAAAGTAATAATTTAAAGTTAATAAATAACACTTAATTATTGGACTTAAATACTTTTTGTATTTTTCAGTTATAGTTTATAATATATAAAAATATTTATAAATATTAATTTTCATTCAATGTAAAGGAGAAAAAATGGCTAGAGAAGGTTTCACATTAGTGTGTGTTGAATGTAAAATGGAAAACTACATTTCAAAGAAAAACAAAAAAACACACCCTGAAAAAATTGAGTTACTTAAATTTTGCGCAAAATGTAACGCTCACAAAACACACAGAGAAAAGAAATAGTCACATTTTTCTCTATAATAATTTCCAATCTAGCAGATGCTAGATTTTTATTTAAAATGCGTAAAAGTTTTATAATTATTAAATCATTAACAATCATTAGGAGGAAACTATGGATAGAAGAAGACTAGATCAAATGTTTGAACAAACAGGAGCTGAAGTTTTAATTTCAGAAGCGCCTCAAACAAGATTATGATATGCACACGTTCAAACATCAGATGGATATATTGCGATTGAAAAAGATAAAGCAACATTATTTGTTGATGGAAGATACATTGAATACGCAACAAAGCACGCTAAAAACGTTGATATTGTTTTAATCAAAGGAAACTCAATGAAAGAGTGATTTGATAAAAGAAACTTCAAGAAAATTGTGTTGGAAAAAAACTACTTAACAAAAGAAGTTCAAGACAGAATTGTATCAATGGTGCAACCTGAAGAAATTTCATGAGTTGATGCTCAAGATTTAAGAATTGTTAAATCAGCTGAAGAACTTAAATTAATGCAAAAAGTAATTGATATTTCTCTATCAGCACTTGAAGAATTTAAACAATGAGTTAAACCAGGTATTTCTGAAAAAGAAGCTGGAGCTTATTTAAATTATTTACTTAAGAAACACGGTGGAGATAAAGAAGGATTTGATGAAATAGTTGCAACAGCTTCATCGTCAGCCGAACCACACCACCATACAACTGATAAACTTCTAGAGGAAGGTGAATTACTTAAAGTTGACTTCGGTGCTAAATATAAGGGATATACAGCAGACATTACAAGAACATGAGTTTTAGGAGGAGAAGATAAAGTTAAAAATCCTAAAGCACTTGAAATCTTAAACATTGTTAAAGAAGCTGCTGCAGCAGGTAGAAAAGCTGTAAGACCTGGTATTAAAGCTTGTGAAGTTGATAAAGTATGTAGAGATTACATTGCTTCAAAAGGATATGCAGATTACTTCTTACATTCAACAGGACACGGATTAGGAATTGATGTTCACGAATGACCATCAGTTTCGCCTCATTCACAAACTGTTTTAGAACCTGGAATGATTATTACAGTTGAACCTGGAATTTACATTGAAGGTTTAGGTGGAGCTAGAATCGAAGATGATGTTCTAGTTACTGAAAATGGTCACTATGTATTTTCAAGACCAAATGAACAATAATAACAATAATTCACAAATAAATCATGATGGATATTTGCAAGTAGATTCTATCCATCAAATTTATTTCAGTGTTAGCGGTAATCCAGATGGATTACCTGTTTTTATAATACATGGTGGACCAGGTGGTCAAAGTTCACTTAAATCACTTGAATTCTTTGATCTAAATTTCTATAAAGTTATTATGTTCGATCAAAGAGGTTGTGGTAAATCAAAACCTAGATTTGAACTTCGGAAAAATAATACTAATCAATTAGTTGAAGATATAAGAAAACTCAAAGAGCACTTAAACATAGATAAAATAGTGCTATTCGGTGGCAGTTGAGGAACAACTTTATCTCTATCTTATGCAATTAAATATCCGGAAGATATATTACATTTGGTTTTACGTGGAATTTTCTTAGCTAGACAAGAAGATGTTGATTTTCTTTATGAAAAAGGTGCTTCATTTTTCTATCCAGAAAAACATAATGAATTTGCTTCCTATGTACAAAATGTAAATGGAAATAGCATTTTAGAAAAATACTATTCGCTATTAACTAGTGATGATTTAGAAAAAAAATATAAAGCAGGTAGGGCTTTTGCAAAATGAGAAGAATCAATTGTTTCCATAAATCCTAAATTATTTGAATCAACTGATGAAGATGATTATCAAATTTCACTAATGGAATCACATTATTTTGTAAATAAATCATTTTTACCATCGGATAACTATATATTAGAGAATGCACACAAAATAAAACACATTCCAACAGATATAGTTCACGGAAGAAATGATATTGATACAAGACCTATTGGTGCCTATTTACTATCTAAAGAATTAGACAATTGCAACTTGTATTTCATAGAACAAGCCGGGCACACACAGTGGGATATAAACAATAAAAATAAATTAATTCAAATATTTAATGAACTTAAAGAGGCGTATAAATAATTAAAAATCCAAGATGCATGTCTTGGATTTTTAATAATTTTTATTTGCTTTATTAAAATGTGTTATAATAGTTTCGAACCAAATAAATACCGAAATAAAAAATATAAAAATAATTTTGAAAAAATAATTTTTATGTATAATATATTAGCAAATCAAAATGCCGATTTAGCTCAGCGGTAGAGCAGCTGGCTGTTAACCAGTTGGTCGTTGGTTCAATCCCAATAATCGGCGCCATTTATGGTCTGTTGGTGAAGCGGTTAACACACATGGTTTTCATCCATGCATACACGGGTTCGATCCCCGTACAGACTGCCATTTTTGGAAGATTAGCTCAGCTGGGAGAGCGTCGCCCTTACAAGGCGAATGTCATGGGTTCGAGTCCCTTATCTTCCACCATTGCCGTCTTAGCTCAGTTGGTAGAGCAACTGACTTGTAATCAGTAGGTCGTAGGTTCGAGTCCTATAGACGGCACCAAGCATGGTGCTTTTTTTATGCCTTTCAGCAATAAAAATATGCGCGCGAATGGTGAAATTGGCAGACACGCTAGATTTAGGCTCTAGTGCCTTACGGTATGAGGGTTCGAGTCCCTCTTCGCGCACCATTAAAATATTGTTTTAATATAAAATAGTCGAATAAGTCATCACGCAACAAAATGTGTGATTTTTTTATTTCATTTAAATATGAGAATTAAAACACAATATGGTCACTATGATGGTTTTAATATTCATGTGATCGATGCGAAAAGAGGTATCAACTCAAAATCAGATCGTAGAGGTATAGTTTAAGAAGTAATTATCACAAATTATGATATTTAATTAGTAAGATTATTTTCTAAATAAACAAAATGAAAAATATTTGCTTTTCTAATTTAGTTCAACCACTTTACTGAAGTGACTTTTTAATTTTTTACATCTTGTACACTATGTAAAAGGTGTTTATTATGATCATAAAATAAAGTAAAATAATAGTTATGTATAAACACGAAATTAAGGAAATAAAATCAAATTTAAAAAAGCTTAAAGAAGAAATATTAAACAACAGAGAACTAATTTATGAGGCTCTCAAAAAAGATTTAAATAAAAATCCCTTAGAAGCTGAAGCTACTGAAGTAGGTCAAGTTTTAAATGAACTTAATTTATATATTAGAAAGCTAAAAAGATGATGAAAAAATAAAAGAGTAACAAACTCAATTCAGACTTTTTACAGCAAGACATACATAAAAAGTGAACCATACGGGAATGTTCTAATTGTATGTCCTTGAAATTATCCATTCAATTTATCTCTTGTTCCTGTTATTAATGCAATAGGAGCAGGTAATAATGTAATATTGAAATTATCTGAATTATGTCCTAACACGAATCAAGTTGTCAAAAAGATTTTAACAAGTGTTTTCAATAGTGCACAAGTTAAAATCTATGAAGGAGACAAGGAAATAGTTGAGCAAATTTACTCTGAAAATAAGATTGATTTTATTTTCTTTACAGGTTCAGAAAAAGTTGGACAAATTTATTACAAAAAAGCTGCTGAATTATTAATTCCATGTGTATTGGAATTGGGTGGAAAATCACCTCTTATTGTTGGATACACAGCAGATATGGAAGAAGCGGCTAACAAATTGGTTTTAGGAAAATTGCTTAATGCAGGTCAAACATGCATTGCACCCGATTATGTATTAGTGCATAAAGAGAAAAAAGAAGAGTTAATTCGGGAAATTAACAATTCATACCATTCCATTTTTAAAGAAAAAAATGCGATGAATGAGAATATTGCAAGAATTGTAAATAAGGAACATTATGATAGATTAGTTAAATTAGCACCACAAGCTAAAAGGAATGAAGAAACATTACAATTTGATTTAAATATCTTAGAATTATCAGATAACACAACTCAGAAAGTTATGTCTGAAGAAATTTTTGGACCATTGTTGCCTATTATTACTTTTAATGAGTTAGATGATGCAGTTAAATTTGTAAATTCAAAATCTGAACCATTAACAGCTTACTTGTTCACGAGAAATAGTTATGAAATTAATAAAGTAACTAATGAAATTAAAGCTGGATCAATAGTAATAAACGACATACTTTTACAACTACAAAATAGACGTTTAGCATTTGGAGGTAGAGGTAAAAGTGGAATTGGTAAGTATAGAGGTAAAGCTGGTTTTAATACATTCACACACAAAAAACCTATAATTTATAAAACACAAGTCTATAAAGAAAAGAGAACTTTAAAGATATTGCAAAATAAACCAAAAATACTCAAGCTACTTCAATTTTTCAATAAATGATATTAGACATTTAGACCTACTAGATAGGTCTTTTTTATTTATTAAATTAATAATTTAATAAATAGGAATTATTATAAAATTAATAATATGAAAACAAAGGTAACAGCTAAGCTTATGTCGTCATTATCGGAGTGAGGACTATTACGTAAATGAACTATTAAGAATATGGTTTTTATAGCCATCTTGATTGCTATATCAGTTAGCTTTACCGTTGTTGCAGCTCAGTTAATGCCTATTGTTAATATTCCATCATTCAAATTTTCATTTATAGGATTACCTGTAAAAATCACAGGTTTTGTTTTTGGACCTGTCATTGGAGTTTTTGTTGGTGTTGTGTCAGATTTATTATCGTTACTTTTTGTTCCACCTGTTGGTTATAACCCAATGTACACTCTAGCAACAGCTATTAATGGTCTTATTTCAGGTATTTTTGGACTTTACTTTGTGTCGTTTTTACAATATGCTTTCAGTAAGGAATATAGACTTGAAAGAATTTCAATTAAAATTACTTTATTAGCTCAAAAATATAGAAAGCTTTCTAAAAATGAAGCTACTATGGAAAAAGCTATTAAAGTTGGAGATAAGTTAATTAAACTTAATTCGAAAAGAGCATTCATTAGAGATGATAATTCAAAAGACATCTTAAAGAATGTTTATACCACTGCAGCAGTCTTTTTAATATCATTGGTAATTATTATAATAACTTACTATGTAGGTTTTTGAGTTCCAGATAAATATATTGAAAAAGGTTTAATTCCAAATCGTTGAGGATTACTTGCTTTAATGATCACAGGGATGTCGTTATTACTTATTTTCATAATTGTCGCAAGATTCAAAATGAGGGTTGAGCGTTTCTTAATATTTGTCCCGATCATAGTGTTCTCTGCCTTCTTGGAACTTATTAATATACCAATTTTATCTCTTGGGGATAATATGAGTTTAGGAAATGGAGAAACAAAAGATATTTTCTTATGAATAACCCAACATATTATTTCCAGTCCTGTTAAGATTTGATTTAACGTTTTTGTTATTTACTATTCATATTCAATCATTATTAAGTTGATTAAGAAAAATTCAAAATTAGGATACTAATGAAAAATAAAGATCTTCAATTAACAATTTCAAATATCTTTATAAAAAAGAGTGAGGAGCAAGATAAATGGCCTTACTCTTCTATTTCTATTCCTGAAATTAAAATCTATTCTAATTCAAAAACAGCCTTCTATATTTCTAAAGATAACAAAAATTTAACTTATAAAAAAGTTAGAAACTTTGAACTTAAGGACAAGAATTCATTTTTAACCCTATATAACTACAATAAATTAATTGATGAAGCAGATAGATACGATAATACTAATGATTTCACAAATAGAAAGAAAGATTTAGATTATATTAGTGACTATTTTGACCTTCTTGATATTAGTGATGACGATGATAACAACATTCCTTTAGTAGATATTTGACTTAGTTGTTTATCAGTTGTTAAGAATAAAGATAAGCTTTTAAAAGAACAAAAAGTTTATGAGCAATTTGCTCACCCACTAAAAAACCTAACATATGGACACATAAGTGATTTCATTAGTCACTTTAGCGAACTTTCAGATAACTTCAACGGTGACTTATCACACTTTTTCGATGCTGCTAAAGGAGCGCTTCTAAAAAAGGATAAAGAAAACAAAGATGTTCAATTAGGAAACATATTTTTCATTGCAAATGAGTTTAATAAAAACTTATTTAAAATCTTTATTGATTTATTTAAATTAGTTTCAAAAGAATTTATAGATGTCTTAAACAACGTTGAAAATAATGCATTAAGTGATAAAAAAACTAAAATTCAAGAAAGTGAATACAAACTTGAATTTATTGAAAAGATTAACAGCACAAGCATTGCAAAAGTAGAAAACGATCTCAAAATTAGAGACTTAAAGTTTGAGATTGCATTTTACAAAGAATATAAAGAACAACTCAAAGCTTATTCTCGGAAATACATTTTTTCAACTATTAAACAAATTAAAAAACAAATTAATGTTTTTGAAATTCAATCAAGAATTGCGGTCTTTAAAAGTCCTGAATATTTTGATTGTATAAAAGATATTTTAATTAAAAAACAAGAGCTAAAACTTTGAGAACAGAATTATTGAAATCTTAGATTCTTGAAGAAAGAAGATTTAGAACACCTTAAATCACAAATTGAGTCTGAAGTCAATATTTTCATCAATAAAAACTTTGGTGATATCAGAAATAAATATAAAAATACAACCGTAAGTAGGATTAAGAGTTTTATTTATAGGGAATTTGATATCAATATCAATAGATTTATTAGTAAATCAAAAAGTAATTTTGAGTTTATTAAAAATCAAATTAGTAGCAATAAAGCAATAATTAAAACTATTCAATCTAAACGTTTTAACTATATATCAAGTTATAAAAATGAAGTTATGGTTCATGATTTTAGTCAAACGATTCAACTTGCAAATGCTGAATTAGAGTGAGAAACAAATACTCAAGAAAGATTGTTTAAGAATCTTATTAAAAATAAAGACAGGAAGCTCCAAGAATTTAATGCAAGTTATAAAAAGATTGAAAAAATGTTAGACAAAACAGCATCTGAACTTTCTGTTGAATTTAAAAATGATAATTCGGAAAACTTAACAAAAGTATTAAATAGTTTTGCTAATATTAAATTTTTAATGAAAAACACTTGAGTTTCTAAGATGCTATCAGATTTAATTGATTTTTCTAAAACGACCACAGCACCTAAGTTTGAGTTTGTTAAAGATTTAAGTGCAATGTTTAAATTTGTTGAAACATTTGAAAACTCAGCAATTACACACCACAAGTATTTAGATAAATACAAGACTCTAGACACATTGGATAAAATCAAACTTAAAATTACAAAATTTGCATTGGATGAAATCAAGTTTTTATTCATCTCTGATGACATAAAAACAATTGCTCCTGAAGCTAGAAATGAATTCTATAGAGTTCTTTTCAAATTTGCTAATGCAAATAATATGAATATTATTATCATCACAGATGATCTTCAATTTATCAAAAATAATTGTGATTATGTTTACTTCTTTGATGATACTCAAGTTCTTGAGTGAGGAAGGGTTTCTAAAGTATTTAACAAAACAGTTTCGCCACTTGTTAAAATGCTTATTGAAGGCAAAATTCAATCACTTAACTCTCAAACAAACTCAAGTTATGTTGAGTCATTTGTTAAAAGAAACTCATTCTCAATTGATGATAATTTAGATCATTATGTTTACTGTACTCTTAAAGAATTTCAAACCTGAACTCATGTTATTCAAACAGTTAATGTAGAAAGTTCAATTGATTTAGGAGAAACTCAGACTCATACTTCATTAGTTAATCCAGATTTAGTAAGTGTATTTAATGAATCGCAAGCTTTACTTACATCGCATGGAGTAAGTGTTAGAGAGAAAAAAGACAATCCAATTTTGGAAGACTTAACTCTCTATAATGAACTTATTAATAATAAAAATTTAGCCTCAATTTCGAATACTGATGATGATGAAAATAATGAAGAATTAACCTTTAGTTATGACGAGGGAACAAAATTGTAAAAACAACTTTGTATTTTGATTTTTAAAGTAAAATATTAAGCAAGGACAGAGGTACTTGCTTTTATTTTTTAATCGCAGGTTGAGAAATACTCTTATTAGCTGAACTGGGTAATGCCAGCGTAGCGAGTCTTTCTTTTTCGATGTCCTTTCATTCAAAAGAAAGGATTTTTTATTTCTATGAAAATAAAATCAAAAAGCTTACTATTTGGTGCAAGTTTACTTGCCCTAACAACGTTACCAGCTGTTGCTGGTCAATGTTCTTCTGCAAGAGAAGATGAAAAAGTGACTACTTATACACTTTCTTTAATCAAACCTTATGGTATTGAAAATGCAGACACTTACAAAACTGAGTTAAATAATTTATTTAATTCAGAAATTCAAAAGATTGATAAATCAATCAAACTTAACATTAAGTTAGTTGAAGATGATTCATATAATGTTGCAAAAGATGAATTATTAAAAGGTGAAACTGATTTAGCTTTCATTAATTCAGGAACATTATTAAGCAAAAAAGATGAATTCATTTCAGAAAACTTATCAGTTGCACTTCAAACATTAACAAAGCAATTTAAAGGTGACATTAAAGATGCAACTTATTCAAAAGATTCAGGTGCATCTTTAATGAAGATTGCAGATGCTGAAAGCATATACTTCAAACAAAAAGACTGAGGTAATGGTTGAAATGAACCTAAGGGAGAATGAGCTGAAAGCTACTACCCTAGATTTTATTCAAATGAATTAGTACCATACCAAAGAGGATTAATTGCAATCGTTGCAACTCGTACTATGGCTGATGAAATTATTAAAGCTTGAAAAACTAAAGATTTAGAAAAATTTGTTTCATATGGAATAGGTATTGGTAAAAGTTCATCAGGAAGCAAATACCTATTACCAGAAGCATTATTTGCTAAAAACTTTAATACAGAAACAAACAAACCATTTGTTTCACTTGATCAATTAAGAGTTACATACTCAGATAAAATAAAGCAGGCTAAATTAACTGAAGCTTCAACACAAGCTAATGCTAATATTCACATTTTCTTTGATAATGAAGGTTCTTATTCATATACAAAATATAAAGATAGTAAAGAGTTTTCATACAAGGTTAATACAGAAGTTAGACCGGGTGAAGGGGGTCAACAACAAGATATTTACTTCTTGACTGTAACAGACCCATTACCATACAATGTAGGAGTTTATAGTTCAAGAGTTACTGACAAAGCTAAAAAAGCTATTAACTCAGTGTTTAAATCATTATCAGAACAAAATAAAGATATCTGAGGACCTAAAAATGGCTTCTATGGATACAAGTCAATTGATAATGAACAAACAGAATATTGAAATAAATTAAGTGAGATTTAAGAATGATAAAGTTTAAAGATGTAGTAATTAAATATAAAGATAATGGAAATTTTGATCTAAAAGATCTTAATTTTACTATTCCAAAAGGCCAATTAGTTGGTCTAATCGGAAAATCAGGAGCAGGAAAATCAACAATCCTTAAATCCTTTTATGACCTAGAAACCATAGCAAACGGTTCAGTCATTGTAGATGATTTAGATATTAAAAATTTAACGAAAAACCAAAAAAGAAAATATAAAAACCAAATCGAGTATGTTGATCCTGATGGTTTAAATTTAGTTAATTACTCAACTTTTGATAATCTGAAATTTAATTACAAGCACTACAAAAACTTTATTTATAAGTTCTTTAAATTTATTGATAAGGAAACAAGAGATAAAATTTGAAATCTTGCTGAAAGATTACAAATTTCTAACTTGCTCCTTGCACCAATAAATAAGTTATCTAGTGGTCAAAAACAAAGAGCTCAATTATTAATCAGTTTGATTAATGAACCAAAAATTTTACTAGGAGACGAGCTCACAAGTAATTTAGATAACCAAAATTCACATAATGTTATGAAACTTTTAAAAGAGTTTTCTAAAGATAGATATACGATTATCGCAATTCATGATTTAAATTTAGCAGTCCAATACTGTGATAAGTTAATATCGCTTAAAAGTGGAAAAGTGGATAAAGTATTTATTAAAGATGAATTTGATAAAAAACAAATAGAAAGTTATTTTGATGAACCAAACCAAGTTAAGAAAATATCAAAATAAGTCCCTTTTCAAAAAGTGAATATTAATATTAGTGGCATTTATTTTATTAATAATCTCAATGTATTATTTAGGTTTCTTTTCTCCGGTCTTGAATCCAGGTTGAAAAAGAGCTGCTAAAAATTTCACAAATATGTTTTCATTTGAGCCATATAACAAAAACTTAACTGAAAACTTATGAGAATTAAACTTTAAATACTTTATCCAGACAGTCAAAACAATAACTTGTGGTAGCATTTTAGGTTTTCTAGCAGCTTTATTTACAGGTTTTTTTGCTTCAACGAATATTCATAAACACAAATCAATACCTTTAATTATTAAAATAATTCTCTTATTGCTAAGAGCTTTCCCTGTAATTGTGTTTTTATTGTTATTTAGAATTTCCTTTGACACTTATTTAGCTGCATTTACTATTTATTTCTGATTTACTTGATTATGATTGCACAAGTACATTAATGATTTAATAGAAGCAGCTGATACTAAAAAATATTGAAATGATATTGCAAAAGGATCTTCAAAATTAAAGTCATTCTATACAAATATTGTATTAGTACTCAAAAATAAATTTTGAGTCAACTTCTTCTTATCTTATGAATCAAACATAAGATGAGTTTCAGTTTTAGGTATTGTTGGAATAAATGGATTAGGGTTCTTTTTCGGTGATTTAAGTAAATACCAAAAAAATATAGGGATAACCTTATTCTTTATATTCTTTTTTATATTAATCAACGAAGGATTATTATTCTTCTTTAATAAAGTTTTATTTGTTAAACCTAACATTACAATTAATTCAAAAGCAGACTTAAATAAATTCAAATATAACTGAAGAAAGTATGCTTTCTGATTTATTTTGGCTATTTACTTTGGGATATTTATTTGAAGTTTAACAGGCTTATTCCATAGTAAGGTAGACGTAAAAACATTCTCACTATTCTTTAAATCGCTATTTATTTGAGACTTCAGCGATGTTGTGAAAACTGACATTTATAAAGATTATTTATACATTTTTATGTGTGCTTATGTGGCTGTTGCTCTTGCATTTATTTTCGCAATAGCTTACTCATTTATATTGTCAGAGAACTTATTTAATTCATATCTTGTGTGATTTAACAAAACGATTTTGATAATTATCAAAATCATACCTGCAGTAATTTGATTTTATATGTTTAATCCACTGATGAAAAGTCAAGTTGCGATAACTTCAGCAATCTTAATTTCGTCATTTAGACATATGTGCAAGCAGTTTGCTGAATCAATTAACTCAATTGATAGAAGAAAAATTTCAAATATGCAAGCTCAGGGTAATTCGAAATGATTTATTTACAGAAACTTTATAATTCCACAAATTAAAAATCAAATAATTTCAACTAACTTATTTGAATATGAAAAATCATTTAGAAATGCAATTATTTATGGAGCATTTGCGAATATCAGTATTTATAAAACTATTAATAAATATCAAGAGACTCAAGAGTATTCAAAAATTGTTCCATTAATATTGCCTGCTTATGTGTTTTTAATTATGTTGGAACTTGCGTATTTAATCTTCAAAAACAAAGATAAACTCAAGTTTTATATCAATAGTTCAAAGTTTTGAAATTCATTCAAAAAGCAACAAAATTTTATTCAAAAATCGCAAGATTTACTATTCTTCAAAAAAGATTTTTAACAAAATTTTTTTAGGAAATTTTACAAAATAAATTTTTAAGCCTAGCACATAGGTTTAAAAATACTAAAAAATATCTTATGATTTCACTTAAAATGCTTTAAAATACACCTTTAAAAATTACATTTTTAATGTAAAATTTATATACCTTTTATATAAATTGTACATAGAGGTGTATTTTTTTATTCTTATTGAAGGTTTATCTGCAAGAAAGGAATGACAAATATGGAACAACACAATTACAAATTACGTAAATTTGGTCCAAAAACTTGAAGAAGAGATTACTCAGTCACAAAGACTACTCTTCCACTTTTTGATATTCTTGAAACAAGTAAAGAAAGTTTCGAACTTTTTATGAGCAAAAAGATCCAAGAATGTCTTTTAGAAATTTACCCTATTGAAGCTGCTAACAGAGAAGTTAAGCTTGAATACAAAAAGGGTTCTGTTAGATTAGAATTACCTTTCAAAAAAATCACTAGTGAAAGTGAAGAAATCAAAAAAGCTAAAGCGAAGGGAATGAACTTTAGTGCAAAAGTTTTCGTTACTTTAAAAAGTGAAGTTAAAAACTCAGGTGAAATTAAAGAAGATGAAGTTTTACTTGGGGAAATTCCATACATGACAAGTGGTGGAAGTTTTATTATCAACGGTTCTGAAAAAGTTATCGTTAGTCAGTTAATTCGTTCACCAGGAGCATACTTCGGATTAGGTGTGCGTAACAAACAATCTGATGACCTTTTCAACAAATTAGAAATCTTACCTAGAATTGGTTCTTGACTTGAAGTTTCTCACAAAGTTACATCATCAACATTAGATGCAGTTAAGATTAAAATTGACAAAAACAAAAATGTTAACTTAGCTACATTCTTAGGAGCATTTGGTTTTTCACAAAAAACAATTAGAGAGTTATTTGGTGAAAACAATGAATTACTTGATGAAACACTTAAGAAAGACAAACTTATCTTAAACTCAGAATTCACATCTGAAGAATTACTTGACGCGTGTCAAGAAGAACTTTTCAGAGGTTTAAGAAAAGGTGACCGTATTTCTGAAGAAGCTAAACGTTCATTATTACCAGGAATGCTTTTTGATAAGAAACGTTACAACTTATCTGTAACAGGTCGTCATATGTTGAATGAAAAACTTTCTTTAGTTGACAGAATTACAAATACATACTTAGCTAAAGATATTTACCTTAAAGGTGCAGATGAACCTGCATTTACAAAAGGAACATTTATCGACATCAGAAAAGCTAAAGAAATTCAAAACTTATTTAACGAAGGAAAAATTTCATACGAAAGAATTCCTGGAATTGATCCAGAAATTGTTTACCACCACGTTATTAAGAACAGCAAGGTGTTAGCAAAGAGAACACACATTGTTAAAGTTTGAGTTTACCCAACTAGAAAATGAATGGAAGAAAAACCGGAACAACCTGTTTTAGTAATCGGTAACGATCCAAAATCAGTTGAGCCACACTTATTAATTTCAGATATAGTTGCTGCAATTAACTACTACTTCAATTTAACAGATGGAATTGGTAAAGACGATGATCCAGATTCATTAACAAACAAACGTATCGTTTCAGTTGGTGAATTATTAGAAGGTCAATTATCAGTTGCTTTAACAAAACTTGAAAAAGCAACTCGTGAGCGTATGGGGGCTAAAGAAGCTGACAAGGTTACACCTAAAAACGTTACAAACAACAAACTTGTAACAAACCAAATGAAACAATTCTTTAACTCATCAAAACTTTCACAATTTATGGATCAAATTAACCCATTATCAGAAGTTTCAAACAAACGTCGTGTTACATCACTTGGACCTGGAGGTCTTAACCGTGATACAGCTCAATTCGAAGTTCGTGACGTTCACGCAACTCACTACGGAAGAATTTGTGCTATTGAAACACCTGAAGGACCAAACATCGGTCTTATCTTAAACTATGCAACATATGCAAAAGTTAATGATTTAGGGTTCTTAAAAACTCCATACTACAAAGTTAACAATGGGGTTGTAGATTACAACGACATTAGATATTTAACAGCTGCTGAAGAAATTGGATACTCATTTGCTCAATCATCAGTTCACGTTGATGAAGACAACAATATTACAGATGACTTATTAACAATTAGACGTGATTACAGCTATATCATTGGTAAACCACATGAAATTGATTTCATTGAGGTTTCATCAAAACAAATTGTTTCTATAGCTGCCGCTGCTATTCCATTCTTAGAAAACGATGATGCCAACCGTGCACTTATGGGATCAAACATGCAACGTCAAGCAGTTCCATTAATCCAAGCAGAAGCTCCATATGTTGGAACAGGTATTGAGGCAGATATTGCTAAATACTCATCATACAACTTAAGAGCTAAAGGTGATGGGGTTGTTGATTTTGTTGATGGATCAAAAATCCACGTAAAACACTTTAAAGAAGTAAAAGATCCTAAAACAGGAGAAATTACAACAAAAGAAAGCTTTGATAAATATACACTTAGAAACTTCGAAAGAAGTAACCAAGGTACATTAATTCAACAAAAACCAATTGTTGAAGTTGGACAAGAAATTAAAGCTGGCGACTTATTAGTTGATGGTTCTTCATTCAAAGATGGAGAAATGGCTCTTGGTAAAAACGTTCTTGTTGGATTTACAACTTGAAACGGATACAACTTTGAGGATGCTGTTATCATCAACGAAAGATTAGTTAAAGATGATGTTTATACATCAATTCACATTGAAGAACAAACAATTCAATTCAGATCATCACGTGCTGGTGACGATATCTTGACAAACGACATTCCAAACGTTTCTAAATACTCATTAAGAAACTTAGATGAAAACGGTATTGTTAAAGTTGGATCAGAAGTTTTAGCTGGTGACGTTTTAGTTGGTAGATTATCACCTAAAGGAGAAGAAAACCCATCTCAAGAAGAAAAACTTTTAATGGCTATTCTTCAACAACGTCCACAAACATCAAAAGATACATCTCTTAAAGTTAAAAACGGTCACAATGGTACTGTAATTCACGTTGAAGTTCTTTCTAGAGAAAAAGGTGATGTTTTAGAAGAAGGAATTGACAAGATTGTTAAGGTTTCTATTGCTCAAAAACGTAAAATCAAAGTCGGGGATAAGATGGCTGGTCGTCACGGAAACAAAGGGGTTATCTCAATCGTGCTTCCTGAAGAAGATATGCCATACTTAGAAGATGGAACACCACTTGACATTATGCTTAACCCTCAAGGGGTTCCTTCACGTATGAACATTGGTCAAGTTCTTGAGCTTCACTTAGGAATGGCTGCTAGAAAATTAAATGTTAAATTCGTTACTCCATCATTCGATGGTATTAAGAAGTCAGACATTGAAGCTTGTTTAGAAGAAGCTGGATTAAACAAGAGTGGAAAACAAATTTTAATCAACCCTATTACAGGTAGAAAATTTGATAAACCTATTTCTGTTGGTGTTATGTATATGCTTAAACTTAACCATATGGTTGATGACAAGATGCACGCTCGTTCAGTTGGTCCATACTCACTTATTACACAACAACCTCTTGGAGGTAAATCTCAAAACGGGGGACAAAGATTCGGGGAAATGGAAACATGAGCTATCGAATCCTATGGAGCAACAAACGTTCTTCAAGAAATCCTTACATATAAATCAGATGACATCGCCGGACGTAATGCGTTATATAGTGCATTAGTATCAGGGAAACAATTACCTACACCAGGTATTCCAGAATCATTTAACGTTCTTTCATATGAACTTAAAGGTCTTGGAATGAAACTTGAAACAACTGAAGTAGAAAACTACGACAATGATTACGATGATAGTGAACAATATCACTATGTAGATTCACATGAAACAGGGGGAGATTGATATGAATAATTCAAATTTCGATGCTAAATCAGTAGAAGATAAAATCAATAAAATTACTCTCTCACTTGCAACAGATGAAGACATTTTAAAATGATCTCACGGTGAAGTTACAAAACCTGAAACAATTAACTATAAATCATATAAACCAGAAAAAGATGGTTTATTTGATGAACTTATTTTTGGACCTACAACAGACTACAAATGTCCTGTTTGTGGTACAAAATACAAAAAAAGTGATGAAAACTCAGTATGTACTAGAACACCTGCTTGTGAAAAATACAAACCAGTTATTTTACCTAAAATAACACGTAGAAGCAGAATGGGACACATCAAATTACACAACCCTGTTGTCCACTTCTGATTCTTCAAAATCGATCACTCAATTATTGCTAAATTACTTGGACTTAGAGTTGCTGACTCTTCAAAACAAGTAACAAAAGCAGACTTAGAAAAATTAATTTACTACAAATCACACATCGTTTTAGAAGATGGTGGTTTAGAGTCATTAAAGAAAAACACAATCATTGACATTAACGAAGCTGCAAACATTTATGAAGCTGCATTAATGGAAATGTTAAAAATGTATGATAAAGATACAGATGAATACGAAGACATCGCTACAGCTTTAGATGAACTGAGAACATATGCTGAATCTAAAATTGGTAAAGACTTCGGTATTGACTTCTATCAATATAACGAAATCATTCACGAATATTCAGATGCTAAAATTGACACAGGTTCAAAAGCAATTGAATATTTATTAACTCACATCGATTTAGAAGAAGAAGCTAAAAAAGTTCAAGCTGAAATTGATTTAATTAACCAAGAAGCTGACGAGAATGGAAATCTTTCTTCAACAAAAGAACAAGAAAGAGGAAAACTTTACAAACGTTTAACGATCATCAACTCATTTATTAAATCAGGTCAACACCCAAAAAATATGTTGATTTACAACTTACCAGTTATTCCAGCCGACTTACGTCCATTAGTTCAACTTGATGGTGGAAGACACTCAACAAGTGATGTTAACGAACTTTACCGTCGTATCATTATCAGAAACAACCGTTTAGCTAAATGAAACGAAGCTGATGCTCCTATGTTAATTAAACAAAACGAGTATCGTATGATTCAAGAAGCTGTTGATGCTTTAATTGACAACAACAGAAAAAAACCTACACCAGTTACATCAAAAGATGGACACCCTCTTAAATCTATCTCTGATGCACTTGTTGGTAAAAAAGGTCGTTTCAGACAAAACCTTTTAGGAAAACGTGTTGACTATTCAGGTCGTTCAGTTATCGTTGTAGGACCAACTCTTAAAATGCACGAAGTTGGTATCCCAAGAGATATGGCTGCTAAATTATTCGAACCTTGAATTATCAAAGAATTATTAGAGAATGAAACTTCAATCACATCTGTTAAATCAGCTAAGAAAATGATTGACTCATTAAACCCAATCATCTGACCATATGTTGAAAAAGCTATTGATGGAAGACCGGTTCTTTTAAACCGTGCTCCTACATTGCACCGTTTATCAATTCAAGCATTCCAACCTGTTTTAATTAGAGGAAAAGCTATTAAATTACACCCATTAGTAACAACAGCGTTCAACGCCGACTTCGATGGGGACCAAATGGCTGTTCACGTTCCTATTTCAGATCAAGCTGTTAGAGAAGCTCGTGAATTAATGTTAGCTTCTAAAAACATCCTTGGACCAAAAGATGGAGAACCTATCATTAACCCTTCACAGGATATGATTTTAGGTCTTTACTATTTAACTATTGAAAAAGCAGGACAACCTAATGAAGGTAAAATCTTTGCTAACTATGAAGAAATGATGTTAGCTTATGAAAATGGTATTGTTAACTTACATACAAGAGTTGTGTTACCAGTTTCTGAATTAGATAAAAATTCAGTTAAATTACATACATCAAATCCTTACATTTTCTCAACAGTAGGTAAATTCATCTTAAACAAAGTATTCCCATCAGACTTTGAATTTATCTTTGGTAAATCAATAGTAAGAAAAGAAACAGTTAATGCAGATGGTTCAATTTCAGTTTCTGAAAAAGAAAGATTAGACACATCAGAAAATGCATTAGACAAATACACAATGCCTTATGGAACAAACTTTGCTGAATATCTTAAAGATATCCCTGTTAACTTGGGATTAAACAAAAAAGACATTGCAAAAATCGTTCTTAATGTGTACAAAAAATATGTTGCTGTTGTAACAATGGAAGACATTGCAGGTGTTATTGATTCTACAGATGTAAACAACTTTGAAGGTCGTTTCAATGACTGTGCTGCATTAATTGACTATGCAGGTGAACGTATTCCTACAATTCACGCAACAAATATTTCAAACTTCATTAAAGAAGAATTTGAAAGAATCAACTTCATCATTGGTACAGATGAAGAAACACACAAACTTAAGAGACAATGAAACATTAATGACTACACATTAGTGTTAGAAAGAGTTTGATTCAGATATACAAACTATGTTGCTTCTATTCTTGACAATATCAAAGAATTAGGGTTCAAATATTCAACAATATCAGGAACAACTATTTCAATGAATGATATTACAACATTAGATACAACAGCTCAAAAGATCAAAGAAGGAGAAGAATACACAGACCAATTAAAACAATTCTTCCTTGAAGGTTACTTAACAGACGATGAGCGTTACAGCTTAACAATTCAAAAATGATCACAAGTTAAAGAATCTATTGAAAAAGATCTTAAAGAAGTTACAAAATCAGATATTGATAACCCATTATTTATGATGTTCACTTCAGGGGCTCGTGGAAACTCATCTAACTTTACACAGTTAGCTGGTATGCGTGGACTTATGAGTAACAACACCAAAGTTCTTAAAGCCGATGCTGAAAACGACCGTGTTGTTCGTTCAACAATTGAAGTTCCTGTTAAATCATCATTCCTTAGTGGACTTAGTGCTTATGAATTCTATTCATCAACTCACGGGGCTCGTAAGGGACTTACAGATACAGCTCTTAACACAGCTAAATCAGGGTACTTAACACGTAGACTTGTTGACGTTGCTCAAAGTATTGTTGTTAAAGAAGTTGATTGTGGTTCAGACTTTGGATTTGTTGTAAAAGACATTAGAGATACAAAAACAAACACAGTTATTGAGTCATTACAAGAAAGAATCGAAGGAAGATTCACAAACAAACCAATTATTGATGCAAATGGTCATATTATTGTTGATGCAAACACATTAATTTCAGCAGAAATGGCTGACAAAATTGTTAACTTATACAACATTGACCAAGTTGAAATTCGTTCAGTATTATCTTGTCATACAAGAAATGGAGTTTGTGTTCACTGTTATGGAAAAGACCTTGCAACAAACCGTTTAGTTAACATCGGTGAAGCTGTTGGGGTTGTTGCTGCACAAAGTATCGGGGAACCTGGTACACAGCTTACAATGCGTACATTCCACACCGGAGGGGTTGCTGGGGTTGAAGATATTACAGGAGGATTTGGACGTCTTCTTGAACTTATCGATGCCTACGAAAAACCTTGAGGAAAACCTGCTGTTATCTCACCTGTAACTGGAACAGTTGTTTCAATTGCACCAGCTAGAGATAAAAACGGAAAAGAAAATGACATTATGCTTGTTGAAATTGAAACAACAAGACCAAATGGACAAAAAGAAATCGTTACAACATCAGGTAGAGTTTCTCAAAAATTACGTGTTAAAGTTGGACAAACACTTAGACCAGGGCAAAAAATCTTTGAAGGACCAATTATTATTAATGACCTTCTTGAAGTTGCTGACACACGTGCAGTTCAAAACTACTTATTAAAAGAAATTCAAAGACTTTACCGTTTACAAGGTATTACAATTTCAGATAAGTACATTGAAATCATTATTAGACAAATGCTTTCAAAAATTATGATTACAGACCCAGGAGATTCAAAATTCTTCACAGGAAGCTTAGTGGATACATTCATCTACCAAAAAGAAAACGGAAGATTAATTGCTCAAGGACTTAAACCAGCTTATGGTCAAGTTAAAATCCGTGGAGCAAAACAAACTCCTTTATTAAGTGACTCATTCTTATCAGCTGCATCATACCAAGAAACAGCTAAGATTCTTGTTAACTCATCAATCGCAGAAAGAGTTGATAATTTAGATGGTCTTAAAGAAAACATTATTTTAGGTCACAAAATTCCTGCTGGAACAAACTCAAATTACCAACTTAAAGGTAAATATGACATTCGTGACCCACGTTCTTACTTCACAAACAAAGTTATCTTAGATGATACACTTGAAGATGAAAATGGTAATGTATATATTTCAGAAGACTTTAACAAGTACACATCAGACTTATTAAAAGAATCTGAAAAAATGGGTGACTTAGACGAAGTTTTAAGTGACTTAGCACAAGAAAACGAAGAATTACAAAACTCATTTGAAGATTCATATGCATCTGATGATGATTATGAAGAAGACTTCGTAAACGAATAATTTGAAAATCAGAGATTCAGTTCTCTGATTTTTTATTTAACTTCTAAAAAACTAAAAGCATGGTCTGCAAGCTGTAAAAGTTTAAATATAGAAACATTTATTTGTAATATAATTACAATATGAATTTAATAAAGATATTTGAGATGCAAAAAGAATTGGATAATAAAATCAGAGAAAAAAGTTTAAGTCTTAATCCAACATTTAACAAAGAAGATTTTATAGTTCAAAAAACTTTAGCGCTTTTAATAGAAGCTGCTGAATATGTAAATGAAGTTCAAAGTTTTAAATATTGAAAATCACAAAAGAATGTAAATAAATTAGCTGTAACTGAAGAATTTGCTGATTTAATCCATTTCTTAGTTAATTTTGCTTATAAATTTGATGTCCTACCTGAAATAGAACCGAAAATAATTAACCAGGATATAAACATTCAATTCCAACATTTATTTATTTCATTAGCAAACATAATGAAAAAAGTTAATAAATCAAATATCGAACACGCGTTTCAAGTTGCATTGGGTTCATTTGTAATGTTAGGGTTTACATATGAAGATTTATATGATGCATATGTTCTTAAAAATCAAAAGAACTACGACCGTATTAAAAATAATTATTAAAAAATAACCAGCTACAGAAGTTGGTTATTTATTTTTTATAAAAATTAAATTATCAAATTGCTTATTGTGCTTAGCAACTCATTTATTGTAAATTTTGAATTTGTGTTTATATTTATTAAGAAGTTTTAGTGCAAAACCAACCCCAATAAATACTATATAAATAATAATTGATACTGTATTTTTAAATTCTCATTGACCACCCAAAATTCAAGGGAAGAATGTGATTAATAAGATAACTGACATTATACAAATATCAATAATGTAAATGGCTTTTTCTCAAACAGGTATTTTTGAAATTCTTTTCTTTGCAGCTAATCTGAATGCTATAAAGAACGTGATTAAGTCTTCAATTAATAATGCAATTGAGCTAGTTATAATTGTTGCTTTAAAGAACTCATCACTATATTCTTTATCTAAGAATATAGTAGGAACAAGTCATAATGTAATCATTGAAATCATTATTATAACTGTAGAAAAAACGATTGCGTTTTTAAATTCACCCTTTTTATTTTTATGATGCAATGAATTGAATAAGTAACCATCTTCAGAAAGAGGAACAAGTTTTCTAGCAGTCGCAACTGTTTGAAAAATCCTAAATCCTAAATCATTGCATAATAATCCAATAATGAAGATAGAGACTCCAAATGCACCTAATCCATAGGTGTAGATTTTTGAAATCTCGTTTGAACCATCTCCAGTAGTTACTTTTAATGAGTTTGGTAAGAATAAATAGAGTGAAAAGAATATTAGATAAAATCCAAATATGAAAGCTAATGATGTTAATAATATTTTTCTAAAACTCTTGAATTTAACATCTTTAGCCATAGCAGCAACATCTTCAGTTCCTGCAAAAGCATACATAAATAAAAGAACATCAGCGATAATTAATTGAGGTGTAACTTTTTTATATGTAGCTGAGTCAGGTAATGTAGCTTCCTTTGAAACAGCGACTAACATTACAAAGATGGCTAAGATAAGTATTATTCATTTAAATAATGAGGCAATGAAAATAATTTTCTTATTTGTTTTTAATCCAATTGTTGAAATAGCAATTATGGAAATGAATAGTAAGATCGAAATCCCTCTAACTATTCACATAACTAAGCTGTGTTGAGGAAATTCTTCTGGTTTAGGTAGTATGATTTCAACAACATCAGCTAGGAATAAAGGTGCAATCGCTGATAAAAGTGGTGTTTGAATAAATTGGTTTCATCCGATGAAGAAAACAAGATTTCTAAGACCGCGTTTCTTTGGTTTTGTTAATTTACCATCAACAACATCATCATCTAAATGTCTTGCGTAAGCATACGAACCACCGTAGTGATCATTGTATTGATTTGATAATCTAGAGAATACCAACATTATTCCAAAGCATATAAATGCTGAGAGTATCATTACAAGATACCCTCAGTAAGATATGTTCATAATTGTTGATATTGTAGTTATAAAACCTATACCAACGACAAAATTAATTGTAAAAAATGTAAAACTTTTCTGTGTGAACTGCTTTTGCATTTTTTATTATTTTGCTTTTATTTCGTTAGAAGGTTTTTGACCATTGAAAATTACATTGTAAATTTCATCATATGTTTTAACAGGTACATATGTTAAGTTTTCTTTAATTTCAAAAGGAATGTCTTTTAAGTTTTTGATATTGTTTTCAGGTATGAAAATCATTTCAAGTCCTTTTTGACTAGCTGCAAATGATTTTTCTTTTAATCCACCAATTTCAAGCACTTTTCCTCTTAATGTAATTTCACCAGTCATTCCAATTGTGTTAGGAACAGGTCTTTTTGAAAGAGCAGAAATAATTGCAGTTGTAAATGTTACACCAGCACTTGGTCCATCCTTAGGAACTGCTCCTTCAGGTACGTGAATATGAATTGTATTGTTTTCAAAATCAAACTCATCAACACCAAATTTTTCAGCGTTTGCTCTAACGAAAGTTAAAGCAATTTGAGCTGATTCTTGCATAACTTCTTTAAGTGAACCAGTTAACTTAATTTCTGATTTACCAGGGTATGTAGTTACCTCAATCGGCAATGTTGAACCACCAAATGATGTGTAAGCTAATCCTGTTACTAAACCTGGAACAACATCTTCTTCTTTTTCTTCTTGTTTGAATTTAATTACACCAAGTAATTCTTCAATTTTATCAAGTGTAATTACATATTCTTTTAATGATGGATCATCAAAAGTCTTAACAACTATTTTTCTAGCAATCTTATCTAATGTACGTTTAAGACCTCTGACTCCAGCTTCAAGTGTGTAATGTTGAATGATGTATTTAAGCACATCATCTGAAATTTGGAAGTATTTTTCAGCTAAAGTAGCTTGCTCAAGCACTTTTGGTATTAAGTGCTCTCTAGCAATGTTTAATTTCTCACTCAATGTGTATGAAGATAATTCAATAACTTCGACCCTGTCAATTAATGCAGGTGGTATGTTTTCATAGTAGTTAGCTGTAGCAATGAAAATACATTTTGATAAGTCGTATTCGTGTTCTAAGTAGTGATCTTGGAATCTTGTGTTTTGCTCTGGGTCTAAAACTTCAAGCATTGCACTTGCTGGATCACCTTTCATATCAGCTGCCATTTTATCAATCTCATCAAGAAGAACAACAGGGTTTGAAACTCCTGCGTACATCATTCCTTTGATGATTTTTCCAGGCATAGCTCCTACGTAAGTTCTTCTGTGTCCTCTAATTTCGCTTTCGTCGTGAACTCCTCCAAGTGAAACTTTAACGAATTTTCTATTTAAAGCACTTGCGATAGCTTTTGAAAGTGATGTTTTCCCTGTTCCCGGAGGACCGACAAGGGTTAAGATAGGAACATTGTTAAATGTATTTGTTTCTTCATTGTTTTGAAATAATGAAAGGTCAATTTCAAATTTATCATCAATCTTGATTTTGTTTTCATCAAGTTTTTTAACTTGGTTGTTTTTAATAATAACAGCTAAGTATTCAATAATTCTTTGCTTAATTTCATTTAGACCATAGTGGTGTTTATCTAAAACTTCTCTGACTCTGTTGATGTCTAATAATTCGTGTTGAACTTTTCTTCAAGGGAGTTTCTTAAGAGTATTAATGTATGATTTGATGATTGAAGCTTCAGGAGAAACAGGAACCATTTCTTCTGATTTTTTAGTTTCAGCATCAATAAGCTTAATAACACTTTCAGGGAAGATGTCTTTGAATTTTGAATTGATGATTTGTGCATATTCATCATCAGATGCAGTTGGGTTAAGTTCTTTAATTTGTTCTTGAAGAGCTTTTAATTTTTCTCTAAGTAAGAATTCTGTTTGTTGCTTACTTAATTTTTGTGTCATCTTACCTTTTAATTCTGTTTCTGCTTGAAGAATTTCATTAATTTTTGCAGTAGCTTGAATTAAGTAAGTTTGGTATCAAAATCTGTTGTATGGTTCTTTGAAAATTTCAAGTCTTTCTGGAACAACTACAGGTGAAATGTGGTTTAAGAAAGTAGCGATTAATGCACTTGCATAATCTTCAGAGAATCTATCAGTTCTACCTTCAAAGTATCTGTTTGTTAAATCAACAATACTTGTGAATGTAAAGTGTCTTCCTGATAAAGGTTCAGTTTTAAATAAGCCAATAAAATCAGAATCAGCAAATTGTTGTGGTTTATCTTCTTCAATGTCAATTCCGACACCTGCAAAAATTGAGAAAGTTTGCAAGTAGTCATAAACTTCCCTTAATTCTTTTTTAGATAATGTAGCAGGTAAGTCAACAAATGCTCCACCTTCTCCAGTTTCTGAGCCTATGAAACCTTTATATTCAACGTGTGATTGAACTCCTTCAGGAAGAGTTTCAAGCATTTTAAATCCATTAGGTAAATAGAATTGTGAAATTACTTTATAAACTACGATAAATGAATCTGTTGTAGCTTTGTAAATTACTTCAAGTGGTTTTACATAGTTACCATAAACAATTTCATCTGTTGATTCAGGTTTTGCATATAAAACAACTGCTCTTCCTGATTCTTTAAGTAATTCTTCACGGTTCTTTTTAAGATCTTCAACAAGAACTTTTTCTGTAACCTCAGTTTCCATAAAACCACCAGGAATTGAATAAAAATCTGGTGTTTCAAAGAATGTTATATAGCCTGATTTATCAGCTTTCGCTTTTTTAATATATTCATTAAAAGTCATCATTCTCCTTCTATTTGTCTTTTACAACAATGTTAACGATTTTTCCTGGTACAAAGATTTCTTTGACGATTTCTTTACCTTCTAATCATTTTGTTACTTGTTCTTTTGCTTTTTCTAAAACTTCTTCTTTTTGTGCTGTTTTTGAAACTGTTAATTCAGCTCTGACTTTTCCATTGACTGTAATTCCATAAGTTACTTCATCCATTTCTAATGCAGAATTATCTATAGCAAAGTCATATAGGTTTTTTGAGTCAAAGTATTTACTTGATAATTCTCAAACAACGTGTGGAATGAATGGTTCAAGAATGTTTAATAAAACGTAGAACATTTCTGTGATTAATTCAGGTTTAGTGATTGAATCATATTCATTCATAATTTCCATAGTTCAAGAAACTAAAGTGTTAAATGAGAATGAATTATCATCACTTTCAAATGTGTTCTTTTGTTTTTGCATTCCTTGGTAAAGTTTAAGTCTTGCAATTTTTTCTTGAGCACTTAAGGTTGATTTGTCAATGTTTTTAAAGTTTGAATTTACATCAATTTCAGAACTTCTATCGTAAATTCTATTGATGAATTTAAAACATCCAATAACACCTGAATCACTTCATTCAAGTTCTTTTTGAGGAGGAGCTGCAAATAAGATAAATAATCTAGTTGTATCAGCACCATAGGTGTTAATCAT
This sequence comes from Mycoplasma sp. 4404, assembly GCF_034863325.1. Classification (NCBI taxonomy): domain Bacteria; kingdom Bacillati; phylum Mycoplasmatota; class Mollicutes; order Mycoplasmatales; family Mycoplasmataceae; genus Mycoplasma; species Mycoplasma sp. 4404. The sequence continues at coordinate 48,664 of NZ_JAYFFE010000001.1, forward strand.
TTCTCCAGGTTCAACTGTATTACCTTTTGATTTAGACATCTTAGCACCATCTTTAAGCACCATACCTTGAGTTAATAAATTAGCAAATGGTTCTCTAAAGTTTACTAAACCTAAGTCAGATAATGCTTTGGTGAAGAATCTTGCATAAAGTAAGTGTAAGATAGCATGTTCAATTCCACCGATGTATAAGTCAACTGAATTTCAGTAATCTAAGTTTTCTTTCTTGAAAATAACTTCGTCACGTAAGTTTGATGGTGTAGTATATCTTAAGAAATATCAACTTGATTCAAAGAATGTGTCCAATGTATCAGTTTCTCTTGTTGCTTTTGAACCACAAAGATGACAAGTTGTATTCATTCATTCTTCATTAGTTAAAAGTGGATTACCTTGACCTGTGAACTTAACTTCTTCAGGTAATAAAACAGGTAATTGGTCAAGTGAAACAGGAACTGTTCCACATTTTTCACAGTGCACAAGAGGAATTGGTGTTCCTCAATATCTTTGTCTTGAGATACCTCAGTCACGTAAGTTGTATTTAACTTCTTTAGTTAATTTAGTTTCTTCAACTTGAACTAAATTATTGTCTAAAAAGTCTAAATGGTTAACTTCCATAAAAGTGGTGTGTGTTTGATTATTTGATGAAACAATTGTTGCATCTTTGTTTGGATTATTTGATGCAAAATCAGTAATGATAACTTGAACTAAGCTACCATCAAAAGGATTTTTAACAGTGTAAGGTGTTTTGATAAAAATTTTCTTTGAAAATTCTTTTTTAACAAAGTTTAAATTGATTTCTTCAAGTAAGTCTAAAGCTTCTTGATTAAAGTAGTTTGCTTCTTTTAAGGCGTCAACTAATTGATGTTTATTTGAGATAGCAACATAATCAATTTTTGAAATGTAATCTAAATTTGATTCATAGACATTAAGTGTGTTTTGAATGTTATCTGCAAATTCAAATGTTAATTTGTAATCTTCAGTTCTACCAATTCAATTTTTTTGCATCGTAAGAACTTGTTGAGGTCAGTGTGTTTCAAGAGATTTCAGGTCTTCAAGTAATTCATCAGCATACTCGGTAATTTTTAAGTAGTAAGTATCCATTTCTTTTTGAATAACTTGATTTCCACATCTTCAACATTTGTTATCTTCAACTTGTTCGTTAGCTAAAACTGTTTGGTCAAATTCACATCAGTTTAATGAGCTTTTCTTTTTGTAAATTAAACCTTTTTCTCAAAGTTTGATGAAAATGTATTGTTCTCATTTTGTGTATGAAGCATCACAAGTGATTGTTTCATAATCTCAAGCAAAAGAAATTCCCAATCTTTTAATTTCATCATCCATTGATGCAATATTTTGATATGTTCAGCTTTTTGGATGTGTTCCGTTTTTGATTGCTGCATTTTCAGCAGGTAAACCAAAAGCATCTCAACCAAATGGGTGAAGAACATTGAAACCTTTTCTTCTAAAGTATCTAGCTACAGCATCACCGATTGAGTAATTACGAACGTGTCCCATATGCAATTTCCCACTTGGGTAAGGGAACATACTTAAAACATATTTTTTAGGTAAACTAAAATCATCTTTTGGCTCAAAAGCATTAGTTTCTGCTCAGATTTTTCTTCACTTTGAATCAATTTCTTTAAAGTTAAATTTTGACATAAACACCTTTCTATGAATCACACTTATTCACTGTGAAATTATTTAGGATGTTATCTAAAAACTTAGTTTTAGATAAGGTAAAAATAAATATATAAATTATAAAATAATTTATTGCAATATTGCTCAAATTAAATGATAAATATAAAGCTACAGAACCTGCAAAGTAATTTGGGATACCAAAGAAGAAAATTTTGAATTTTTTATCATAGTTAGCAAGCAGTTCATTAAGCGAAACAGCATCTAGTTGCTTGAATAATTTGAAATAAATTAAGTTAAATAAAAACGTATTCAAAAATGTTATTATTGCAATTGTTACTAATGAACTTATTGCTAAGATTACAAGGATTGACAGTTCTTTTTTAAGCTTAGATTTTCATAATAATTTTCCAAATAAATAAGAACTGAAAACGAAGATACTTTGCATTAATAAAAGAATAAAGTTTCCTAGAAATGCAATGTCTAATGTAGTTGATTTAATTGTTATAAAAGGACTTATCAAAAAATTTGAAATAAGCATTATTAATGAATATTGAATATCGATAATAAAAGCAGTTAAAAAAGCTGAAATTAAAAGGAAATTGAAAGATAAAAATGAATTAAATGGAATAAAACTTCCGATAATACTAAAAACAATAGAAACAGCCAACATCAAGCCTGTGAAAGCTATTTTGAAAATAACATTCATATTTTTGTGATTTCAAACTAAAAATTGTTTTTTTAGCATTATTTTCCTCCTTTTTTACACTTTTTTTCTTTTGCATGATATAAAAATATATTCATAAATAATATCATTATTTCATCTTATTAGTAAAAAAATCCAAAAAAGAACAAATTATGAACTAGAGACTGAATTTGTTCATTTTGCATATGAACATAAAAGACAAGTGTGTTTAATTTTAAACAATTAAAAAGTAATATATTCAGTTTATTTTTTAGATTGTTATGGTAAAATTAAGTATATTTTTACAATTAATATTTTGATAAAAATATTCAATTTAGTTAATAAAGAGGCGATATGGGTAAGATTACATTTTACAAAGATAACAAACCATATTATGACAAAGAAAATGGATTAGCTTATGTTGAAGTTATTAAAGACTTTTTAGTAACAAAAGCAAAAGAAGCTAATTGCAATGGTTTTATTGTAGGTATCAGTGGAGGGATTGATTCTTCACTTGTGTATGCAATAGCAAAACAGCTTCCTTTAAAAGTTAAGGGAGTTGTGATGTCAGTCAATGGAATGTTACAAAGTGATTTAGAACATATTAAAAAACTTGAAGAAAAGTTTGATGATAAATTTGAGTACATTGATTTAACTGATGCTTTTAACGCTTTAAGTAAGCAAGTTAGTGTTAAAAATCAATTAGCAGTTGCTAACATTAAACCACGTTTAAGAATGACAACTTTATATGCTCTAGCTCAAGAAAATAATTTACTTGTGTTAGGAACAGATAATAAAGATGAAACATTCATTGGTTACTTCACAAAGTATGGTGATGGAGGAGTTGATTTACTTCCGATTTGTCATCTTACAAAAGGTGAAGTTAGATTTTTAGCTTCACTTATAAATGTACCAAGTGAAATTATTGACAAAGCACCATCAGCAGGATTATGAGAAAATCAAACTGATGAAGATGAATTAGGTTTCTCATATGCTCAACTTGATTTTTATTTAGATCACTTAAATGAATATGAACAAATCAAATCAGTATTACCAGAAGAAGTTATTAAGAAAATTGAATATAAACATAAAATCTCACAACACAAAAGAGATTCAATTTATAAACCAAATGATATAGATTAGGAGAAATAAATTATGGCAGGACATTCACACGCAGCGAATATAGCACATAGAAAAGGCGCACAAGATGCAGCAAGAGGAAAAATTTTTCAAAAATTATCTAAAGAAATTTTTGTTGCAGCAAGATTAGGAGCAGATCCTGATACTAACCCAGCTTTAAAATTAGCAATTGCTAAAGCTAAATCAAAAAATATGCCAAAAGACAACATTGAAAGAGCAATTGCTAAAGCAGCTGGAGATAAAAATGCAAACGCATTTATCGAAACTGTTTTTAACGCTACTGTAGGTGGAGGAGCAACATTTATCGTTGTTACATTATCAGACAACCTTAACAGAGTTAAATCAAATATTCAGTCATACTTTAACAAACAAAATGCTACATTAGGTAAAACAGGTCAAATTCCATATCCATTCAGAAAATTAGGAATCATTGAAATTGCTAAAGAATTAGTTAATGAAGATGATTTAATGGAAGTTGCACTTGAAAATGGTTCAGAAGATGTTGAAACATATGATGAATCATTTGTATTAACTACATTACCTGAAAACTTCACAGATTTAAAAAATGCAATTGAAGATAAATTCGGTCAAATTGACTTCATCCAATGTGAAGTAACATATGTACCAGATATGTATGTAGAATATGATCAAGAAAAGAAAGACAAATTATTAGAATTTGCAGACAAATTAAAAGAGGATGATGACGTTCAAGATGTTTACCATAACATCGAAACTGAAGAATAATGCAAATAATTAGAGATTTTTTCGAAACCCTCAAATTAAGCACAGGTAATGAAGGGTTATCTTACTTCATTCTAATACTTGTCACATTACTTTGCTTATTAGCTATACCAACTATTCTTTCATTCATTTTCCCACTTATTAAATTAAGTAAGAATGGTTGAAAAAATCTGTCATTTTATTTATACTCATTTTCAACAGGTTTTTTCTTAGTATTAGCTACATTTGGTTTTTTAAGAGAATCGCTTGAATTAGCGAATCAAGGTGCAATGACAGACAATGTAAACGTCTATGGGTATAGCATTTTAGTCGTAGTTGTCGGTCTTGCTGTAGGTATCTTATTTTCATTCACGCTTAAGTATGCAATTACTTATCAAATTAATAAAAAACTTAAAAAATCAAATAATAGAAAGTTAAACGCATTTGTTCACGACCACGATCACGGTGATGAACACGAGCACGATGATTTTGATTTCTCACACCCACATTCAGAACATTTTTACGAAGTTAAGAAATATAATAAAAATCAAAATATATTTTTAAGACAAAGTAAAAATTATAATAACTCAAAACACGTTCATTATCATCCTGATTACATCTTTTCAAATGATGAGTCAATTATTAAAGCTGAACAAGAAGCAATTAATTCAGCTTCAAATAAATTAAAAGTTATTGCTTTGTTACTACTTTTAACTCACAGAATTCCAGAAGGATTATTATTAGGATACAACTTAAATTTAGCAGCAAACGGTCACGAAAACTCACTTACTATGGCTTATTTTGCTTCTTTAGTTTTACACTTAATCCCTGAAGAAACAATCTTCTATTTCAGACTTAGAGAAGCAGGATACTCAAGAATTCAATCATTGTTATTATCATTTTTAGGACTTTCATTATTTTTACCATTTATGTTAATTGGTTGCTATGCAGGAGCAGCAATTGAAAAAAACTGAATACTAAAAGGAATGATGATGTCAGCAATCGCAGGAATTTTCATTTTCACTACTTTAATTGAATTTATTCCTGAGTTTTATCATTCACATATGTCGAAGAAAAAATGATATTTCATCCTTGCATTCTTATTTATTGGTGTAATCTTTGCTGCATTAATTCTTTCATTCCATACACACAATCACTCACATTAATTGTGAGTTTTTGTTTTATTTGTCATATTCCTGTAGATATTTTTAGTGTAATAAAACATATTGATAACAATTTCTGCAAAACTTATATAATTTAAATATTAAATATTTAAATTTTTACAACACAAACAAAAAGGATTTGAATGAAAACAAAATACAAAATAAGCTTACTTTCGTGTTTATGTGTAGTTTTTGTAATTCTGTTTATTTTGCTAACTGCAATTTTAGTAAAAAATAACGAAACAACTGCATTAACTTGAGAAATTGGTTTAGTTACTGTCGCAATGATTTTAGTTTTTGCATCACTAGCAATTACACTAGTTTGAATTACAAAGATTTTTGCAAGGTCAAGAAACATTGTTAAAAACTCTTTTGATTCATTTACTGAAGATATTATGTCAAGTAATAACATCGGATTTGTTATTTACAATGCTGAACATAAAATCATTTGAGCAAGTAACTTTATCAAAAACAAGTTTCACAAAGATTTTATTGATATTCACATTAAGATATTCTTTACAACAATTTCAGATAACAAAGAATTTTTAGAGCTTGATATGAATCAAACTAAAATTGAGTTTGAAAATAATAAAAACATTTATGAAGCTCAATTCTGACCATTATCAAACATCATAATTATTCGTGATATTACAACTGAAACTTTATTTAAAAATGAAGTTCATGATCAAAAAACTGTTATTGGTGAAATTGAAATTGATAACTACCAAATGTATCAATCAATCTTATCTGAAGAGCAACTTTACTTAGTTAATAAAACAATTATTGATACATTCAATGAATATTCAAAAGAATACAACTTAATTTATAGACAATATACAAATGGTAAGTTCATTGTTATTACGGACCAGGTTTCACTTTACAATATGTCTAAAGATAAGTTTTCTTTATTCACAAATATTCAAAAGAATGTTCCGGACACATCAATTGGTAAACTTTCGCTTAGTGTTGGGTTTGCTAGAGGATGAAGCTCGCTTAAAGAAAAATTAGAGCAAGCTAAAAAAGCTTTAGTTCAAGCTCAAAACCGTGGAGGAGACCAGGTTGCGATTTTTAGTGATACCGAGACTGCGATTTATTATGGCTCAAGTATCGAAATTGTGTCTAACAATAATATGACTAAAATTAAGAAAATTTCAGATGAGTTCCTTAAAAAACTCGATAGTGACCAAATTACAAAAGTTATTGTTTATGGACACAAATCAGCTGATATGGACTCATTAGGTTCATCATATGGAATTGCATATTTAGCTCATCAAAGAGGTAAGAAAGCTTACATATGTGCTGAATCATTTGATATGACTACAACATACTTTAGAAATGAACTTAGTTACAAAAACAATGTTTATGAAGATACAGATTTAAACTTAGAAAAAATTATAATAAGCGCAAATAAAGCATCAAAATTAACAGACTTAAACACATTAGTTGTGTTTGTAGATAATTCAGATCCAGGCCGTACAGATAATAAGGATGCTATTTTAAATGCAGACAGGGAAAATATTTTCGTATTTGACCACCACAGAGTTGGAAAGCAAATCGATTATTGTCCTGTTACAAATATTTATGTTGAAACAACAGCTTCTTCAGCTTCAGAAATTGTTACTGAAATTTTTATGCTCACAGATAGGGAATGAAAATTCTCGCCATTATGTGCTCAATTACTTTTAGGTGGTATTTTAGTTGATACAGTACAATTTACAAAATCAGTCTCAGCTAGAACATTCCAAGCAAGTGCTTGGTTGCAATCGAAAGGTGCAAATGTAGTTGAAGGAAGCGAAATTCTTAAAATTGATGAAACAACAAAAGAACAAATTAATACTATTTTAGAAAATGCACAAGAAGTTAAAAAAGGTTACTACTTAGCATATTCTCCAATCGAAGTTGAAGCTGACGTTATTTCAATGGCTGCTAATGAACTTCTTAAAACAAAAGGTAGAGTTGCTTCCTTCGTTATTGCAAGACTTAAGGGGACAAACTTATACAAACTTAGTGCTAGAGGTATAAATACAAATGTTCAGATTATTACTGAGCAAGTTGGTGGAGGTGGGCACTTTGGAACAGCTGCTGCTATTTCAAATGAGGAATTAGAAACATTTGTTAACAATGTGCACCACGCAATAACAACAACAGAAAGAGAGTTAAAAGATGAAAGTTATACTAATTAAAGATTGTAAAGATGGAAAAGCTAACACAGTTATCGAAGTATCAAATGGTTATGGTTCAAACTACTTAGTTAAAAACGGTTTCGGAGTTCCATACAATGAACAAACTGCAAGACAATTACAAAGAAGATTAGATGATTTATCAGCTGATGAACATGAAAAAAGAACAGCTGCTTTAAGACTTAAAGAGAAATTAGAAGAGTTAAGATTAGAATTTACTTTAGAAGCTAATATCGATGGAAATTCTAATTTAAATGTACACGGTTCAGTATCTACAAAAGATGTTGATAAAAAATTAACTTCATTAGGGTACAAGTTACCAAAACATTCAATACAAAAAGTGCATTTAGTTTCAGAAGGATTGCACGATGTTGAAATTGTTTTATACAAAGATATAAAAGCAACTTTAAGAGTGGAAATTAAAATTAAAAATGTTAAGAAATAATAGAAACAATCAAAACTCTTTATACAAGTGAGTTGAAACAATAATTCGTCCTTTAGCAAATACTTTGTGCAAAGAAGAAAAAATCGAAAGACAAGTTTTAAGTACAATAATTAATGATACTGAAAAACAATCTCTTGGTTTAGACTACCTTGTCCCTGAAGCATTTTTCAACCTTGAATACTCTACATTATTTAGATTTTTAAAAACTAGAAAAGCAAGTGAACCTAATCAAAATTACATTTTTGATTACAACACACTTTTAAACGAAATACCTAAATTCAAAGCTCAAAACCCAAGTCTTGAATGAGCTGCTTTATCAATTGAAACATTAAACAAAGTTGTTTCAACACTTTCTTCAGATGAAAACTTTTTACCAAATGTTGAAAAGTTAATTGAACTTCACAAAAGAAGACAAGCAGAAGCTTTCTTTAGTAATTATTTAGCTGTATTAGGGCAAAATCCTAAAATCACTTGAGAAGACATTGTTACTGATGTTGAAAACTTCATTATTAGCAGTAATAATTTATCAATCAAAAATAGTGAGTTTATTTCACTTGAAAGCGCTCTTGAGAAATACTTTAGTCGCCTTAAGAATGATGAAAATGAAGAAAAAGCTCTTCTTACAGAATTTAATGCAATTGATAAATATGTTAAAGGATTTAAACCTGGTCAGTTAATTATTTTAGCTGCTCGTCCAGGGGTTGGAAAAACCGCGCTTGCATTAAACATTGCAAGAAACATTATCGAAAAAGGAATGAAAGATGGTAAACCAAAAAATGTAGCTTTTATTTCTCTTGAGATGCCTACATCAGAACTTACAACTAGATATTTGGCGACTTCTACACTAATAGATATGTACAAATTGCAAAATATCAAACTCTTAAAAAACAATTATGAAGATTTAATGAAAATTCATCACGTTGTTTCAAGTATGCAAAGAACACCTGATGAAAATCAAATTTGATTTGATGATGATCCTAAATCAAAAATTAATGAAATCATTTTCAAAATTAAACATTTAATTAAAAACACAAACAAAGTTGACTTAATTGTAATTGACTATTTACAATTGATTTCAGGAGGAAATCAAGCAACAGGAAATAGACAAAACGAAGTTGCAATGATTTCACGTTCACTAAAAACACTTGCTCTAGAGCTTAAAATTCCAATTATTGCTCTATCACAGTTATCTAGAAGTGTTGAAAATCGTGAAGACAAGCGTCCACAATTAAGTGACCTTAGAGAATCCGGATCAATTGAGCAAGATGCTGACATTGTTATTTTCTTAAGTAGAAAGAAACTTAAAAAATCAGCACACAGCGATGATGACGAAGTTAAAAAATTCGAATCAATCCCTGTGACCCTATCAGTTGCTAAAAACCGTAATGGTGAACCTGGTCAAGCAACTTTAATTTATACAGGTAAATATGTACAATTTTTAGACGATATGACGAATGAAAGAGGTGGATTTTAATGGACTCCAGTTATTATAGGAACCACAAAAATAATTCTTTAGAGGTGTACTATGGATAGTAAAACAGTAATTACAATTGTTTTATGCATAGTTATGCTTATATTATTTATTTTAAGTAGTATCTTTAGTGGAAGTGAAACTGCTTACTCGACAGTTTCACCTGCTAAAGTTTATGAATTAGTTGAAAACGAACATAGATTTGGAAAGTTAATTGACAAGCAAGTTAAGAAATACAATCAAATTCTAAGTACCATTTTAATTGGTAATAACTTAGTTAACGTAGCTTCATCAGCTACAATGTCTTATGTTTTATCAAAATATCTTTCTGATAATGACTCACTTGTTGTTGTTATCTCAACAGTGGTAGTTACTCCAATCTTAGTATTATTTGGCGAAATAACACCTAAATTAATTGCTAAAAATAATCCAATTAGATACTTAAAAGTTTTCTGTTTATTCAATGAACTAATGTTCTGAATATTCTTCCCGATCACTTTCTTTATTAGCAAACTTAGCAAAAATGTTTATGTTACAAACTCAGAAAGTGACATTAAATCAATGCTAGCACTCGCTAATGAAGAAGGGGTGCTGCAAACCGGGGAAAGTATTTTAGCTCAAAATGCTTTAGATTTAGATTCAACAAAAGTTGCACAACACTACATTAGATTAAAAGATGTAACTTACATTTCTTATAAAGCTAGTGTAGCAGAAGCGATTGAAATATTCAAGGATACAAACTATTCAAGATTACCAATTGAAAAAGATGGACAACTTATTGGAATTGTTTTATTAAAAGATATATTCTCACTTAAAAAAGGTAAAGTGATTAATTATATGAAACAAGTTCCAAGCATTTCAGCTAACTCAATTCTTTCAAGTGCTCTTGAGAAGATGAGAGCAGCAAGAGCTCAAATGGCTTTTGTTGTTGAAAACAACAACTCTACAGATGTTTTAGGTATCATTACAATTGAAGACATCATTGAAGAAATCATTGGAGAAATCTATGATGAATACGATGATGATGAGCAAATTTATGAAATTTCACTTGAAAGAGCTAAAGCTCATTCAAACGTTAAAATGTCTGATCTAATTAAGCAACTTGAGATTGATGAAGAACTTATAAGCGATGATGAAAAAGCTATGGACTTAAAAACTTATTTATTAACTAATACAAATTCAACTAAACTACTTAAATCGACAAAATTCACTATCGAAGATGAAATTAGCTTCAAGGTTATTGAGTTAGTTAAAAATAAAAAATATTCAGCAATCATCGAAGTTAACAAATTATAAAAAGTAGCAGTAATGCTATTTTTTATTTATCCCTTACTCACATATATAAAAATATTTTAATTTTTAAAAATAAATCAATATTATGGTTTATAATAAAAAAATGAAAATGCAGAAAAACAGAATTATTAATATCACCAATATTCGTTGATTTCATATTAACGTTTAATTTGGTGTATTCTGTTAACAAAAACATAACAGATTACATTAAAACTGAAATCTGTTATGTAATAAATACTATAGAGGAGCTTTTAATAAAAGTAAATATTCTAGCAGGCATGCAAAAATGAATATTGAAAGGATATAAAAGCCGAAATATAGAGGTTGGCAAACTTCTATATTGGTAGAAAAGCATAAAAGATTTCTACTCTTTGGTTTAACCATTGGTGCTATAGATTTACATCCTTTTAATAACATTAATTTATTTTAAATTTTGTATTAAAGTTTTGTAGATTTATAGTTCTACAAAACTTTTTATTTAATTATTTGGAGTTATTATGAAAGCAAAACAATACAAAAAATATGAAGATGTACCTAAAAAATATCGTTGAGATTTAGAAGACATTTTACAAGGTAAAAAATTAGATGACTGAATCGATGAGTATGTAGCACTATACAAAGAAAGAATTAAAAATAAAGATTCAAAATATGACTCAATTGAAGCGTATTTAGAAGATTTAAAAGTTAGTGAGCAATTAACACTTATTAGTAACAAGGTTTCTAATTATTTAAGTAACAAGCAAAATGTTAATTTAATTGATCCTGAAATTATCAAAAAATCACAAGATGTTGAATTTTTAGATAATCAACTTGAAACTGAATTTGGTTCTGAAATTAATAGATTTTATGCAAACTTGGACAAAATGAAAGTTTGAAAAGATGATCCAAGATTAGCAGATTACAAAATGCAAATTGAAGAAACAATTGAACAACATAAACATAAATTAAGTGATGATGTTGAAGAATACATTTTGCAAACATCATATGGAGAACCTGATCCACACAACATTTTCTCAATTATTACTAATTCAGAATTAGATTATGGATATGTTGAGTTATCAGACAAAAAGAAAATTAAATTAAATAAAACAAATAGAAATCAATTACTTAAATCAGATAAAAAAGAAGTTAGAAAGCAAGCTTTTGAAAAGTTCTGAGATGCTTACTACAAACACAAAGATTCGTTAGCAGAAACTTTATTCCAACACTTTAAGAGCTTAACCGTAGCTGCAAAAGTTAGAAAATACCCATCAGCAGTTATGATGTTAACTAATTCAGATAAAGTTACCGATGAAATCTTACAAACATTATTTGATCAAGTTGCTTCAAACATTAAAGTATTAGCTAAATATTCAGAAGCATACAAAAAATTCTATAAAGCTAAATATAAGTCAAAAATGGAAAAATGAGATACATTAAGAGAACTTGTAAATGTTAAAACCTCATACACAGTTGAAGAAGCGGTTGATTTAGTTAATGAAGCTGTAAAACCGTTTGGCGAAGAATACGCAAACGAAGCTAACAAAGCATTAACAGAAAATTGAGTTGATTTTATGAGTGTCCAAAACAAACGTTCAGGAGCTTACAGTATCGGTGGAACTTATGGAATTGATAAGAAGTACATTTTAATGAACTTTGATGGTCAATTAGATTCAGTAGAAACTTTAGCTCACGAATTAGGTCACTCAATGCATTCATATTTTGCAACTAAATATCAACCATTACCACTTAGCTCATATCCAATTTTCTTGGCTGAAATTGCATCAATTTTCAACGAGTCAATGTTATATGACTACTTACTTAAAACATCTAAAAACGACTTATTTAAATTTGAAATCTTATCAAAAATTATTCAAGGGTTTATTGGTACAGTAGTAAGACAAGTTGAATGAGCTTCATATGAATACAACTTGTACAAAGGTATAGAAGAAGGAAGTGTTGCAGGAAGCTATGAAGCAATTTCAAAACTTTACCACGAAAATTCACTTAAATTTAAATACAAATCTAAAAAGGGTAAAAAAGCTAAATATGTAGCTAAAGAAAACTTGGGCTCAATTTATGTACCTCACTATTACTATGGTTTTTATGTATATAAATATGCAGTTGGACAATTAACAGCAAATTACTTCTTTGCTCAATATAAAGAAAAAGGTAAAGAAGAATTAGATAACTACATTGACAATTTCTTAAAAGCCGGTGGAAGTGATTATCCACTTGAAATTCTTAAAAAAGTTGGAGTTGATTTACTTGATAAAAACTTCTATAAACAAAGCTTTGATTACTTATCAGATTTAGTAAATCAATGAATTAAATTAGGAAACAAAATTTTCAAATTAGATAAAAAATAAGGAGGTATCCGTGAAAAAATACAAAAAATTATTATTAGGTGCTATATCCGGTTTGTCCATAATATCACCATTAGTAATTGCTTCGTGTTCGAATACAGGTGATAAACCGGAAAAACCACCTTTGAGCAGTGCAGAGAGAGCAAATTATCAAAGATTATCTGTCCAAGAAACAAATCTTGCTAATGAAGCTTGAGCAAAATATCAAGAGTATTATGCTAAAAAAGAAGCTCTTTATGCACAATTACACGATACTGAAACTGAATATAGAGCTGCTAAAAATGAAAATACAAATTCATTTAGAAAATTGGTTTCATTGCAAGCAGAAAGAAACTTTTATAGCTTAGTGTCTAGCTCAAATGATTTAGCTGGGTTAATTTTAGCAGTTGATAATTTACCTAAAAACAATGATGTTAACTTAGAAGTTTTAGATATATTAGGGAGCTACTCAAATAAATCTTATAAAGTTATTTTAGAAGAAGGTTCAACACCTAAATCAGAACAATATAACGCAACACTTTCTAATATTGAAAAATTAAAGCAAGAGTTAGAAAACCAAAATATTAATCTTGATATTAATAAAAAATCTTTTGCAGAAAAAACTGCTGAATATGAGAAGTTAGAAGATAAAGATTCAGAAGAGGCGCAAAAATTCAAATCATCAATTAGTCAGCTAGAACAAAATATTCAAGATTTAAACGAGCAAATTGGAGATATTAAATCTAAACAAGAAATTGCCAAACGTACATTAGATAAATTAACACAGTTAATTAATGAAGATGTCTTAATGGGTTCAAGTTTCGCAGAACAAAGACAACAAAAGCTAAACGAATTAACAGAACAAATAAAATCTGCAGGAGCTGAATACAACAAAACCAATGAAAAATTCAATGCTGCTGATAATGCCTACAGAGCAAAACTTGTCGAAATCGAAAGTCAATTCAATTCCCAATATGCAGAACAAATGAAAGTTGAATTAGAAAAATTCAATCTTCATAATAAATTAGCTAGAAATTATCAAGCTCAATTAATTGAAGATGATTTAGCTTCATATGGCCAAGATTATGTTGATGAAAATGCTGGTAAAAATAACTTTTTAACAAGTGAACAAGTTAAAAACATTCTTTATCCTAATATTGCATTCAATAAATCTAAAGTTAGTGATAGATTCTCTCAAAAACAAATTTATCAAGAAGTATATAACTCAGTTTATTCATCAAGCACATATCCGTGAGATGCAAGTGCTGGATATGGTAATCCAGTTGACCCATTACTTTGAACAACTTATTCATCTCTTATTTCCTTAGAAAGTTCAGGTAAGGCAAAATTTATTAACAATGAAAAATCATCACTTTCTGAAACTGGAATTACAAACAAGAAAACAGAGCTTATCTTACAACCTACATTACAAAGATTTAAATTAGATTTAGCTGATGCAATCATTCTATATGTTCAAAAAGAAGAAAACGGAACTAAATTAGTTGACCCAAATGGTAAGCCAATTTTAGAAGCTATTGTTTTTGATCAAGATGACGCTGGATTAGTTCCTGCGCCAACTGAACACGATGATGTGCTTAATGTAGATTACTACACAACAAGTATTGTTAAAAGAACTTCATCTAATCCACGTTCTATTAACTCAGCTAACTTCTTCGAAAAAGTTGGTTTAGCTCACAGAATGGAATTTAGAATTAGAAATGGTGTATTTTGAGTTGATTCAAACGGTAATAAAACACAATATCCTGTTGTTGCAGATGACTTTTACATTTCAATTCTAAGAACAAAAATGAATGACACACTATTTAGAAGGCAAAATGGTGGAAGCAAAACAGCAGATGATGATATTAGATCGATGTTATCTGAACCAAATAAACTTTTTGATGATAGACAACAATATACAAACTCTTATTTATTCGATTTATTTAATGTAAGCTTAGACAAAATATTAGATCGTTCAAATTCAGTTGTTAACAAAGATGGACACTCATATTTCGGGCTTGAACGTCTTAACGAAAACGCAACTGCATCATTTGTAAATATTTTAGATATGATTACTAAATCATATGAATTTGCTGCAGCTCCATCTGAATTTATTAAAGATAAAAACAGAAGAAATGATCAGGACATAACTCCACAAACTAAAGAAGATCAAGGTAATGAAGTCAAAATTAACAAAATTAGACAATCAGTTCAATCGATTGATGGACTTGCAAAAGATTCAGGTATCTACTGATATGGATTTTCACAGGACAAAACTTTATTTGCCGGAAAATACTATGGTTCTAAATTTAATTCAGACACATTAACTCAATCAACATTTAAAAATATGCATTATTGAGATTCAGAGTTTGTTAATAACCCAACAACAATTAATCAGTTCTCTTCAAGATTTCAAAACTATTTAGTTGATGCTGCAATTTTTGATGATTCATCATATAACCAATATTTATTTGGTCAAAAAGCATCATATCCATTCACAGCCTTAACTCAAAAAAGAAGAGATGCAGTGTTGCAAGATCCAAATGACTATGGACTTAACTCAGTTAAGTTATCAAATAAAGGTTCATTAACAAAAAACTTTATTTGATCACTTTTACCAAAAGAAGGTTCATCAACAACTTACTTTAATGATGCTTATTCATATGTAATGTGAAATATGTCAACTGCCGAAGCAATTTCTCAATCTTCTAAAAATGCAATTAAATCAGTATCTGTAGGTACAGGAGCTGAATTTAAAACAATTTTATCAGCTGCAATTGACTGAAACACAATAGGTATGATGCAAAGAAAACCACAACCTGCAGTTGGGTGAGTAAGTTACCTTGCGCCTGATAATGATATTAATTCAAACGCTTTAGATAACTCGACTACAAATAGTTTAAGAAGCAATAGTGATATTGTTAATGCATTTTTTGTAGTAGATTCACAAACAGGACAAAGAGTTGATTTCGGTGCAATTGGAAACTTAATTAATCCGAGCGATACTCAAAACATTAATACAACAGCTGATGATTCAGTTAAGAGTGTTGTTTATGAGCAACTTAAAGCAAGAATGAAAGACTTACTCGATAGAGTTTATGCTCAAAACCCTACTCTCCTAGGTAAAACAGTAGATATTAGTATCTTTTATAGATTCTTCAACTATCCAACTTTAGCAGTTAATGCACTTGATTTACTTATTAAAGCTTGAAATGGTTTAGATCCTAGATTAAACATTAAATTAATCAAACCAATAGATAAAGACGAGTGAAGAGGATTCTGAACTACAACACCATCTCCGGTAGACTTAATGGGATGAGGATACGACTACAACGGAATTGGTTCAGGTATTACAGGAATCGCACAAAGAGCTCATATAACTACTGCAATGCTTGCAATTTTAGCTGACCCTGAATATGCACAAAAAATGCAAGCTT
Source organism: Mycoplasma sp. 4404 (assembly GCF_034863325.1). NCBI lineage: Bacteria > Bacillati > Mycoplasmatota > Mollicutes > Mycoplasmatales > Mycoplasmataceae > Mycoplasma > Mycoplasma sp. 4404. Next base: position 65,154 of record NZ_JAYFFE010000001.1, read on the forward strand.
TATATCCTCAGCTTTATAAAGCGGCACAAAGACTTGGTGAATTTATCAAAATCGATGGAAATAAATTATCAATTACACCAGAGCAAGTTACATTTAATTTAACAAACAGTCAAGTTCAACATCTTTCAAACATTATGGGTATGTACAAATGGGATGGTGAAAAATTAATCAGAATGGATGAATCAGATAACTTAAGTTCATATACATCTTGAGATAACTTAAATGCAAACTTCTGATTAGATTACACACAAAATCCAGATCCAGTTACTGGTGAAATGGTCTCAAAATTAGATTTAGTTCATTTAGCACAAGAAATTGGGAACTTTGTTGGAGCAGTACCAAGTGCATTCTCATATATGAGTACATCAATACTTGCTAAAACACTCAAAAACCCTAACTATTTAATTCCTGAATTTGAAACAGAAATTCCATATTGAGTAGATATTAGAACAGTTAATGGAAAATAATTGAAAGGAGAAAAATGCTTAAATACTTATTTAAACGTATAGGCTTTGCTATCGTTACTTTGTTTATCATTATAATGGTAGTTTACCTTATGGTTGCTCATTTTTCAGATAACCCATTTGCTAAAAAAGCACTTGAGCAAGCTGGTGAAAATAATTCTTCAGCAGTTAATGCAGGTGAGATGAAAAGGTTGTTTGAAAACTCAGTTAAGTACCATTTAATACCTGATAATTTGATTTATGAGAATGTTAAAACAGAATGATTTAATATGAAACTAAATCCGGTTATCAGATTTGGTTACTGAGTTGGAGATTTATTTAGCAACCCATCAAACCCATTCGGATATCCATTCAATAATTCACTTTTAGAAAATGCAGACGTTAAAACAATTCCTGAATATTTCTTTAAGTACCTTAAATACTCTATTATCATCACATTACCTGCTTTCTTAATTTCTTCTCTTATCGGAATTACTTTAGGAATAGTTTCAGGATACAAACGTGGAACAGTTGCTGATGCATCAATTAACTTCTTTGCACTTGTCTTTATAGCGCTTCCATCATTTGTTATCGCACCTATTATTATTTCAATCTTGTTCTCAATGAACTTTCCACCAAATTTCATTAACTTTAATAACCCTGCTGAAGTTGAAGCCTATGGTGTAGGCAAAATGATATTAAGTTGACTTCCACCAATATTAGTTATCGTGCTTGGTTCACTATCAGGGTACATTACTTACACAAGAAACCAAGTTATTACAGTTCTTACATCAAACTACATTTTAATTGCTAAATCTAAAGGTTTAAGCAAAAGAGAAATTTTCTTTAAATATGTTTTAAGAAATATTTCAATCCCACTTGCTGCAATTTTAATTCCATCTTACATTCCTCTTTTAAGTGGTGGAATTGTTATTGAAACTTACTGAGGAGTACCTGGTACATCACAAGTTATTACGCAAGCATTCCCTAATGGTGAAATTAACATCATTATGTTCTCAACAGTGTTCTTCACATCACTTAGTTTATTTACAACAATACTTGTAGATATATCATTTGCTTTCTTAGATCCTAGAATTAAATACTCTGCATCTAACCCATATAGTGTTACAAGATTTATAAGAAACTACTTCTTAAGAAATAAACAATTTAAAGAAAATGAAAAATTAAAACAATCATAGAAAGGAGCGAATATGAACGCAAGAGAATTTGAAAAAAAATATAAATTATCTTTAGATAGCATTCGTCCAGCAATTTCACAATTTGCTCCTAAAGATGATAGTTCGCTTAATTCAATCGCTGGTAAACCTAAAAAACTTTTAGTTGAAATAATTAAGCGTTTCTTTACAAACTGAGTTGCAGTTGCCGCATTATTTGTATTTATAACTATCTTAGTAATTTCAATTTTTGTAACTGAAACTGCAAAGTATTCAGCTACAAAACCACTTTATAATTCAGTTGGAATTTGAACAATTGACCCACAAACAATGCAAGTTGGCAAATACATTGATTCATCAACAAGTAACATCATAGGGCTACCACCAATGAGCAGTCCTTGATATCCTGCTCAAGGTCACATTGATAACTATGAGACATTAATTAATACTTGAGCAAGTAGAGATTATTATGGTGGAGTTTTATGAAGAGACTTTATTTACTTTGGTGAAAATAATCCTGCTAATGCAATTAAAATTGTTGATATCTCAGATTCAACAAACAAAGTTTTAGTTAATGCTTACGTGTTCAACAAAGTTCAAAATATTGGTATTGCTTTAGAAAAATCACAAATTGACCCATCAGTTTCAGCTGAAAAAGCTAGAGAATACATTCAGGCTATCTTAAATCACAATCCACAATTTTCATTATCTACTTACTTAGGAACAAACCAAGCTGGAGTTGATATATGAACACAGTCTTGAGTTGGAACTTGAGAAGCAATTAAATTAGCTTTAATAGTTGCTACAATTCAAACAATTATTGGGGTTGCGATTGGTGCTTATTTAGGTTTCCATGTAGGAACTTGAATTGACACAACAATAATGAGACTTATTGATATTTTTATGGCACCACCAACAATGATTTGATTATTAATCTTTGCTGCTACATTTGGTACATCAAACTTAACTTTAGGAATAGCACTTGTATTTATTGGTTGAGTTAGATCGGTTGGAAGTACAAGAATGTTCATAATTACTGTTAAAGATCAAGAATACATTACAGCTTCACAATCAATCGGTGCATCAAAAGCTAGATTAATTTACAAACATGCATTGCCTGCAATCATTGGAAAAATTTCAACAAGCTTCGTTGCATCTATTCCATCAATTATTATGCAAATTTCATCACTTGCATTCTTAGGATTCTTTAAATCAGATAGTGCTAACTTAGGAACGATTTTATCTAACGCAGCATCACAAGCAGGAGATAACGCATTTATCTTAATCTTACCTGCATCAATCTTATTATTAATTTCAGTTTCACTTCACTTTGTTGCATTAGGAGTTCACGATGCTCTTGATCCAAAAGTTATTAAAACAAGATAGGAGGTAAATTTATGGAAAACAAAGATTTATTATTAGATGTTAAAAACCTTAAAGTCTCATTTAAATTAAGAAGAAATAAATTTATTACTATCGTACGTGGTGTTGATTTAAAAATCAAAAAAGGTGAAATCATAGGTATTGTAGGTGAATCTGGTTCAGGGAAATCAGTTACATCCAAATCATTACTCAACATAAATGAGAACTCATTTATTACAGCTGATAAAATGGAAATTGATGGAATTAACTTACTCAGTAGCGAAAAAGATAAATTCTGAGAGACAATTAGAGGACATAAAATCGGTTATATTCCTCAAGACCCACTTACATCACTTAACCCAACTAGAAAAATTGGTAAACAATTATTAGATGCACTTAACAAAAATCCTGAATGAAAAAAATCAACATACTTAGAAAAAAGAGAATACTTAATTTCGCTACTTAAGCGTTTTGGAATTCGTCAAGCTGAAGCTGTTTTTGATATGTATCCACACACACTTAGTGGTGGTATGAAACAACGTGTTGTTATTACAATGGTTGTTGCACTTAAACCAAGTTTAATTATTGCTGATGAACCTACAACAGCACTTGACCCTACAGTTCAAGCTTCCGTGTTATCATTATTTGAAAATATTAGACAAGAATTCAATATTACAATTATCTTAATCTCACACAACATTTCAGTTGTTGCTAAATTCTGTGACTACATTTATGTAATGTACGCAGGAAAAATAGTTGAGAAAGGAACAAAAAAGGATGTTTTCACAGAACCAAAACACCCTTACACGTGAGCTTTAATTTCAGCTATTCCTGAAAATAGAGAAGATAGATTATATTCAATCAGTGGAACGCCACCTGATATGAATAACTTACCTTTAGGAGATGCATTTGCACCAAGAAACCAATATGCATTAGAAATTGATTTTCTTAAAGAACCTCCTTTATTCGAAGTTTCACCAACACATTGAGCAGCTACTTGATTATTGCATCCAGATGCTCCAAAAGTTGAATTATCAAAAGAATTACAAGCTAGATTAGAAAGTTTTAAGAAGGTGTTTAATGAGTAAAAAAACAATATTAGAAATTATTAATCTTAAAAAATACTTTGTTAACAAAAACAATGTTAACAAAGCTGTTGATGATGTTTCTTTTGATTTAAAAGAAGGTGAAATAGTAGGTCTCATAGGTGAATCAGGTTCAGGTAAGACAACGATCGGACGTTCATTATTACGTTTATATAATGACTACAACGGTTTTGTTAGATTAGATGGAAAAATCATTTCAGGAAAAAGAATTTCTAAAAAACGTAAGAAATTTATGCACAAAAACATCCAAATGATTTTCCAAGACCCAATGGCATCGCTTAATGGACAAAATACAATTTTCAGTATTTTAAAAGAACCATTAATTGTTAATGGAATAATTAAAAATAAAATTAAAAACATTAAAAAAGATTGAAAAGATGTCACAAATAACTTCAGATACACATTTTTAGAACGAGAGTTATTGTTAAGACTCGAAAACTTAAAAATAATTAACAAACTTCACATCCCATTAATTAAAAAATGAGAAAAGTTATCTGAAAACATTCAATTTGATATTGAAAACAATATTGATGATCAATTTAACTCATATTTTGCATATTTAGAAGAGAGAACAAAAATTAACTCTCAAGTTATTAACAACCTTTATAAAAATAATGAGAAGTTAATTCAATTATTTGAGCAAAAAGAATCTGACTTTAGACATAGAAAAATCGACTTAGATGAAATTGATCTTGAGGAAGCTAAACTTAAATACAAAAAAGTTAAACAGCTTGCAAGTTTTAGCCCAGAGTACTTTGAAGTAAAAGATTTATACAATGACCAAAAAGCCTACTACAAAGAGCAAAAAGTGAATTTCAAGGATACTGTGTCAATTTCAAAAACATCAATTAAAAACTTTTTAGCAGAAGTTAAAAACGAATACACAATGCACAAAAATGATGCAAGAAGCACAACATTTTTAGACTTATATTTTCACGAATACAAACTTTATTTAATTAACTATAGCTTATATAGACAGTTAAAACAAAATTATCGTTTGCTTAAATTTTTATCATTTGAAGATTTAGTTGAGCTCTCAGATGAGTTTAGAGCTTACTCACAGGACTTTTATACAAAATTAAATGTGGATACAAGATTTAAATCATCAATCAAAGAACTTCAAAACATAGTTTCAAAAGAATACAATTTTGATCTTTCAAAATTCATTCAAAGATCACAGCATTTAGGTTCTAAGTTACGTCAAAACTATAAAGAAGCTAAAAAAACAAAAAATAAAACATTCTTTAGAATGTTTGTAGACTTCTTTAAAGATCCTCAAGATGTAAGTGATCAAATCGAAGTTGCAAAAGAAGAGCTTAAACAAAAACAAGAAGTGTTTAATTTTGAACTTGCAAAATACTTACAAGAATACTCAAATAGAATTTATGACATTAGAGCAGAAATTGATGAAGCATTAAAATTCCAACAAGAGTTAAGAAGTAAAGATAATGTGATTTTCGAAAACTTCAAGAAAAATCACGCTAACTTTATCAAGTTTTACAAAGAAAACTTAATTGAACCACTACTCAAAGAACCTAAAGCATCTAGAAATAATGCTTTAATTAAACAAAGACAAATTGATTTAAATATCTATAAAACAAATGTTTCAGATAGATTAAATGGAATTGAATCGTTCAAAATTGAAACAAAATATTTAAATGCAAACTTAAGTGATATTAGATTGCTTATGGGAATTTCAAGTTTAGATATGTGACTTCAAAACAGATGATGTGCTAATTTTGTTAAATTCTTAATTGCTCCATATCGTTTCTTAAGAGTAGGTAACTTATATGTAAGAAATATAATTTACAAATCTTTAGAAGATGTTGGGTTGCTAAAACAATTTGCTTACCGTTATCCACACGAGTTTAGTGGTGGTCAAAGACAAAGAATAGTTATAGCAAGAGCATTAATTACAGAACCTAAAGTAATTGTTGCAGATGAACCGATTGCTTCACTTGATATTTCTATCCAAGCTCAAGTTGTGAACCTTTTAAAAGATTTATGTAAACAAAAAAATATTGCTATGATTTTTATAGCACACGATTTATCAATGATTGAATATGTCGCTGACAGAGTTCAGATCATGCATTTAGGTAAAATTGTTGAATCAGGGCAAACTGAAGAAATCTATGCAAAACCAATTCACCCTTATACACTTAATTTATTCAAAGCAATACCTAAAATTTCAAATGCTAATGAAAAATTCCAAGATGTTAAGTTTGAATTATCATATTTAGATGAACAACAATTCCCTAATATTGCAACAATTCATACAGTTGAGAAAAATAAACATTATATTTATGCAACTGATGAACAAGCTAAAAAATGAAAAGAAGGTAAATACAATTAATGAAAAAGTTAATATATAGAAGTTTAAATAAATTAAAATTTGAATTTGTAACACTTAGATTTTATTTAATATCACTAGCTTTTCTAGTTATATACTTTGTGATAGTTGGTGCATATTTAGGAAAAAATAATGCATTATTAGTTGAGGAAAAATACCATTACAACATACTCATAAACGGTTTTTCAATTCCAGCTTATGTTACTTGTTTAGTGGCTTTATTATGTATTATTTTCAAACTTGGTTTTTTAGAAAAAAGTATTGAAAAATTCAAGATGTCTTGAACTAATCTACAAGATGCTAAAGAACAAAGAAGACTAAAGTCTATGTCTAATGAAGAAAAGAGAGCTTATCTTCATACAAAGGAAAAAACTAAAAAAAGACAAATAGACAAACCTACACCATCTAAGTTTCCGTTTGTATTTAACTTTTCAATTTATTTACTTTTATCAATTATCTTCACAATTATTATTTATGCCTAATAATCCTTGCACATAGCTTTAAACCTATGTGCATTTTTATACCCTTTTACTAAATGAATATTTTCAAAAAGTCAAATTTCTTATATTAATGCATTATGCTTATTATAAGTAGGTAAAATGTTAATTATCTTTTTCATTGATTTTTACAAAAGAGAAAAATGATAATAAATTCTTATTGTTAGTTCAATCCTGAATTATAAAATACCTTAAGTAAGAAGTTTTGTTTTTGCAATTCTTATTATTTATCACTTTCTTGTTTAATAGCAAATTTAACAAACTGATTATTCAGTTTGTTTTATTTTTAGATGATTAAAAATTGATATAATAAATAATATGCCTTAGTGGTGGAATGGCAGACACCGTGGACTCAAAATCCACTGGAGAAATCCGTGCAGGTTCGAATCCTGTCTAAGGCACCAACTTAATGCACTTTGTGCTATTTTTTTATACCTTTTTAGTACTAATACAGTAATAAAGAGCTAATAGAATATTTGAATATCTTTGTATAATAATTTTAATATTTGAATTTAAAGGAATGATATGAATTTATATTATGGAACTGATTTAGAATACATTAAGTCAATAATTAAATCTGAGGAAAAAGCTGTTCTTGAAAGAGATATTTTTATTTTTGACAACAACTCATATTTAAGCTCGTTTGATACATTGAATGAGATTTTGTTAAGCAATGGTTTATTTTCTTCTAGAAAACTAATCATCCTCGAGAATATTAGTTTTAGCAAACCTGCAAAATCTAAAGATAATTCTAAAAATGAGTATTTATTAAGTTTATTAAAATCAGTTGATTCAAATATTAGTGTTTATTTAATTTACAAAACAGAAATAATAAATAAAAGAGTTATAAGCGACGATGCATTAAAACTATGCAAAAAACCTAAAAAAATAGCTGCATTGTTGCCTACACAGCTTGCAGACTATGTTATAAGTGAATTTGCGAAAAATAATATTGCTATAGATAAAACAACTGCATTGGTATTTTTACAAAAATTACCTAATGACTGAAAAATTATTAATAATGAAATTAATAAGTTGTGCTTATTAAACAAAACGATTACAGAAGATATAATTGAGCAAACCATTGCGTCTTACCCATCAGATGATCCTTTTGAATTTTCTAATGCTATTTCAAGAGATGATTTTCAAGCTATGTATAAGATCTTTGAACAAAAGAAAAACGAAAACACACCTGTTATATTGTTGTTCGCAAACTTTGTTTCAACGTTTACATTAGTAAATAGAATTTACTGATATCAAAGTTTAGGACTTAATATCTCTGAAATTTCACAAGCTTTAAATATGAATGAAAAAAGAGTTTTTGTTCACGTGATGATTTTAAAAAGATTTGGTTTTGATAGAGTGCAAAAAATAATTGAACAATTATCTAAAACAGATAAATTATTAAAAACTTCAGGAGTTGATTCATATGATATTTTCGAAATGTTTATGATCCAAAATTTCGCTAAAAATAAATAAAACATTTATTTACTTGGATTCTCAAATTGTTAAATCACAAAATATTGAAGTTATCCAAAATTACTATGAGCAAGTGCTAAAAGTGATTACTTCAAACATTGATGAAAAATTTGTTATTGTTTTACCTGATTTATATTCTTTATATAACTTTGATTTATTATCATCAAAAACAAATACTGAGCAAATTTTCTTACAGAAAATAGATAAATTGAAAAGTTTTGTTTCTAACTTAAAGAAATTAAATGTTGAAATTCAAGGAATTATTAAGTTTGATAATATAACTTCGTTTGCAGAATTATTGAGCAGACATAATGGTTTCGATGTTCAAAAAAAATTGAATAATGAAACATCACCAGATGAGACAAAGTATGTTGATTTATTGAACACACAAATGATGGATTTAGAATCTCTTGCAAATTCAAATAATCAGTTACATAAAGATTTTGAAAAAATTTATAAGTGACTTGAAATTGAATATGAAATTTCTAGTGTTGTCATTTCAGGTTTATTTGATTTTCTTAATGATAAGCAAAATAATATTCATAAACCTCATATTCAATTAATCAAAAAAGCAATTGATAATTTAGCTGTAACCGTAACTCAGATTACTTTATATGAAAAGTACTACGACAAAGCTTTAAAAGTATGTAAACTATTCAAAAATTATGATGTATTTACTAAGTTGGATACACATAAAGTGAGAAACATTGGAGACTATGATAAAGTTGTTTTTGCTAAAAACAATTTAAACTTCATATTCGATCCTAATTCATTCATCAATAAGTTTAATGATGTCTTAATTTACAAAACAGAATCATTATCAAACGTTTTAAATTTATTGTTAATATCACCTAAATTATTTGGATATCAAATTCCATTTAAGTCATTCAATAACAATGAAAATAATTTAAATTCAGTTATTAATTGAGAAGATAGATTTTTTGATTTATTCAACTCTTCAATTTTCAAAAGATACAAGATTCTAAAATACAATCCAAAACTTAAAAAGATTTCTGTCTCAACATTTAAGACTAAAAAGTTAATTTGAAAAAAAATTATGTGCAACAATGTTACACATAATGTAATTATTAATAAAACAAATGGTTATGTAAGAATTAAATTCTTATTTAAAAAATTTAATAAGAAGAAATTAGAACCTTGAGGGCTTTATATTTATTAAATTAATCTTTTTTAATATTCAATAATATACTAAGGTATGCTCTTTTTATTCTGCTTGCTGTGTACCTTTTCGATACACATGCATCAATAAATGAGTAATAATCATCATTTAAATTAACTTGTTTTTTAAATAAATTTTCCATACCCTCATCAATCATTTTAATTGAAGCTAATTGTTGAGGTGTTTTTTTATTTACTATTTTCTTAAACTTTTTATAAGTACTTGCAATATCATTTTTTGACTTATAAACTAGTCTCATAGGTGTGAACGCAGAAATGTCTTCATTGTTTTTAATCATACTTCTAATTTTTGAAGCACTTGCAAAATTAGACATAGTTTTATCTGAATGAAATGGAATTGTTCTTTGAATTGAAATTGCTTTAATATCTAAATTTGAATTAACAATTTCTTTAACATACTCTATTCCTAAAATATCATTAGGTAAAGTTATGCTGACTCCTATTAAATCAGATAAAGCTTGAGAAGCCGCTCTAGGAAATCCTGTTCCATTTTGTTTTAAATAGAACTTAATTTTCTTATTGTATTCATCAATATTATCTTTTATAGTTGTTGCGATTTTATAAAACAAATCAATATCATTTGTTTCAGAACCAAAAACTAAGTATTTTATTTTATGTTTAGCAAGCTGTTTTACAGCATTTGATGCAAAAATATGAGCTGCTTGAATTGATTTTTGATCATCAAGCCTAATAACTTTATTAACTCCATATTTTTTTGCTATTTTAGCTCTTTGTCAGAATGATGCAATAGGGAATTCTCCACGTTGAGTGTATTTGTTTGTCATTCCAACAATAATATAAGCATTAGGAATATTTTCTTTAATTCAATTTATTTGATAAATATGACCGTTGTGAAATGGGTTGTATTCAGCCACAATTCCAACAATGTTCTTTTTTCTTGCAATAAAACTTTTCATGAATAAAATTATTATAATATAAATATATGAGTTTTAGAATGCTAATAAATATAACTGATTACATATGATTTAAAAAATACTTGGTTACTAAATATGTTTAGTAACCTGAAAGGAACATATTATGTTAAGTATTATTAAAGATCTCAAACCGAAATTAGCTAAATTCAACATAGCAATTTTAGTTATTTCTATATTTGTGCTTATTTCAAGTTTTTCATACTTTGCATTTTTAATGGCACTTACAAATTACAAAAAATCGACTACTTCATTAAATGCTGTAATTTCACTTTTAGATTTGGGTGCACTTATGTCTCAATGATGATTAGTAACATTGATACTTATATTTGGAATTCTTAATGTAATTTGCATAGTATTTATGTTAGATATTAGAAAATCTATTTTTGCATTAATTGCAAATGGAAAATTAGATTCAAAATATGCATCACTATTTAGAAAAAATATGATTTTACAAATTATAGGTTTCTTATGTGCAGTAATCCTTCCAATCGTTACATCAGTGCTATTGAAAAAAGAATTAATCACACTTGATCAAGTGGTTAAAAAATTAGATTCTTCAACAGAAGTTTCACTTATCAAATAATTAAAAGTAGCTTTGCTACTTATTTTTTTACATTATAAAATATCACTAAAAAATCTAAAAATGGACTATTATTTTTTACCTTTTATACTATAATATAAAAGCTTTTAGACTAGTCAAAATATTAAAAAGGAGGTAACAATGGCCATTGTTCCAAAACGTAAAACGTCAAAACAACGTAAACACAAAAGAAACAGTCATTCAGCATTAGAATTACCTAACCTTGTAAATTGCAAGCAATGTTCAAACAAAATTGAACAACATGTTGTATGTAAATTCTGTGGATTTTATAAAGGTAAAAAAGTACAAGGGTACAAAGCTTTATTAGATCGTAACAACTAATAATTTAATTAAATTTATAAACTAGAACAGGTAACTGTTCTTTTTTTGTTCCTTTTTGAGAGTTTTTACTAAATAAGTGGAGGACAAAAAATGAAATTATATTCAATCGGAGAAATAGTTTATAAAAACAAATCAAACATTATTTTAGAATCAAAAGGAGATGGATACATAGTAACTGTTGCTGACGACAAAAGATGAGAAGTTGGACAAAAGACGAAACTATATTTATTTGAATACAGAACAGATTATATGACACACACTTATGGGTTCAAAGAATTTAAAGAAAGGTTATTATTTATCGACCTTATTGGTATAGAAAAAGTAGGGGCTAAAATTGCAATGAGCATTCTTGAAAAAGGATGAGAATATGTAGCTCGATTAATCGTTGATCATAAAGCTGAAGAATTAGCATCAATTCCATTTGTTACTGAAAGAATGGCAAACTTAATTTGTTTTGAATTAGGTAACAAATGAGCAAAAATATTAACAAATGGAGATGCTAAAAAAGCTGAAAAATTACAACTGAAAGATGAGTTATATAAATCATTATTAGTTTTAGGATTTACCAAAGGTCAAATTGAAAGTGCAGTTAAAAATGTTAAATTAAATCAATCGCTCGAAGATATGGTGGAAGAAAGCATTAAATTTATAGCAACTCAAAAAGATGAAGACAATAGATTTAAGACCGCATAGTTTTGAAAAATTCATTGGTCAAGATAAATTAAAACAAACACTTTTAGCTATGATACAGAGTTCTAAAGTTCAAAATAAACCTTTAGATCACATTTTATTTTATGGAATGCCTGGTATGGGTAAAACAACTTTAGCAACTATCATAGCTAACCAAAAAGGTAGCAAAATTCACTTTGTACAAGGAACAAACATTGAAAAGAAAGCTGATTTAATTAGTGTTTTATCAGTTGTAAATGAAAATGATATTGTGTTTATTGATGAAATTCACAGCATTAATAAAAATGTTGTTGAATTTCTTTATGCTGCAATGGAAGATTTTGTTTTTGACTTAATCATAGGTGTGGATGGAAATTCTAGACCGATTAGAATGAAATTAAAACCATTCACTTTGATTGGAGCAACTACAAAATTCAATGAAATTTCACAACCTCTTAAAGATAGGTTTGGTTACATTGGAAGATTAGTTAATTACACATTAAAAGATATTTGCAAAATCTTAAAAATCACTTGTTCAAAGTTAAATTTAAATTTAGATGACGAACTAATTAAGTACATTGCTTCCTATTCAAGAAATACACCTAGGTTAGCAAATCACTTAATTTATAGAGTTTTAGACTTTGCACTTTCTTCAGAAAAAGGTGAAATTACAAAGCAAATTATTAAGAAAACTTTTAAATATCTTGACCTATATGAATATGGTTTAACAAAGGATCATATTGAATATCTTCAAATTTTAAAAGATGGATTTGAAGAAAAATCGGTTTCATTAGACACTATTGTCGGTTTAACCTTACATAACAAATACGATATAGTCAATGAAATAGAACCAATCTTATTGCTCTTAAAATTAGTGCAAAAAACTTCTAGAGGAAGAAAAATAACATCTTTAGGAATAGATTATTTACTAAGACAAAACCTGTCAATTTAGTTTTAATTTCTTTTTATCTTATAGATAAAAAATAAAGCATATTTTTGGTAGAATTAATACTAATTATGAAATTAAGAAGCAGAATATCAGAATTTTTTAAGTTAAGCAATTGGAAGAGAATTGTGATAAGCACTATCACAATTATTTCAACAATCTTAGCTATCGTTTTTGGTAGTTTATTTTACATTGGTAAAAATGTAAATAAATCTATTGAGTATGGTGGAGGAATTGAAGTTTTAGTCCAAGTTCAAAAAGATAAGAAGAACGCAGACAATCAACTTACAAATCTTGTTAACACATCGTTATATAACAGGCTTAATAGTACCGGTTTAAATGGAATTACAGTTAGTTCTGAAGGTGATGGAAAAATAAGAATCACTAAATCAGGTCAATTAACCGATTCAGAGAGAATTCTTTTCCAAAATGAAATTGTTGATAAACCATTATTAACAATTACTGATGGACAGTTAAGACCATTATTCTATGAAGGTTCATTTAAAGTTGGTGAGCCTATTGGAGTGGATGGCTCTCCTACAGATATACCTGCTTCAAAATGAATTCCACCATTTTTACAAGATTCTGCAACATCACAAGCAAATACATCAAATGGTAAAAACTCAGTTAGTCTAAAACTTAGACCAGATAGTCAAGTTGAATGAACAAAAGCAACTGAATATGTTTCAAGTCAACAAGACAAACGTGTTTTAATGTGATTAAATATTGAAAAATTATTATCAATTGCACAAAATGAGTTTCCTGAAGATTGAGATCAATCAGGACATAATTTATGAAACTTTATTCACGTTACAAACCAAGCTTACTCAATTGATAATTCAACCGGTTACCCTAGAAGAGTTGAAAATGCTTTAAAAGAGTTTGAATTTAATGCAAATGCTTATATGATTTCAAACGCTTCAGTTAATGAGCCATTAAATGGTGAAAGCGTACAAATCTCAGGTAATTTCTCAGCTCAAGAAGCACAACACTTAGCTAACCAAATTAACTTTGGTTTAAGTGATTATGAGTTAGAAGTATTGTCAAATGTTTATGTGCAACCTGATTTAAATAATTCATCATTTAACTATGCAATGATTGCCGGAATTGTTATCTTCAGTTTAATTTCAATATTTATGTTAGTTAACTATGGATTACTTGGTGCATTATCAACAATCTCAATTGCTCTTTATATTTTCTTAACATTACTAATCTTCACAGTATTAAGAGGAGAATATTCACCGGCTACATTAGCTGCCTTAATTATTGGAATTGGTATTAGTGTCGATGCAAACGTTATTACTTTTGAAAGACTAAAACGGCAAGTTTACACTGGAGACTCGCTGAAGAAGTCCTTCAGGAATGCTAATAAGCTAAGTATGTCATCAATTATCGATGCAAACGTTACAACTTTAATTGTTGGATTTATCCTATTCTACTTTGGCACAAAAGATGTGAAAGGATTTAGTATTACACTTGTATTATCTGTTTTATGTACATTGTTAATTATGTTAGTCTTTTCAAGATTTTTAGCGTCAATGTTAGTTGGAACAGGTATGTTCGATAACAAACTTTATATGTTAGGCATCAGAAAAAGATACATTAACCATAAAACTAAACTTGGTGCAATGATCGAAAACTTTGATTACTTGAAACAATCAAAATGATTTGCACTTGGTTCTGCGATATTTGTTCTTATTGGATTGATTGTGTTCATTTCACTTTCAGCATCTGAACACAATATTTGAGGAGGATTTAATAAATCACTTGAATTTGCTGGAGGAACAAATATAACTGTTCAACCATCAATTGGCTCTGCTATTACATTAGAAGATGCTGAATCTATTAAAAAAGTACTTGCAGATAATGCTGCAAAATATAATATTGAAAATGTTGACCAAATAGTTTCATTCTCAAAAGCAAGTGCTTCAGGAAATGAATATGTTGTAATGATTAAAACAAGTCAATCATTATCAGCAGATGTTGTTGAAAAAATTAGAGCTGATATTTTAAGTAATAATGCAAACGTTGAAATTATTAGTTACACAATTTCAACAAGTGAAGCTAACAAATTAGTATTAAATGCAGTTTTAGCTACTGTAATCAGCTTTGTTGGAATTATTGTTTACTTATTATTCAGAATGAGTTGAACTTACTCAATTGCAGCAATTATTGGTTTAGTTCACGACTTCTTAATGGTTATTGCTTTCATTGTAATTACAAGATTACAAGTTTCAACAATCATAGTTGCTGCTATGTTATCAATTTTAGGTTTAAGTATCAATGATACTGTTGTTACATTTGATAAGATACGTGAAACAATTAAAACCAAATTCAATGGAAAAATTCTTAAAAAAGATGATATCAAGTCAATTGTTAACCACTCAATTGCACAAACATTCAAGAGAAGTTTATATACATCAGGAACAACAATTCTAGCTATTTTAGTTCTATTATGCTTTAACAATGCTACAAATATGTCATTTAACATCGTTATGTTATTTGGAATTTCAATTGGAGTTTACTCATCAATCTTCATTTGTTCTTGAGTATGAGCAATGTTAGAAGGGCACAAACAAAGAAAAATTCAAAAGAGAATTGATACAGGTTACTGAAACATTAACCGTCCAGATGAGCAAACATTCGCTGGAGTAAATGATTATCTTTAAAATTTCAAACTCACAAACGTGAGTTTGTTTTTTAACAAAAACAAATGCATTTGCATAACTTAATTATATTTTTAGAATATAATTACATTAATTTAAATTAATTACCATAAAGGAGGAAAAATATGGCCAAATTTATAGATGAAGTTTATGTATCAATTCAAGCTGGACGTGGTGGAAATGGTATGGTTTCATTCCGTAGAGAAGCACACGTTGATAAAGGTGGTCCAGACGGTGGAGATGGAGGAAGAGGAGGAAATGTTTACTTTGTAGGTGACTTAGGTAAAAATACTCTTTTAACTTTCTACCAAAACAAACGTATTGTTGCAAAAGATGGAGTTAAAGGTGGTCCTAAAAATCTTTATGGAGCCAATGCAGAAGACACATACGTTAAGGTACCTGTTGGGACATTGGTTTATGATGGTAAACGTTTAGTTGCTGATATTATTGAAGCACATAAGCCATATTTAATAGCTTCTGGTGGTAAAGGTGGTAGAGGTAACACTAAATTCAAAACAGCTAAAAATACAGCTCCAAGAATTTCTGAAAATGGATTACCTGGAGAAAAATTTGAAGCACACATTGTGTTAAAAATTCTTTCAGATGTTGGTGTTGTAGGTAAGCCATCAGCAGGTAAATCAACATTCTTAAATGCTGTTTCAAATGCAAAAGCTAAAGTTGCTGAATACGAATTCACAACTCTTGTGCCACAATTAGGAATGGTTAAATATTTTGACGATTCATTTACAGTTGCTGACTTGCCTGGATTAATCAAAGGCGCTGCATTAGGTAAAGGTTTAGGAATTCAATTCTTAAAACACATTGAACGTTGCAGAGTTATAGCTCACATTATTGACTTTGGTTCAGAAGAAAAAAATCCTGTTGAAGATTATGGAGTTATTAACAATGAACTTAAGTCATACAATTTAAAATTAGAGCAAAAGCCACAATTAGTAATTGCTAACAAAGAAGATTTACCAGCTTTCAAAGCTCACTTAAAAGAATTCAAAGCTAAATATCCGGATGTTGAAGTTGTTTCAATTTCTGCAATCAAACGTGAAAACTTAGAAGAAGTTAAAGCTAAATTATGAGACTTAATTATCAATAACAAAGCTCAACCAATTGAAGAAAAAGAAGAAGAGGAAAAAGTTATTGAGTATGAACCTGATTTTGTTGTTACAAATCCATATCACGGATACTACGAAGTTTCAGGTAAAAAAGTTGAAGAATTATACAACCGTATTCCAATCAATACATTTGACAACCTTGTTAGATTTAATAATATCTTAAAGAAAATGGGTGTTTGAGAAGAGTTAATTAGAAAAGGTGTTAAATATGGCGACACTGTTTCTATTTACGGTTTCCAATTTGAATGAACAGATGAAGAGTAATCAATAATTTAATTATTGATTTCTTTTTATTTTCTTTAAATAAAATAAAATAAATAAAAGAGGTAAATATGAAAGACTTTTTAATAATCGGAAACTGAAAAATGAATAAAACTTATACTCAAACATTGAGTTATTTAGATGATTTAGTTTTATCGCTCAAGGAATTAAATATTCCTAAAAGCATTAAAGTTGGAATTGCAGCACCTTATCCAAGTTTACCTGCATTCACAAGTGCTATAAGTAAATTTGTACTACCAGTTGCTCAAAATATGTCTATTCATCAATTCGGTGCATTCACAGGTGAAGTTAGTGCTCTTATGCTGAATGATTTAAACGTTAGATACGTTATTTTAGGACACAACGAAAGAAGATTACATCACTTTGAAACTAATGAAAGAGTTAATGTTAAAGCTAAAATTGCTATTGAACACGGGATTACACCTTTAATCTGTGTTGGTGAAAGTTTAGAAGATTATCAAAACAATAAAACTAAAGAAATTATTAAGCAACAAGTTTTAGAAACAACTAAAGGTCTTGATTTAGATAAATTCATCATTGCTTATGAGCCGATTTGAGCTACAGGAACAGGTCATTCAGCTACTCCTGAATTTGCAAATGAAATTTGTGGGTTCATTTCGCAATTGCTAGATAACAAAGTTATTGTTCAATATGGAGGAAGTGTTACAAGTCAAAATATTGAACAATTATGCGCACAACCAAATATCAATGGATTTTTAGTTGGTAAGGCATCATTGCAATTAGATAACTTTATCGAAGTAATTAAGCATACTTTAAAAACTAGGTAAAAATGAATAAGAAAATAGAAATATACATTGACTTCGAAGCAATAGATAGAAGACACGCTCTTATTTATGATGAATTAAAGACATCTAAGTTTCATTCAATTCCGTTTGCATACACAATTGGGAAATATCCAAATAATGAAAAAAACCAAGAAATGCAAATAAAAACAAATGTTATTAACTTTAGAAATTACGATAAAAAAGAATACTTCAAAAAATTCAGAATTAAATTGTTAGCTGATATAGCTAAATTAAATGGAATGAAAGTCAAAGATTTAACTGTTTATAATATTAATGAGAAGTTTGTGTTTTATGGCTGAAATCCCGTTTTAGAAAATACAATCATAAAAACAGTTTTAGGCAACCAAACAATTTGCCATAATGCAAATATTTTTAAGGATAAATTTACATCTAAACAAGAAATTTCATTAAAGTGAATGTCTAAAGGTTACGAAGATAAAAGCTACTTTAAAAATACAATAGAAATTCTTAAGAAAAAATCAATTCGCAAGATTACTGATGAGTCAGATCCTGGCCTAATTGCCTCTTTAGTTGGTTTCGCTCTTTTTGAAGCACAATATAAGAAAAAGAATAAGAATTTTCTTAATAATGCAGAAATCACAACAATATTAAACGAATTAAGAATTTATAATTCAGATGATATTCACAGAATTGATTTTATTTACAAAAATCCAAAAACTCTTAATCATAGGATAAAAGCTAAAAATGTAATAACAACTGAATTAAAATCAGTTGATAAAAAAAGAATGCAGATACTAAATAAAATTAATTTATTTAGACAAATTGATAACATTGTAATACTTGATAAAATTTCTAAATCAATTGCAAATGAGGACTTATTAGAAATTCTCAAGAAAAACTTAAGATGACTTGAGAAAGCAATTGAATTAGTTAATGAAGCAGAATTTAATGGAGAAAACATTAAAAAATATTTAGAACGTCTATCAGATGATTATGAAAATCTTTCTAAAAAATCACAGAATCTAAGAGATAAAATTAAAAACATTTAAGCCATACACATAGTGCTAAAAGTCTAAAAATCAATCACATTAAAATCATTATCAAAAATGATTTTTTTTATTATAATAAAAAAGCAATATACACAATATTGCCAAATTAATGTGGGAGATATAAGAAATATCGCTTGACCACCATATCGAAAGGATACAGAGTTTATGGCAAAAAAAGAAATTCAACGTATTGCTAAGTTGCAATTCCCTGCTGGTAAAGCTAAACCAGGTCCAGCTCTTGCTGGAGTTGGTGTTAACATGCCAGAATTTACAAAAGCTTTTAACGATGCTACAAGAGATAGAGGGGACGAACCAGTTCCAGTACAAATTACAGTTTACAAAGACAAATCATTCGAATTCAAATTATTCACAGCTCCTGCTTCATACAAAATTAAGCAAGCTGCAAAAATTCAATCAGGTGCTTCAAACGCTAAAACAACAATCGTTGCTACAATCTCAAAAGACCAATTAAGAGAAATCGCTGAATATAAATTACCTGACTTAAACACAGATGATGTTTACGCTGCTATGGCTACAATTGCTGGTACAGCTAAACAAATGGGTGTTTTAGTTGAAGGATACGACGACATTTTTAAAGCTAAAAAAGAAGCTGCTGCTGCAGCTAAAGCAGAAGCAAAAGCTGAAGCTAGAGAAGCTGAATTAAACAAAGAAGCTGAAGAACTTGTTGCAACAAAAGGTGAAAGAATCGAAGTTAACGTTATTTCACACGAACACAACGAAGAAGGAGCAGAATAATTATGGCTAAAAGAGTTTCTAAAAATTTAAAAGCTGCTAGAGCTGCATTTGACAGAACAGTTGCTTACGATTTAGCTGAAGCTATTGAGCTTGCTAAAAAAACTTCTTACGCAAAATTTGACGCTTCAATCGATTTAGCTTTTAACTTAAACTTAGACGTTCGTAAAGCAGACCAACAATTACGTGGAGCTGTATTACTTCCAAACGGAACAGGTAAATCAATCAGAGTTTTAGTAGCTACAAACAATGTTGAAAAACAAAAAGCTGCACAAGAAGCTGGTGCAGATATTGTTGTTGATGCACAAGCATTAGAACAAAGAATTAAAGAAGATCAATTTGATTTCGATGTTATGGTAGCTGACCCAGCTATGATGCCTTTATTAGGAAAATATGGTAAAAAATTAGGGCCTAAAGGTCTTATGCCAAACCCTAAAACAGGTACAGTTACTCCAACACCTGAAAAAGCTGTTGAAGAACTTAAAAAAGGTAAAGCTAACTACCGTACAGACAAAGCTGGTATTGTACACTCATTAATCGGAAAAGCAAGTATGTCAACTGAAGCATTAGTAGAAAATGCACAAACATTAATCTCATTAATTAAAAGATTAAAACCTGCAGCTGTTAAAGGGACATATATGTTAAACTTAACAGTTTCAGCATCAATGGGACCAAGTGTTAAAATTAAAATTGAAAAATAGTTAATTTATAAGTCATAGGGGAACCTATGATTTTTTTATTCCTATGTGTAAGGGAAATAAAAAAATGAATGAAACTTTTTTAATTCAGTTTCATTCATCCATTTTATTCAATAATTTGCTTAATAACTTCGATATCATTATCAGTTATTTGAGTTTGTTCTTTAAACTCTTTTAAGAATTCAACATTTCTTGAAATCTTATCTTTATATTCGTTTGTCTTGTTTGTTATAGCCAAGAAGCTTTGAATTGATACGAGCATTGTTATGATAACAGAGAATAAAGCAATCGCAACAAACAAGTCCATTGTTTTATCAGGCAAGATATTAAATCTAATTGAATATAAGTTTAGAACAATAATTGAAGCAGACAAGAAAATAGAAATAACGTTTAATAATGTAAATAAAGTTTTGCTTGTAATGTATTTAAAATAAACTCTATTTTTGGCCTTATCAATATCATTAATGCTGTTGATTTGTAATTTATTTTTCTTTTGTGATTTAGTTTTGTTTTTGTCCATTATTAACCTCTTTTTCAATGTCGCTTGATTTATATCTGTCTATTTCTAATATGCTCATTGTTCTTTTAAATAATGTAAAGTTTGCTTCTTTATTATTTAAATCCTTATATATGTGTAATTTAGATTTGTATAAAAGGTGCTCAAGTTGAATTGCTTTAATTTTAGATTGGTAAAAGATTGCTTTTTTATTAATAACAAAGAATGATAATATACCTGAAGTAAAAGTGATTATTGCATTAACAATTGTTAACAAGATAATGTAGTTACTATTTGAGTTTAAAAAACTTATGTACGGATTAGTCATACCGTCAGGATAATAAGAAGATGCTCCTGCAAGGAATAAAATTGCTATCACACCGTTTAAAAGTGTAAACAAGATTATTGATGCATTTAGTAAATAATATAGAACTGAATACACAATAAGCTTAAGTTTTGTTTCTCTATAAAGCTTGAAATAAGCATTCAATGTAATGTTTTTCTTTTTCATTATTTCTTACCTCCTGATGGTGAGGTAATTTCATCCTGAATAACTTCTAAGATTACTAATTTCTTGAATGATTTAGCTTCAGTGTACATATAGTCAATGAACTTAATTAAGTTGTCTTCTGAAATTAAACCATTAGCATACTTAATTTCAAGATATTCCAAGCTTTCATAAACTTTCTTATAAGTTGAGATCTTAGTATTGCTGCGATAAATAGCTATTCCAATGTTTAAGAAGAATAGAATAATCATAAACACACAAAGTAAGATAACTGAAATGTATGATGAGTTTCTTTGTAATTCAACATTTCCATTTGTTTTTCCATGTGACACAATGATTGAAAGTGCAATTGCAGCTATGATAATTGATGAAATATTAAGCAGTGCAATTATGATAGAAAAACTGATATCAATAATTTTGTAAGTAAGCAGTTTTTTCTTATCATGCTTAAGTCTTTTGTTTAAATATTTAATAATATCTTTCATGAAATATATTTTAATTGAAAATATTATTTTTAGCTATATTTTGATAGTTTAATTTATAATATTCGCATGAATAAATCATTTGCAGTTTTTAGTGATGTGGATGGAACAATTTACGGATTTCCACATAAAAAATTATCAGAAAAAGTAAAAGAACAAGTTTTAGATTTATCATCTAAAAATATTCCATTTGTAATCAACACAGGTAATCCTGTTTTAGAAAAAATCAAACGTTTAGCTAGAGAACTTAATTCAAGATATTTATCTTGTTCAAGTGGTGCGATTATTTATGATATGCAAGAAGAAAAACCATTGCACATTGAAATAATTGATCCTAATGAAGCTAAAAAGGTTTGAGATTTAGCACTCAAAGCTGATGTTACATTATATTATGCAGGTGTTAATCAATTCTACTTATACAATGTTCACGATGATATCTATGAGTTTTTAACATCATTTAATGAATATGATAAGTGAATTACAGATGGAACTATTCCTGCTGATTTACACAGAATTGAAGCTTATGGAACGAAAGAACAATTAGAAAAATTTGTTGATTTATATAATCAATCAGATATTAAATTAGACTTAGTTAATGTTGATTATTTATATATCGAAATGTCTAATCCTGGTGTAAATAAGGGTTCAGGTATGAAATGATTATGTGAAAACGTTTTCAATGCTGATTTAGCTGATGTCATGACAATTGGAGATAGTCCAAATGACATTCCAATGTTTAAATTATCAGGATATTCATATGCAATGGATAATTCTGACCAATACACAAAATCATTTGCAAAATATTACACATCAGATGTGCTTCAAGATGGATTAGCTGAAGCTATTGTTGATTATTTATATCGTGGAGATTATGAACTTAAAAGAGCTGTTTCTCAAATGGGAAATATTGCAAAAACAAATAAGAAAATTATGTACTAAAAAACTTTTATAACTTGCACAATATTGTAAAAGTGAAAAAGAGAAATAAAAAAGCGGACATTAGTCCGTTTTTTTTATGATGTTTAAACTATTTGTTTTTGTTTACAAATTCATCTAAACGTGAACGTTTTCTAGCACCTTTATTTGGGTGGAAAACACCTTTAGAAACAGCTTTAGCAATTGTTTTGTGAGCAAATGCAACTAATTCAGCAGCTTTTGCATCTTTAGCTAAAACAGCTTCTCTAGCTTTACGTATAGCTGTTTTAACTCTTGATTTCATAGCTGCGTTTTTAACACGAGCTTTTTCCATCTTAGCTATACTTTTAACTTTAGATTTAATGTTAGCCATAAATCCTCCCTTTTTCTAAATATAAGTGAAAAATCTTTTCTATTATACTATATTTTTAGCTTTTGAATTTTTGGTTATATGCAATTCCGATTTTTGAAGATAAGTTGTCATCTACACCATTTATCTTAGTGTGTGTGACTTTTTCGTTTGGATCATTTTCAATTTGATAAATGTATAATGCACTATTATCTACTTCATTGTCATCTGTAATGAAGTAATTTCTTTTAACTAACTCATATTCAAATCTTGTTGGAGGAGTATAGTTAACAAAGTCGAAGTTATTAAGTTGTAAGTATTTTTCATTCATTATTTCAACAAATTTACTATTAGCAAAATCGATGTGATTTACTATAAACTCAATCTTTTTCTTAAATTCATCTTCATCATTCATATCGACTGCATTTTCAGGATCTTCATTATTTAAATCTTGAATCAACCTTACAAAAACATTTTTAGTTTCTTGAATACTAAATAATTCTTCAACTTTTGCTTTATATGAACTAAGTGTATTGATATCAATTAATGTAGCTTTATAAAGCTCGTGTAGTTGGCTCTTGAAATCATTATATTTATTTAAATCTGTATAGTAGTCTCTGAACACTAAATCAATATATTCATCATACATTTTAAGTGAATAATTATTTAGACCTTCTTGAATATCATTTTTAAATTGTTTTGTGAATCTATATAACTCACCCATATTTGAATAAATTGATGAATTTAATGTTTCATAAAGTTCATCAAGAGTTCCTTGTGATGTGTTTTTAGCAACTACCAATCCATCTATAAGTAAGATGTTTTGTGCAATTTTAAATGATTGTACTGTTCCGTTTTCAACATCTTCATAGTTGTTATCTGAGAAGTAAGCATCCAGCGCATCACCATTATACATAACAGCTGAGTCAGCTTCTGGATACTGTGGATTAATTAATTTATTCAAGATACCTTGACCATCACCATCATATGTGATGTACTTGCTATCATTTGGATTTTTTCCAGTACCTTTTTGAACAAGTGAATAGAAGTTATCGATAAACTTTGTGTAGTTATCTTTAGTAACATCGTTATTTGTGTTTAAGACTACACCGGTAGGTTTAAAGTCATAAAATGAGCCATATAACATATTAGCTCTAACAGCATCTGTAATAGTTAAGTTAGAATATCCATTATTAAACAATGTATTTAATTGGTTATATAAACTAAGTGAACCGAACTCTTCAAGGTTTGTTCCGTTAGCTTGTAATTCTGTTTTATTTTTATCTAACAATTCTTTTGTGATTGGTTGTACACCGTTAGTTTGTTTTTGTTTCTTTGTGTTAAATGCAACTACTGCATCTTGCATAAAGTATGGAACAAAGTATTCTCATAAGTGTCTTGGTTCCTCATATTTTTTACCTGATTGATCTGTTTTTAGATCTTCATCATAACTTGCTAAATGTTCAAACACAATAGGTGTGTAAATAGTTTGCAAGATGTTTTTAAGCAACTCCTTATCAGGCTTCTCTGATAAATTTAACAACTTTTTAAAATCAATTGGTGCTAATAGGTCTTTTTTGATTAAATTAACTGCTTGGAAATCGCTTCCAATTCCAGCAATTGCTTTTGAGTTTACAAGCGCAACTGTGAATTCGTTAATTTCATCAAATGTTTTGTAAGAGAAGTTTTCTTGAATTTTATCCCTATTCTCATTTGAGATATAAGACTTGTAATTAAAGAAGGATGGTTTAAATCTGTTACTCATTTTTACACCGACTAAAGTAAAGGTGAAAATTGAGATTAAAGCAATTATAATAATTGCTGATCAAGCTTTGAGTTTTCTAAGTAAATTCTGCTGTTTCATAAATCCTTTTTGTCTTAATTTTAATTATTTAAAATAATGTTTATTTTATACCAAAACCAAATTTATTTTTGTGATTAAAATATTTTTTAAGTGCTATTTTTTAGGACAAAAAGAATAAAATGATATAAAATTAAATCATGATTACTAAAAATAACTTAAAGTGATTAATTTCATTTATCATTGCATTTTTCATTGTTACATTAACTGTTGTTTTTGTATCGTTTTTAGTGCTTAATATTTACAAAGAAGTTTCATATTTTTTCATTTTCTTGTTCTATGTAATTAATGTGACTTTTGTCTTTGTTATTTACAGTCAAAAGAAGCAACATGAGTCCAAATTTTCTTGAATTTATTTAACGATGTTATTACCAATAATCGGACATGTTATTTTTATTGTTTATGGTTTCCATTGAAAAAATAAAAATGAAATTAAGGTTAATAAGAATCCGATGTACTGTTTAAAACAATATGTTCCGTTGTTTATGAAAAATCAAAATCAATTAAGTTATAAAAGTAATAATTTAACAGAGCTTACAAATCTTAATAATAATGTTATTCTGCCTGCGAACATTGAATTCTATGAAGAAGGATATAGATTCTATGATCACTTATTTAATGGAATCAATGATGCAAAAAAAACAATCTACATCATTACATACATAATTAAAAAATCAGAAATCTCAGAGCACTTCTTAAGCTTACTACTTAAAAAAGCTAATGAAGGTGTGAAAATTAAATGACTTGTTGACGATTTTGGAGCTATGCCATCACAAAAAAGAAAGTTATCTAAATTATCTAAACATCCAAACATTGAGTTTGCCTAT
This sequence comes from Mycoplasma sp. 4404, assembly GCF_034863325.1. Lineage (NCBI taxonomy): Bacteria > Bacillati > Mycoplasmatota > Mollicutes > Mycoplasmatales > Mycoplasmataceae > Mycoplasma > Mycoplasma sp. 4404. The sequence goes on from NZ_JAYFFE010000001.1 coordinate 91,018, forward strand.
ATCGGAAAAATTTATTATCCATTTATTAATGCAAGTAGTTTCTCAAGAAACCATGAGAAGTTCATTATTATAGATAACAAGATGGTTTTCTCAGGTGGAAACAACATTTCAGATGAATATTCATCAATGTCCAAAAAATATGGACACTGAATTGATCTTAACTATAAGATTACAGGTCCATATATAAATACATATATAATTCATTTTATTAAGTTTTGAAAAATAATAACTAATAAAAATATTGAAATTAGAAGTTCATTATTTATTGATACTAGTGATCAAGAATATGAAAATAATTCGTTTTTAATTTTAGAATCACCTAATTTTGACTATTCAGAATCAGAATTTTTATGACTAAAATTAATTGCAACTGCTAAAAAGTCAATTCGTATTTGCACACCATATTTTTCAGTTACTAATGCACTGAAAAAACAATTGATTTTAGCATTGAGAAATAATGTGAAAATCACAATTTACTTCCCAGGGTTGCCAGATAAGAAGCTGGTTTATAAAATCAGTTTATCTCAACTTGAAGAATTAATCCCATATGGCTTAGAGGTAAAAATTTATGATGACCATTTTTTACACACTAAAGCAGGGATAGTTGATGACAAAATTGCTTGAGTTGGAACAACTAACTGAGACAGTAGAAGTATGTTTTCACAATATGAAACAATGGATGTTTTTGAAGGAAAATCAGTCCAGAAACTAATTCAGATTTTTGATGAATATGATAAAAAATCTGAAAATATGAAAAAAAACTGTAAAAATAAGAAAAAAAGTAATCTATTTAAGAAATTTGTTTTTGATATAACTAAACCATTGATATAATAAGAGTATATTTTGGTTAGATAAACTACTTTTTTTAATTTTATTTTTGTTAAATTTTTAAATAGCATTTTATTAAAATCAATTACAAAGGAACAAAGGAGAAAACATGAAAGAATTCACAGCTAAAATTATTGACCCAATTGGTTTACATGCTAGACCAGCAACTTTAATTGTTTCAACAGCTACAAAATTCAAATCAGATTCTAAATTAATTTACAATGGACGTGAAGCTAATTTAAAATCAATCATGAACATTATGGCTTTAGGAATTAAACACGGAGCTGAAATTACAGTTAAAGTGCTCGGAGAAGATGAAGAAGCAGCAGTAAAAGCTATTGAAGCTGCTTTAAAAAATCATGGTTTAATTTAATTGTTCTGAAAATCGCTACAATAATGGCGATTTTTCTTTTTTTACTTTTGTACAAAAAGAAAATAAAAAAAAGACACTTTTTAGTGTCATATGGTGCGCGAGACAGGACTTGAACCTGCATGGGTCGCCCCACTAGAGCCTTAATCTAGCGTGTCTGCCAATTTCACCACTCACGCAATTAGTAAAAATATTATAAAACAAAATTAAAAAAATTTATAAAGATTTATATAATTTAAATTAACTTTATTTTAAAGCTATTTTTACAAATCAGAAGGTGTTTATGAACAACAAAGAACAATTTAAAAACCAATTAATTAAATACTTAGAAATCGAAGCTATGTCAAGATACGAAGAACCTGTAGCAGATGAATTAAGAAAAAATATTTCATCAGTTTATCAAATTTCAAGAGATAAATTAGGTTCAATCATTTTTCACAAACCATCTAAAAATCCATCTGCTCCAAAAGTTATGATTGCAGCACATATGGATGAAGTAGGTTACATTGTAAGAAGAATTGAAAAAACAGGACAATTATTATTAAGTCCAATTGGTGGAATTTGAGCTTCAACAGTCATTGGAACAAAAGCTAAATTAATCACACCAAACAAAGAATATTTAGGTGTATTCGGACACACAAGTATTCACATTATGGAAAATTCTAAAGTTTCAAAAGCTATGACTAATAATGAACTTTATGCTGATTTCGGATTTAAAAATGAACAAGAAGCGATAGCAGCAGGAGTAACAATTGGTGATAGAGTTCAAATGAGTGGAGAAACTATTTTATTTGATAATCCTGATTTAATTGGTGGAAAAGCAATGGACAATAGAGCAGGTGTAACTGTTTTAGAATTTATTGCAAACGAAGTTGCTGATTTAGATCTAGATGTTGATTTATATTTAGTTGGAACAGTTCAAGAAGAAGTTGGAACAAGAGGAGCAAGAAGTTCAGTTGCACTTGTTAATCCAGATGTTGCAATAGCACTTGATACAACTTCTTCACATGATACACCAGATGTAATTCCAGGAACAACAGAATTATTTAAAGGTGCTGCTCTTAGAATTAAAGATGGTGGAACATTAATGGATACAAAATTAGTTAAATTCTTTGAAGAAGTCGCTGCTAAATATAAAATTCCAGCTTACAAATTTGTTGCAATGGGTGGAGGTACAGACGCTCATGAGCTTCAATTTGCAAAAGGTGGAGCTGCAACTTTAACAATTTCACTTCCACAAAGATATTTACATAGCCCTATTGGTGTTTGCTCAATTTCTGATTTAATAGCTGCTAAAGATTTATTGGTTAACTTTTTAAAAGATTTTAAAAAGACAAACTATGATAAAATAAAATATATTTAATTTAATTATTAAAACTCATTACAAAATTTATTTTAAGGAGAATAATTATGGTTGAAATGCAAACTGGAGCATTTGTTGGGATGATTATTGCTGTTGTAATATTTGTAGTTATTGCAGCTGCTTTAGTAACATTCTTTATTGCTAAAAGAATGTTTGAAAAACAACTTAGAGAAAACCCACCTATCAATGAAAAAATGATTAGAGTAATGTTCAAACAAATGGGTAGAACAGCATCAGAAACACAAATTCGTCAAATTATGAAATCAATGAATGCTGAAAAAAATAAAAAATAATTTAATAAATTCATTTTAATAATGAATTTTTTTAATTTAATATAATTAAATTACATTTAATAATGTAAGTTTGGAGGAATTTTGAGTAAGACTTCTTATAGTATCAAGTTAAGGATTCAGAACTCGAGATTAGCAAAATTAATTAGAAAGTTTTGATATTGAAAAAACAACATATCAAAACTTAAGTATTTATTATTTATTTACTTATTGATTATTCTAGTTTCCAGTTTGATTTTGTTCTCACCAATAGCACAAAATCCTGAAGCTGCACGTGTTAAATACATTGATGCATTTTTCACAACAGCTAGTGCATTTAGTGATACCGGTCTGGTGACTGTTGATACATTCAGCCAGTGAAATGATTTAGGTCAAGCAATTATTGCTATCTTGATTTTAGCTGGTGGAATTGGTATTTTTGCACTTAAGTTTTTTGCCATTAACTACTTATTTGGTAAAAAAACATCCACCCTTGCTGAAATTAAAATTATGCAAACTGAACGGGGTGTATCTGATGTAACACAGACTACAAAATTAATTATTTCATCAGTTAAATTTATTTTTATTTGTATTTGTTTATTCAGTGTTATTCTTACATTTTATTTCTATTTCACAACACCAAAACATACAGAGGGAATGAAACAAATTTTAACTGATGGTTCATTCAAAAATCCTCAAGGTAATTTTGTTCTTTCTTTAAAATATGGAATTTTCCATACTATATCAGCAATCAATAATGCTGGTTTTGATATTATATCAAGCTCTTCACTTATGCCGTATTATCAAAATTACTTCTTACAAATTTGCTTTATTATCTTACTTATTATTGGTGGATTAGGTTATCCGGCTCTTCATGACATTGTGTCTTATATAAAACACAAACTTAGAAGAAAGGATACACAATTTAAATTTTCAATATTCACCAAAGTTTCACTTACAACTTATGTAATTGTGTTTCTAATTGGATTTGGAATTTCCTTAGGATTTGAACTTTCATCTTCAAATCCATATTCATTGTGAAATCAATATCACTTACCTGTGGGTGTTGGTAATGAAACTCACAAAGCTTACATTGAATGATTCTCAAAAGGTGCAAATGTGCAAGATTTAGAATTAGAAAAATTCTCAAACCTTAAGCAATACATTGAAAAAGGCCAATTATACGGAAATACATTTGATAAATTCTTTGCAGTATTCTTCACATCTCTTTCAACAAGAAGTGCTGGATTTGCTACTGTAAATATGAAACATTTTACACACGGTTCAACCTTTGTGTTTATCTTTATGATGATAATCGGTTCAGCTCCTGCATCAACCGGTGGAGGTATAAGAACCACAACTTTAGCTCTTATAATTTTAGGTCTATATAGAATTTTATTTGGTAGACCAAGAGTTAGAGTGTTCAAAAGAGCTATTAACCAAGACACTGTTAATATGTCTGCAAAAATATTAACAATTGCAACAATTATTATTCTTATTGCTTCAATGATTCTATTCAGTTCATTCCAAGATTATGGTGGAAAAATCGAAAACTCATTCTTGCAAGACCCTAATGAAGGATTCTCAATGGAAAATTTAATTTTCGAAGTAGCAAGTGCCTTTGGAACAACTGGTTTATCATCAGGAATTACAAAAAACTTAAATATAGTTTCAAAATTAACATTAATTATTGTTATGTTCATTGGGCAATTTGGAATTAGTTCAACACTTAATGTTTGAAAACGTAAAAAAGATTTTAGTCGTACCTATGAATATGTTGAAGCTGACATTATCATTGGTTAATGATTGGAGAAAATATGAAACTCAAATATGAAAATGAAATAGTAGTTATCGGAACAGGAAGATTCGGTCAAGCTGTTATCGATCAATTAATTAAACTTAAAAAAGACGTTGTTATTTTAGATAAAGATGATGAAAATGCGAAACTTTACGCAGATGAAGTTGACAAAATTATCATTGGTGATGCAGCTGATACAAGAACACTTCAAGCTATTGGTATTGACCAAATGGAAACCGTTGTTGTTGCTGTATCAGACAACATCGAAATTGTTGCTGCACTTTTAGAACTTAAAGTAAAAAACATTATTGCAAGAGCATCAACAAAACGTCATGCAAGAGTTTTAAAGCAAATTGGTGTTAACGTGATTATTCGTCCTGAGTTTGAATCAGGTACAAGAACAGCATTAATTGCAGCTAACAAAAACTTTATTAGATATAGTGAAACACTTCAAGAAATTGGAGGAAACTTTGTTGTTGGTTCAACAAAAATTAAGAACCAAAACTTATTTAACAAACAAGTTAAAGAAATTGGTTTAAATGAAAAGGGTATCACTATTGTTTTGATTCAATCAGCTGATAAGGTTTTCAAACGTGCAACAGGGGATGTTACATTACATAAAGATGACAATATTACAATCATCGGTGAGATAGGTGATGTAACAACTGCACTTGAATGATTTAATAAAGTAGACTAAAATTTCAATTCCACGTGTAAGTTATCCACATGTGGAATTATTTTTTTCTTAATTTTTCACAAAATGTGAAAAAAATAAGTAATTTTTGAAAATATTTATAAATAAATTTATTTATTTATTTATAATAAATACGAAATCTAATATACAGAAATTAAATTGACTTTTTTTCAATTTTAGAAATTAGAAATTTTCACATTCATATTCGTAAAAAATATTTGTGTATATTGATTTCTAATAGAATCTCATAACAAAAATATCTAAACAAAACAATTTAAATTTATTCAAATTTTTATTTCAATATAGGAGATAAAATGACAAAATTCAAAAAATTATTGATTAACGGAGCAGCTTTATTAGCTCTTACAGCTCCAGTTATTTCAATCTCTTGTGGTAAGGAAGGCAGTGTAAGCGCATCTGGTGAAACATTTACTCAAGAAGAAAAAGATGGAGCAGAAATTAATGGTTCAACATTAGGTGACAGAATTTTAAACAATGAAGCACCTAACATGTCATCAGCTGAACCTTACACAATTACAGTTGGTGACAAAATTCTTATTGGTCACACATTCTCAGATGGTGGTGTTCAACAAAAAGCTTTAGCAGCTTTAGTTGAAAAATACAATACAGAAGTTGCGCCAAAACTTAAAGGTTCATTACCAGTAGGACTAAAACGTTTAGGTTCAGGATACTCAGCTGGTAAAGATATTGTTACAAAAGGTCTTTCATCAAGACAAAACTCAGACTTTATGAACCTTATCTTAAACTATAGTACAGTTGCTTCAGAGTTAGCAAAAGCAAAAATGCTTTTAAGCTTTAATGATAACTTAAAATCAGCAAGTACAGATTTATCACAATTCTCAGAAAAATTCATTACTTCTAACTTCCAAACAGAGCATATTGATTTACCATCAACATGAATTTTACCTGCGTTTAAATCAACAACAATTTTCGCAATTAACGCACCGGTTCTTTCATACATTCTTGATACTTTAGTAGAAAAAGGTATGGAAGTTGCAGAAGATTTCCAAGAAGAATACAACAACATTAAAGCAAAAGGTCAAGGAGACCGTGAAGGTGTTAAGAAAATCTGAGGAGAACCTGTTGCAAACGTTGAAACAATTGTTAACGAATACAAAGGAACAGGTGGTAATGTTAAAAAATTAAGTAAAGCAATCTTTAACTCATATGCTGAATTACTTGATTTTGCAGCTATGGCACAAAAATTATTTGTAAACTCAGCTGCAACAAATTCAACATTACACGTATTTGGAGTAGACGACTATACAGCTTTATACAACCAAGCTTTATATAGTGCTTTACTTAAAGATCAAGTCGATGCAGCTAAATCAGCTGGAACAACATTGACTCAAGAAGATGCCCTTAAACAAGCTTCAGCAGCAATGATTGAATCAGTATCAAGAAATGCTGGAAAATTATCTATTAACTATGATGTTCTTAGTAAACAAAGTACATCAGCTTATGTAAAAACACAAGAAATCTTTAACAAAACAAAAGCTGCTATTGAAACAGGAGGATTAAAAATCTATCCTGGTGGTCAATATTCATCAAATGACCAAACAAAACACTACATGGCGTTTTCAATCGGTTCAACAGCTGGATATTCACACAACTATGTTTCAGGTGAATCATCAGATTTAATTAACAGCCTTAACAAAGGTGCGTCAGTTACAATCGATGAAAAAGGAAGCTCATTAAAACTTTCTGAAAACAAGAAAACTCCAGGATTAGTTTTATTATCAAAATTAGAATCTGGAAAATTAGCATTCGGAAAATACAAAAATGCAATCCACAGTGCATCAGAAGCAACATTCCCTAATGGTAAAAATGCTAATTATGAACTTCAATTTGTTAATGCAGCTGAAGAAACAACATTTACTAATGCATTAACAGATCAAGCATTACCAAAAGCATCATTAATTATAATTAACAAAGATGGTAGCGACCAAATTATTGAAAAAGCTAAAGCACAAAACGTTCCAGTTGCTGAATTGAAAAAGAAAAATGGCACAAAATACTATGGTATTTTACTTTTAGATTCAGTTGATAACAAATCACTTAAAAACACTGACGAAGCTCTTGTTGCTAAATTAACTGCAATGGGATACACAATTAAAGTAGCTACAGCTCTTGAATTATTAGGTAAAGAGGAATTAATTTCTCAACCAGTTCCACTTAGATGAACTTCTGAAGATCCATATAATGTTGTTTATGTACAAGGACCATCAATGATCGGTGTTCATACAACTGAAGCAGGTGATCTTGCAACAAAATTATTTGTAAACTGATTAATGACATCAGAAACTACATATGAAAGATTCACAATTCAAGGTAACAGTGGAGCAGAAGAAGTTATTGCAGAAAACTTAACACCACGTGACATGTTCCAAAGTGCTATGGGATACATCCTTCCTTACAAAGGATTTGAAAAGAATACAGATTTCCCTACAAAAGGAAAACTTAACCCATACTTAAAAACAGCATTCGAATTATTCTCAAACGTTGCTAAGTCAACAGATGCAGATGAAGTTCCATATGTAACATTTGAAGAACCAGGGTCAATTTTTGCTGATTCATTCAGAAGTGGAGTCCAAGGAGCATGAGACTCATTACAAGCAGGAATCGATTCAAACAAAGCAGATCCTTCACATGCAAAACCAACATTTGAGGACTTTATTAGAAACGCTACAGTTAAATAACAAAAATTCTCATACATTAAAAAACAAATGAAAATATAGTTTTAATTATGTTAAAACTATATTTTTGCTTTTAAATTAAGGAGAAACATGAAGCTAAAAAATAAATTAATACCTTTAGTATTAGGTTCAGCATTATCATTAACACCAATTGCAATGAGTGTTTCATGTGGTTACGAAAATAAAGCTACTGTTGTTAAAGTTCAAGAGGGTACTAACATAGTGGATGTAGAAGTGGGTGGTCCTGTTCGAACTGCTTTAAAATTTGAAAAAAATAAATTTACTAAAACAGCACAAGTTGTTCCGGCATTTGAATCTATAGATTCAAGAGTTGAATTCGCTAAAGCTGTTGATGCTATTAAAGATGTTATTGGTGCTGATCTTAATAACGAGATGACTTCTGGTTTCAGCATTAACCCTGAAATAGTTGAACAATCACAATATTTAATTCCTTCTAATTCAGCTGTATCATATGAAGAGTCATTTATTAATATAGAATATACATACTTTATTAATGATATAAATGCAGGCAAAAAATATGAAGTTATTGTAAAAATAGATAAAAAAAATCCATATTCAATGGGATTAAATACAAAAAGTGATTATTTCAAACAAGATTTACCAAATAGAGAAACTTTATTACAAAATATGACATCTATTCCTGTATTAATTAACTTTAATTTCGAAGTTTCAATTAAATTAGATGGTCAATTATGAAAAGTGCCTAAATTTAGCACTGTAGCACAAGCTAGCGGTTTAAACGTTTCTTCTACAATTACACCTAAATTGTCTGATTTCGAAGTACAACCATCTTATTCAAAAATGAAAAAATTATCTATCGATTGAAACAACAAACTCATTGATATGAACTCATTTAGAGCTAAAGTTATTAGCGTATCAGATGGTGATACAGCAACTGTTGTAGCATTAGAAGACAAGAAAATGATTAACACTTCTATAACAAAAGGATCAAAATACACAATTAGATATTCAGGAATTGACACACCAGAAAAAGCTGTATCAAGTACTTTATCTTGTCCATTCGAATATGGATTTGCATTATTATCATCAAAATTTGGAAAACAAATCTTATTTAATGAAGATCCAAATTCAGAATTCTATAATGTTAAAAATGAAGTTAAAATCGGATTCACATCTGGTTCTGACTCATATGGTAGATTAACTGCAGATATATTCTTTGGTGAGGATTTTGGATATTCATATAACGCAGAGATTACAAGAGAAGGATTAACATTACCATATGATTCATTTGCTAACTGAAAAGCAAATTACAATGAACCAAAAACTTCTCCAAACTACGTAAACAGCATTTATCCAGAAATTGCATTAGCATTTAACCATGCTCGTGAAAACAAATTAGGATTTTTCCACTACTTTGAACAGGCAGAACAAATTGAAAAATATGTTTATATAGCAAAAAGAAATAGTAAATGACAAGCATTTGAGGAACTTTACAAAATCTTACAAAAAAATAATGAGGCTTAGAATTAATAAAATTAACAATATTGATTTAAGCAATTTTAGTTTTTAAATTTTCTTATTAAGAAAGGATAAAATGAAACAAAAAGAAAATACAACATTTTCATCAGCTCACGAAGCAGATATTCGTAAAATTAATCAATATGTTTCAGAATTAGAAGCAACTGATGTTGATTCTATTCCTGCTATTGAATTAAAAAACTTAAACATTGACTTCGGTGAAACATTAGCTGTTGATAATGTTAGTTTTAGAATTCCAGAAGGAAAATTAGTTACATTACTTGGTCCATCTGGTTCAGGTAAAACAACAACTCTTAATGCTATTGCAGGTTTATTAACAGTTACATCAGGAAAAATTCTTTTCAGAGGTAAAGATGTTACTGACTTCACACCTCAAAACAGAAAAATCGGGTTTGTTTTCCAAAACTATGCTTTATACCCACACATGAGTGTTTACCACAATATTGCATTCCCATTAAGAAATGACTCAGAATGACAAAGAAAATTCTATTTAGAAAAAGAAGAAGCTAAAAATGGAATTCGTTCTATTTACTTAAGAAAATTAGGAGCTTCTGAAGCAGAAATTGAACACTTAAATAAAGCATTCAAAAACTATAAATTAGTTAAAACTGAAATTTCACGTCAAGTTAGTGAAGCATACTCAAGAATCAGTAACAAACTTGAAAAAGCACATACTGATTATTCAGTTTCAGTAGTTCACGAAAATGCAGAAATTTCAGTATTAACAAAGAATGTTATTAAAACTAACAAAAAAACAAAACAAGATTCAGCGACAAAAATCCAAGACATTAAATACAAGTTCGCTCATGATAAAGCTAATGGGTTAATTAATGAAAATGAATTAAAACAATCAGAATTCTTAGCTTCATATGACAAGAGCATTCTTAAATTCTCAAAACCAAAATCAGAAGAAGAGTATCAAGAAAGAATTAATAGTTTACAAGATTTCACAGCTGAGTTAGTTCAACTTGATTTAAGTGAATTAGTCTTAAAAGACAGAATAGCAATTATTAAATTAGAACAAAAAGCTATTAAATTATTAACTCGTTACAAATTCTTATTAAAACAAAAAGAAATCATTGCTAGATACCAAGTAGAAAAAGCTGAAAAGAAAGCTGCATACTTAAACGCTAAAGCAGAATATAACAAAACAATTAAAGAAGATGAAGAATACTTAGGATTAGTTTCTGATGAAAAGAGATTACCAAAAGTAGCTGAAGAACACTTCTACAGTATTGTTGAAGAACTTGAAGACAAATATTCTGTTAAAGAAGCAATGAAAAGAGAAAGAAAAACTATTGGTTTTGCTTTATTATCAGATGAAGACAGAGAACAAATTAGAGAATTATCTAAGAAAGTTATCAGTCTTAAAAAAGCTATTCACAACGAAGTTATGGAAGTTGCTAAACGTGTAGAAATTGTTCACATCTTACAAAAGAAACCTACTCGTTTATCAGGGGGTCAACAACAACGTGTTTCTATTGCACGTGCTATTGTTAAAAAACCTCAAATTCTTTTAATGGACGAGCCACTTTCAAACTTAGATGCTAAATTACGTATCTCAACTCGTCAATGAATTAGAGAAATCCAACAATCATTAGGTATTACAACAGTTTTCGTTACACACGACCAAGAGGAAGCTATGTCTATTTCAGACATTATCGTATGTATGTCAACTGCTAGAGTTCAACAAATGGGTACACCAATGGAACTTTACTCAAAACCAAGAAACCAATTCGTTGCAAGATTCCTTGGTATGCCAGAAATGGGATTATTCAAATCAGAAGTTAAAGATGGTGTAGTTACAATGGCTGACGTAAAACTTCCAGAAATCAAACTTCACGACAATAAAGACAACATCACATTAAACATTGGTGTTCGTTCAGAAGATTTCATTATTAAATCAAAAGAACAAGGTTCTATGTTCAAAGGTAAAGTAGTAGTGGTAGAAAACTTCGGAAAAGAAAGTAAATTAGTTGTTTTAGTTGAAGGAGTAGGAAGAATTAACTTCTTATTAGACAACAACTACTCATTTGCTAAAAATGATGAAATTTACTTCGATGTACCATTGAAGAAATTACACATTTTCGATGCTTTATCTGAAGAGAGAATAGAATATGATATCAAGAAATAAGTTTCATAGTTTTATACAAGAAAATTTTCCTTTCTTGTTTAATTGATCTATAAAAAAACAAGCGAAAAGAAAATCTACTTTATCACACACAATTTTAGATAAGAAAACACCGTTCTGAATTCCGATGTTATTCTTATTACCAGGTGTTATATTGTTATCATTATTCACAATTACACCTTTATTCATTAACATTTATGAATCATTAACAACAGAAACAGGGTCATTAACAGGACAAAACTATGCAAGTGTTTTCACAAACCAATACTTTGCTGTTGGGGTTAGAAACTCATTTATCTATGGTTTATTTGTTCTTCCATTTGTTATGATGATTGCCTTAGTAGTATCATCAGTTATTGCTAAGCTTTACAGAAAGTGAGCTAGAGGATTTTGACAAACAGTATTCTTCATGCCTTATGTTACAAATGCTGTTGCTGTTTCTTTAGCATTCATTCAATTATTCAGTACATATGGACTTGTTAACCAATTAATCGGAAAAAATATTCCATGATTAACAACAGGTGATCCTTACACATTCAACGCTCTTGTAGCTATGATTATTAATGGTATTTGAAGTGGTCTTGCTTTCAATATCTTAATCTTCACAACAGCTATGTTGGGTGTTGATAAAAACTTATACCGTTCAGCATCAATTGATGGAACAGGTGAAGTTAAACAATTTTTCGCAATTACATTACCATCAATTAAAAGTACAATTAACTTCTTAATTACATTAGGAATTATTGGTGGTCTTAAAGTATTCCCATTAGCATTATTTGAAAACAAACCAAATAACGCTTTAAACAACGGGGGTTCATCTCTTATGATGTTCGTGTACTACGCTACATCTACAGGTGACAGACGTTTAGCAGGAGCAGCAAGTATCTCGCTATTCGTGATCGGGGTAATATTCTCATCAATGATCCGTGGAGGATTCTTCTTGATGCAGTTAACATTAAATAACTTAGGAGAAAGAAATGTTTGAGTTAAAGTTATGAATACACAAGCGCATGATGCAAAAGAAATTGCGCAAAAATCAAGAGAAGTCAGCTAGTCAAGTTAAAGAGACTTCATTTTCAAAAGTTCTTACCTCATCAGCATTAAAATTATTCTTACTTGCATTATTTGGAGTTATTATCCTATTCCCATTCTTCTACATGATCTCAATTTCATTAATGAACGATGGTGAATCTCAATCATTAAAACAACAATTTAAATTCTTACCTTCATTTGCAGAAGGAAAAACATACATAGAAGGGCACCTTGTTATTGCTTCATGATCTGAAGTTGTAGCTAACACTTATAAGAGAGCATTCTCAACAGGTTATGGTAAGGCCTTTGTATTCACAATGTTCAACGTTATTATTTCAGTTGTACTTAAGGTCTTTGTTACATTCTTAATGGGATATGCATTCTCACTAAGAAACTGACGTGGAAAAGGACTTGTGTGATTTATTGCCCTTGCTTTACTTGTGTTACCAGAAGTTGCCTTATTATCAGGACAATACTTAATTGTTCTTAAAACAAAACTTTACAAAACTTACATTACATTCTTATTAGCAGTTGCGTTCCCATTCACAGCAAGTATTTTCAATACAGTTATGTATAAAAATGCTTTCGAAGCAATCCCTGGAAGAATTAAAGAAGTTTCACTTGTTGATGGTGCTGGAGGAATGAAATACTTATTCAAAGTTGCATTCCCAATGGTTATGCCAACAACATTAACAATCGTTATTCTTACATCTCTTGCTTCATGAAACTCATACTTATGACCAGCTCTTATTTCTACAATTGGTGGTCAAGACTTACAAGTTATGTCAGTGTGATTATTCAAAGCCGGATTCGATCCAAGTGATCCAGAATCAGGGGCAAACACAATGCAAAACGTTAAATTAGCTGCATCACTTCTTTCAATTATTCCTGTGTTCTTATTCTTCTTAATCTTTAGAAAACGTATTATGGCATCAATCAGTAGACAAGGTTCAACAATTAAAGGATAGTATATGAAAAACGTTAGAACAAAAGTTGTTATTTGAGCAATATTAACAGTGGTTGCATTAGGTGCAATTATTGGTTTATCAATTTTAATTAATAATGTTCAATCATTACTTGATATTAACAAAACTACCTTAGATGCTAAAATTTTACAATCATATCAATATACAAAAGCTTATTCAATAGGAGGTTTAGCATTTTCATGCTTATTATTCTTGATGGGTTCAGTCATAACATATGCCGGAATTAAATCTTGAAGATATTCTGAAATGCTAGGATAGTTATTTATGAAAAAATTATTCTCTAAAAAAGCTTTCTCATTTTTACTAGGAACAGCTGCAGTTGTAACAATGCCACTTACAGCAGTCTCATGTTTATATGAAGATGATGTTACTGTAAAATTTGCTAAAAACTATGATGTCAATAACTCATTTGTAAAAAGAACACAAGAGAGAATTAAAGATGCTGATGTTATAGCTAAATTTAAAGAATGAGAACAAAAACCTGGTTTAATTCAATTCTTTAAAGAACTTGATAACAGTAATGTTATGACTTATACATTCACATACTGAGATTTCTTATTCAAAAATTCATTCGATATTAAAAACGATGATGTAAAAATTGTTGCTGATAAGTTATATACAATTAGCGAAAACCACAAATCAATTTCAGTAGATGAAAAAGTATTTTCAGAAACATTAAAAGATGCAAATAATGATGCAAAAGATAAGGCACGTACATTAGTTGGTAGCGTTGCAACATTACTTAATGACTATTACGCTTCAAAAGATACAAATACAAAACACCCTACTGAAAAAGTTGAAGATTTCGAAAAAGTTGCAATTCAAAAATTAACTGCTAAACAGTTAGAAGATGCAGGTTACTCAGAAAAACAAATTGCAATCGTTTCAAAAATTGATTCATTAATGAAAGTTGTTTTCTTCAACGAAGATCCTACTAAATTCATTTCATTAGAAGATGTTAAAGAAGCTCTTAAAATTTACTTTAAAAATTCTCCATTTATGGATGCTATTATTGAAGATGAAACAAGAGATTCAAATAGCAGAATTCTTAAACAAAATGCAGCTGATAGAAGTTACACAATCAATTTCTCAGTAGTTAACAAAACTAATTCAGGTATTTCTTCATCACTTTTCCAATCATTCTTTAAAACAATTCAAGGTTCATTGTTAAACTTTGATTATGATTCAACAATTTCTAAAGAACGTGATATGGTTTCTAATATTGTTAACTTATTAATACAAAAATCACAATCATTCACAATTAAAAGAGATAAAGATGGAAACATTATGACTCAATCATTAATGGGAGTTGGAGGAGGGTTTTCGCCTTTATACTTCATTGATGGATTAAACCCAGATACAAATGAACCATCAGATGATTTCAAGATCTTTAAACAAATTTCAATTGATAACATTAATAAGATAACATCTCATAATATTACAGAGTTCAATCAAACAGCTCTTACACCTGAAGAGGCATCTGAATTTAGTGCTGACCCACTTAAATTCTTCCAAACACACAAATATTTAGCTTGATTTGGTACAGAACCTCTTACAGCATACGGATACTTCACATCATTACAAGGTCAATATCAAAATGCTAGAATGAAATTAGAAGTATCAACAACTAAAGCCAAAGATAGAGAAGTATTCCAAGCATATCTTGATCACTGTCAACCAATTTATGACAAAATGATGAGAGATATTGCAAGATTAAAAGAAATTGAGCTTCAAAAAATTGCTTTATTAAAAGCAAATAATGGTGTTGAAAATGAAGAAACTAAAGCTATTGATAAAGAAATTGATGCAATTATGACTCATCAATACAAGTTACCTAGAAGAGCAACAAACTTAGAAGCAACAATAGATGTAACTTTACAAGAAGGTTATGAACAATCATTCAAAAAGTTATTACAAGGAAAAGCTAAAGTTGGTACAAACGTTCAATCATTTGCAGAATTATTTGCAAAAATTGGATTTACATTAGGTATCACAAACATCCAAGTAATTCGTGGAAATTCACCAGAACTTGAAAATAGTTACTGATTAGAATTCCAAAATAGAAAAACAGGTGAATGATACTTCTTAGATGTATTTAAACTTTACACAGAATTCTATTACACAAGCAATGAATATGTAACTGAAGGTGAAGGGGAAAATGCGACTAAGAAATTAGTTAACAGTATTGGTTCAAGAAAAGATATTTCAAACTTATCAGTTGAATACATTAATAGTCAAATTCAAACTTCATTACCAACAGGATACACAGTATCAGCTGAGTATCTTCCATATGCAAATATTAAATAAGAATTCAAAAAAGTTGAAAAACAAAGGCAAAATCTTAAAAAGGTTTTGCTTTTTTAATTTTCACAAAATGTGAAAAAAATTAATTAAATTTGAATTTAACCTTAACAAATTTCGTAAATTTATTACAATTAAAAATATGTAAAGTTCATATTAAATTAAGTTAAGGAGGCACGATATGCAAACTAAATTTAAATTACTTTTAACTTCACTTATTTCAATACCGACAGTCACCACCGTTGCTGTTTCATGTAATTCAACAGAATCAGATAAACCAGCAACTCCAGATGATGGACAAAACCCATCTAATCCAGAACAACCTACACCATCATTATCAGTTCAACCTCTCAGTGTTTCAGTTTCATTAGATAATACAAAAGAAACATTAACAAACTATGTAGAATCATTAGATCAAAACAACACAAAAGAAGTTGAATTTGATTTAACATTAGATGATGATGGTAATGTTTTTGTTAAAAAAGGAACTGTTAAAGAATTTGTCTTCAGATTCGATAGAAGAAAACACGACTTATATAGAAATGAAACTGATGCTAACAATAAAAGATTAAGAACAAAGAAAATTAGATGTAGATTTAACAAAAAAGATAAAAAGGTTACTCTTCGTTTCTGAGATAAACTACACAACAAAGGTGGAGAACAAGTCTTCTTATTTGGAGAAGAAACAACTACAACTCCTGAACAACCAACTACTCCACCAAATAACCCAGGTACTCAAAATCCTTCTGTAGAACCAACAAATCCACAACCAAACAATCCTAATCCAGGAAACAAGAATCCTAACCCTCAAGCAGATTCTGAAACTCAACCAGAACCTGTTAATCCAGAAGAACCTGAAGGATACATTATTAATAGTGAAAAAAGAACAGTATATGTTAGACCACCTTTTGGAGCACAATTTAAACTCAAAAATGACAATACATACTTCACAACAATTTTCGCTCACTTAGATTCTCCAGGTGTTGCTAAAAATGCTAAAGATGAAAAATCAATAAATACAGACTACTTCAATATTGAAACAGCAAATGGTAAACCAAAATCAGCAGGTGCTCAAGAAGTCTCTGAATTTTTAGGATTACCAAATGTAGCAAGACATTTTGAATCAATTTCACAAGATAATAGTTTTGTTATTTTTGGTGGTGATACAAACATTAGTGCTGATTTCTTCAGTATTCAAAATCTTTATCCAGAAAGCTATAAATTTACAATTACTAATTTAGGTGAAGATGACAATAAGGCTCACTACACTTCATTAGGTAGAACAAATGGTGTATATTCACAACCATATGATAAAATGTTCTTTAAGAACAAGAATAAACAATATTTAGAAACATTGACACAAGTTAATGCGCCTGAATTAGCATTTAAATTTGATATTTGAAGTTCATTTAGAAACAATGTGCTTGCGTCTGAAGATATGAACTTAAATTACTACACAAGTAATAAACCTAAAGAACCAATTAGAGCTAGATTATCAGATCATGCTCCTGTGTGAACTGATGTTAAAGTTAAAAATAATGTTACTTTACCACATTCAAACCATTCTATAGATTTACATAGAAAAGATGCTAATGCACTTCGTATAGCTCACTGAAATGTGTTAAACTATGGAACATCTGATGATTATGAAACATTCCTAAGTACTAGAGATTTCAAATATATAGCAATCTCAAAAATTATTAAAGCATTAGGATTTGACATAGTTGGTTTAACTGAAATTAACTACGACAGGGCAGATAAAGTTCAAGCTATATTAGACGAATTAAATAAAGATGGTTCAAATTGAAAAATGATTGCTCAAGATAGAAATGAAGCTGTATATCCTGAAGATAGTAAATGAGCTAAATATGACTCACAAAAAGAACAAGTTGTAATTATCTATGATGCAAATATTTTTGATGCTACAAGTTTTAAAAACAACAAAATTGGAGATTCATTCAAAGCTGAAATTCCATTAATATAATGATTATATAATTTTGAAAAATAGCTAGATTAATCTAGTTATTTTTATTTTAATTTTAATAATGTAAAATTATTAAAATAAATATCAATAAACTAAAAGGAGTCTTATGTCAAGTGTATTTTTTTGATTAGCAGTTGCATTTAGTAGTACAGGACTATTGCTATTTGCATCTATTGCTATTACTTATGGAAACTTCATTAATCATGCAAAAATGAATGCAGTACATTTTCAAAATAATGAAAAATTCTTTAATTCTTACAAAATTGATGAAAGAATGAATAAATATTGAAACTTTCATTACATTATGTTAATTGTTTTAATTTCGCTGCAATTTATGTTTAATGTATTTGCAATTTGTCTTGCATCAGTATATTTTTTAAAAGATTTTTTAGGAACAAATACTGACAAAGGTATTACTAGAATAACAAACTTACTTATTATCATTGTTTTAATCTTAATGAATGGATACTTCTCATATTTATTATTTAAAAACTTCATTGTAGTAGCTCGTGTATGACATAAAACAATGAGAGGTTGAGAAATTATTGATATAACAGAAGAACATAAAAATCTTGCAGATTATTTCTATTCAAAAATTTCAACTAAAGAATTTCCTAAAAAAATGAAATTAGACAAATTAATAATCAAAAACAGAGCAACAACACTCTCATATAGACTTCCAAATTTCACAAAATTATATAAAAATGCAATCTTACCTAAGTGATTTAAGGAAGGTAAGGTTCTATACTATGCATTATTTGACACTCAATATGTAAATGTTGATTCAATGCACGTTGATGATACAAATGTTGTAGAATCACTTTATCAATTAATTAAAAAGTTTTATTAATTAAAAAAATCAACTAGAATTTTCTATCTAGTTGATTTTCATTTACTTTTGATTTAATTCTTTTCAAGTTCTAACATATGAATCATTTTCATTAACTAAAAATTCTTCGATATCTTCAAAATTGAATACAAAATATGTAATATCGCTGTAGGTTTCTTTGTTTCATTTTCATAATTTAGGACCAAACAACTCTCTTACACCTTTAACAGCTAATCCTATAACACCATTATTCATAAATTTATTGAAGTCACTATTTGCACCAATATGTTTAAGTTCAAAGTCAGTTGAGCTTCCATTATTGTCATATGCTTTAGTGAATAGTTTTGCATTTTCTTTTCATTGTATTTTGCTATTTTTAATTTGTTTAAGTAATTTAACAAATTTTACATATTGTATAGAATACATAACAATATGAAAAATGAACATTAATGTGATTATTATGCAGCTGGATGATATTATTAATGTATATAAAGCAGATGTATCAAATGAAACACTAATACTTAATTCTCTAGCTGCATATACTATATCCATAATAGAAAAGACAATCGAAATAAAAATTCAAGCAGAAAGCATAATAAATGGTATAGTGATATATTTAAAAATCTTTTTAGCTCCATCTAAATACTTTTTATTGACAACTTTATTTTCTTCGCTTCATTTTTGAATTTGGACTTGTTTATATGAATTTGTTAATCTTACAGTTTTTTGAATGAAAGAATGTGCAAAAGTTAGTATTACAATTAAAATTGCAAAAAATACGGCTAATATGAGTAAGTGAGCTCAAATTGGCAAATCGTTAAATATTAATTTCATTAAACTCCTTTATTTAATTATTATATTATTTACACGTCTTTTTAAAAATAAAAACACTCATAAAGAGTGTTTAAATTACATTTTGATGCTTCCGTTTGATCTTGGGTATGGAATTGTTTCTCTAATGTTTTCTGTACCAGTCACATACATAACTAATCTTTCAAATCCAATTCCAAATCCAGAAGTTAACATATGCCCAAATCTACGTAAGTCTAAGTATCATTGTAAGTCTTCTTGATCAATACCTAATTCTTTTACACGTGTAACTAATTTATCATAATCAGATTCACGTTCAGAACCACCAATCATTTCTCCTACACCAGGTACTAATAAGTCAAATGCAGCAACTGTTTTATTATCTTCATTTTGTTTCATATAGAATGCTTTGAAATCTTTAGGGAAGTTAATTACTGCAACAGGTGCTTTATAAAGTTTATCTGTTAAGTATTTTTCGTGCTCTGAAGCTAAATCTAAACCGAAGTAAATATCTTTGTTTTCAAATGTATCTGCAACTTTTTTAAGTTCTTCGATTGCTTCTTTATAATCAATGATTTTTAAAGGTGTTTCAACAAAGTGCTCTAATCTTTTGATTAAACCATTGTTTGTTACTTTATCTAAATATTCAATTTCAGTTTTATTTTTAGCTAATGTGTTTCTTACAACGACTTTAAGCATATCGTCTGCTAAATGAATAACATCAAATAAGTTGTAGAATGCAACTTCAGGTTCAATCATTCAGAATTCTGCTAAGTGTCTTTTTGTGTTTGAGTTTTCTGCTCTAAATGTAGGTGCAAAAGTATAAATTTTGTTCATTCCAATTGCGTAACTTTCACCGTGTAATTGTCCAGTAACACCTAATGTAGCTTTCTTAGATTTTCCAAAGAATGGATCTTTTGATTCGTTATCTGAAACTATGAATGTTTCTCCGGCTCCCTCTCCATCGTTACTTGTAATAATTGGAGAAGCCATTAAGAAGAATTCTTTTGAAATGAAGTACTTGTGAATTTCGTGAGCTAATGTTGATCTAACAAGCATAATTGCTTTAATTAAGTTTGTTCTGTGTCTTAAGTGTGGAATTTCTCTTAATGTTTCAAGGTTTATTTCTTGGTTTTGAATTGGATAATCTTCATCAACTTTTTTTACTGTAACTTCTGTAGCTACTAATTCAATTGGTTGAGGCGCATTTGGTGTTGCGTGCAATGAACCTTTAATAATGATTGCTGAACCAGGTTTAGTTTGGTCTAATAAGTCAAAATCAAAAGCTTCGCCTTTGAAGACAACTTGCAAGTTTGAAATAGTTGAACCATCGTTTACTTCAATGAAACGAATTTTTTTGTTTCCTCTGTTTGATGAAACTCATCCTTTAATAGTTACATCAGTTCAACCATCAAAAAACTCAGGTCTTAATAATATTTTTTTAATTGAGTACATAAATTTCTCCTAATTAATTATTTGTCTTAATTTTAATTATTATCTTGTCTTTTGGACTATTTTTGTCTAATAAATCAAACATATGTGTTTCATTCTCAAAGAAAAGAACAAACTCATTTTTGTTTAACATTAATTTATTATCGTATGAATTCATTTGAACGAATTTAACATCATTATCTTTATTTTCATTCAAAATTTCATTGTTTACATTATTTGGATTTAAATCATAATAAACAACTTCTTTTGTATCAAGTAAATTAATATGAATATCAATAGTGTTATTATGAATTTCACCAAATAAATGGTTATAAAATGGTGTGTAATTAAGTTTCACTATTCTAATATTTTCATCAATATTAGTTACACCATATGGTAAATTATCAAAATCATATGAATTAATTAAATTCATTGCTTTACTTAAACTACTATTGCCATAATCATATTTACCTACGTTGACAAACTTGTCATATATCATTTAACCCTCCTAATAATATAATATTTTAATATTATATTATTTTTTACAACTTATGAACTTAAAGAAAATAAAAAGTATTTTCAGTTAATTTGATAATAAGAAAAACTACTTTTAAGCTAGTGAGTAAGCTTTAAAAGTAGTTTTATAGTTTAATTTATAAGAAATTTTGAGTTTCAAATAATGCTCTATATACTTTAACATAAACTTGCTTATCTTCTGATTTGAGCCAAACTCCAATTGAATTGAAGTTTAATAAGAAGTATGTTAATTTTTCGATGTCAGCTCTATTTTTCATTTTTCTTGAAGCTATATTAATAGGAAAAATTGAACTAAATGATTCGGCTTTACCATAGAACATAATAGGTTTTCAAATAATTAATCTAGAGTTTTTATCATTAAATTTGAATAAGTTTATGTCAGATATTTGTGGTTCAGTTAATTCAACCCCTTCAAACATTTCTACATTATGACTAAATCTAACTTTCTTAGCTTTTTTGAATTCATCATTTAACCTTTTCTTGAACACAAAAAAGTAAGGAATAATAAACAATGAAAAGAATTGTAAATAACTAATTGGTATAACAACTATCGGGAATAATGTTTTATATATTTCATTGAAACGATCATTGCCAGGTAGCAAAAATAGTTCTAAAAATAAAACCACATATAAAGCTACATGAACGAAAAATAGGACTATTGCAGGAATAATAACCTTGTTTTGGATAGTTTTCAATAGATAATCTTTACCTTCAAGGTATTTTATGTTTACAACTTTGTTTTGTTTATTTCAAATTTTAAGTTGTTCAATTTTTGCATTAGTTAATTTTAGAAGTGATTTGTAGAATAAGAGACCAGATTTTTCGAAAATAACAAATCAACCTAAGATAACTTGAATTATAGAAATTGCGATTAATGTAAAAGGCATATTTTTTCCTTAATATGATTAATATATTATTAATTATATTAAGTTTTTGAGATGAGTAACACAAAAAAACACAGCTGTTTTAGCTGTGTCATTGATTATTATAATTTAGCAAAGTGTTCTACTGTTCTAACTAATTGTGAAACGTATGACATTTCGTTGTCATATCATGAAATAACTTTGTAAAGTCTTCCATTTTCTGTTTCTAAAACGTCTGTTAATTGAGCATCAAAGATTGAACCATATGTAGCACCAACGATATCTGAAGACACTAATGGAGCTTCTGTATATAATAATGTTTCACTTGCTGCTGCTTTAACAGCTGCGTTTAATTCTTCAACTGTTGGTCGCTTGTCTAAAACAACTGTTAAGTCGACTACTGAACCTGTAATTGTAGGAACTCTAAGAGCTGAACCGCTTAAAACACCTGTAGCTTCTGGAACTACTAATCCAATAGCTTTTGCTGCTCCTGTAGATGTAGGAACAATGTTTTGTGCTGCTGCACGTGCTCTTCTTAAGTCCTTGTGAGGAGCATCTTGTAATCTTTGGTCAGCTGTGTAAGCGTGAACTGTTGTCATGAAACCACTTTTAATTCCAAAGTTGTCAACTAAAACTTTAACAACTGGAGCTAAACAGTTTGTTGTACATGAAGCAGCTGAGATTAATTTATCTTCGCTTGTTAAGATGTTGTGGTTTACGTTGTAAACGATTGTTTTAACATCTTTATCTGATGGAGCTGAAACAACAACTTTTTTAGCACCTGCTTTTAAGTGTTTTTCTGCACCTTCACGTTTTGTGAAGAATCCTGTTGATTCAACAACAAGGTCAATTCCTAATTCTGCTCAAGGTAAGTTTTCAGGGTCTCTTTCTGATAAAACTTTAATTTCATTTCCATTAACAACAATAGCACCTTCTTTAACTTCAACATCAACTGGTAATGTGTGGTATGCTGTATCGTATTTTAATAAGTGAGCTAATGTAGCTGGGTCTGTTAAGTCGTTAACAGCAACAACTTGCATATCTTTTGAGTTTGTTTGTAATAATCTACGTAAGAATAATCTTCCGATTCTTCCAAATCCGTTAATAGCAACTTTTTTCATAATTTTGCTTCCTTTCTATATCTAAACTAAACTTTTGATAATTTATAAAGCTATTTATAAATTGCTTATATATTATACTTTTTTTAAAAAAGTGTATTTATTTAATTTTATAAATTAAATATTAGTTTTTTATCTTTATACAGCTTATGAATTAGTCTAAAAATTAAGTGTGATAATCTAACTTTTAATATAATTGCTTTATGAAAAATTCACAAACTATTACTATGTCAGTTAATGAGTTAACTTCAGTTTATGATACTGATAGTTCACTTAAACATTACTTTGAAGCTATTGAAAATGTTGGTATTTTAAATGCTGAAAAATATTGACTAAAAAACCTAAATATTTCTAAAACTGCAAACATTGCAGATTTAGGAACAGGTACTGGACGCTTTATATTTGGAGCACTTGATTTAGGATTTTTAAACCTTGACGGCTATGATATTAGTAAAAATTCAATTAAAAAAGCTAAAGAATATTTAACTGAAAATCATTCAAACAAAACTAACATAAATGTGAATTTTTATGAAGTTGATTTATCAAATTATAAATATCAAAAGCAATACGATTTTATGATCTTCACATTCAATTCACTAATGTGCATTCCTTATAGAATTAATAAAATTAATGCATTAAAAAATGCTTATACTGCACTAAAACCTAATGGATACATAGTTTTTAGTGCTCACGAAGCTAAAGGTGATATTAATAGAGAAAAATTAATTAGACAGCAAGAAAAAGAAATTAAGTTTAAAAATATTTCTAACTGAGATAAAGGTGACTTTGTCTACTATCAGGAAGGACAAAAAGGTGTTTTATCTTATTATGATTTTGATGAAATTATGTCGCTTTTAAATGAAGCTAGAATTAAACAAATTTATAAATATGCACATAGAGATAGTTTAGGAAAAGAAACAAAAAATGCATTAGATTTTAGTGATAATGCTATCTATTATGTAATTAAAAAACAAAGTTAATTGTTAATTAAACAAATGACTTCTTTATTAAAATAAAGAAGAATTCATCTTGTAAATAATTTTAGCAATTAGCTTTGTTTTTTGCTAACTTATGCTAAAATATTTTCTATGGAAACAAAAAAAGAAACTTCAGATTACACAAGATTAAAACCAAAACACGAACCAGTTTTAAGATCTACGGTTCAAGCTTACATTGAAACAGGAAACGCTGTAAGTAGCGCATATTTAGTTGAAAAATATAGTAAGGTACATCCTGAATTAGATTTTTCAAGCGCTAAAATGAGATACATTTTAGGTGAGCTTGAAGAGTTAGGTTACCTTATAAAAGAGTCCGGAACAAGTGGAAGAATTCCTACTTTATTAGGTCTTAATTATTATGCTAAATATCTTGCTAAACCACAGACATCAGAATTTGAAAACAAAATTGAAGCTATATTAGCAAACAAAAAAGTTGATATTGATAATACAGTTGAAAAAGCAGCTCAAATTATTGCAGATATGTCAGGT
This sequence comes from Mycoplasma sp. 4404, assembly GCF_034863325.1. Classification (NCBI taxonomy): domain Bacteria; kingdom Bacillati; phylum Mycoplasmatota; class Mollicutes; order Mycoplasmatales; family Mycoplasmataceae; genus Mycoplasma; species Mycoplasma sp. 4404. Next base: position 116,087 of record NZ_JAYFFE010000001.1, read on the forward strand.
TATACAATGATTACAACTAATAATATCGATGATCAAACACTTCTTAAAAGTATTGATTTAGTTGTATTGTCACCTACAAAAGCGACAATTGTATTAGTTACATCAAATGGTGATGTATTTTCAAGAATTTTGAATATTGAAAATAACGAATTTAGAATGACTGACGTTAAAACAGCAGTAAGAATTTTCAAAGAAAGATTAGTTGATAAACCACTTTGTGAAATTCCTGAAACTGTTGCAATTTTAGAACCTATTTTAAAAGAAGCAGTTCAAAAATATCAAGAGCTTATCAACTCATTTGTTAGAAATGTTTTTGGCAACTTCAAGACTAGAACAAGAAATAAAAATAATGTTTATGGAAAAAATAACATTATCTTGAGTCAAAATATTCAAAGAGAAGACCTTTCAAAAATGATTGAGTTGATTGAAAATCACTCAATTTGAGAAAGTATTGAATCTCAAATTGAAGATGAGGAAAACATAAGAATTCAAATTGATAATTCAGGAACATATATGTCAAAGAAAATTAACAATCATAATCAAATCACTGAAATTGCTATAGTAGGTGCTACTACTTCAAAATATGATGATATGAAGACCGCGCTTGCAATGTTGGAAAGAATTTTAAGTAATAAGAAAAAATAATCTTGCTGTAAAAATTAAGAGCAAAAGAGGAGAAAAATGAATAATTATTTAACAAAGGGAAAGATTTTTGAGGGTAATAAAATTACTGCTGAATTTGAGCTTTTCTTAGATTCAAAAGAAATTATTGAATTTAAAGGTAAAAAAACAATCATAGTTGGTAAAAATGAATACTTACCTGATTTTGACAAATATTTAATTGGTCAAAAATTTAATAAAAAATTAACTATCAAATTAGTGTTTCCAAGTGATTACATTTTTAAAGACTTCCGTGGTAAAAAAGCTTATGTTAATTTAAAAGACATAAAACTTCAGATTTCACACATTAAAAAAGAAGAATCAAAAGCTAATGATAAAGAGAAAGAATTATTAGCTGTAGAAATTGAAAAACTTAATGCAGAAAAAATTCAATTATCTTCACAAATTGATTCTTTAAATGCAAAAGTTAAAGAATTAGAAAACAAAATTCAATTAGATCAATATACATACAAATTAAAACTTCAAGAATTAGACGGAAACTTCAAGCAAAAATATGAAGAATTAGTTACAAAAACTAATGAAGCAAAAAAACAAGAAGTTTTAGAAAACAAAAAATATGCATTATCTAAGTTTTTGGAAGAATTTATGGAACCATATAACAATTATATGGGGGCTATGAATGCTGGTTTAAATTCAGATAATGAAGTTGTTAAAAACTACTGCTTTGGATTTTCAATTGTTGCAAAACAATTTGAAAATCTATTTAACGAAAATGGTGCTCAATTAATTGACCCAATTGTAGGTTCTGAATTTGATGCTCACACTCAAGAAGTTGTTCAAATCGAACAAGATAATAATAAAGCTGACAATTCTATTATAAGAGTAGTTAGATACGGTTTAAAAATTAGTGATAGAGTAGTTAAACCTGCATCAGTTGTTATCTCAAAAATAAAATAAGAAAATTTAGCAAATAAATTATTGTTTTGCTAAATTTCTGTTATAATATACTCAATTAAAAAGAGGATGAAAACATTTTATTGCAAAAGGAGATTAAATATGGCTAAAGAAATAGTATTAGGAATTGACTTAGGTACAACAAACTCTGTTGTTACTGTTATTGAAAATAAACAACCTGTTGTTTTAGAAAACCCTAATGGGAAAAGAACAACTCCATCAGTAGTTGCATTTAAAGGAGATGAAATTATTGTTGGGGACGCTGCTAAAAGACAAGTTGAAACAAACCCAAACACAGTTGTTTCTATTAAAAGATTAATGGGAACAGATAAAACAGTTAAACTAAATGGAAAAGATTACAAACCTGAAGAAATTTCAGCAATGATCTTACAATATATGAAAGATTATGCAGAAGCTAAATTAGGTAAAAAAGTAACTAAAGCTGTTATTACAGTTCCAGCTTACTTTGACAATGCTCAACGTGAAGCTACAAAAATCGCAGGTAAAATTGCTGGATTAGATGTTCTTAGAATTATCAATGAACCTACTGCAGCTGCACTTGCATTCGGTTTAGAAAAAACTGATAAATCAATGAAAGTTCTTGTTTATGACTTAGGAGGAGGAACATTTGATGTTTCTGTTCTTGAATTAGAAAACGGAACATTTGAAGTTTTATCAACTTCAGGAGACAACCACTTAGGTGGAGATGACTGAGATCACGCTATTGTTGAATGAATGATTTCACAAATTAAGTTAAAATACGATTTTGATGTAAGAAGCGACAAAATGGCTATGTCAAGATTAAAAGAAACAGCTGAAAAAGCAAAGATTGACTTATCAAACCAATCAACAGCTGCTATTAACTTACCATTCTTAGCAATCACACCAAACGGACCGTTAAACGTTGAATTAGAATTAAAACGTAGCGAATTTGAAGCTATGACAGCTAACTTATTAGATAGAACAAGAAAACCTATTGAAGATGCTTTAAAAGAAGCCGGAATTACAGCTAACGACTTACACGAAGTATTATTAGTTGGTGGATCAACAAGAATGCCAGCTGTTCAAGAAATGGTAAAAAGAACATTAGGTAAAGAACCTAACCGTTCAATTAACCCAGATGAAGTTGTTTCAATCGGTGCTGCTATTCAAGGTGCTGTTTTAGCAGGAGACATTGATGACATTTTATTACTTGATGTTACACCATTAACATTAGGTATTGAAACACTTGGAGGTATTGCTACACCACTTATCCCAAGAAATACAACAATCCCAGTTACAAAATCACAAATCTTCTCAACAGCTGCAGATAACCAAACAGAAGTTACGATTACAGTTGTTCAAGGTGAAAGAGAAATGGCTTCAGACAACAAATTATTAGGACAATTCAACCTTTCAGGTATCGAACCAGCTCCTAGAGGAATTCCTCAAATCGAAGTTAGCTTCTCAATTGACGTGAACGGTATTACAACAGTTAAAGCTAAAGACGTTAAAACAAATAAAGAACAATCAATCACAATTCAAAACTCTTCAAAACTATCGGAAGCAGAAATTGAAAGAATGATTAAAGAAGCTGAATTAAACAAAGAAGCTGACAAAAAACGTAAAGAAGAAGCTGAAACAATCGTTAGAGCTGAATCATTAATTGACCAAATTAAGAAAGCTAACGCAGAACAAGGTGACAAATTAGACGAAAAAGCTAAGGCAGAATCTGAAAAATTAATTAGTGAATTACAAGAATTAATTAACAAAAAAGACATTCCTGCTCTTAAAACAAAATTAGATCAAGTTGAAGAAGTTATCAGAAACTTTGCTAATGCATCAGCTCAACAAAATGCTCAAAATACACAACAAGCATCACAAAATAACTCTGATGAAGATGTTGCTGAAGTAGTTGAAGAATAATTTATATAGATATTAGGACACTATAGTGCAAACTATGGTGTTTTTATTTGCTTTTGTAAGTAAAAAAAACTTAATAAAACCAATTTATTTCTATATTTACTTTTAATAAATATATGTTTTTATCAGATTTATAAATAACACTTTAAATTGTTTAAAAATTTAATAAAAAAATTTTCATAGTATAAAAAATATACTATAATAAGTTAGCACAAGGCACCATAGCCAAACGGCCAAGGCATGAGTCTGCAAAACTTTGATTACGGGTTCGAATCCCGTTGGTGCCTCCATAAATGCGCCCGTAGCTCAATTGGACAGAGCGTTAGGTTACGGCCCTAAAGGTTACGAGTTCGAGTCTTGTCGGGCGCGCCAGATGTTGCTTTGCTTTGTGCGAGAAAATAAAAAATTTAAAAAATTTCGTTATAAAAAATTAATTGTGTGTTATAATATTTACACCAATAACGAATGCGAGTGTAGTTTAATGGTAGAACTTCAGCCTTCCAAGCTGACTGTGAGGGTTCGATTCCCTTCACTCGCTCCATATCAGCGAGAAATCGCTGACCTCATTTGTTTTTTTGTTATGAAAAACAACTCCCTTTTGGGAGTTGTTTTTTATCTTTTTTACTTACTAAAATTTGCTTATTACTTATAATATAAAAATACATGAAGACAAAAATACATGAAGACAAAAATACATGAAGACAAAAATACATGAAGACATTGGAGTATAAAGGTAATCGTTGATATATCAATGATTTATTTAGAAGTTTCCTAAATAAAAAGATGATAATCAAATCAATTTCTCAAATAATAACCTTTTTAATAATTATTACATTTATTGTTTTAGCAATTTGTGGAAAATCAAATGTAGTGGAGAATAATCAATGATATACATATCTAATTTTCGCCCCAATAATTTGAGTTATTTATTCTCTCAAATCATTCTACGACGCTAGTGAGCTGGCTAAAAAAGTTAAAAATGGTTATTACACTTTTAATCCGAGAATGCATTTTGTATTAAGTAATAAAAAGCATCTTTTTAATTTACTTTATATAACAGCAGTAATACCACCTATTGATGTTGTTTACAAAATTTTCTTTGTAAACACTTTATACCTTTCAGATAAGCAAAGAAATTCGATTGAAAAGGTTGATGAATTAATTTATTTAATCAATTTAGAATCTGAAAACAAGTTTTCAAGATTCAAAAATGTTGAATTTAAATTTGATGTTTATGAAATGTCAATTGCCGGCATAACAATGGGATTATTTTTAATAGTCCAAACACTTGTTAAATTTACAGGACTTTCTAAAGCTGGATTAGACTTTGAATATGTGTTTTACATTATCTATGCAATCTTTTTCACAACTTATAAAGCAGCACTTTTAGGAGTTGCATCAGACTTTTTTGCACTATTATTTAATGGTGGAGTTTGATCTTGATATTGAATGTATGCAATAGTTCCAATTGCAGTTGTATTGATTACAAAACTATTCATTTTTATGTATAAGACAAAATCAATAAAAGCAGTTATTGCGACATTTGTAATGATACTTATTTCACTCTTTTCTACCTTCCTTACAGTGGTTTTAGTATCAAATTCAGATAATCCAAAATTCTTTTTTAAGAATAAAAAAACTAACTTAATTGAAGGTCTTAAAATCAGCAAAATTTTTGGAGTTGGTGCTCTTACAGATGCAACTTTATACATAATAATTGCAATTTCATTTATTCTAACTTTTGTTCTATTGTTCATAATGCTTTATGTATACACAAAACAAGATCAAAATAAGAGAATTGCAAGTTATTTCATAAACTTATTTATGATTATTGGAATTGTTCTGATTGTTATGATTGTATGTAGATGAATTTATGGGCCTTATGTCTTCATTAATTATGCAAACTTATTCTTAAAACGTAATTACACAGTAGGAAATAATTATCTAATCATTATGATACCAATCATATTCAGAACCTTAATTTCAATTCCAATTTATGTACTTATTTTATCTACTTTATTCTCACTTCTTGAATTAATCAAAAACAAGATTGAAGCAAGAAAAACTGTTAAATATATCTAACTAAAAGTTAGATATTTTTTTAAACTTTCTATACCATAGAACTAAAAGCAAAATACACAAAAACATTTTTTTAATATAATTAAAAAAATATTTAAGGAGTATTTTATGAGTAATAAAAAATCAAGAAGAGAAATCAGGTTAAATGTTATTCAAGTTCTTTACAAATATGAACTTTTAAATGAAGCAATTGACGTCCCTACTGCAGTTACTGAATTTGATTTTGTTGATATTGAAGAAACAAAAAGATTAAGTTTAATTGCATCTAACTACAAGTTTTTAAGAAAGACTTTATCATCGCTTTTAAACAGTGACTGAAGTTGAGAAAGACTTTCTCCAGTTGTTAGAGCAATAATTTTAAACGGTGCTTTTGAGTTGTTCAATAATCAACCTAAAATTGTTTTCAATGAGTCAGTTGAAATTACAAAAATGTTCTTCCCACCAGCATTAGACCAATCAAACGTGACACAAGAAGAAAGCTACTACAAATTTGTTAATGGTATTTTAGAAAACTATTACAAATTGATTCAGTTAATGGATAAAGCAAAATAATGTCATCAATCAAAATTAATAATCTTAAATTTGTAATTGCATACAACTCACATCTAAAAAAGATTATCAAGCAATTTTATTTTACAATTGAGCAGTTCGCTAACTATAAGTTAATCAAAAAGCAAGCAGATAATTCAGCTTACAGTAAAAAAGAAATGAGTATTTCTTCAAATACACTTAATGAACTTATTGATAAGTTTTTAAGTCACATTGAATTTGAAGAAAATGCAACTGATGCTCAAAAGCAAATGATTAGCAACTTTTATCATTTTATGTTCTATCAACTAATTGCTAAATATTACAACATTGATAATTTGACTTTTGATATTGAGTATTTAGAAAATAACCAAATTAAGTTAGTTAACAATAAGTCATTATCAAAAAAAGAAACTAAACACGAGTTTGATCTTTTAGTTAATAAAGTTAAAAGAACATACTACTATGACTTTTTAGATGAGTTTCAAAAATTACCAAATTACAACACTGTTTTACGTTCTATTCTAAAGAAGGTGCTTTAATGAAAAATAAAGAAATTAGAGAACAATTTCCAATCTTAAAGTCTATTGTTTATTTTGATTCAGCTGCCTTAGTTTTAAAACCCCAAACTGCAGTTGATGCTTTAGTCGATTTTTATTGTAATAAATCAATTTCATCACGTACAGCAGATACACCAATCGGTAGTGAAGTTAATCAAACAATTTCAAGAGTTCGTTCAAAAGTTGCTGATTTAATCAATGCAAAAGAAACAGAAGTTATATTCACATCAGGAACAACTGAATCAATTAATATGTTTGCCCAAATGATGGGGCAAATTCTAAAAGATGGTGATGAAATTTTATTAAGTTCATACAATCACTCTTCAAACATTATTCCTTGATTAGAAATTGCTAAAAAAACAAATTCAAAAGTTGTTATCTCAAATGACATTTTAAGTGATATTAATGAGAAAACTAAACTCATTTCATTTTCTAACGAAACTAACAACGTTAATATTCAGTTAGATATTAATACAATTTGTAAGATAGCAAAAGAAAAAAATATTGTAATTTTAGCTGATGCAGCACAAGCTATTAGTCATAAAAAAACTTCCTTAAATGATTTTGATGCAATAGCATTCAGCACAAATAAATTTTATGGACCAACAGGAATGGGTGTCTTAGCAATTAAAGATACATTACTTTCACAATTTAGACCAGTTAAATTTGGTGGTGGTTCAGTTGATGCGATCGGTAAAGATAATAATTGAACTATTAAAAAGACAATTTCAAGATTTGAACCAGGAACACCTGATTTAGGTGGTTTCTTTATGTTTGATAAATCACTTGATTTTTTCAACTCAATTGGATATGAAAAAACTCAAGAAATTCTTAAGGATTTATCAACTTACTTACACAATCAATTAGCTACATTAGACAATATTGAAGTTTTCTCAAAACCAGGTGACAACATTGCACTTATTAATGTAAGGGGAATTAATCCTCAAGATGTTGCTACTTATTTAGGTTCAAAAGGAATTTACACAATAGCAGGAATTTTCTGTGCTCCTTATTTAAGAAACATTCAAGATAATTATTCATTTTTAAGAATTTCACTTGGAATTTACAATTCATATGAAGATATTGACAAACTTATTGAAGAGTTAAAAAATGGAGGTGACTTTTATGCATTTTAATCAAAATGAAGCTCGTGAAATGATTATGGAGCATTATAAAAACCCAGTTAACAAAAAAGATTTAGATGATAAATTTCAAACCCATTACAGTAATACTTGTTCTGACAAAGTTCAATTAGACATTCAATGAGAAAATAACAAAATCAAAGAAGCAAACTTTAACGGAATTGGATGTGCAATTTTTGTTGCTTCAACTGATATGTTCTTAAGTTTAATTAAAAACAAAACTAAAGAAGAAATCTCAAATCTTATTTCGCTTTTTGAAAAGTTTGTTAATCAAGAACAATTAAGCGATGAGCAAATTACAAAATTAGAAAACCTTTGAGTTTTCTATAATGTTAAATCACACTTAAATAGAGTTAATTGTGCTCTTTTAATTGCAAAAGCTTACCAAGATGAGAACAACAACTAAAAAACCAATTATTTTCCATATTGACTTTGATAGTTACTTTGCATCAGTAGCAAGATTAAAATATCCATTACTCAAAGGAAAACCAATTGCAATATGCAAAAGCAAATCACATGCAATAGCTGTATCTATTAGTTACGAATTAAAAAACACAAAATTAGTTCGTGTTGGAATGAAAAAAGAAGAAATCAAAAGACTAGTTCCTGAAACAGTGTTCGTTGATGTTGATATGGATTTATGCATTAGTACATCTAACTCTATTTTTGGTTTTTTAGGTAGAAAATACACTGAAAATATTCATATATCATCAATTGATGAATGTTTTTTAGATGTAACTAATTTAGTTTATAAAACAAAAGTTTCACCAAAGTTTTTAGCTAGACAAATCCAACAAGAAATTTTAAGAGTTTTTGATATTCCGATCACAATCGGTATATCTCACAACAAATTTTTAGCTAAGATGACTACTAATATTTCAAAACCATTTGGAATCGGATTTACTAATGAAGCTAATTTCAAAGATCAATTCTTTCACCTACCAATTGGTGAATTTCACGGAATTGGTTGAAGGTCTGCTCCAAAACTTGAATCAATGGGACTAAAAACAATTGGTGACCTTTATAAAGCATCTACAAATATGTTGCTAATGCAAACATTATTTGGTAAGTATGCTGAAACAATACTTAAAAATTTACAACCTTATTATTATGAAAATATTCAACATCACGAAGAACAACTTCAAGGGTTAGGGAATGAAATAACTTTTGAAGATTACTATATGGATGAAGAAATTAAAATCAAATACTTTGATGATCTAATTAAAAAAGTTTCAGGAAGAGCTATTAAACACAATTTAGTTGGAAATGTAGTTTCTGTTTTAATCAGAACCAAAGAGAAAAAATGATTTACAAAGCAACATAAAATTTCCAAATATATCAACACATATGAAGATTTACATAGAGTTGCTTTTGATTTATTTGATAAACACTTCAGGGATAAAGAATACATTGGTATAGGTGTAAGAATATCAGGTCTTAGAGATGTTTTTGATATTTACATACCAGTTCCATTATTTCAGGAAGCGACTGAAATTAAAAAGTATGAAAACTTAAATATTAACTTTGCAAACATTGGTGTAACTAAAAATGTAAACAAAGAAAAAAACAAATTCACCTTACAAGGTAGCTTATACAGAAAGTAGGTATTATGAAAATAGGAATTTTTGGTGGTTCATTTGATCCAGTTCATAAGGGTCATTTAGAAATTGCTAAATATGCAATAAATGAACTTAATTTAGATAAATTAATTTTTGTTCCTACATATTCATCACCATTTAAGACAACTAAAAAAATTGCTTCAGGTGAGCACAGGATTAAAATGATTCAATTAGCGACAGATGGTGAAGATAAAATCGAAGTATCTGATTTTGAAGTTAAACGTGGTGGAGTTAGTTATACAATTGACACACTTAAATACTTTAAAAACAAATACAAAAATGACCAATTATTCTTGCTCATTGGTTCAGACAACTTAATGTCACTTAATAAATGAAAAAATATTGATGAAATTTGTAAGCTTGCAAAAATTGTTGTTTTCAAAAGAAGTAACAATTTCAACAAAATTTATGCAAAAAAATATAATGCTTTAATTTTAAATAACCCAATTAGACCTGAATCATCTACTTTATATAAAAAAGGTGAATTAAACTTTGTTCCAGAAGTTGTTGCAGATTACATTGCAGAACACAGATTATATATAGAGCAAATTATTTTCAATACACTTACTGCACTTAGAGCAAAGCACTCTATGTCTTGTGCTGAATTTGCAGTTGCACTTGCAAAAGCACATGGACTATCTGCTAGAGACGCTTATTTTGCAGGATTAGTTCACGACATTGCAAAAGAAATTGATCCTGAAGTTTCAATGCAAATAATTAAAGAAAATGAACCTGAATTATTAGATGGTTTTGAAAACCATATGTTACACCAATACACTGGTTACTTAATTCTTAAACACGCTTTGAAAATCAAAAATGAAGATATTTTAAATGCAGTTAAATATCACACGTCTATGAGAGAAAATATGACACCACTTGATATTGTGGTTTATATAGCTGACAAAATTTGTCAAGGAAGAAAGTATCCTGGTATCCAAAAAGTAAGAGCTCTAGCTTTAAAAGATTTAAAAGCAGGATTTTCACAAGCGGTTCAAGATGCTTATGATTACAACATTAATAAAGGAGTTGTCTTTTCAGATAAGCAACTTGCTTTATACAACAAATACAGAAGTGGTCAATCGCCTTTAGATATAGATTTGAAAGAAGGTAACTAATGCAAATGCAAGAAAGATTACAAAAGATTCTCTCTAAAGCAGGAGTTGCTTCAAGAAGAGAAGCTGAACAAATGATTTTAGATGGAAGAATTTCTGTTAATGGTTATATAGCTAAATTAGGTGACAAAGCTTCATTTAATGATGAAATTTTAGTTGATGGGTTACCGATTAATGGTGAAGAACAAAAAGTTTATTTTGTTTTAAATAAACCACCAAAAACTGTATGTACACTTAAAGATAATTTCAATAGAGCAAAAGTTACTGATTTAATTGATACACCTTACAAAATTTTTCCTGTAGGTAGATTAGATTATGATACAACCGGAGTTCTTATTCTTACAAACGATGGAGATTTAGCTAACAAATTAATGCACCCATCATATGAAGTTGTAAGAGTTTATAGAGCAAGATTAAATGAACCGCTTGATAAAAAAGAATTAGCTAAATTAAACAAACCTGTAATTATTAACAAAAAATTTTCAAACCAACAAGTTATTCACATTGAATCAAAAAGTTATTTTGTTGTTTTAACACAAGGAACTTACCATCATGTTAAGGAATTATTCAAATTAGTTGATAAAGAAGTTATCAATCTTAAAAGAGTTGAATATGGTGGAATTACAGTTGAAAACATTCCTGTAGGAAAATATAGACCACTTACAATAAAAGAAGTTAAAACTTTAAAAGCGTGAGTAAACAAACCAAAGGCTAAAAAATAGTCTTTGTTTTTTTTACTTTTAAAGCTTGCACACTACTGCAAAAGGTAAAAATAATGTATGTTATATAAATTTGTAAAAAATATATAATATATTTAAATTACATTTAAATATATCCTGTTAGGAGTTTGTATGATAGACAATAAAGACAAAGACAAAAAATTAATTGAAGAAATTGATGTTACATTAAAAGCTTCAGACGATACAGAATTTGAATATGAAGAAAATAACAAAATGATCTTCAAGAAAAAACAACCAGTAGTTGAGCAAGTTGAAGAAGAGGAAGAATTACCTCAAAACAATGATGAATATCAAGTTCAATCTCAAATCATTGAGTCACCAACAGAGGGATTAATTCCAATTGTTATTGATAACGAAATGAAGCAATCATTTCTTGAGTACTCTATGAGTGTTATTGTTTCACGTGCTCTTCCAGATGCACGTGATGGGCTTAAACCGGTTCACCGTAGAATTCTTTACGATATGTCAGAATTAGGAATTACTCCTGGTTCACAACATCGTAAATCAGCTCGTATTGTAGGGGATGTTTTAGGGAAATATCACCCACACGGTGATTTATCAGTTTATGAAGCTATGGTTCGTATGGCTCAAGATTTCTCAATGCGTTATCCACTTGTAGATGGACATGGTAACTTCGGTTCAATCGATGGTGACTCAGCTGCTGCTATGCGTTATACAGAAGCAAGAATGTCTAAAATTGCTTCTGAAATGTTAGAAGGAATTAAAAAAGATACAGTTGATTTTGTAGATAACTATGATGGAAGTGAAAAGGAACCTACAGTATTACCTTCAAGATTTCCTAACTTACTTGTTTCAGGTTCATCAGGGATCGCTGTTGGTATGGCAACTGAAATCCCACCACACAACTTAGGTGAATCAATTGATGCAGCTATTGCTCTTGCTAAAAATCCTGAAATTACAGTTAGAGAATTAATGCAATACATTAAAGGCCCTGACTTCCCAACTGGCGCAATTATCCTTGGAACAAAAGGAATTTTAGAAGCATATGAAACTGGAAGAGGAAGTATTCCTGTTCGTTCAAAATGTGAAGTTATTGAGCAACCAAATGGAAAATCAAAAATTATTATTAGAGAAATTCCTTATGCAATTAAAAAAACTACAATCATTGAAAAGATTGCTGAATTACACAAAGCAAAAGTCGTTGAAGGAATTACAGACTTAAGAGATGAATCGAACAGAGAAGGTATTCGTTTAGTTATCGATGTTAAAAAAGGTGTAAATCCACACATTCTTTTAAACAAGTTATTCCAAAAATCAAATATCCAAACATCATTCAACTTTAACTTAGTTGCTATTGTTAATGGAGAACCTAAAACATTAAACTTAAAACAAGCTCTCGAAGTGTTTATTGAACACCAAAAAGATGTTGTTTCAAGAAGACTTAAATTTGATTTAAATAAAGCAGAAGAACGTGCTCATATTTTAGCTGGATTAAAAATTGCTGTATCAAACATTGATGAAGTAGTTAAGATAATTAAACAATCTAAAACAGATGCTGAAGCTCAAGAAAAATTATCAAGCAGATTTGATTTAACTGAAAGACAAACAAAAGCTATCCTTGAAATGCGTTTAAGCAGATTAACAGGATTAAACATTGAAAAAATGGATCTTGAAATTAGTGAATTAAATGTTGAAATCGCTCATTACAAAGACATTTTATCTTCAGAAGAAAAATTAATTAACCAAATTGTTTTAGAACTTGAAGAAATCAAAGAAAAATTCAATGACAAACGTAGAACTGTTATTGATGAATCAGCTGTTGGTGTTATTTCAGATGAAGATTTAATTCATGAAAGAGAAATTGTTATTACATCAAGCTCAAAAGGTTATGTAAAGAGAATTGACTTAGATGAATACAACACACAACGTAGAGGTGGAGTTGGTTCAGTAAGTATGAAAACTTACGAAGATGATGATATTGCAATGATTATTCATGCATCAACACATACAAACTTATTGTTATTCTCAAACATTGGTAAAGTTTATGCATTAAGAGGACATCAAATTCCAGAAGGTTCAAAACAATCAAAAGGAGTTCCTTTTGTAAACATCCTTTCAGGACTAGATGTCGAAAATGGAGAAAAAATTATATCAATTCTTAATGTTGATAAATTCTCAGATGATCAATATTTAGTAACTGTAACTAAACAAGGTATGTTTAAAAAATCTGATCTTAAATTATTTGCAAACATTAGAAAAAATGGACTTATTGCATTTAAATTAAAAGAAGGTGATCAGTTAGTTAGAGCATTTGTGATTGGAAATGAAGAATCTGTATTAATCGCAAACAACTACAGAAATGTATGTATGTTCAAATCTGATGACATTAGACCACTTTCAAGAAATTCATTAGGAGTTAAGGGGATTAAACTTGATGATAATCAAGAAGTTGTATCAGCTTCATCGGATAGCGAAGGTTCATTAATCCTTACACTTGGTGAAAAAGGATTCGGAAAACTTACAGACAAAGAACAATTTAGATTAACAAGAAGAGGTTCTAAAGGAGTTGCTGGTATTGATAGTAACAAAGCTGGAAACTTAGTATTTGCTAGATTTGTTAATACAAACGATGAGCTTTTAGTAATTACATCATCAGGTTCAACAATAAGAACTCAAATTAACCAAATTTCTGAAACAGGAAGAAATGCTAAAGGTGTAAAAATTATTAACTTAAAAGACAACGATTCAATCGTTGCTGTTGAAGTTATTTCACAAGATAATTAAGAAGTACAATAATGCTAAAGTAAATTAGCATTATTTTTTTATTCCTTGCATTAAGTTAAAAAAGGGTATAATAGCGTAGTTAATTTATTAAAATACAAAACAACGAAAATATATAAAAAACTTAATTTGGAAAGGAATTGAAATGTCTAAAAAATCTTCAATTTTCAAAAAGTCATTAGTTGATGCTAAAAACAATTTAAAACGTGGAAACATTTTATTATTAGCTATTGCTTTCATTTTAGGAGCAGTATTCAGTGCTTTAGTTGCTTCATTAGCAAACGATATTATTATGAACCCAATTTCTAAATTATTAGGATTTGACGAATTAGCAAAAATGGAATCAAATGGTGTTCTTTATGGAAAATTCTTAGCTGCATTATTAACATTTATTATTGTTTCATTTGTTGTATTTGCAATTTTATTTGGATACTTCTTAATTGCTAACGCTATTGCAGCTCACAAAGCTGCCAAAAGACCAGTAGTTGCTGAAGCTCCAGCTAAACCTACAACAGAAGAATTAATCTTAAAAGAATTAGTTAAACTTAATGACAAAATGGATAAAAAATAATTTATCCAAAATGAAAAGCTACCTTTTAATTAACAAGGTAGTTTTTTTTGTGACTTTTTAAAATAAAAATAATTCAACGTGCAATAGTTGATATCACTTAAATGTATGAATTATTTAAAGTGCGATTTTCAAGATTCTTAAAGGTTGTTAAATGAATAAATATTTACTAAAATTATTACAATATAGACTTAAGAATAAAAGGTTAGTGCAATTGAAAATGCTATAATAAAATTAAGATTAGAGACTATAGTTAAATACACAAAATGAGTTAAATTTTGGTTTTAAAAATAAAATAAATTAGGGAAAGGTGCATGGGAAATATGAACAAGATTCAATACGGACAATTCTTCACTGAAAGAAATGTTTTTGAAAATAACTCTGTTTTTCAAGAGTTTATGTCTAAAAATGAGTTATGAAATAAAAATATCTTAGAACCTTTCGCAGGTGCTAATAATTTAATTAGATTCTTACAAGAAAAAAATAAAAAATTGAAGTATGAATCTTTTGATTTAGAACCTAAAAACTCAAATGTAAAGAAAAACGATAGTATTAACAATTGATTCTATAAAGACTTTGATTTAATAGTAACTAATCCCCCATATTTATCAAAGCATTCTGCTAGAAGAATGAAAATAGATGCTGATTTTCAAAATTACGATGATTTATACAAACTATCATTAGATAGATGTATAAGCAATGTTAGATTCACAGTCGCAATTATTCCTACAACACTTATTAATAGTAATAGAAAAGAAGATCAAAAATTAATTGAAAAGTTAGTTATTTTTCAATTATTACCAGACAAGGAAAATTTCAATGATACTGAGCACCCTGTTGCTTTAGCTTATTTTGATAATCTAAAAGATGATGGTGACTTCTTGCTTTATGAAAATAATAAGTTGATAGATAGTTATAAAAACTTAAAAAATAAGGAACAAAAAATCCTACAGCAAAGAAATGAATGAAATATAAGATTTAATGTTGTTTCAGGAAATCTTTGCATAAATACAGGTGATAACACAAAAGACAAAACAAATATTAAGTTTCATGATTCTGAATGAAAATCAAATGATCAAGTCAAATCTACTGACAGACATAAAGTGAAATTGTTAATTGAAAATGTAGAAGTGGATGAAGAATTAATAGAAGCATTCAATAAAAAAATTCAGGAATTAAGAAACAATCATTGTGATTATTTATGAGCTTCATTTAAAGGCGTTTCAAGAACAGGCCATTTTAGAAAAAGATTAGATTTTGAAACTGCAAAAAAAATAATAAATTCAATACAAATTTAGAAATGAAAAGTAGACAGTTTTTGTTTTCTGTCTACTTTTCTTATCTTAGTTTAGTTCAAATTTACCGTCTTAATTTTTTAATTGAGTTATTTTGTAATTTCATAATTAATTTATCAAGATTAAGTACAATAGCATTTTCATTAATATCTTTTAGTGCTTGTATTCTGCTTTCTGTGTAATATTGACCATCTAAACAAAATCACACTGAATCAACAGTGTTAGGGCCAAGATTTTTAAGTTGGATAATAACATCATTGTATTGATTATCTTGAGCTCCACCGCATTCATTTGTATATTTATTTACAACATAAATTGTCTTACCGTTATGATGTATGACAAAATCTAGTGATTTTAGTTCTCTTGGTTTGTCATTTGAATTATGAACAATTTCATCATTGAGTAAATAAAGAGCTTCAGCTCCTTTAGGATTTAGTTTTTGAACGTTTACTCCAATTTTTGTTAATTCATCTTTAAAGACGCACTCATAGATATTTTGTCTTTTAGGATCTTTCATAAGGAAAGATAATAAAACATCATCAGTTAGTAATGACTCTCTTATTTTGTCTTCATACTTTTTATCTAAGAATACTCTATCAACAACTTTTTTAATTTTTAATTCTAGTCATTCAGGAATTCCATTTTCTTTGATTTCTTGCTTAAGTTTTTCTCTTTCGTTTTTTCATTTTTCTTCAATTATTTTGCCATATCTATCCATAAATGACACTCCATTTTATTTTCTAGTAATTTTATTATACTAAATTTGAAACTAATTTTTAATGTAGAAAAGTTTGAGTAATCAATCAATGTGATTGATCTAAATTCAGAATAAATTAATTTAATTGGTTGAAAACATAATAAATGTTATATCATTTAATTATATAAAGAGTAAGTAAAGTAATTATTTGTTTTTACTTACAGATGGAGACTTATGAAAAAATCAAGTTTATTTAAATTATTATTTTTAGCACCTGCAACAAGTTTATTGATTTCTGCAATTTCTTGTGGTACTAAAAATGTTAAAGAACCAACACCTGATAAACGGAGAGAACCAATATCAATAGAACCAAAACCTGTAGACCATATTTCTACACCTGACCCAAATCCAACTAATCCTGAACCAGTAACTCCAACACCAGAACCGAATGCTCCAGAAAAATTAAATAGTGTTGAATCATATAAATCACAAATTGAGCAAACAAGAGTTGATTTTAACAATTACTTGAACGATTATGCGAATGTTTATAACGGACGTGCTGAATCATTTGTATTTCATATGGCTAGACCTGAAGGAACTGATGAGCAATATGGATCTTACAAAAATTTTGCCGATGTAATTTTTGGCAAAATTAATACAGTAATTGATGGGTGAGATACTGTAGTGGGGAATAATGCAGAATCTGCTAAAGAAGAATATGCAAAAATTAACAAAATGTTTTCAACATTTGTTAAAGGTTTTAATAAGCAATTAGCTGCGATAAATCCTCCTACTTATTCTTTAAAATCTGAAATGACAATTGATGAAGTTAGAGAACATTTCAAAGAAATCGTTCAAAGAGTTGTTTCAGATAAAAATGAAGATCATTCAAATGAAGAAAACTACAAACCATTAAATGGAAGAATCAATTATGATAAAAATGGATATTTAATTCCTGCTGATACATATTATGAAGTTGTTAAAGATTTCTTAAAATCAGGTTTTAGAAATTTCAAACAAATTTCATTAGTTTCAACATCATCAATTTCATTTGAAGTTACACCACAGAATAAAGTTTATGGAATTTTAATAAATGCAAATGACTTTAGAAGAAATGATATGAATCAAGTTGTTGATAAATACGTTGAAAATGCACTTAGTTTAGTCGATAACTCAATGAATACTTATGAAAAAGTATATGTTCTAGGTAAATACGTTTTAGAAAACTTAATTTATAAAACTGAATCAGGTAAAGAAACAATGAATTCACTTGACTTTGCCTACATTGAACATAAAGGTGTATGTAGACATTATGTTGATCAAATGGCGCTACTTTTATCGAACTTAAATATTCCATACAAAGTGATACAAGGTGACTACCATACTTGATTAAATATCCAAAATGAAGATGGTAAATGATTCTCAACTGATCCAACACATGCAGATACAGGTAAAGCTGAAAAATACTTCCCTCTAGGAAAATCAGGTGAAATCGATTTAGATTTTGAAATGAAAAACTTTTTTAATTATCAAAATGCAGTTACAACAGATTTCACATTATTTGATTTAGAGCCAAATGATGGTTCAAATGAAACAATTAACTTTATTTCTCAAGAAATGCATAATTCATTATTTAATAAGTGAGTTTACAAACTTAAAGATATGTATGCAGATGGAGAAGAAATTTCATCATTAAACTATAGTGATCATAAGTTGTATTTTGTTTCGACAAAAGATAATCAACCTAAATTACAATATGTTGAAACAAACAAAACTATTCCAATTGAAAATATTGAAAACTCAATTCATACAGTTGATGAATTTAGTTCATTAGTTAATGGACTAAGTTTAAAAGTTTTACCAAAAGCTGCTATGCATAGGGATAAAATGTTCTTTATGGCTCAAAATGATAATGGAAATTATATTTATTCATATAATATTAAAACACGTGGACTTAAAAAAGAATTTGTATATAGTGAAGACTACAAAAACTTCTTTATCTTCCTAAATCAAAATGAAAACAAACTTGAGTTTTCATTTGGAGATCAAAATTCAGAAAACAAATTAGTTAAGTTATTTGACTTAAATTTACAAGATCAATAGAAATTGAAGCAGACTAAAATGTCTGCTTTTTGATTAAAAAAACATCTCAAGTTACCGAGATGCAAAACTCTATTTTTTAGCATTCTTGTGCTCTGAAACAATTTCATTAAGTTTTCTAAATCAGTGATTTATTCCACTTTTTGAAACATACATATTATGTTCAGTGTTAAGTAAATTTGATAATTCAGGAAGTGACAATCATTTGTTTTCAACTTTTAATCTAAATAAAACAAGTTGATTGTCTGTGAAATGAATATCTAATCCATTTTCAAACATATAGTTAATGTTTTCAATATGCTTAATTGTACTCTTTGCAATCTTATTAATATTACTCATATCGATATTATTAATACGGTTAACAACATTTTCAAAGTCGCGAGCAATAATTATGTTTTGAAGCTTGTACCAAGACTTTTTAGCATCAATAGCTGCTAAAAAGTCAATAACTTTTTCCTTATTTTTAAGGTAAATTATGTATTTATTATTTCTATTCAAGAAGTTGAAATTAAAGTCATATTGATTTAGTTTTTCTTGAATTTTTACTAAGTGTCCAGGATTATGTGAAGAAATTTCTAAGTGGTATGAAGTTGATGATTTTCCTGAGATGCTACCACTTCCGAAGAATACACCAGCAAAAAAACTTGTAAGTGAATCTTTAAAATCAATTTCCTCAATCATTTCAAGGTCAGAAATCTTAATTAATATTTTAGTTTTTCATTTTTGATTAATGATTGGTTTAATATTAATTTTTTCAAGTTTTCTAATCAATTTTGAATAAAGATATTCATTTTTAATTTTGAGAACATAAAACTCTTTTTCAACTTCTGCAGCACAAAAAAGTAAACCACTTAAAAACCTCTTAATTTCGTGTGGTTTAGATAAGTTGTTTATGACTTCTTTTTTTAACTCTCAACTAAACGATGTTTTATGTTCTTTATTCATAGTTTAATTATAAAAAATATAATATTTTATGTAAGTTATTTTTTAACAAATAAGCAATATTTTTAGTTCATAAAAATGCATATAAAAGTTGGGTTTAGACAGTCAAATAAAATAAATTTATTTGTAATTACTTGCATAAATAAAATTGCTAAAACTTTTTTACCTTACACATAGGTATATTGGTTAAAAACTAACATATAACATAGTTATATGTAAGGTTAATCAAAAAATATTTTTTTGATAAAATTAAAAAGCAATATAAAAGTTTAAATTGCAGAAAAGTAGAAGACACTTCTCACCTGATGACCATAGTCTTGGGTTTAGCTACAATTAAACGTATCAAAAATTCTGATACCTTTTTTAGTAGAACAAGGAAGTGGGTAACCACTTTTTTACTTAACATTTATTTAAGGAGTATATTATTCAAGCAAAAGGAAAGAAAACACCTTCAGAACATTACGTAAATTCTGATATTCCATTCAAACAAGTTTTTGTAATTGGAGCAGATCAAGAAAAAATTGGTGTAATGTACACATCTGAAGCAATTGAATTGGCAAAAAGCCAGAGAATGGACTTAGTTTTAATAAGCGTTGAACCTAAACCAATCTGTCGTATTCTTGATTACGGTAAGTTTAAATATGACCGTAAAAAGAAAAATAAAGAACTAAAAGAAAAACAAACAATTATCCAAAATCGTGAAGTTAGATTAACTGCAATGATTGGAGAAAATGATTTACTTACAAAAAGTAGAAAAGCTAGAGAATTTCTTTTAAAAGGTGA
Source organism: Mycoplasma sp. 4404 (assembly GCF_034863325.1). Lineage (NCBI taxonomy): Bacteria > Bacillati > Mycoplasmatota > Mollicutes > Mycoplasmatales > Mycoplasmataceae > Mycoplasma > Mycoplasma sp. 4404. Next base: position 136,471 of record NZ_JAYFFE010000001.1, read on the forward strand.
CCGTATCAAAGTTTCATTAAAATTAAGAGGACGTGAATTATTGATGAAAGATTTAGGAATCAAGACTTTAGAAAAATTCTTCGCAACATTAGAAGATATTGCTGAAATCACATCAGAACCTAAATTAATCAATAATCGTTTCCTTGACATGAATCTCCAACCAAATAAACAAAAAGTACTTAGATACCAAAAAGAAAAGAATCTTGAATCAAAAGATCAAGATGCTAAAGAAGGAGAATAAAATGCCAAAAATGAAAACTAAAAGTGCGTTAAAAAAACGTATTAAAGTTACTGGAACAGGTAAAATCTTAAGAGAACAAGCTTACCGTTCACACTTAGCACAAAACAAAACTACAAAACAAAAACGTCACTCACGTAAAGCTGCTCTTATGTCTAAATCAGACCTTAAAAGATTTAAAGCTTTAATCTAATCTTGTTAAGTTAATTCATAAACAAGATAATAATTAACATTATTTAAGAAAGGAATTAAATTATGGCAAGAGTTAAAGGTGGAACAGTTACAAGAGCAAGACGTAAAAAATGAATAAAATTAGCTAAGGGATATTTTGGACACAAATCAATCGGTTACAAAGTTGCTAAACAAGCAGTTGTAAAATCTTGAACATACGCTTTCAGAGACCGTAAACAAGTTAAAAGAAACTTCCGTAAATTATGAATCGCTCGTATCAACGCTGCAGTTAGAGCAGAAGGAATGAGCTACTCAAGATTTATTAACGGTTTAAAAAGAGCAGGTGTTACAATTAACCGTAAAATGCTTTCAGAATTAGCTATCAACGAACCAAAAACATTTGCAGTTTTAGTTGATATTGCAAAACAAGCTTAATTTTAAATTGCTATTCACACATCCAAATGGATGTGTTTTATTTTGCTTTTGATGTCTTTAAATTGCAAAATAAAATCTCGGAATAAGCTTCCGAGATAGTATATAAGCTATATAAATTAATTTTGAGGTTTGTCAACAAAGTTTCTAATGATACTTTTAGCTGTAACATCAACATTAGCAAAGATTGGTTTTCATTCTCAATCTATTAATGTATTTTGAGGAACAATATGATCAAAACTAATGTTTACTAATTTATCAAAACTTGTTTCAGTTGAGTTGTCATCAACACCTTTAACAAATTTTTCAGGGTCAAAGTATTTTTCAATTCTGATTGAAACAATTTTAACTTCATCATCAGGTGAAACCATTTCTCTAACTGAATTAATGTTTCCTTTGAAGTATTCTAACTCATTAGGAAAACGTAAGTCGTCAATGATAAATAAACTGCTTTTACCTGCTTTAGAAGATTCGCTAGCAATTGATTTAATTTTTTCAAAAACTCTTGAACATCAAATGTTTGTGTCAATGTTTCTTCCAACTTCCCCCATAGCGATTCAAAGTGGTCTAACAATTTCTTTGTCTTGACCATTTCAGTTAATTTCATCTAAGATTGGTTGAGTAATTTGCTTAATTGGTTGTGCAAAAGATAAAATGTGTGTGTTATCTTCAAATTGAGGTTTTAATTGTTTTGAAAGTTCATTACTTAATAAACCTTTTCCACTACGTCTTTTACCATTGATTAAAATAATAACGTGTTTATTTTTGCTCATATTGTCTCCTTGTGAATCTATATAAATTTATTGTTAATAGTGCATTAAATTATGCGTTTTATGAATCTAAATTTGAAATAAAAACAACGATAGAAATTGATTAATTTCTGATTGCTGTAAATGAATTATAAAGACAAAATTTAAAAACAAAAAGAAATAGATGAAATTTTCATAAAATGTGAAAAATAGGAAAATTACATTTTTTTTGATTGGCAAAATTTACTAACAACATTAGAAAATTAAAAATTTAATTTTATTTCATAAAACTACTTTTATTACTATGCTATAGGTTTAAAAGTATTAAAAGTATTATTCTAATTTTTAAGTTATACTATATAATATAAACGCAATACATATAGACAGTAACTGTATAAATGCTTATACTTAATTTGTTACCGAGTGTATCTCATTCCTGTTCAAATTGTATTGCGTAATAGATTTTGAAGGGAGGCACAAGTATGTCAGAATCAAAATTAAAAGCAGCTAAAAAAGAAGTTGTTTTAGAAATTGTTGATAAAATTCAAAACTCTAAAGCTGTTGCTTTTGCTGAATACCGTGGTTTAACAGTTTCTGAATTAGAAGAGTTCAGAAAAGAAGCTAAAAAACTTGGTGTTGACATCAAAGTTTACAAAAACCGTTTATTCAACTTAGCAGCACAACAAACAGGATTTGCTGACTTAGCAGAATACTTAGTTGGTCCAAACATTTTCGCATTCTCAAATAATGACGATATGTCAGCAGCTAAATTACTTACAAAATATGCTAAAACTCACAAATTATTAGTTGTAAAAGCTGGAACATTTGAAGGTAAAGTTATCAACGCTGCAGGTGTTAAAGAAGTTGCTACTCTTCCAACATACGAAGAAGCACTTGGAATTCTTGCACGTTCAATGATGGCACCATTACAACAAATTTCATTATCACTTAAATTAGTAAGTGAAGGTAAAACAGAATAATAAAAATATTTAGTTTGAAAGGAAACATATTATGGCTAAATTAACAAAAGAAACATTCATCGAATCATTAAAAGAAATGTCAATTAAAGAAGTTATGGAACTTGTAGACGCTATGAAAGAAGAATTCGGAATCGACCCTACAGCTGCTGTTGCTGTTGCTGCAGCTCCTGCTGAAGGTGGTTCAGAAGAAAAAACAAGCGTTAAAGTTGTTTTAAAAGCTGACAACGGTAAAAAAGTTGCAATCATTAAAGTTGTTAAAGACTTATTAGGTGTTGCTTTAATGGATGCTAAGAAAATCGTTGACACATTACCAGCTGTTGTTAAAGAAAACATTAAACCAGAAGAAGCTGAACAAATTAGAGCAGCTTTAGTTGAAGCTGGTGCAGATGTTTCAGTTGAATAATATAACTTCAATTAATTCAAATTTATAATTAAAAAACCTTACAAAATCTGTAAGGTTTTTCTTTTTTATCTCATTAACTATAAAAAAAGTGAGAGCTCATGGCTGTACGTGAGACTCTCTTTAAAAATATCTAACAAAACCACCAGACACAGCACTTCCTCATGTGGCTGCTACATTTCTGTCCTGACCAGGTTAGTGGGTTACTGTTCTGATGGCTTAAATATTATAACACCATTTTTTAATATTCTCTATTTTTTAATTTTAAAATTTCATCTTCAGTTAAATATCTAAACTGATCTTCTTGTAGTGTTTCGTTTTTAATATCTAAGAAAGCAAATGAAATTCTTTGTAATTTAGTCACTGTTAAATCAAAATGTTTAAACATTCTTTTAACTTGATGGTACTTACCTTCATTTATTGTAAGATTTGCAGAATTATCTGAAAGAATTTGAAGTTTTGAAGGTAAGACAATTTCATTGTCTCCTATATCAAAACCTTTTTCAAATTCAGTTATTAAGTTTTGGTCAATTTTGTTATCAACTTCAACATAGTAAGTTTTCTTGACATGTTTTTTAGGTGAAAGTAAATCGTGAGTTAATTGTCCATCATTTGTTATTAATAGTAGCCCTGTAGTGTCTTTGTCTAATCTTCCCACTGTGTGAATATCTTTATATGAGTTAATGTTTTCATCTAATAATTCAAAAACAGTTTTATTTAAGTTATCGTAATTTGCACAAACATAATCAGCAGGTTTATTTAGTAAAACATAAATAAATTCTTGATTAGGAACAATTAATTTATCATCTAAACAAACTTCTTCATTGATTATATTAATAATTGATTTAACCACTTTGTTATCAACTTTAATTCTTTTAGAGGAAATTAACTTTTTAGCATCAGTTCTACTGATGTTTAAGTTAAATGAAAGTCATTTATCTAATCTAGTCATATTATTTTAGTAAAGCATTATAAATGTTGTGTTTATAAACTTCTACTCCTGGTTGAGATAATGGGTCAACTCCAAATAACAATGAAGATAAGATTGCAACAAATTGGAAGAAAGCAAATAAATGAGCTAAATTATTGATTGAAATTTCATCAAATTCAATAATTAAATCATTATCCTCAAATGCATTATTTTTGATATTAAAATTAGGTTGATTTTCACCTTTTGTGCCTAGGAGACCTAGCTGGTCGAATTTTTTATTGTCTTGATTCAAGTTGTATTTTTTATTCTTAAATACAATGTTTGTTGTGATTGAAAAATCACTATCCAAACTATTTGTATTATTAACAGAATCCTTAATTGTTAAATAACCTTTTTTCTCTTTATTTTCACTTGAGTTATATAATGAACAAACATATTCAACAAAGGAATCTAATATAAAATCATTATCATTAATAACTTCAACAGTCTTGTTATTGTATCTTGCAAAAATGTATCTAAAAATAGCTGTAAGAAACACAATATTTTCTTTTATTGGTGTGTTCAAGGTCTTTTCAATAATTGAGACAAATGTCTCGATTAATTCTCTTGAATTAAAATTCAAGAATTCAAGTACAAATAATGATGACGGATCAAATATTGAAACATATCTTTCAGGTATGTTTGTAGGTAATTTCAAGAATAAATAATTATGAATTTTAGCCATCTTATTAAGTATATTATCTGCTTCAGTGCTTGCAACTGTAATAAGTGCATTTAACATTTCAATACTATCGCTTTTTTTTAAGTTAGCTTCAAGTAGTTTTCTATATTCTCTAAATGAAACAGAGCTTTCAATAGAAATTGCACTCTTTGAAATATAATAGATAGCAAATTTTTGCCCTATTAATGAAGAAAGTTGATTTGTTAAAACTTCAGGAGAAATGTTGTTTTGTGTAAAGATAATATTAAAAGCAGGTTTATTATTTAAATAATTATTAAAAATAAAGTCATAAATCGCTTTAGTAGTTAAATATGATTCTCCATCAGCAATCACAACTAATGTATCTATTTTGCTAGATTTTAAAAATTCAACTTTAGCTTTAATTAACTCTAAGTTAAATTCAAGATTATCATCAATATACTTAAGCACATTAGTTTCTTCATCGTCAGTGTTTTGGAAATTTAAAACTAAGTTGTTATGAATACTATTAACTTTTTTAATAATTTCATTAATTTTGCTGTGTTTTAATATTGAATTCACATCCTTAAGTCGGATATTTAGGTTACCGAATTTATACATTTTTCTCCTTATTAATAGTGTTAATTAAATTTTATATTTATTTTTAGAGTTTGTTATTTTAAAACACTTATTTTTATAATAAAAATTCGATATTCTCACGATATAAACTAATAATAGTTTATAATATAGAACGCAAATACATATTTATATGTATTTAACATTATTTCATTTAATAATTTGATTAAAAATTACATTATTTATTCATATTTTGGAGGCAATATGAGAGAAAAACAACCGACTTACATATTTGGTTTAGGTGGTGTTGAAGAAATCGGTAAATCCACATTAGTTGTAGAACATATGAACCATATTTTCTTAATTGACTCAGGGATTAAATTTGCAGACACTTACAACACTGGTGTTAAAGGTATTATTCCTGACTATTCATACTTAAATCAACCTGGAAAAATAATTGAAGGTTTATTCATTACACACGGACACGAAGATCACATTGGTGGTGTTGTTTATTTAGTTAAACAAACAAAAATCAAAAAGATTTTTGCTCCAAGAATTGCAATTCAATATTTAAAACTTAAATTTGAAGAGCACAAAATTACAAGAAAAATTGATTTTATTGAAATCAATAAATCAGATGTTTATAAGTTTGCAAATGGATGTAGAGCTGACTTTTGAACCGCTCAACACTCAATTCCCGATGCATTTGGTGTTAGATTAACTACCCCAAACGGTTCGCTTATGTGTACAGGAGACTTTAGATTTGACTATACACCAATCGGAAACTATACAGACTTTGCAAGATTAGATGAAATTGGTAAAGAGGGACTTACAGTTCTTTTATCAGATTCAACTAATGCCATGAGACCTGAGCATTCACCTAGTGAATCAGACATCTTAACTGACTTGGAACGTCATATGCGTGCTGCAAAAAGAAAAATTATTATTACTTCATTTGCTTCTAACTTAACAAGAGTTAAAGTTATTATTGAGCTTGCTGCTAAATTAGGTAAAAAAGTTATTCCATTCGGTCGTTCAATGATCCAAGGAATTAAAATTGGTAGAAAATTAGGTTACATCAATGTTGCGAATGGTGTGATTGTTGATAAAAAAGACTTGCCTAACATTAAAGATTCAGATCTTGTTGTTTTAACAACAGGTTCTCAAGGTGAAGAACTTGCCGCATTATCTAGAATGAGTTATGGTAAGCATGCAACAATTAAAATTGTAAAAGGTGATATGGTTATTTTCTCATCAAGTCCAATCCCTGGAAACAGAATGGTCGTTGAGTTACTTACAAACAGACTTTACAAATTAGGTGCAATTATTAAAGAAAATGGTGTTGATGGTTACTTACATACATCAGGTCACGCTTATGAGTGAGAGCATGATAAAATCTTTAAATTAACTAGACCTAAATATTTCCTTCCATACCATGGTGACTACAGAATGTGTTTAGTTCACGGACAAACAGCTATTAAAAATGGAGTTAATCCTAAACATGTTTTAATACCTAAAAAAGGTCAAGTGTTTGAAATGTACAATAACGTTATTAAGTCAACTAATAAAACAATTAACTTTGGTCCTATTTACATTGATGGAAACACAGTTTTAAACATTTCAGAAAAAATGCTTCAAGAAAGAGCAAAACTTAAAGACAGTGGATTTGTTAATATTGTTTTCTTAATTGATAGAAACAAAAATGCAATCGTTAATAGACCTCAAATTGTAACAAGAGGAAGCTTCTTTGTGAAAACTTCTAAACAATTAATTGAAGAAACAAGGAGAGTTGCTCACGGTGCAGTTCTATACTACATTAAAAATAATCCAGAATGATCTGTTAAAGATTTGGAAAAATTAATTCAAGATAGATTAAGTACATTATTCTACAAGGAAAAACGTAGAAATCCTATTATCATTCCTACAATTATGTTCCTTGACGAACCGACTGATGAAAAATTAGCTAAAGTTAAACTTAACTTCGGTAAACAGTTAGATATCGATGAACAATTAAATGATCCTACAACAAAGAATTTAAGCAAATCACTGAAGAAACAATTACTTAAGGTTAAAGAATCAATTTTTGGTGAAGTTGAAAACGATGAATTAGAAATTGATGAAGAAGATGAAATTTAACCAATAACACTTGAGCACATAGATAAAAACTCTATGTGCTTTTATTTTTGTAAAAGTAAAATCCCAAACTTTATGTAAATTTTTCATATTTTTAAACAAACTTTTCAAATAATATAAGGTAGTTAAATCAAAGGGGTATAATTAAAATAACCAAATTATTATGGAGGTTATATGTCAGGTATTGTTATTGCTGTAATTATAATTGTTGCAGTGCTTGCCGTAGTAATGCTTGTGATTACAAGTTGTCTTTCAGTGAGAATTGTTAGCGAAACTAACTTCTGCATTGTTGAAAGACTTGGTAAATACAAGAAAACAATGACTAAGGGTGTAAACTTTATGGCTCCTTACATTGACAAAATCAGAGTTAAAAATAACTTTAAGGAAAAAGTTTTTGACTACCCTGCTCAACACGTTATTACAAAAGATAACGCTACTATTCAAGTGGACACAACAGTATATTTAAAAATCTTTGATCCAAAATTATTTGCTTATGGAGCTGAAGATCCATTTTTAGCTATTGAGTTTTTAACATCAACAACACTTAGAAACTTAATCGGGGAACTTGAACTTGATGAAGCATTAACATCTAGAGAAATTATTAACGCTAAGTTAACTAAAATCTTGGATGAAGCTTCAGATGCTTGAGGAATTAAAGTAAAAAGAATTGAAATTCAAAACATTATTCCACCAAAAGAAGTTCAAGAAGCTATGACAAAACAGATGCAAGCTGAACGTATCAAGAGAGCTCAAATCCTTGAAGCTAGTGCTGAAAAAGAAAGTAAAATTCTTAGAGCGCAAGGTGAATATGAAAGTACAATCTTACGTGCAAAAGCAGAAAAAGAAAGTATGATTGAAAGAGCGACAGGTAAGAAACAAGCGATTGAACTTATTACAACTGCAAACATTTCAACTGAATACTTACAATTACAAAGTATTGAACAATTAGAAAAACTTGCAAATGGTCATGCTACAAAAATCATTATTCCACCTAACTTAGCAGATGTTGCTAAATCAATGTCAGTTGCAAAAGAAGTTTTAGATTTACCTTCTAGAGAAGAAGCTAAAGTAAACAAATAGAAATTAAAAACAAACAGTGTAATTATTAAAAAAACACTGTTTGTTTTTTGATTTTAATTATCCAGCATAAGGAGCAAATAAAATAAGTGAAATTCCTATGTTTATAAGAATAATTCAGAATAGAGAAATTCTTCTTTTAGCTAAGTAATATGAACCTAAAATACCTATTGGTACATAGATTTTTAACAGAATATTTTTGTATCCCACAAAATAATTATTGCTTGTTCATCCTGCGTAACCTTTAGAAGATGAATTAAAGAAAATTTCAGGTACATAAATAGAGATGAATAATTGAATTGCAAGAGCAATAATTATTCCTGAAACAATTGGTTTCATAATGATTAACATATTAGCAATGAAAGTATTAGTTTTAAATTTTTTAATATACTTCATTGCAATTACCATAATGATAATGGCTGGTAAACAGAAAATTACATAAGTTAAGAAAACTGCTATATAACCTCATCATTGACCAGATGCAACTAGGTAACCTGTGAAAAAAGCGAATTTAGTTGACACAACACCAGGTGTAGTGTTTGAAATTGCAAACACATTATTGATTGCATTTTCATCAATATTTGCTCCAAAAACTTGTGCTAAAAAGTTTCACAATCATTGGAATATTGGCATAAAAACTTGACCACCACCAAAGATTGAAAGTGAAATTAATATTAAAAGAGGTAAGCAAACTAATAAAGCAGTAAGTAGCATTATTTACCTCCTTTTTTAATGAAGGTAATCCCATTTTCCTCAAGTGATTTATTTAATGATTGCTTATTGATAAAGTGCTTTTTATTTACTAAAAAAACTACAGCAAAGACAAATAAGATAATCACAATTGAGAAAATTGGTAAATTGTAAGGTGATGGAACAAACAAGGAAACACAAATTGAAAAGAGCATAATAATTAATCAAACTGGTAATTTGAGTGATTGCTTAGATTGCTTTATATATCTTTGCGCAAATGCAATCAGAAAAGCAATAATTGAAACAAGCACACCGACTGAAATTATTTTTAAGTACTCACTAGGTATGTATTTGGTAAAGATAACTAAGAAAATAAATGCAAATATTACGTGAGGTAATATTCCTAATAAAGTAACTAAGGTTCCCTTAAATCTACCTAAAAGACTTATAGATATATATGAAAGTGTTTGAATAACAGAAGCTCCTGGAAGCATATTTGTAACAATTACAATATCATCCATTTCTTCGTTAGTTATTCATTTTTTATTATCAACTGCTTCTTTTTTGATAACCGGTAAAAGAGCATTACCTCCACCGAATCCAACAAAAGTAACTTTGATAATAAATCAAAACAATTCTCAAAAACTAACTTTTTTCTTATCTTTATTCATTATGTCTCCTATTTATTTAGCAATATTTTATAGTTTTTTCAAAATAACTAAACAATAATAAAAAGTTTAATGATTTTTCTCATTAATTTAGATGAATTTAAGAATTTTTAAGATTTTTATGACTATAAAATAAATAAAATGCTATTATATATTTGCATCAGTCGACAGCTGCATTTTATGTAGAGGAAAGTCCGTGCTAACACCATCTGCGATGATGGTAGTGATCGTGCTAAGCCAAATAAGCTTAGGTTATGCATTATGTGTATAAACGACTAGTGCCACAGAGACGAGAAATATGAAACGGGTAAACTCCACGAGTTAGAAACTCAAATTTTGGTAGAGGAACCATTATTTTAGAACTGAATAAAATAATGGAGTGACATTAAGTCATTAGATAAATTGTCGACCTAGACAGAACACGGCTTATAGATGCAAGCATTCAGGCAACTGAATGTTTTTTTAATACAAAAAATCCACCAAATGATGGATTAGTTAAATATTTGATCCACTTGTTCTTTGATGTGTTCATCAACGTGATTTGGTTCAGTTTGATTAATTGGAGAAACTTTTGTTCCAAAGTATTTAATTTCTTTTGAATCATTACCTGTTAAGAATTTAAATGTTCCTTTTAATCAATCAGAATGATTGCCTCAAGTGTATCAACCCTGTGGTGCACCTTGAGTTGAAACTATAACTGTATTTAAGTTAGTTAATAAAGGAATTGCATCACCTTGCTTTGAGTATTTGTAACTAAATGTCTTATTAGCAACTGAAATAGCATCGATGAAATTTTTAACTATGACACTAGGTCCGAAGTTAATCATTGGGTTTGAAATGATTAATAAATCAGTTTCTTTAAGTTTTTGAATTCATCTATCTGACTCAACATCTGTGTAATAAGTTGTAAATGTTTGTTTAGTTAAAAAATGTTCATTTAGCTTTGTAGTTGATAAGTCCACTCTTTCGATTAATACATTTTCTTTTGATTTAAGTGCTTCTTCAATGTAATTTAAAATGTTAGTTGAGTATGATTTTTCATTTTGTAAAAGATTTCCATCTAAAATTAATACTTTTTTCATATTTTCTCCTTAAATTTTATAAAAAGTTAATATTTAGTTATTTTTTAGCTTCGAAAATAACTTTTTTATATTGGTTATATTTTAGCAAACTTTTAATAATAGGTATGATAAAACACAAAAATAATATAAAAAGTTGGTATTGATTAACAAATACCAACTGTAAAAATTATTTAGTAGAGTAACCAAATTTTTCAAGTGCATCTGCATCATCGATTCATTTTTTAGCTATCTTAACTTTTAAAGTTAATGATGTAGGAATATCGAATTGATGTGCAATTTTCTTTCTAGCAACTGTACCTATTTTTTTGATTTTTTCACCGTTTTTACCTATAACCATACCTTTTTGAGAAGCTTTTTTAACATAGATAATTGCATCAATATCTAATCTATCTTCAGATTCTTCAAATTCTAGAACTTCAACAGCAATTGAGTGAGGTAGCTCTTCATAAAGTTCATTAATTGCAGATTCACGGATGATTTCTTTTGCTATAAAACGCATAGATTTGTCTGTGATGTATTCAGGATCATATTGAGCTTCACCCTCGTAAGCGTATTTTTCAATTTCACTAATTAAAGCACTAATTGATTTAGGATCGTTTACATCAGTAGACATAATTGTTTCAAAACCGTGTTCTTTAAGCTCTTTGATTTTATTAAGTAGCTTTTGAGGATCTTTTTTAATTTTGTCAATCTTAGAAATAACAGCAATCTTGTTTTTTACGTGCTTGATTTTTTCTAAAATCATTTCATCACCTTTACCAATTGCTTCATCAGCAGGAGATAAGAATAAAAGAACATCTATGTCTTTAGTTGCATCATAAGCATTTTTGTTTAAAGCTTCACCAAGTTTATTTTGTGGTTTATGGATACCAGGTGTATCAATGAAAATGATTTGTAAATCATTTTCTGTATAGATACCTGTAATTTGGTCTCTGGTTGTTTGAGCTACATTAGCAACAATTGCAACATTGTAGCCGATAATAGCATTAAGAAGACTACTTTTACCTACGTTTGGTCTTCCTAAAATACTTGCAAAACATATTTTCATAATTATTTAATTGTAATTTCTTCAGCTCTGATGCTGTATGGAACTAATTCTTCAACTGTGTTAACTCTTAATTGTTTTCCATCATTACTGTATTGGTAAACTTTTGCATCAAGAGGCATAAATTCAGTCATAACTTGTCTACATCCAGCACAAGGGCTAATGATTTCATTTTTCCCACTAATAATGTGAATTTCTTTAAATGATCCAACTTTTCCACCGTATGCTACTGAACCAAACATAGCACTTCTTTCAGCACATAAACCTGATGGATAAGCAGCGTTTTCAACGTTAACTCCATAATATTCTTTCCCATCTTCTCCGATCAAAATTGCTGCTACTGGGAATTTTGAATATGGTGTATAAGTATATTTAAGTAAATCTTTTAATTTTTCAAATGTCATATTTGTACCTTCTTTCCTTGTTATTTTTAAAGGATTAAAAATATCATCAACCATTTTATTCATTTGAATTCTTTCTTCTTCAATTTCGTGGTCATATCCTGCTAAGTGGACTAATCCGTGAGTGAATAAGTAGCAGAATTCTCTTTTAATTGAGTGTCCAAAATATTTTGCTTGTCTTACAACTTTGTTTCAACAAATAACTAACTCTCCCAGATGAATAAATGGAAGTTCGTCATACATAGAACTATCATCAAATCCAAATGAAAGGATGTCAGTTACATAATCTTTGTTTCTGTATTCTTTGTTTAATCTCTTAATTTTTTGAGGAGAAACTAATGAAACATCAACAATGATTTGTTTTTTTATACCAAAGTATTCTGCAAAATTTTTGATAATTTGCTTCATTTCTTTTTCAAAAATAATTGCATCTTTAATTTTTGAATTAATAGTCAATGATATTTTTGTCTTTTTCATACTTTATAATTATACTTTAAATATGTAAACATATTTAGTTGAAGCAAATAAAAAAACTTGAAAATTAATCAAGTTTAGTAATTTAATTTAATACGTTTTTTAGTTTCGAATTGATAATCAACTGCTCATAGCTTTCCATCAGTGAATTGAAGTGGTAATCCATTTGGAACTTTGTGTTTTGTAGCATAATAAATTTTGACTCTTTTGTTATCTAAAATAACATAAGCACCCGGGTTCGATGAGAATGCTCTGATTTTATTAAATGCTTGTTCAACTGATAAATCGCTTGTTATGAGTGCATCTTCTTTTAATAATTTTGGACTTAAAATGACTTTTTCTTCATCTTGAACAATTTCCTTAAAATCACCTTTAACATAGTCTACAAGTCATTTTGTGATATTTTCAGTAGCTAATTTTGATAATTTTACAAACAATGTATCAGATGTGTCTGTGTCTTCAATTGGAATTGAAACCATTTTAATAATGTTACCTGCGTCCATTTGTTTTGTCATATACATTAATGAAAGTCCGGTTTCTTTATCTCCATAAAGAAGTGAATATTGAATAGGTGCAGCACCTCTATATTTAGGTAATAGTGAACCGTGAATATTAATTGAAGCTAATTTCGGAAGAGCTAAAACTTTTTCAGGAACATATTGACCAAAAGCACAAGTTAGTAAGATATCAAAATCTAATTCTTTAAGTTCGTCATAAATTTGTCCGATTTTTTCAGGTTGAAAAAGTCTAATGTTATATTTTTGAGCTAATAATTTTGTAGGAGTAGGTAAAAGTGCATAACCTCTATTTGCTGGTTTATCAGGCTGCGAAACAATTCCTACAACGTCAAAGTTTTTGATAACTTCCTCAAAAATAGGAACCGAGAACTCCGGTGTTCCTGCTAATAAAATTTTCGTTTTATTCATTTTTCTCCTATCCGATTGAGATTTCCTTGTAAATTAGCTCTCTCATAACTTCAACGATTTTAGTAAGCATTTGTTCAGTTAATTTAGTTGTTGATTTACTATTTTCATTAATTTCTTTTAAGTGTGTAAACATTTTTTCAGATGTAAAGTATGTTCCAAAGAAAGTAATTTTATTATTGATTGATCTTTGTTCTAAAATTTCCATAATTACTGAATCTCAGAATCAAATACTTAAGTTTTTAAGTCCAATTTCATCTAAAACTAACAAATCAACTTCACTAAGCTGTTTTTTAATAAAATCAATGTCATTTGAGTTTTTCTTATCAAATGTTTTTTTGATCTCTTGGTCTAAATCATTTATATTGATGTAAGCAACAGTTTTGTTATCTAATGCAAAAGAATTTGCGATTCTTGAAAGTAAATTACTTCTTTGAGATTTTCTTACTCCAGAAATTAAAAGCCCCTTCATTGATAGTTCATTGTGTTCTTTTAATTTTACCTTTAACTCTTCTACATATTTGTGTAAGTCAATATAGTCTTCATCATTTATAACTACATTTTCAATAACTTCATCATTAATTGGTTCACTGATGTCTGTGAAAATTAAGTGATTTTCTAATCTTAATTTTCTACCTTCATCATTATTTGCTATTTTTCTGACTAACTGCAATTTACCATTTTCATCTCTTAAAAAATAATTTCTAATAGGTAGATTTTTATCGATAGTTCTTTGCTTATAGTAATCAATTAAATGAACAAAATAATCTCAAATTTCCTTATCTGAGATATTTAATTCATCTATTAGTTGTGCTAATATTTCTTTTTTCTTGATATCAGCAATAATCTGTGCAGGATCTATTTTCAAGTTTTTATCTAGAAAAATTCTTCAATCTAGATTTTGATTATTGTTTGTCATTAATTAAGTCTCCAATTAATGTTTAAGTGCATTCTTGAAAGCTTCTTTTTCATGGAAAATTTTTTGTTCTTTTTTATCTTTAAATTTTCCATCAAAATAAGCTTCGATTGTGTCGAATCTCATAAGACCTGCATTTTTAATTTCAACCATCATTGAGTTTGCATGTTTAAATCACTCGTTAGGAGTTGAAGATTTTTCTTTAGAAATATATAAAACATAGTTAATGATTTTTGAATCAGTAAATTTGCTAATTCATTCATCTAATTTGTTTTCAATTTTTTCATTTCTGAAACCATATGAAATTGATTTATAGAAATCTCTTGTGCTTAATTTAATTAAAGCTTCATATTTATTTGAATACTTATATTCGTTTAATAAACTAATAGGCTCTAACATAGAAAAATCAACTGGTGCAAAATCGGCATTTTGTTGTCTTAATTTACCTAAATTAATTAAATTGTCAACAAATTCATTCTTTGGATATTGAGCTTGCTCATTCTCATTATTAAATACATCAAAGAAACTTGCTGAAACATCTTGAATGTGTGGTGTTTCGATGATGTTTGATTTTTTCAATCTATTATTAACTTTAATTTTGAAGTATGTATCACCGATTTTAGATTTCAACATTTCTGAAATTAAATGGTTATTTTTAATACCAGCTGCATTAAGTGGTTTTTGAATACTAAAGATAGTGATTTTTTGTTCATCATCTCTTAAAGTATCAATTAAACCAACGGCTTCAAGTTGTAATCTAGCTTGATTTAATCTGTTTTCGTGCATATTTAAGAATGTAGTTAGAGTTAAAAAATCATAGCTACTTCTTTTGTATTTGCTATCTTTAACAATATCTAATAAATATTGGTAAAGAAAAACAGGGTCAGCACCTAAAAATGGACCGTAAAATTCACGTAAATTACTAAGGTCCTCCATTGTTATTTCGTTAACTTTTTCAACTGCGAAATATTGATAAATCATCGGTGCTTCCTCCTGTTTTTTCTTGTGTTTGAAATTTTTGGTACTCTAATTTTACTTACTTATTTTTTTAGCTCCAAAAATTCTTTTATTTTTTCTTTACTATCTCTAATATTAATAGGGATATGCACAACCTTTTTTGACCTAAAAAAATCTTTTGTGTCTCAATTGTAGTTGTTTTGGTTGTCTAAAATTTCTTTTGTAAAGTTATCCACACCCCTAATTTTTAAGAATTGTGACCTATTTTCTTCATCTATTTGCATATGATAGACTGTAGAGAAAAAGATTGAAAAATCGACTATTTTTGTATATAAAATTGGTATTTCTACAAAATCGTACTGATTTGATTTAAGGTGCTCAAAAATTACTTCAAAAACATACTTTTCAAGTATTTTTAAGTTATTTGGATTTAAACTTACCCATTGCTTAATAAACGGTTTTCAAACTTGATTATTTTTGATTAAAAAACTACCGATTTTATTGTTAATTTTGTTGATAAAATCAGTATTTTTTTCATATAAATCGTTTACAAATTCATCAAGATTTAATGTTTTGTAACCTAATTCTCTTGCAGTATTTAAAAAGTGTGTTTTACCAGAGCAAATTTTACCTACTATTGCTATCATAATTTAGCATACTTTCTTTTAATCTAACTAATTCAAGTTCATCAAGAATAGACATTGCATTTTGTAGATTAAGTTTTAATAAGTAGTTATCTTTTGACTCATTAAAATCTGGAACATTTGTATATAACTGAGCCATTTTATAACAGAATAGCCCTTGGTCATATCCGGATTCTAATTTTGTAATAATTGATTTTGTAAAATTATCAGCTCAAGTATCTTTTTGTTCATATAAATTAATGAAACTTTTGTATTTATCAAGAATACTGATAGCGGTTTTGTCTCCAATACCTTTAATACCTGGTAAGTTATCGCTGCTATCCCCTGCTAAACCTTTATAATCAGGAACTTGATTTGGATAAATTCCATATTCTTCAGGATAAATATCTAATGTTAATAAATCAAATTTATTTTTTTTAGGTCTCTTAATAATAACTGATGTGTGTTCATCAATTAATTGATGTAAGTCTCTGTCTTTTGAAAAGATAATTTTCTCTTCTCCTTGAGCGACATTTTTAACGTAAGTGCCGATTAAATCGTCAGCTTCATAACCGGTTTGCTCTTTTCAAGGAATTTCTAAAAGAGTTAACATTTCTTTAATTTTGTCCATTTGAACAAATAATTCAGATGGAGCTGAAGCTCTACCACTTTTGTATTCATCAAAAGCTTCGTGTCTGAAAGTTTTTCCTTGACTATCAAAAGCTATAAAAATGTGTGTTGGATTAAATTGGTTGAATATTTTAAGAAGTTGATGGAAGAATAAGTTGATTGCATTAGTAGGAAAACCTGTTGAAGTTCTTAAAATGTCATTAGGATTTCCATAATATGTTGCATAAAATGATTGAAAACTTAAGTAGTTTCCATCAACTAATAAATGTAAGTTTTTCTTATCCATTATCTACCTCTCTTCAATCACTAAAGTTATAAAACCCCTTACTAATTTTGATTAAAATCAACATTTTTCTAGGTCTTGTGTCGTTAAGAATTTCAATAGCTCTATTATTAAAACCAAAAACTGTTACAGATTTTGTTGAATCTGTTACTGATAATCTAGGTCTACCTTTAGCATCCTTAGTCACTTTAGTCAACATAACTTCAATTCACTCATATTGATCTGTAAGTTGATCTAATGTTAATGTATTGTGTTTGTTTGAAATATTTGAATTTAAGTTATAAATGCTTCCTAATAATTGAGATTCATATTGAATTTGTTCATTTAAATCACTTGGTATGAGTTCAAATTCAATTTGCTCAATATTTTGCATTTTAATAAACTCTTGGAGTTGTTGTTTTTTGTCGCCTTCAATTTTCTTATATGAAGCGACAAATAAATCATTAAGTTGCTTGCAAATGATTAGTCCATTTAATAAAGTTTGCATTCCATAAAATTCTCTAAATGCATTAGCTTTAATAAGTGTTTCAATATTTGACTCAGTTACATTTCCTAAATTTCTCAATCTAAGATATGCGACTATAAAGTTTTCATATTGACCATTTTGATTTCTTTCTTCAAGTATTTTTTCAACAGCACTTTCACCAATTCCTTTAATCATATTGAATGGTAAATAAAGTTCATTATCAACAATTTCAACCATATTTGATGAATTGTTAATTTCAGGTGATTGAACTTTTATGTCTTGATCACTAGCTTCAACAGTGTATTTTTTGATATTTTGCTGGTCTGATGATGAATTTGAAATTAACACTTTATAGAAAATAAGTGGGTAGTTTGCTTTATAGAAAGCTAACTTATATGAAATTAATGAGTAAGCAACAGCATGCGATTTATTGAATCCATAAGCAGCGAATTTTTCAATATTTGAATAAATTTTTTCTAATAAGTCTATAGAAATATTGTTTTGTAATCCACCTTTGAAAAATTCGGCTTTATAGCTATGTAATAGCTTTTCATCTTTTTTAGAAATTGCTCTTCTAAGTAAATCAGCTTGAGCAAAAGACATATTTGCAACTTGTTGTGCAATTTGCATAATTTGCTCTTGGTAAACAATAATTCCAAATGTAGGCTTAACAATTTGATCATATAGTGGATGAATTGTTTCTATTCTGTTTTGGTTTTGTTTATTTTTACCATATGTACCAATAAATTCCATTGGACCAGGTCTAAACAACGAAACAATTGCATAGATATCATCAAATGAATCAATTTTAACTTCCTTAATTGTTCTTTGCATTCCTATTGATTCAAGTTGAAAAATTCCGTTTGTATGTGTGTTATTAAGTAATTTTTTAGTTTTATCTTCTAACCGAACTGAATAACTATCTCCTATGACTTTTTCAAAAGTCTGTTCACGTTCTAATAAATCTTCAATTTCTTTAAGAATAGTTAAGTTCTTAAGTGCTAAAAAGTCAATTTTAATAAGACCATATTTTTCTAAATGGTTTAATGTAAATTGAACTTGTTGAATTAGCCCATTATTGTAAATTGTGGGAATAAGTTTATTAATTTGTTGATCACAAACGATAATACCAGCAGGGTGTGTTCCGATTTGTCTTGGTAGCCCCTCAATTTTTGAAGCATACTCGTGTAAGTTAGAATATTTATCTACATATGATCTATATTTTGAATTAGTTTCATAAGCATCAACAAGACTTGAGTCAGTTGACTTAATTGCATTGCAAATTTTTTCAACTTCTGAAAGTGGTACATCTAAGTATCTAGCAACATCTCTGATGCTGTTTTTTAGTGCTAAAGTTTGAAATGTTGTAATTAGAGCAACATTTTCTTCTCCATATTTATTTTTAATGTATTCTAAAACTTCATTTCTTCTGTTATCTTGAATATCAATATCAATATCAGGAAGAGAAACTCTGTCAATATTTAAGAAACGTTCAAATAGCAATCCAAATTCGAGTGGATTAATATCCGTAATTCCTAATATATAAGAAATAATTGAGCCAGAAGCACTACCTCTACCAGGTCCTACTTCAATTTTATTTTTCTTAGCTCAAGCAATTGCGTCTTGAATAATCAAAAAGTAGTTAATAAAACCTAATTTTGCAATAACAGAAATCTCATAATTAACTCTGTTTACAACAACATCTTCGCCGAATTTGTAAATAAGTTCTTTGGTTCTATCATTAATTAATAATTTTTTAAATTCTGCTGCTGCATTATCTGAAAATTTAGCTAATTTAATTGAATTATTAGGTTTAGAAACATTGCAATTTTGTGCAATGTATAACATATTTTTATATACATCTTCGTGAAGATCTTCCCAATCTTCTTCATCTAAATATTCATTATATGTTTGAGTTTCTTCGTTAATTGAACCAATTTTTTGAATAACTCTGAGGATTTCATTATCCTCAAAATTTAAAACTTTTTTAGCTGGTGCATAGACAGTTTGATATTCAAGTGGAGTTTTATTATTTAAATAAAAATTACTTAAATATTTATCAACTGCAATACCTTTAGATCTATGTCCTAAGTATTGATGGTCAATAATGAAAATATCTGAATTATCAAGTTCATAGTATGAAACTACTTTTCCTTCAGATTTAGCATAAATAAGTTGATTAATAAAAGCGTATCCATCATTGTTTTTAGCTAATACAATAACAGTAAATCCTTCTGATAAATCAAGTTCAATACCAATAAGCGGTTTGATATTAAACTTATCTTGCATATCTCAATAATATTGCAATGCATATAAGTTTTCTTTATCTGTTAAAGGCAAGAATTCTAAATCATTTTCAACTGCTAATTTAATGAGTTTTTCAACTCTGATAGCAGAGTTTAAAAATGAATATTCAGTATTTGTGTGAAGATATATTTTTTTCATATTTAAATTATATTTTTCTTTTATCAAACTAACAGAAAATAGCTGATTTTTTTAATTAAATATATCTACTAAATTCATAAAAATTTCATTAATCACTTATTTTTTTGAGTTCATAAAATCAATTTTTTGAATTTTAAAAGCAAAATGTGTAAAAAAATATGAAAAATAAAGCTTTTTGTAAAGAAATTACAAATAAATAAGATATTGCAGTTAATAAAGAGTACAATCAAAATATATTGACATTTTAAAGATTAAAAATGTCAGTCAGGGGTGATTATGTTTAAATTTAGCAAAATTAAAAATAAGTTTAAGAAATTATTTCTAGGGTTATCACTTGCATCAATAGGAATTGGGGGCGCATTTTCTATAAGTGCAAATACAAGCGATATTGCAGAAAGTGGAGAAAAACTAAAAGAATTGGAATTAAAAAAATACTTAAAATCTTTGGAAGTATTTAATGATCAATTAAGACCATTTAGCAAGACATTATTTTCAGATATTCATAAAAAAATGGGAATAGATAATTATATTAACAATCCAGAAGTGGTAAAGAATACAGAAAAAATTAAGATTGGTATTATTGATCTAGGTTTTGTTAATCCCTACTTATTTTTGGGTCGACCTGAAAAAGTGAAGTTATATTTACCAACTTATAGAGGGAACCATAATGAAGAAAGGTTAGCAGTTGATGTTGTAACTGGTAATAATATAATTGATGGTAATTATTACTCTCTAAAAAAAGCATTATCTAAAAATATAAGTGATAATGTTTCTGGAAATTCAGATTCGACTAACAATATGAAGTTCTCTGAAAGAATACTATATGAATTTTTCAATTCACATTCTACACAAATTTCTAATTTAATAGCTGGTGATTCTGGTATTTTAAAAAATGCAGAAATTCACAGTGCTAGTTTAAATAGTTTCACTTATTATAATGATTCTAGAAATGTTACATTTTATGATTATAAGAAAAATGAAGTTGTTAGAATAGCGAACCCTGATTTAAGAACGAATGAATGAAAAAAATATTCAGACGATCATTTTTATTCTGATTTAAAATCACTTGATTTAATTATAAAGAAGATGCTTGCATCTAAAGTTAACATTATTAATATTAGTGTTGGTTTACAAAGCTTAATGTATAACAGTACAGCTTATAAAGAGTTTTTGAAAAATCTAACAAAACCAGATGAAAATGATACTGCTAAAAAACCTAAATATAAAAATCTGGATGAATTTTGAAAAATTTGTACTGAATTTAAGTGACATTCAAATACTTTTAAAAAGGAACGTCCTGAAGAATTTGAAAAGTTTAAAAAGACATTAATGAACTTGAAACATGAATTTCTATTTGAAATATACCAAAATAATAAACACAAATTTAATCCATTTCAACTTGCTCTTATGTATCCAGGACATCCATTATTCACTTATTTTGATAACAAGAATGATTTTAATAACTGAGGATATAGAAATAACTATATAGAAAAAGTAGTTTCATTAGATAGAAATAGATGACATTACTCTAAGTTAAGTGGAATGATAGATGAATATGCAAATAAATATAATGTGAAGTTTTTCATTTCAGCAGGAAATTATGAAAGAGCAAATCTTTTATTAAGATATATAAATACATATACAAATGAGTGAGAAAATAATTGAAAATTACGTTGAAAAATGAATTTCAATCTTAAGGATCAACAAAGTTTTGGATTTATTAAAACTGCACATAATGCAATATATGTTGGTGCGATAGATAGAAAAGGAGAGTTTATGAATTTCTCTGACCAAGGAGCTTTTGATATTAGTGATTTTCCACTCATTGTTAATTATGGCTCTGAAATAGGTAATAAAAATATCTACTATTTTGACTCACCTTATTCAAAATATTTGTTTCATATTTATAAGAAGAATTTCATTGGTTTAAGAGGAACGAGTTTCGCAACTCCGTTAGCTGCCAGTTTGGTAGGGTTATATTGTGCTTCAGAGAACAAAAAACCAGGTAAAATAAAGATAAGAGAATTGAGAGCAGCCCTGGCTTCATCATCATTCTATACTGATAACTACCCAACATATGGATATACACCAAATTTTATGAAAGACATTGATTTAATATATTCAATGAATGATGAACCAATACAAAGTTTACATGATAACAATGCAAGATCTGTGACAGGATTTGGATCTGTTAATTTTGACGTATTGAGAGATACGCTAAATAACAAGATATATCTTAATTTACCAAGCAAAAATGATGAAAAAGTACCCCTTATAAAATTAAAGGAAAATAAAAAAGGTTTAACAATTAACTTTAATAAAAATAAGAAAAATGAAAATATTTATGAAGAATTATTAATAAAAAATAAAGATACCATTAAAAAGATTTTAGAGATTGACATTAGTGAAAAAATAATTAAAAAGAATATGAGATTAGTATTATCTTGAGATATGCTTGATTTTAATATCAATACTCGCGATTATCGTGAAAATGGCGTTAATATATCTGATGATTTCTATTTAAAAGAAGCAAAAAAAGAATTGACTAATTTATTTGATTTTGAGCTCGAAATTGATTCATTAGTTGGAACTTGATCAAATATTGACTATAAAGAAAAAACACCATTTACTTGATTAAAAAGCGAAGGTACAGATTCAACGATAGAATTTATAAGAATAAAAGAAGCTGATTTGAAATACGCTCAAAAAATAAAAGTTTATTTGAAACCGAAATCACATGTAAAATACAATGAATTAGTTGACTATAAATATAAATTAATAAACAAAATTTTAAATGATGGATTACTTACTATAACTATATCAGGCGAGACTGATGCGTAAAGCCTTTTTATTATTAACAGTAAGTTCTAGTTTATTTATACCCTTAATTTCTTCAGTCAGCTGTTCAGAAGAAGATGAAAGTAAGTTTTTCACAAAAGAAGAAAAAAAGATAATATGAGGGGGTCAATATAAACCTGAAGAATTTTTTAATGAGTCTTATTCGCTGATAAGTGAAATTAATCAAACAAATGAACTTCAAACAGAAATTAAAAAGATTATTGAAAATATATCTATATATTTAAAGAATTTGTTGTTATCAAATTCCAATGATAATAAAAATGAATCGTTGATCAATTTTGTCAATGAAAGAAATAAAATTCAATTTTTGATTTCATCAACATTAAATTCAATTGAAGAAAAATATGCGTTATTGAAACAATTAATAGATCCAAATACCGAAAAAGAGCAACAAAAATCTGAATACGAATCGTTTAAAATCGAAAAGTTAAATGAACTAAAATCTAAATTATCTCAGTATGTGGTTGAAACTAATTTTAATGAAACAATTTTAAACAATGGGTTGGATATAATTAAAAAAATAAACAATGAAAAAACTCAAAAATATAACTTGAGCAGAAAATTTAAAATTAACTTAAAGTCTTTTAAGAATTTTTATAAAAATTTTGAATGAACATTTGGTAACTCTATATCTAAGTTTGAAAAAGATATTTTCCAAAACAGAAGTGATCAATTTTGATTTTCTGATATCTTATTAACAACATTAAACCATAAAGTTGTGAATAGAATATTTTCAGAAACAACAAATAGTAAAACAAAAGAAGAATTTGTTAAATTAGCAGGTAAATTTATAGATTTCTGAAAATTTAACTATGAAGAAGATAAATTTATTAGTGATCCTAATTTATTAAGATTAATTAAAAATGCAAATATTTGATCAATTAATTATTGAGACTCACTAAGCATAAGTAATGAATCAAGCAATAAGGTTGAAGTAGATTTAATAAACAATAAAAAATACTTTTTTGATCAATTGATTTTTAACAACTACGAATTCAATAAAAATGAAGCTATTCAAATAATTAAAAAAGTATTGGAACTTATGCCGTCTGAGAAAGAATTTGAAGTAGATTCCTCAGAAAAAGATGATCGAAATATATTCCCTGATTGGATAGTAGATAGAAGTGATATTTGAGTCAAAGAGTGAGCTACTACTAAATTTTGAAATTATTACAATAACATATATTTAAATGATATCTCTAGAAAATGAGAAGAATCAAATTTTTGATCTTTAAATACACTAAATACAAATGGTTTCAAAAATCCACAAAATAGAAAATCACAATTCTATAATAATGTAATGAACAAGTGTTTAGAAGATCTTAACCAAAATATCACAACCTTATCAATTGCGCTTGATTGATTTAATCCTGATGAAGATATTTTAATTTGGTATGACCCAGAGGATGGTATTGATAATTGGGTTGCTTATTCTAATATAAATCCATTTAATAATTTATATGTAAAAAATAATAAAGGTAATAAGGTTTTTATTAAAACTCCTAAAAATATTTATTCAACTTTTATGAATAAATTTTTGAGAATATGTCAGTTTATATTGAGGTTTTACTGAATGCTTCCTTCATCTATTTCGGATCTTGAAGGTTTAAGTCATTATGAAGAATTAATTGATTTAGCTAAAATACCAAAAGAATTACTTGAAAAGTCATCTGAAGATATGAAAGAAATATGAGCTGAAATACAGAGCAAGCCAGACTTTACTAAAGAAGATATGGAATGATTTAAAATATCTTATTACTTATCTACTTATGGAGAAAATGTTGAATATTTAAAAGAACCAGGATTGGAAGGCTTCAAAAGAAAAATAAGACAAGGTGACTATTCGCATTTAGGTAATTTATATAATATTTCATATTCATTTACAGAAGATGAAATAAATAATATCAAGCAAAGATATTTCTCATCTGACGAAATGATGAATTCAAACAATAATAACAACGAATTTTATGAATTAATCGAGCAATTGCAACATATTAAAAATGTAATTGAGACAAGCAGGAACAATAAAAATCCAAATCATAAGTTTTTCAAACATTTGAAAAATTATGTTGCTAAAAATATTAATTTTAATGAATGATTAAAATTAAAAGAAAATCAAAACAATTATTTTAGCAATGATGTTAAATCTAAAACTAATTACCAAATCGATAGAACAATTGAATTTCTAAATGAATTAATCGCTATTCTTAAATCTAATTAAAAAAATACAAGCAAATAATTACAGTTTCAGTTGTAATAATTACTTGTATTTTTATTTTAATATCTTGGAGCTAGTGTTATTCGCTCATTTTCTATCTTATATTCGTATCTTTCTGAATCTATTTTGTACTCATATTCATCAAGTTCTGAGAACCGAAGTCTAAGAATATACATAATAAGCTCATAAACCATTATCATAGCTCTTACATCATTTTCACAGTACTTTTTAAGTTCAGGAACAATGTCATTTTCTCAATGTGAATCCCCGATTAGTTTTGCGTGTCTAATTTGAGCTTTCTCCATTGCCATAGTTCCTTTTTGAATAACTAATTCTGAATAAGGCGTAATCAATGTTTTGAGTTTTAAGTTGTTATGTGTAATGTATTTTTCAACTTTCTTAATGCTACTAAATCTTAGTAGTTCATTAATATAACAAATTCTATCTAATGTAAATCTTTCAGTATCGCTATTAATTAATTTGACTAATTCTAATGTTTCATTGCTTGTATTTTCTTTAAATACAATGAAATATTTGTCTGAACTTAGCCTAGATTTAAGTTCTGTTGATGTTGATTTAAAAATATCATTTAAGTCAATTGCTAAATTGTTGATTTCATTAATTACTTGTTTGAAGTTTCCTAATGTTTCAAAATGCAAGTGAATTTGCTCTTGAATTTTTTCATTATTATTTTTGTATTCAACTTCAATTAAATTAAGAAGTTCTTTATTTCTTGTGTTTTCGTATGTCTTATTATATACAACGTAACCTTTTGCATCTTTATCGTGAATTATCTTAAACATATATATTATTTTGGATAAATCAAAGTTTTTTGTGTCTATGACAAAGTTCTCTTTGTAAATTTCTTTACCATTTTGAGTTTTGATAACAGATACCTGGTTAACAATTTGCTGGTATGATGATGTACCAGGGATGACCGGATAAATTGATGAAAAACCTTCATAGTCATATCAAACAATTACCGAATCTTTTAAGTGAATTTTAAAGATTTTATCAAGAGCAGCTTTAACATTTATTGCATTTATTTTTTCATATTTGTTAATTAGCTCATGCACTTTATCTTCAGATTCTTTGACTATTCTACCAAATGAATAAGGTATAAAATCTTTTCCATAAAGATATGCTCTAATAACTAATTTATCAGGTGATTTGAATACATCTGTAGGTATATTAATAAGAGAACTGTTTGAAATCTGTGAGTTTTTGTATGCATTTATATAATCATTTAAATTATTCATTAATTCAAAATTATCTTCAGCATCTTTGCTGAAACAATATCTAAATAAGTTGTAATCAATATTAGATAATTCGGGTGCTAAATAATAAGAATTGATTATTTTGTCAATGTAACTATCAAATTGCTCGTAGTAAACATATGACTCAGGTGAACTTCCTCTCTTGTCTTTTGTAAGAAAAACACCATTTGATTTTTCAATTAATGAATTAACTGATTTATAGATATCGTGAGTTTCTTTTATTTGGTCTATAAATTCACTAAATGTCTTAATTGCATTAGGTATTGCTACAAATTCTTCTAAATTAAGTCCTAAACTTCTATCGCAATAATATCCTCTTTTAGCACTCAAAATAAAGGAATTTGAATTTTTTGTAAAGTTATTTAAGTAGTCTTGTTCATTTCACGAATCATACAATGCAAGTGTTCCTGATTTTAACAATCCGTGTTCGATTGGAGTGAATAAATTATAAAAATCATCTTCGCTCATTCAATCTAATTTATCAGATTTATTACTTGGTTTTGAAGGCGATTTTATTTTTGTCATTGCTGAAAAGACTTCATAAAAATCAATCTTGTCTTTTTGTGTTAATCTAAGTTTATTAACAAATGGATTAATAATAATTTCGCTAATAGATTCAAGAGGAATATTTGCTTTATTTAGTACGTTGTAGTTATAAAAGTTTTTTTGATATAAATCTTTCTTAGCTTTATCAACATATGATAGACCTACATATTTTTTAAGTTGTTTATCATATATAAGTGCTGATGAAGTTAAATAAAATACATCATTTTGATTCTCGATTTTATAAGCAAATACAGGTTCAATAATTACTTTGATTTTGTCATCATTTAAGTAATTAAGAGTTTGTTGCAATTTGACTTCTAAATTATCAATTTGCTTAATATAACCAACTTCATTTGGTTTATAGTTGTGTTTATTTAAATATCAGTTGTATGCATCCAATTTAAATTGTAAGAATTCAGAAATGTTAACTTTAATAAATTCAACTTGTTCGCTATTTTCTTGTTTTGCAAAAATTGAATCTAATTCATGCAAGAAATTATTGCTTCAAACAAGTTTATCTGAATTTGTATCTAGTTCCATTTGCAAGCTTTGTTCAGACATAAATTCAGACACTTTATTTGCGTCAATTGCGTTTTCGCTAGACTCATCCTCATCATCGTCTAATTCGTCAATATTGCCGAATTTAATATTGCTTAAATAATCATCAATTGATACATTATATTTACCAAAATAAGCTGATTGTTTAATTCAATCAACTAAATTATTTGAATGAAAAATAAGTAAAGGATTTTTGAAAAAAACCTTTAGAAAGTTGTTTGCAGTTATCTTAATAATGTTTTTTTGCTCCATAATTTACACCCCTTATTTTGATTATATCAAGTTGTCAATATTTGATTGTAACTTATGTGTTTGAACCATAGGGATAAATAAAAATATCACCAGAAGAATCTCTGGTAATATTGAGTTATTTATCATTTTTTAAAGTATTCTTGAACTTTTTGATATTAAGAATATCCTTGAATTTGTTAAAGAAGTTTTGGAAGATTGAGAACGCTTTTTTCTTAGTTTCATATCTATTTGATGAATTTGCACCACGTGGAAATAATGGTGCTTTGATAGCTGAATCCAAGCCTTGTCCATCAAATTTTAAGCTTCCACTTTCAAGTGAGTTAAGAATGTATTCTTTAGCTTGCTCAGCTTGAATGTTTTGGCTATTAATAATTGTGTTAATTTCTTGTCCGGCTCTTTGATGAACGAATTTTTCTCATTCTTCTCAAGTGTTAATTTCAATTTCATTTTCAGTAGCAGTATTTGAAATATCTTGAATATTGTATTGGTCAATGAATTCTAAAATAAGATCCTTTTTGTTTCTAAGAGAAGTACTTGACTGTGCAAGTTTACCAACTTCTTTTTTAACTTTTTCAGTATCTGTTTTTTGAGCAAATCTAGTTGCAATTAATCTAATGATGTATTCAACATTAATTTCATCTTGTTGAACTAATTCGATTTCAAAGACAATATCATTGATGATATTTTCTTTGTAACCATCATTCTTTTCTTTGTCCTTAAATTCATTTCAAATATTTAAGTAGTAAGATTGATAATCTTGCAAGTCTCTGTCAGGAATAATTTTATTAGCATCTTGTTGGAATTCATCAAACACCATTAATGTATTCTTACATTTTAAGATTTTTCCAAATAACTTAGCAAATTCTTTCTTCTTACTTTCAGGGAAGTATTCGATTCTTTGATCTAAATTCTTAAGTGGGAATTCTTTTTTTATTTCATTAACATAGTCAATGTAACCCTTAACGTGCACACCTGTTTTCTCATTAGTTTCACCATTTAAGTAGAAATTATAATCTCTAAATAAAGCTGTATTAGAAGCTTCTTTATCGTTAAGAGCAAATAATGCAATAGCATCTTGAACTTCTTTTCTTAAATCTCTAAAGCAAACTATGTTTCCACATACTTTAACAGAGTTTAAAATTCTGTTTGTTCTTGAAAATGCTTGAATTAAACGGTGATATTCAAGTTTTCTATCTACTCATAAAGTATTTAATGTAGGTGAGTCAAATCCAGTTAAGAACATATCAACAACTATTAAGATATCAATATCTTTGTTTTTCATTCTTAATGAAACATCTTTATAGTAGTTAGCAAACCCTTCAGCACCATCTAATGAGAAGTTAGTTTTGAACATTTGATTATAATCATTCATAGCTTGTGCTAAGAATTCTTTATCAGTTGAATCATAAGTTACATTTGTAGGGATATCAATATCTTCTTCCTCAAAAACTCCTGATTCAGGATCTGGATTAGGTGCATATGTGAATATTGTTGCAATTCTTAAATTTCTATGTTGCTCTGCTAATTGTTTTTTGAATTCAAGGTAGTATTTTTTAGCCATCAAGATATTTTCAACTGTAAAAATAGAGTTGAAACCTTGAAGGTTTGTATCAACTTTTATTTCTTTAGCAGTGTTATCCTTGCTTTTAACCATTTCATCATAGTTAACTAATTTAGAAAATGAGTAACCATCTTTTGCTCTGGTTTTTCTATCAAAGTTTTCAAGAATGTACTGAACATTCATTGCGACTCTTTTGTCTGATTCCTTGATACTTTTCTTATCGATTCCATATATTTTCTTATCTTCAATACCAGAAGCAGATTTAAATGTATTCAAGAAATCAACTTTAAATTTAAGAACGTTATGGTCTCTAATACCATCTAAAATTGTGTAAGTATGAAGTTGGTCTTTGAATATATCAGTTGTTAACATTTGGCCATTTGTTGTATTTGCGTTTTCAACAAATATAGGTGTTCCTGTAAATCCAAATAAGAAGTATTTTTTGAACTTGTTAACAATTCTTTTATGCATCTTACCGAATTGTGAACGGTGGCATTCATCAAAGATGAATACAACTTTTTTATCATATATAGTTGATTTAGGTGTTTTTTCAATAAATTTTGAAAGTTTTTGAATTGTTGTGACTAAGATTTTAGATCTTTCATCTTCAACAGTTTCATTTTCAAGCACTTGACTTAAAATGTTCGTCGATTGCACACCTTTAACACTTCCTTTTTCAAAACGGTTATATTCATTAATTGTTTGGAAGTCTAAGTCTCTTCTATCTACAACGAAGATAACTTTTTCAATGTCGTCTAATTCTTTTGCTAATTCAGCAGTCTTAAATGATGTAAGTGTCTTTCCTGAACCGGTAGTATGTCATATATATCCAGTTGCATCTTTTTTACCTCAGTTACCTAATGAAGACATCATTTTGATTTTTGAAATGATTGCTTCAGTAGCTGCAATTTGATATGGACGCATTACTAATAGTTGTTTATTTGAATCAAAGACACAATATTTAGTAAGAATATTTAACAACGTGTGTCTTGAAAAGAATGTTCTAGTAAAGTCAATAAGATCAGTAATTTTTCTATTCTTCCCATCTGCTCAATATGATGTATATTGGAATGATTGTTTGCTTTTCTTAACAGCTGAACCGGATTTGTTTGATGAAGTTTTTAAATCCCTAGTTGTATTTGAGTAGTATTTTGTTTCAGTTCCATTACTAATGACAAAGATTTGAATAAATTCAAAGAAACCTTCATCAGATCAGAAACTTTCACTTTGGTATCTTTCGATTTGATTGAAAGCTTCTCTGATGTCTACACCTCTTCTCTTAAGTTCAACGTGAACCAAAGGAAGACCATTTACTAAAATAGTTACATCATATCTATTTTTGTATTTACCATGGTCAGCTTCATACTGATTAATTACTTGAAGTATGTTGCTTTGTGGATTTTTAAAGTCAATTAATCTAATGTTTTTAGTTTGGGATTCACCATTAGATAATTCTCTTTCAAGAGGGATAATGTTATTTTTTTGAATAATTTCTGTTTTTTCTTTAATACCTTTGCCTTTTCCTGAAATTTCAGAAAGAATGTGTGTTCATTCACTATTTGTAAAAGTAACTTGATTTAATCTTTCAAGTTGCTTTCTAAAGTTATTTTTAAGTTCTTCTGAATTTTTGATTTGAATATACTCATAACCTTGACTAGTTAGAAGATTAATAAACTCTTTTTCTAAGTCAGCTTCTGACTGATAATTTGTAGGTCTTTGTCTTTGTTTTTCAAAATCAAACTCAGCAATAACTGTGTTTTCAGGAGTGTGTAATATTGCGTGATTTTCTTTTGCCATAGTAAATCCACCTTTATTTGTTGTTATATGTTGCTTATATTAGTTTTATACAGCTTGGATATAGGTATTAAAGTGTTAATTATTTTTATCTGATAATTTATCAAATATTAAATTTCTATAATATTCATATTGTTGTTGTCTTCTTGCTTCTTCAGCTGGAAGACCTATTTTTAAATTGTTGCACATAGTGTCAAAAGTATCTAGAATATCGACTATTTTGTTTTGAGTTTCTAGTGATGGTAAAATACATTCTACATCACTAAAATCACTGATTGATAAGAAGGGTTGACTACCCTTTTGGTATTGGTGTAGCTTCATAGAAGATAATAAATAATATATAAATTTGTCATTGGCAATATTTTTTAAGCCCTTAATGATTGTTCCATTATATGTAACAAAATGTTTTCCATCTCCTCAAATAACATTACCTACACTACCAATATGACCTACAATTGCAGAATTTTCATTATTATATTCATCAAAATAAGAAACAATACCATTAGCACCATAAACTGGATAAATTCCGTTTTCTGTGGATGGAATATTGTTTCCCTTTCCATATTTCATTGTCACAAAGTACTTTAACTTAATTTTTATAGTTCCGAATATATATTGAATTAACTTAATTAAACCTGTGGTTAAGTTATCTTCTCTCTCTCTCTCATTAATTTTTCAAATGAGTTAGTTTCAAGATATTCAAAGATTGAATCTCTATAAAATTCATATTGTTGCTGTCTTTTAATTTCTTCGGCTGGAAGTCCGATTTTAAGGTCTTTACAAATTGATTCAAAATTTTCTAATATATGGACTATTCTAAATTGAGTTTCCAAAGTAGGAAAAGTTACTTTGACTTCAGCGACTTGATTCGACATTAATTTAGCATTTGAAAAAGTCTTGTTTACGTATTTATCTAAATTAACTGATAAATAAAAGTATAGATATTTTGGAAGTATGATTGACTTATTTACATCAATTAACCCACAAACGTTTGTCACACTGAATTTACCTGATCTATAAAATACAGTTCCAGCATATCCATCTGTAGTTCAAGAAACATATTCTCCATCAAATTTGTATTTGCTAATTTTTCCTAATTCTCCATTGTTTAGTGTTTGAGATGAGTAAACAGGATACTCTCCAGGGTTTTGTCTGATGAAATCCTTGCTAATTACTTCGCCTCTAAATAATTTAGCTATTTTAGAAAGCTGAATAGTAATGTTTGTGTTGAAGATATATTGAATTAACTTAATTAATCCTGTGGTTAAGTTATCTTCTCTCTCTCTCTCTCTCATTAATTTTTCAAATGAGTTAGTTTCAAGATATTCAAAGATAGAGTTTCTATAAAATTCATATTGTTGCTGTCTTTTAATTTCTTCGGCCGGAAGTCCAATCTTAAGGTCTTTACAAATTGATTCGAAGTTGTCTAATACATCAGCAATTTTATTTTGAATATTCAATGATGGTATTGGTAGAGTAACGTTTTTGATATCTTCTTTTGACACATTAAAACGAGTTACCCCATTAACGCATCTTGTAATTTGAGATCTTATGTTTTCGGATCTTAAAAGATGTTTAATATAACTTAAATTAAGCAATTCAGGTTCATTTGGTCTTAACCCAAAGCAAAAACTATTTAAGTAGATATCTTCATTAATTTGCCCAATAACAACACTAGTCATACCAGCGTCGTGTATGTTTTCAGATGAACCAGTAAATAAGATATCGCCAGTCATTATTTTATTTTGATTTTCACCATCTTGAATTTTTACAAAGTTATTAATATCAAGGCTTAAAGATGGATTATTGTATACATTATTGAATGTAACAAACTTTTTGTTTCCGTTTTCAAAATCATTCTTGTTTTTTGATTTTAAACCTGAATAAAACTGACCTAATTCACCCAATTTAATGAAATTAATATTTTCTTGTAAGTTTTTTGATTTATCGTTTGAAAGCAATGAATTTCTGTAGTATTCATACTGTGTGGATCTAGCTTTCAGCTCCGCTTTCAGCTCCGCTTTCAGCTTTTCTGTGTAACTAGAAAAGATATCTAATATATTTGCTATATGCTTTTGAGTTTCTAGATTTGGAAAAGTTACTTTAACTTCAGCGACTTGATTCGACATTAATTTAGCATTTGAAAAAGTCTTGTTTACGTATTTATCTAAATTAACTGATAAATAAAAGTATAGATATTTTGGAAGTATGATTGACTTATTTACATCAATTAACCCACAAACGTTTGTCACACTGAATTTACCTGATCTATAAAATACAGTTCCAGCATATCCATCTGTAGTTCAAGAAACATATTCTCCATCAAATTTGTATTTGCTAATTTTTCCTAATTCTCCATTGTTTAGTGTTTGAGATGAGTAAACAGGATACTCTCCAGGGTTTTGTCTGATGAAATCCTTGCTAATTACTTCGCCTCTAAATAATTTAGCCACTTTAGAGAGTTGAATAGTAATTGTTGTGTTAAATATGAATTGAATAAGTTTAATTAGATTTACTATTGTATCTTGGTTTGATATTTTTTCAGTTAACTGATCAAATGATTCTGATTCAAGATATTCAAAAATTAATTTTTCATATATCTCTAGTTGTTTTTGCTTTTCGCTGCGGTCACTTGATAAATCTACTTCTAACTTGTAACAAACTTTTTCAAGATTTTCAATAGTTTCAATTATTTTGTTTTGGTAATTTATTGAAGGAATTGTTATGTCTATATCTAAGACTTTCAGTAAGTTAGAATCAATTAAATTACTTTTATCTTTAACTAATTCGTGGATTAAATTGCTTTTTGTTCTTAAAAAGTGGTGTAAATACTTATTTGTTAAAACATTTTCATCATTTGATTTGATAATTGCAGGATTTATATCTCCATCTTGAGAGATAAATTCACTAATTTCCAGTCTGTTTTCATCAATCGACAAAACTACATCAGATAGTTTTTTAACTTCGATTGATTTAAATTCATTTTTAGGAAGTAAATTATCAATAAAGTCTAAATTAAGTTTATTTTCACTCATTTTACCCTCTTTTAGTTTTATAAGTCTTCAAGACTTTTATCTAATTTCTCAACAATTTCATCAATTTTTTCTCTAAGCACAGCTTGCTCTGCAACAATTTCTTTGATTTCTTGATTTAACTTCTTAATATCAATAACTTCTCTTGTATCTTCTTTTTCAACATAAGTATTTACAGAAAGGCTGTAATTATTATTTGCTATATCTTCTGTTCTAACAATTTTAAGGACATTTATTTTATCTTCGTCTGAATTGTATAAGTTAATAATGTTTTGAATATTTTCATCAGTTAACTTGTTGTTATTTGCAATTTTAATGAACTCCTTGCTTGCATCAATGAATTTAACTTCATTGCTTGTTTTATTTTTCTTAATTACAAGGATGCAAGTTGAAATACTTGTTCCATAGAATAAGTTGTCTGGCAATTGAATAACTGCATCAACAAAGTTGTTATCTACAAAGTATTTTCTGATTTTAGCTTCAGCTCCTGCACGATACATAATTCCGGGAAAACAAACAATTGCAGCTGTACCATCAGCTGAAAGTTTGTGAAGTGCGTGTTGGACGAATGCTCAGTCAGCTTTAGATTTTGGAGCTAGCACACCAGCTGGTGCAAATCTAGGATCAGCAATTAATGTTGCATTAGCATCGCCTTCTCATTTAATTGAGTAAGGTGGATTAGAAACGATTACATCAAATGGTTCTTCCTCATCTAAACCAGGATGAGTTAATGTGTCATCACAAATGATTTTGAACTTACTGTAGTTAATATCGTGTAAGAACATATTGATTCTACATAAGTTATAAGTAGAAACATTAATTTCTTGTCCATAAAGACCTTCTTTAATGTTGTCTTTCCCGAGTACTTTAACTGATTGAAGCAATAGAGAACCACTACCAGCACACATATCATAAACTTTTCTAACTTCAGTTCTATTTCCAAGAGCAAGTTTGAAAAGTAATTTACTTACTTCTTGTGGAGTAAAAAATTCACCACCTGATTTACCTGCATTTTGTGCATACATAGAAATTAAAAACTCATATGCATCACCAAATAAGTCAATAGTGTTGTCTTCGAAGTTTCCAAGTTCCATTTTTTTAACACCTGTAAGAAGTGCTCTTAATGTAGCATTACGTTTTGAAACTGTGTTCCCTAATTTGTTGCTGTTAACATCAAAATCTTGGAAAAGTCCTTTAAGGTCACCTTCACTTGAACGACCCTTTGCAGAATTTTCAATGTTTTTAAAGATATTTTCAAGTGTTTCATTCAAGTTTTCATCGTTGGTTGCATTAGCTTCAACATTTGTAAAAAGTTGTGATGGGTAAACGAAAAACCCTTTTGCAGAAATAATAGCTTCTTTTATATCGTCTGTAATTTCGTCATCACTTAAAGCTTCATAATTAAAATCTAAATCACCGCTTTCGTGTTGAATGGTATTTACATATCTTGTGATACTTTCTGAGATAAAACGATAAAAAAGTGTTCCAAGTACATAGTTTTTGAATTCTCATCCATCAACTTGACTTCTTAATTGATCAGCGATGTTTCAAATTGTCTTATGTAATTCAGCTCTTTGTATTTCTTTTGTATTGTCCATAAAAATCCCTTTCATTTACAACTAAATTATTGTTTTACGCTAGAATATGTTATTCTAGTGTTCGATTTTCATTTAAAAAATACTGTTTAACACTTAGTTAATTCATATTGATTGTTTTACACAATCAATTTATATTTTTGTTATTTATTGCTATTGTAAAAAAAAAAAAAAGTCAAAGAAAATAAACAAAATTGCAAAATAATAAGAAAATATATTATTTTATTTTCATCAAAATTTAGTTCTTTCTTTAATATATGGTTATATGTTCCTGATTTAGCATTATTGTTATATGTGTTGTAATGAAAGGTTATATTTAAAACTTTTAATTTCATCATAAACTATTTAGTATGTAGTATAAAAAATGTATAAAAAAACTATGTTCCCATAACATAGCAAACGAAATATCTTTCACACTCACCTGTGTATATAAACTATCAACCATACAAGCGACTCTGGTCTTCTAGTATTTTACATACCAAATGTTATTTTTTTATCACTATAAAAATTATTTATTAATGTATATTCAGATAATCTTGATAGTAAATACAAGTTATTATCACCCTAGCTTTTACTTTTTTCTCTGTTGAATAATTCACCTATTTCAAATAAAGCTTCAGAAAGTGTTAATTCATTATTGTTGTTATCATCTTTATTTTTTCTTAAAAGCGGTATGCTTATAAAATCTTCAGGTTTATCAAAGTGTCTATTAATTTCTTCAGAAGATATTTTAGTTGAGTCATTAGCAAAGGTAAAACCTGCTTTTTTCAATGAAAGGCCAAAAAAGATTCTATATGGTAATTTGTATTTTCTAATAACGTAATCTATATTTAGATTTTTTGAAAATTCTGACATTACATCTTTGTCAGGATAAAAGAATATATTGGATAAGTAATGCAATTTATCATAAATTCTTTTAAAAGTATTATCTACAGTAATGTCATTAAAATTCTCAATAATAGTCCCTTCATCTGTAATATCTCTTATAGAATGGATAATTATACTTTTTAATTTATTCTCATTTGGATCTTTATATACTTCCTGTAAGGTATATTGATTTTTATTTAATGCTATTTGAGACATTATTTTATTTATCACAACTCATGATACTTTTCTATTCAAATCAAATTGATTTTTCATATAGATTTCTTTAAATAATTTTTTATCCATAATTTGAATAGAAGTTGTATCAACATATGAATCGTATTTTAATCCTGTATTTTTATCAATTGCTTGTATTAATACTTCTCCTAATTTAGGAACTTTATAGAAGAAAGGAGATTTTCATATATCAATTTTTGGTTGATTTTTCTTTTTCTTAATTGCAGTTCTTAAATTTAAATAACAAACTTTATGACCTATATAGAATGCTATAATGGATCTGTTATTACTTCTTCATTCATCTTTATTATTTTTTTGAAAATTTCCTCTTACTTCAATAGTGCTATAGTCATTTTCATCATTATCATATGGAGATATTAAATTACCTTTATTGTCAAAACAAGAACTAGGATTTTTTTTTATTGAATTTTGTTCTTTTTTTATTTCTGAAGATTAACATATAAAAATTATAATAAAAAAGCCATGTTTTCATGAAGAAAACACGCCCATACTTTTCTGTTTCTGCGCACGGTCACCTGATATATAAACTATCAGCTCTACAAGCGACTCAAGCTTTCAAGTGTCTCATATATCAAATGTCAATTATATTATAACAACTTTTTACAGTTTTTCTGAAAAAATTTATAAAAATTTATAAAAATTTTTAATTTTTTAAAATCTAATATCAAAATATTTTAATTATTTCTATTATTCTTGATTTAGGAATATTATAGCTGAAAATTAATTTTTTGTCCTTTTTATTTTAATGTTTCTATAAGCAAAAAAGTATAAAAAAATTACCAACTAAGTTGACAATTCAATATTTTGCCCATTTGAACCAATAAAATTTTAGTGTGTGGATTTTGATATCTTACTAAAACTTAATTTATGGATTTTTTCTATTATTTTATTGACTTATTTCACCAATTTTAACAACCTAAAAAAATATTGTAAAAAAGGTGATATAACTTTCTAAAAGTATTAAAATAGAAACATGCTACCAATTAAAAAGGCTATAAAAAAAATGACATATATGCAAATGCATACTTTTATATTTGCAATCTTTTTTTTATTAATTTCTGTAGTGTTTTTATCTCTTATAGGAATTAATCGTGGTCTATTTTTTGGGTATGCATTAGGTGGTCTACTAATTTATTTTTTATTTAAATTAAACTGACTTTTTGCGTATTTATTTCTAAGAAATAAAAAAACAAAATTGTATGCTTTATCGATTTTAAAATCAGTTTTATTTTTCTTAATTTTAGGTGCGATCGTGTACTTAATGTTTTTTATTAATACAGAGTACCTAAAACAAATGCAGATTACCGAATATTCAGTATTGCAAGTATTAGATCAGCCATTTAATTTCTTTGCATTTGCTGGAGGAATATTAACTAATGTTTTTGTGATTATCATCACAGAAATAGTTAATAAAAAAATAAGAAACTAAAAAGAAAGGAGATGAGCAGGATGGATACATTTTTAAAAGGTCTTTGAGTTTGAAATCAACCACAAATGTTATCGCTTGTAGTTACTGTTTTTATAGTGCTAATTATTTGTTTAGTTGTCTATTTCAAAGTATCAAAAATTAAACCAAATGAAGCTCCGAAAGGTGTAGCACTCATTGCTGAAGGTTATGTTAAGTTCATTGACAAAACTTTTGATGATGCAACTGGTGGAACACAAGTGCAAAATTCAAGATACTATATTTTGACTTTAGCTACTTTTATTCTAATCGGTAACCTTACAGCTGTCTTTGGTTTAGAACCAATCGTAACATCTTATTCAGTTCCGTTAACATTAGCTTTAATGAGCTGACTTGGTATCTTTGTTTGTGGTGCAGTGTACCGTAAGTGAAGATATCTAAAATCATTTATCAACCCACTTGATTTACCTGGTAAAGTATCTCCTCTTATTTCTCTTAGTTTTCGTATTTATGGAAATGTTATAGGAGGATCTACAGTTATTTTCTTATTTTATTCATTCTGTGGGTGAATATGGACAAAAGTAACAGGGTCAAGTAATCAGCAATTCTTCTTTGGACTGATTTTATCACCTGCATTACACTTTTATTTTGACTTATTCGGCTCTACTTTACAAGCTTACATATTTTCACTTTTAACACTTGTATACTGAACTATTGAGTCAACTGCAGAAGAAGTTAAGCCTAAAAAACTTAAAAAAGGTAAATCAAAAATTGTAAGAAGTAACAAAAACCTTAATTCACAATTATCACAAGCAATTTATTAAATAGAAAAGAGGATTAATTATGATTGAAACAGTAACAAAATTTTTAGAAGAAACTGCAAACAACACTACTCAAGCAGCTGCACAAAATGGTGGAGACATCAAATCAGGTCTTGTTGCTATTGGTGCAGGATTAGCTGCAATCGGTGTTTTAGGAACAGGTATCGGACAAGGTTATGCTGCTGGTAAAGCTGCAGAAGCTGTTGGAAGAAATCCTGAAGCAGAATCAAAAATCCGTTTAATGTTAATTATCGGTGTTGGTATTGCTGAAACAGCCGCTATTTATGCATTTATTATTGCTTTATTATTAATGTTCATTAAATAATAACTATGGTTCAAAATTTAATTTATCTTAAGCAAGAATCATTGAATCAACAAGTCCAAGAAAAATTCAATGGACTATTTCCAAGTGTTCCAATGATGATTGCTACTATCATCGCTTTTTTAATTGTGTTTTTATTACTTACATACCTTTTATATAAACCAGTTAAAAAGATGATGAAAAATAGAACAAATTTCATCCAAGAAAATATCAACAGTGCTATTAAACAAAAAGAAGACAGCTTACAAGTTTTAAACGATGCAAACGAAAAACTTAAAGAAGCTCACAAGCAAGCAGATAGCATTGTTAACAAAGCAAAAATAAAAGCTGGTGAAGTTTCTAAAACTTATATTGACAAAGCAAAAGCTGAATCATATAGATTACTTGAAGAAACTAACCAAGATATAGCGTTGCAAAAGAAAGAATTTGATGCTAATGCTAAAAAATATGTAATCCAAGTAGCTACAGAATTAGCAGAGAAAATCTTACGTAAAGAAATTTCTCGACAAACTCAAGATGAAATTATTAAAAACTATCTTGAATCAAGTGAGTAATTAACTTTCACAGCTATATAACTACCATAAAAGTAAAATAGCAAAACTTTTAAGATTTTATTATGTACAAAAAAAGAAATACATCTGCATATGCAGTAGCAATTTATGACTTGGTCAAAAAACAAGATAAATTTAAATTAATTCAACCTCAATTTGAGGCTGTTAAAGATTTAATTGACACAATTCCAGGCTTTATCGAATATTTAGGAAATGACTTAATTCCTGAAGCTGAAAGATTCAAAACAATCGATATGGCTTTTGATAAAAATCAATTTGACTATATTGTAATTAACTCAATTAAAGTTATAGTTCAAAGAAAAATGGTGTCTCAATTAAAAAACATCATCATTGAATATTTAAAGTTATCAAATGATGCATTAAGAATTCGTTATGTATTAGTTGAATCAGCTTTCCCATTAAGTGATGAGCAACTTCAACAAATCAATGACAAACTTCAAAAAGTTACAAGACGTACAATCGAAATTCACAATGTAATTAACCCAAATATTATTAGTGGATTTAGAATTGTGTCTAAAACCGAAGTTATTGAAATGAACATACTACACGACTTAAACAAAATCAAAAACGAAATTATTTTTAAACAAAAAGAAAAGGAGGTGTAATTTATGGCTATCAAATTAGATGATATTTCTGCAATCATTAAAGAAAGAATTCAAAACATTGGTAAAGTAGCTGACAGATCAGAAATTGGTCAAGTTATCTCAATTGGTGATGGTATTGCTGTTGTATCAGGTCTTCAAAAGGTTAAAAACGCAGAAATCGTAGTTTTTGACAACGGTGTTTATGGACTTACTTTAAACCTTGAAGAAGAAACAGTTGGAGTTGCTTTATTTGGTGATGCTAACTCTGTTTCTGAAGGAGACATTGTTAAAAGAACAGGTCAAGTTATTGACGTAAATGTTGGTGATGCTCTTTTAGGTAGAGTTGTTAACGCCCTTGGAGAGCCAATTGATGGTAAAGGTAAAATTCAAGGAACAATTAAAAGTGAAATCTTCAAAATTGCTCCTGGTGTTATGACTAGAGAAGAAGTTAACCAACCACTTGAAACAGGTATTATTGCAATTGATTCAATGATCCCAATCGGTAAAGGTCAAAGAGAGCTTATCATCGGTGACCGTCAAACAGGTAAAACAGCTATGGCCATTGATGCTATCATCAACCAAAAAGGTAAAAACGTTAAGTGTGTTTATGTAGCAATTGGGCAAAAGAACTCAACAGTTGCGCAAATTGTTAACAAACTTAATGAATTTGGTGCGCTTGATTACACAGCAGTAGTTGTTGCTGGAGCTTCAGAATTAGCTCCACAACAATACATTGCTCCATATACAGGAGTTACTATTGCAGAATACTGAATGTCTCAAGGACAAGATGTATTAATTGTTTATGATGATTTATCAAAACACGCAGTTGCATATAGAACGCTTTCACTTCTTTTAAGAAGACCACCTGGCCGTGAAGCTTACCCTGGAGACGTTTTCTACTTACACTCTCAACTTTTAGAGCGTGCAGCTAGACTTAACAAAGAAAATGGTGGAGGTTCAATTACTGCTCTTCCAATTATTGAAACTCAACAAGGGGATATTTCAGCTTACATTCCAACTAACGTAATTTCAATTACAGATGGTCAAATTTTCACAAAAGAATCACTATTTAACTCAGGACAAAGACCTGCTGTTGATATTGGTTTCTCAGTTTCTCGTGTTGGTTCAGCTGTGCAAATTAAAGCTATGAAACAAGTTGTTGGTTCACTTAAACTTGAACTTGCTCAATACAACGAAATGTTAGCTTTTGCTCAATTTGGTTCAGACCTTGATGAGTCAACTAAATCAATTTTAGAACACGGTGCTAAAGTATATGAACTTTTAAAACAAGAACAATACTTTGCTATTCCACAAGTTACACAAGCTATTATTCTTTTAGGAGTTAAAGAAAGAATTATTAACCCACTTCCAAAAGAATACATTAAAGAATACAGAGATAACGTTATTGCATTTGTAAACAAAACAGCTGAAGGTATGGAACTTTTCTCAAACATTGCTTCAAAAGGTTTATTCACACCTGAAGACTACCAAACAACAGAAAAAGTATTAGTTAAGATAGTACAAAACATCATCGCTACAATTCCTAACTATGATCCTAAGTTGCATAAAGCATTTCCTAAAAAATACAACGACTTACTTAAATAATTAAAATGGCAAACTTAAATTCAATTAAAAATAGAATTAATGTAATTGACAATACCAAAAAGATTACTAATGCTATGCAATTAGTATCAACTGCTAAATTGCGTAGAATTAGAACTGAATTTGAAAGTGTTGAAACGTATTTAAATTCACTAAACGAAATGTTTAGAGAATTAGCATCACACGTTGAACCTAGAGAGTTTTACTCAATTTTCCCTAAAAACACTAATGTTGATTCTGATTTACACATCATCATCACATCTGATTTAGGATTATGTGGTTCATACAATACTAATATTGTTAAATTACTTAAAGAAACTCTTAAACCAAGTGACAAAATCATTGTGCTTGGAGGAAAAGGACTTGCTCTATTACATTCATTTAAATATGATGAACAAGTCATTTCTAAATACACAGAACTAGGAGACAAAATCTCTTATGAACTTGGTTCTGTTGTATCTAAAAAAGCTTTTGAAGAATATTCAAACAAAAGAGTTGCTAACATTTACATCTATTACACAGAATTTATTAACAACATTACACAGGAAGCCAAAAAACTTAAACTCTTCCCACTAGACATTGAATCTGAAAATGCTAGTGTGCAAGCTAGAAACACAATTGAATTTGAACCTAACTCAGAAGTGGTGCTTAAAAACTCAATCCCACTTTACTTAGCAAGTATGGTTTATGGACTTGCTACAGGTTCAAAAGTTTCCGAAATCGCTTCAAGACGTAATGCTATGGAAAATGCTACAAATAATGCAACAGACTTAGTTGATGAGTTAAGATTACAATTTAACAGAAAACGTCAAGGTAACATAACTCAAGAAATCAATGAAATTGTAGCTGGTGCAGATGCTACTTAATTAAAATAAGGAGGAATGAATGGTAAAAAACAAAGGAATTATCGTTCAAATCTTAGGTCCGGTTGTGGACGTTAGATTTGAAGAAGGAAAATTACCTCACTTACTTAATGCTGTTGAATTAGAACATGATGGAAAAGTTTACACATTCGAAGTTGCTCAACACATTGGGGATGATACAGCTCGTACAATCTCAATGGTTTCTACAAATGGACTTCAAAGAGGAATGGTTGTAACTGACACAGGTGCACCAATTTCTGTACCTGTAGGAAACGTTGTTTTAGGTAGAATGTTTGACGTTTTAGGA
This sequence comes from Mycoplasma sp. 4404, assembly GCF_034863325.1. Taxonomy (NCBI): domain Bacteria; kingdom Bacillati; phylum Mycoplasmatota; class Mollicutes; order Mycoplasmatales; family Mycoplasmataceae; genus Mycoplasma; species Mycoplasma sp. 4404. The sequence continues at coordinate 179,730 of NZ_JAYFFE010000001.1, forward strand.
AACCCAATTGACAACTTACCTTTACCAAAAGACATTGAAAGAGATCCTATCCACGCACCAGCACCTTCTTATGAAGAACAAAAAAGTTCATCAGAAGTGCTTGAAACAGGAATTAAAGTTATTGACTTACTTATTCCTTATGCAAAGGGTGGAAAAATTGGTCTTTTTGGTGGAGCTGGAGTTGGTAAAACAGTTCTTGTTCAAGAACTTATTAACAACATAGCTACAGAGCACAATGGACTTTCAGTATTTGCTGGAGTTGGAGAAAGAACACGTGAAGGAAATGACCTTTACTATGAAATGAAAGCTGCAGGAGTTTTAGATAAAACTGCACTTGTATTTGGACAAATGAATGAACCACCTGGGGCACGTATGAGAGTTGCTCTTACAGGTCTTACAATGGCTGAATACTTTAGAGATAAACAAAATCAAGACGTACTTTTATTCGTTGACAACATCTTTAGATTTACACAAGCTGGTTCAGAGGTTTCTGCTCTTTTAGGACGTATGCCATCAGCTGTTGGATACCAACCGACACTTGCTACAGAAATGGGTGCGCTTCAAGAAAGAATTACTTCAACACGTAGAGGTTCAATTACATCAGTTCAAGCTGTTTATGTGCCTGCTGATGACTTAACTGATCCAGCACCTGCTACAACTTTCAGTCACTTAGATGCTAAAACAGTTCTTGACCGTGGAACAGCAGCACTTGGAATTTATCCAGCTATTGACCCACTTAACTCTTCATCAAGATTACTTGATCCATTAATTGTTGGATATGAACACTACGAAACAGCTCAAGAAGTCGTAGCAATCTTACAAAGATTTAAAGAACTTCAAGATATTATTGCGATCTTAGGGATGGGTGAATTATCTGAAGAAGATAAGAAAATTGTTAACAGAGCAAGAAGAATTAGACAATTCTTATCACAACCTTTCACAGTTGCCGAAAAATTCAGTGGTATTAAAGGTAGATATGTTCCATTATCTGAAACAATTAGAAGTTTCAAGGTTATTCTTTCAGGTGAATTAGATAACCTTCCAGAAGAAATGTTCAGATATGCCGGAAACATTGATGATGTTATCGAACGTTACAAAAAATATCAAGAAGAAAATAACATTTCAACTGAATCATCAACAGATAAAAAATAATGAATAATACAACTCATTTATTAATCACAGTACCATCAGGTGTATTTTATGAAGGTGATGTAAACATTGTTACATTAAAAACAGCATCAGGTTACATCGGACTTCAAGCTAATAGAACGCCACTTTTCTCAAACGTTGAAATTTGCAACTTATCAATCAAACCTGAAAATGGTGAAGAAATTCGTTGCTACATCGGTGGTGGTCTTGTATATGCTGATGAGAAAAAAGTATCAATCATAACAGATGATATTATCAATGTTAAAAACATTGATGTACAAAGAGCGCTTCGTGACCGTGATAAACTTATTAAACAAATCGAAGAGGCTTCACACAATGATTCAGTAAACAAAACAAAATTAGAGTCTAAACTTAAAAAAGCTCTTTTTAAAATTGATGCATACAATTTATTCAATAAATAATATTTGCAACCTTTTTAGGTTGCTTTTATTATGCACTTGATGTAAAAAAAGGAAAACAAAAAAAGTTGCTATTAACAACTTTCTTTCATATGGGGCGAACGACGGGATTCGAACCCGCGCATGATGGGACCACAACCCACTGTGTTAACCACTTCACCACGTTCGCCATAAGTAAAACTATTATACCACTATTTTAAGCATCTAGTAAACAATTTAATTAATTTTTAGACCTTGTTTTAAGGTGTTAAAATCTATTTTCAACATTATAAAAATGATATAAAATTTATTTTATTTAAGGAGTATATTATTATGACTGAAAGAGATAAATACATAGACTTATTAGTAAAAATTGTTGATGCATTCGGTGGGCTTGACAATATTACTTCATTTAATAATTCGGCATCACAATTAAGATATGATGTTAAAAATGTTTCATTAGTTTCAAAAGCAGAATTTCAACAATTAGGTGCTACATCAGTTAAAATTTTCGAAGCACAAAAACACGTTCAAGTTGAACTACCAAATGCAGAAGCTTTAAATGCACTTATCAAAATTAACAAAGACTTAATTTCAACAATGTGTAAATCGGTTGAAGTTTCAACTGTTTCAACATCAAATAATGCAACAGCATCTACTCAAGCAGTTTCAGAATTAGAAATCTTAGCACCTGCTTCAGGACAAATTGTTTCACTTGAATCATTAAATGATGGTGTATTTTCAAATGATTTAGTTGGAAAAGGATTTGCAATCAAATTAGATGGAACATCAGGTAAAATTGTTGCTCCATTTGATGGAAAAATAACAATGCAACCAGCAAGCAAATCACAAGTTATCTTATCTAACACATCATTAGGTGTTGAAGCTGTTATTGTTTTTGGTTTAAACTCATACAAATTAGATGGAATTGGTATGGACGCTAAAGTTTCATTAAACCAAGAAGTTAAATCTGGAGATGAATTAATCGTTTTAGATTTAAACAGATTCAAAGCAGAAAATATTGATCAAGAAATTATTTTTGCATTAACAACTGATTCAAAATTACAAAACTTTAAAAACTTAGAACACAAAAACATCAAACATTCAGAAGTTATTGGTAAATTAGTTTAATCTTTAGATTAAACTGAGTTGTAAATCAGAGCAGAAAAAATCTGTTCTTTTTTTATTAAAAAAATATTTTTTTGGTGATATATATTCCAAAAAAGTTTTAAAATAAAAGTACCTCATTATTTTGATATTTAATGAGGTAACCTGGAATTAGAAAATATAAACTCTTTGATAGCATCTCTTTTTCCGGGACACAAGCACCATTTAAATGGTGCTTTTTTTGTATTACAATTTTATATTATGAGTAAAAGTAAGAATACCAAAGGACATAGATGATTTAGTCACACAGAATTATTGACAGGTTTTATAGATCTAAAAACACGAGAAATTCACAAAGTCTTAATTTCAAATTCACTTTTAAAAAAGTTTGCTAAATCAAATTCAAATTCAAATATTAAGGATATTTTTTCATCATTTTCTGATAGCGATTTTACTGATAAGGAAATCTTTGAGAATGTTCAAGAATTATTCAATAGCAAGCAGACTGAAGTGGATTTTTCGACTTTGTATCAAAACTCAAACAATGAAGAAAAAACTAAATATGAAATATATACTGATGCCATTGAAAAATTAGCTATTGAAAAAATAACTGATGTTACAAAAGAGGCAAATTTTAAAGGTAAAATGCCAGAATACTTATTTAAAGCAATATGTTTCACAGATTCTAAAGTAAAGAATTGAGAAAAGTTTAATATTGATGACATATTGAAAAAAGATGAGGAATTTATAAAAAATAAAAAGGTTACTGAGTGTTTGAAAAAATTCTTTGAAAAAGGAAAAGATAACTTTGCAAATTATCCTGCTAAAAATCACAATTATTTCAATTGTGAAAAATTTGAATCAGATAATCCTATATTATGATTTGTATATTACTTCTTGAAAGTAATATTTCGCGACGAATCACTTGTGAAAATATTCAATGAGAGTGAGAAGCAAAGATTATGATGATATATTATTTGTGGCAATAAAACAGAAGATTATCCTAATTCACTTACATTTATTCTTGCAAATTACTATCATTTTTATGCTGAAACATCTTTATATCTTAAGGCATTAGAAATTTCTGATTTTAATCACATAGACTCAACTGAAGGAACATTTTCAGATAAAAAGTTTATGGTTGATTTAGATAACGTAAATATATTGAAACCATTTGTTTACGATTTCAAGACGTATTCTGATTCTAACTATCTAAAAAAGTGACCGAAATATTCATCAATTATGTTGGTATATTTACATTCTTATTAATAATAAAACCAACAAATATAACTCATTAATCGAAAGTATTGAATTTAAACCTGAGAAACCTACTGAAACAAATGATATTGTTTGTGATCATCAGTTACCTGCCAAAAGCAATGGTGCTCAAAACAAAAAACAGATCTCTGTTGAAACTAATCTTATGAATGAAGTTGCAACTAAAATTAGTGCTGAAAGAAAAAATGTGAAGGGTAGAGCTGCGTGAGCTTCCTTAGGAGCTATATTAACATTAATTTTGGTAGGAATTCTTCTTGGTATTCTAAAAGTGGCTGGATTAATGTAACTAGGTTGATAAAAGTAAGATAGAAAATCTAAAAAAACTGTTTTTCTACCTTATTTCAGCTCAATATGGCTGGTGGATTTGTTTTTATGAAAAGTATATTAAAAATTCCTATCACTGCTGAAGCGATAGGAATTTTTAATAATTATTAATTTTAGTTTTTTGATTCTTGTTCTAAAACTGATTTTTGTTTCTTGAAACGACCTAAGAATTTTTGGATTTTTGGTCTCACGTAACTTACAAATTTTGGTGTAATAAAGTATAAACATAAAGCGTATAAGATTACACAAACACCAAATACGACAGTTACATCATAAGGGAATAATAGTCATTGTGGTTGTCAACTAGCTTCAGCTTTCGCTTTTCCTTCGTTAACATTAATCATTCTAGGAACTCAAAATAGTGTGATTATAATTCCAATAATGAATACATAGTTAACAAGTCTTCAAACACTCATTTTTTCTTTTAAAACAACAAAGAAACCAAATAATAAAACTAAAATTGGAAAGAAAATTGATGCTAATATACGTGCATAAAGAGGTACATTATAAACAGAATTTGGAACGATTCTATCTCAAGGGATGATGTTTCCACTTGTTAAAATCATTGCAGCTGCTAAAACTCAAAATATTACTAAAAATGATATGTATCAACCGTTAATTGGTTTTCTAACTTTCTTTTCGTTTTTGTTTTCTTGTTTTTTATTATTCACGAGAATCTCTCAATCTCATCATTTTTAGGACAAATTCTGCAACAGGCATTGTTGTTGTTTCTTGTTTACCATATTCACGGTATGAAACAGTTTCATTTAATCTTTCAGCTTCTCCAACAATGATTTGGAATTTAGATTTTGACATTTGTGCTTCACGCACTTTTTTACCTAAACGTTCTTCACGGTCGTCTAATTTAGATCTAAAGTCTGCATTGAATAATAAATGGTTGATGTCTGATGCGTATTTCACATCTTCTGGATTATTTGTAGCAGGAATAACTGTGAATTGTTTTGGTGCTAATCAGAATGGAAGCACACCTTTTGTTTGTTCTAAAAGAATTGAAACAAAACGTTCATATGTTCCGATAAGACCTCTGTGGATCATAACTGGACGTTCTTCTTGATTGTCTTTATTTGTGTATGTAATATCAAATCTTTCAGGTAATAAGAAGTCAAGTTGTAATGTAGAAACTGTGATTTCGTGTCCTAAAGCTGTAAAGATTTGAATATCCATTTTAGGTCCATAGAAAGCAGCTTCTCCGATTTTTTCTTCGTATTTAACACCTAATTCATTAAGCACTTTTCTAAGTTCATTTTCAGCTTCATTTCACATCTTGTCATCTGAATAGTACTTGTCTGTGTTTTCAGGATCTCTTAAACTTAAAGAAACATAACTAATTTGAATTTTAAAGATTTCTAATGTTTCTTTAATTAATTGATACATTGATTTGAATTCTTGAGCAATTTGATCTTTTCTAACAAATAAGTGCCCTTCTGTTAAAAGCATTCCTCTAACACGTTCAAGACCTGTAAGAGCACCTGATTTTTCATATCTGTAAAGTTGTGATTGTTCTGAATATCTAATAGGTAAGTCACGGTATGAATGTTTTTCTGTGTTGTAGCAAATAATGTGGTGAGGACAAGTCATTGGACGTGCAATTAACCTTTCATTTTCAAGCACAACTGGTTTAAACATATCATCTTTGTAGTGAGCTAAGTGTCCTGAAATTTTGTAAAGTTCTTCTTCACCAAAGTGTGGCGTTAAAACTTCTGTGAAACCGTATTTTCTGTCCATTTTAAGAACAAGGTTTCTAATTTCATTGTGAATGTACATTCCATCTTCTAATCAGAATGGCAATCCTTGACCACCTAATTTGTTGAATGTGAATAATTTCATTTCTTTACCAATTTTACGGTGGTCTCTTTCTTTTCTATCTTTGAGGATTTCTAAGTATTCTTCAAGTTCTGCCGCTGTATCTCAAGATGTTCCATAAATTCTTGTTAATTGGATGTTATCTGAATTTCCTCTTCAGTATGCACCAGCTAAGTTAAGTAATTTAAAGTGTTTAATGTGTTTTGTATCTTCGACATGTCCACCAGCACATAAATCAACAAAGATTGTTTCATTACTTAAAGGATCTACAAGAGCATAGAATGTAACTTCTTTGCCTGCCGCTACTAATTCGTCATAAAGTTCTTTTTTGTAAGGTTTACCTTCAAATGAATATTCATCAATTGAAACTTGCTTCATAACTAAATTTCTTGAAGCAAGTTTTTTCATAAACTTTTCAATTTTAGGTAATTCTGTTTCTGAAAGTGGTTCAGCAAATTCAAAGTCATAGTAAAAACCTTCTTCAGTAGCTGGACCAAATCCTAATTTAACATTTGGATAAAGTTTTTCAACGGCTGCACCAAGTAAGTGACTTGTTGTATGGTTAAGTTTTTTATTAGCTTTCATATTAATTTACCTCTTATTTATCATTTTTAGGTTTTGTCAATGAGGAATAGAGTCCCATTTTTTTCATTAACTTGTTTAAATTATAATCTGCGATTTTAGAAGCTCTAATTGCACCTTCATCAGTTATTTTGTCAACTTCTTTTAAAGCTGTATTGTATTTTGATTGAATATCAATTAAAAGATTTTTAACTGATGTAGCAACTGCTTCTTTAAATTCTTTATAGTTTTTATCTTTAAATAATTCTTCTGCTTGTTCAAGTGTTATGTTGTTTAATGAAGCATAGATATTAAGTAAGTTTAAGATACCAGGTTTATCATTTGAAATATATACTTTACCTTCTGAGTCAGTAACTGCTTTCATAATCTTGTTGTAAGCTTGTTGTGGGTCTTCAAGTAAGTAAATGGTTGATTTGGTACCGTGTTCACTTTTTGACATTTTAGCAGTAGGATCAGTAAGTGATTTAATTCTTGCTCCAACTTTAGGAACAACTCCGTTAGGAATTGTGAAGTTAGCATTGTATTTTGAATTAAATCTTTCAGCAATGTTTCTGGTTAATTCAAGGTGCTGAGTTTGATCTTCTCCAATAGGAACCACATCAGGGTTGTATAAAAGAATATCAGCAGCCATTAATACTGGATACATTAAAAGACCAGTAGGTATTTTAGAAGTCCCGTTAGCTTGTTTGATTTGTTGTGACTTATCTTTGAATTGGGTCATTCTTTGCAATTCACCAATTGTCGTTTCCGATGTGCAAAGTCAATTCATCATTCCGTGTGCACTAACTTGTGATTGATAGAAAATTGTTACATTTTCTGGATTAAGTCCACAAGCTAAATAAAGTGCAACAATGGTTTTTCTTGCTTTTTTAAGTTCAGCTGGATCGACACTTCCAGTTGTAAGTGCGTGTAAGTCAGCTACAAAAATGTATGATTCATAATCATTTTGCATTTGCACAAAGTTTCTAATTGCACCAATGTAATTACCTAATGTTAAATCACCAGTTGGTTTTATTCCACTTAATAATTTTTGTTTCATAACACTCCTTAACTAATTAATAAAGTTATTTATTAATTATATTGTTTTTTAAATAATGTATATTCATTTTGTTTATTGATTTTACAAATGCAAATAGCTGAATTAAACGAACAAAATTAATTAATAAATTAAGCAAAAAGAAGCGATCTAAAAAATCTTTTTAAATAGGTTATATAGAGCTAAATAATAATTCATTATTTATAAAATAATGATAGAATAAATAAGCATAAAACAGCAGTTTATTATGACTTTTAAATAAATTTAACATGACTATAACATTGCAAGTAGATTAGCTGATTTAATCCAAAGCATTAAGTTAAATTTAACTAGTTAGAAATAAACCCTCTAAGTTATGCAGAAAGAGGTAAAAATACTATGTCAAGATACACAGGACCTGTATTTAAAAAGTCACGTCGTTTAGGATTCTCTATCTTAGAATCAGGTAAAGAATTCGCTAAAGGTAAAAAGAGAACTTATGCTCCAGGACAACACGGAAACAAACGTGTTAAATTATCTGAATACGGATTACACTTATACGAAAAACAAAAAGTTAAACACTTATTTGGTTTAAATGAAAAACAATTAAGAAGAGTTTTTGAAAAAGCTGTTAAAGCTAAAGGGATTACAGGGACAAACTTACTTCAATTATTAGAAGTTCGTTTAGACAACTTAGTTTATAGAGCAGGATTTGCTACAACAAGAAGACAAGCTCGTCAACTTGTTAACCACGGACACTTTGTTGTTGATGGTAAAAAAGCAAACATTCCTTCTATGTCAATCTCATTAGGCTCAGAAATTACTCTTAAAGAAAAATCAAGAGACAACAAACAAATTCTTGAAGCTATGGAACAAAAAGCTGCTTCAGCTTGAATGACAAGAAAAGACTTTTCAGTTAAATTAGACCGTTTACCAGAACGTAACGAAATTCACCCAGAAATCAAGGATGCTTTAATCGTTGAGTTCTACTCAAAATAGTAATTAGGAATATTAGGAGTTTTATTTATGAAAAAAGATATTCACTTACCATACCACGAAGTAAACGTTACTTGTTCAACTTGCCACAAAGTGTTCCAATTCAAATCAGTTAAACCAAACTTTACAGTAGACGTATGTTCAGGATGCCACCCAGTTTACACAGGGTCAAGAGCACAAGTTAAAGCGACAGGTAGAATCGACAGATTCAACAAAAGACTTGAAAAAATGAACGGTAAATAATTATTGTTTCATTTATACATCTAACTCAAATTACTTTATGTAGTTTGGGTTTTCTTTTTGACCTAGGAACAAGGTAATTTAGTTTATTTAATAAATTAAATAACTTAATAATAAAATTTCACTTTTATATATAAAGAATTATAATTATTAGATATTTTTTAAACCCTTAAAGGAGCATTATGAACTTTGAAGAAAAATATTTTTTCTTAAAACCTGGTTTCTGATCTTGAACCGGTGGTGGTGAAATATCAGAGACAATGCTAGCTCAAACTAATTTAGGTCTTAGATTATCTTGAGTTATTGCTATGTTGATTATTTTTGTTATTTGAATCTTCAAAAGACAAATACACGCAGCAATTAAGCGTAAAAATGTGTCTGCAAAAACTCAAGAAATATTAATTAGAACTGCAGGAGCACTAACACTTACATTTATCGCTGCTAGAGCTATTGTGTTTGGAGTTACACAATATCCAGGTAAATGAGAAACTATACCACTTCATATGTGTAGAATTTTAGGAATTTCAATTGGTATTGTGCTTTTATTAAATAAACCACAATGAATGAAATATTTAATTTCACTTAGTTTCCTTGGCGCAACTATTGCCCTTATATTACCTGATGTTAAGATAACTTACACACCTGATGAAACATTTACAGCATTTGGTAAATTCTATGAAAAAGGTAAAGAATACGAGTTCCATATTTACTACGATAACTACATATTCTATGATTTAATGGCGCTTCACGTATTTATGTTGCTTTCTACATTTATTGTTTCTATTGTGTATCCATATTCAATGAGAAACAAAGATATCTTAACAACACTTTCATTATTCGGATTTCTTGTTGTAGCTTGCTTCTTCTTAAACTGAACACTTGATGACTTAGCACCAAGTGCTTGAAAGAGCAATTACATTTACGTAGGAAAAGACAAATATAATCCATTCTCAAGTTTAATTGGTCCATTAATGAAATGACCATTTAATGTGTTTACATTAATTGCATTAGGAACGCTTTACTTATATGCATGTGCCGGTATCTTTATTCTTCAAGATAAAATTATTTTTAACTTTGGAAAAGGTAAGAAATTCTTATCATTTGGTAAGTCTTCAAAACAATTCTTAAAACCTAGATTCAATGTTAAAAAGTATGATAATTTATATGTATTTTAATTAGAAAATTAAGCAATCAAATTTGGTTGCTTTTTTCTTTTACTATGGTGTGCAAGCTGTAAAAAAAGAGTAGTCATTGTGACTACCCTTTAGTTTTTTCATTGTAATATGTGCTTGTGCTTGATGAAAGTTCATCATTAATTGGTTGAAGTGTTTTGTGAATTGTTGAACTATTATTGATTTCATAAATATCAATTACGTTAGCATCAATTCCATCTTCAGCTGAAGCAAAGTAGTTTCTAAGCACTAATTCATAATCAACTGCTTGTGAAGGAACATAGTTAATGTAATTGAAATTTGTTAAGTTTTTGTATGCGCTAATAACATCTTCATTACTTAAATCAAGGTATGAAATTACTTTTGCAATGTAAGACTTAATAAAGTCTGCTAATTTTTCAATTGTAATTTCTGCATTTTCATCATTTTGTTCTTTAAATGTTTTTTCATTTTCAAAAACTAATGCAAATAAGACTTTAATTTCATCATCTGCATTTTCAGGTAATGAAAGTGCTGAAGCTTCTTCATCTGCTTCTGGATATGTAAAGTTCTTAATATCAGTTGCAACTTGTGTAAAGAAGTTGTTTAAGTTTTCTGTTTTGCTAAAGTAATCTTTAAGTCTGTAAGGATAGATGTTAATTCTATCGTTTAGATCAACATCTTCTTCACGTTCACGATGTAAGAATTTGTTGTGTTCTGCATTTAATTCAAGATACTTATCTAAGTATTCTTTGTTAGCAGGAAGTGATAAATCAAGTAAGTCAGCATATTTGATAATTACGTTATTTAATTTGTCTTGATTTTCGTTTTCGTCTATGAGACCTAGCTCAACGAATTTCTCAGTAGCTAATTCTTTAAATGCACTTGGTGAATCTTCTGTACCTGTTTGAAGGACTTTTCATCTTTGTGCAACAGCGTGTTCAATGAATAATTGTTTTTTAAGACCGAATTCTTGTTTTGCATATTTTTTGTCAATTTGGTCGAATTGTTCTGCTAATTCTGGTAAGTTATCTAAGAATCCATCTCTAATTGTTTCTAAGTAGAGTTTGTTTGATTCTTCTGTGTTAATTTTAGATAAGATAAGTCCATCGACTAATAAAATGTTTTCTTTAGGTTTAATAACTCTAATTTTGCCATCTTCGACTTTACCTGGAAAGTTATCTTCTCCATAGTATGCATCAATAGCATCACCATTGTACATAATAGCTGCATTGATATCATTTTTAGGGTTAATTAAGTTATTTAATAATTCAAGTCCATCTCCTTGGAATGAGATGTTTTTGTGTCCGATTGGGAAACCTGTTCCATCTTTAATAAGCGAAACAAATGAATCAATTAGACCTTTGTATGTTTCTTTTGTAACTGTACCAGTGAACTGATCAGCACTGTGAGTTCCATCTGCATTTGTTCAATAAGATGAACCATATAATAAGTTATCTCTGACTGCGTCAGTGATGATTCAAGAATCAAATCCATTATCAGCAACTATTTTAAGCGAGTTGATAATAGAATTTGTTTCATATCCATTATTAAATTTATCAGCGTATAAATCAAGATTAATTGCATCGTCTTCAGTTTTCTTTTCAGGTGCAATTGGTTTTTTCTTAATGTTGTAAGCAATTACCATATCTTGAGAAAAGTAAGGGAAAAAGTATTCTCAAAGTTCAGGGTAATTACCTTTTTCGTCTTTAAGCTCTTCACCATTAAATTTAGTCTTTAATTGTTCGTTGTAATTTTCAAGATGCTCTCAAACTTCTGATTTGATAATGTTTTTAAGATATTGTTTTGTTTTTTCTCTGTCGTTTTTAAGTTCAGGTTTGTTAAGTAAAATTGAATAATCAATTTTTTGTAAGCATTCTTTTTTAATAAGTGATGCAGCTAAGAAATCTCCACTGATTCCTGCAGCTGCTTTGTGGTTGATTAATGCATTATTAAACTCATTAACTTCATTAAATTCAGCATAACTGAATACATCTCTTAACTTCTCTTTATTATCATTTGACATATATGATCTAAAGTTGTAAAAAGGTGGTTTATAACGGTTAATTGCTTTTGAAACAATTAAACCAGTTCCTACTGCTGCGATTGTTAAAATCCCGGCACTAATTAATGATGTTTTAATAATTTTCTTCATTATTATTTCTTACCTTTCTTAACTGCAACGTAAATAATGTTTCCGATAATAGTTAATACAAGGATAATAGCACCAAAAATAAGTCCTCAAGGCTCAAATGAACCTGCGTATAAATCAGTTCCAACTGTTTGCATATTAGACACTGTTCTAGTGATGATAAAATCATCAAATGAAAGAACAGAAGCTACTATTACAGACATAATAATTGAAGGGATCATATAAACAAAGTAAGTTTTGAATCAAGATCTTAATTTTGAGTATCCTAAATCTTGACTTGCTTCGTAAAGGTTGTTGTTGAATTTTTCACTTCTTGGTAACATAAGTGAAATTGCATATGGAAGAGTCATGATTGTGTGAGCTACTACAACACGTCCAAATCCTTCGCTATCTGTTTGAATAACTCCAAAGAAGATACCGAAGACAAGAACAAGCCCAATAGCTGTAATGTTGTCTGGGTTAATAAGAGGAATGTTAATTGTAGAGCTTACGTATGATCTAACAATCTTGTTCTTCTGTCTGTATAGTGCATATACAGTTACAAGTGAAATTGTACATACTAAAAAGCTTACAATAAGCGCTAAAAGTAAACTGTTTACAAGTGACATTGCTCTGTTGTTGTCAAATAAATGAAACCAGTTTTCAAATGTCCCTTTAGTTCAAGTTGGGTTGAATTGACCTTTTGGTGTTGGTTGGTTAAATGAGTAAATAACTCCAAATAAAAGTGGTATATAAACGATTGCTAAAATGATGTAAATATAAGATCTTTTTAAGAATTTACTCATAGTGCGCTCCTTTTTTAAGTCTGAAAATTATTTTAGGAGTTAATAAAATAATTCCATAAATACTTAAGAAAATAGCAGATACCACGATAACTAAAACAGAAACTGCTGCTAAGTCAAATTTATTTCCTGGGTTTGCTCTTGAGTTGATAATATCTCCAACTGTTTGATATTGTGAACCATCTGGCAGAAGTTTTGCTGAGATAACAAAGGTTGTAGCAGACGCAAGGAACACCATACCAAAACCACTTAAGATAGCTCTAATACCATATGGAATGATAACTTTGAAAATTGTTTGAGTTTGATTGTAACCTAAGTCGTGACTTGCTTCAATGATATTTTTTGGCATATCTTTAAAAACTGTGTATAAAGGCATAATCATTAAAGGTAAGTTAAGGTACATAAGCCCAAATACCATAAATGCTTCATTGTTTAAACTTTTTGTGTTGTGTGCCATAATCCCTAAGAATAAGGCTTTAATTGAATAAATTCTAGCAATTGTGAAAATTGCAAGTGGTGAAATTATTAAACTAAGTGCACAAATTTTAAAAATCTTAGATTTAGATGTTGAAACAAAGTAAGCATATGGGAATCCAATGATTAAGCATAACATTGATGCTGCTAATCCGATTCATAATGAACGTCCCATAATTTTTCAAGTACTTGATGACTTGATTAAAACTCAGTTATCAAAACTTTCGTTTGGAATAAGTGCATAAAGCACAATTAAAATAATTGGAAGAATAATAAGTAAGAGCGCAATTAGGAAATAAGGTCAAACTAGATGTGTTTTTTTATCAAAAGTGAAGTTGAATTTATTAGTTTTGGAATTCATTATTTGAATAATCTCACTTAGCGTCTTTACGCATTAAATGGACTGAGTCAATTGTTCAACTTAAGTAAACTTTTTCACCTAGTTCAAATTTCTTAGATGTTTCTACATAAATAACTGTTTGTTCATCGATTTCAACTTTAATGTAGTAGTAGCTTCCTCTGTAAGAAATGTCAGAAATGTGTCCTGATAATTTGTTTGAAGTTTTAGATGGTTCTGAGTAAATGTCAATATCTTCTGGTCTAATAAGTGCATCAAGTACTTCACCTGGTTCAAATTCATCTGCTTCGTGAATTGTTTTGAACTCTTTGTTTAATATCTTAATTTTGCCTTGTTTTGTGAATTTAGCATCAAAGATGTTTGAATCACCGATAAATTTAGCAACTCAGATGTTAACTGGATAGTCGTATATGTTTTTAGGTGTGTCATATTGTTCAATAACACCATCACGCATAACAGCAACTCTATCTGAAAGTTCAAGAGCTTCGTCTTGGTCGTGAGTAACAAAAATAAATGTAAGACCTAATTCTTGTTGAATACTTCTTAATAACACTTGCATTTTTTGTCTAATTTTTGCATCAAGTGCACTAAGTGGTTCATCTAAAAGTAAGATTTCAGGTTCAATAACAAGTGAACGAGCCAATGCAACACGTTGTTTCATACCACCTGAAAGTTCAGAAATAGCTTTATCAGCATTTCCTGTAAGACCTACAAGATCGATGATTTTGTTAATTTTTTCATCCATTTCTTGTCTTGTCATTCTACGTTTGAAGTGTAGGTTTTGGAATGCTTCAACTTTTAATGCTGTGTAACTTTCTCAATATGAATAAACGAAGTCTGAGTTATCAAGTCATTTTTGAATTTTCTTGTATTGGTATGTTCCTTCTTTTAAGTTTTCAAGTTGTTCTTCATATTTTTCTTGTAACTTGTCAAGTTGTTCCATTTTTTTATGACTTAAAGCATCTCATTTTTTAGTTAATTCTTCAAGAAGTTTTACTTTCTTTTGGTCGATAACTTCTTTAGGAATTCTTTTAAGTTTAAGACCATATGCAATGTTTCCATAAACGTTTAAGTGTGGAAAAAGTGCATAATCTTGGAAGATTGTTGAAACATTTCTTTTGTGTGGTTCAAGATCTTTAATGTCTAAACCATTGAATTTAATTTCACCACGTGTAGTTCACTCAAAACCACCTATTAATCTTAAAATAGTAGTTTTTCCTGAACCTGATGGACCTAATAAAGTAACAAATTCACCTGGTTGAATTTGTAAATTAATACTATGTAAAACTGTTTTATTTTGAAATTCTTTAACAACGTCAATTAATTCAATAATTGGTTGCTTATCTTTTTTTCTTTTAACTTTAATAGCCATTATTTTTAATCTCCTTTCCTTAATATAGTTTTAATAGCTATTTTAAAAGGGAGACTGTATCAAATAAGTTTTCAATGTATTCTTCACGTAAGTATTTTTTAGTTGAATAATCAATATCATTGAATACTTTTAATACATTTGATATAGGTAGAATTTGAATTAAAAGCGACTTACTTTTCATAAATGCTATTTTACTAAATTGATTAATTTTGTCCTTAGTTTTTTTAACTTTTTTGAGTCAAATTTTGAGTGATTTTTTTCTATAAGACCATAAAAAATAAGTGTGTTGCAATGGTGATAATTTGATTGAATTTTTAACTTTAAATTTAAAACAAAAACCACCTTATGGTGGTCGTGTTTATTAGAAAATAATATTTCTTTGAGGAAATTTAAGTTCTCTTTGTGTTGTGTTTTCAAAAGTTTTAAGAATTTGGGTTGCTCTATCTAGTTCTAATTCTTCTAAATTTATATTGTATAGTTCTTCAATTTGTTGTGCATCAATTTGACCTAAAGTTGATTTAAACGCAAAGCAAATTGGATCCATAATAATTTGTGAAACACCACTTTCTTCTTTTACATAAAACTTATAGACAATGTTTGAAAATGCAACATAAAATTCATAGTAACCTGGTTTAATATTTGATTCAGTTACATTTGAAAAACTTGTTGGCGACATATCTCCGACTGGTTTGATTTCATTTGTCATATACGTATAGTGTGTATGTCCTGAAGTTGCATTAACTTCTGAGAAACTATTAACTTGATTAATTGAATAGTGTAAATACTCATCTGAATGTCTTGGTTTTGAATCATCTTCAAAGTTAAATGATAATAAACCGTAATCATAAAACACAGTGTTAAAGTAATAAATGTATTGCAAGAAGATGTAAATGTTTTCAGATAGCAATTGTGACATTTGTTCTAATGAAGCAGCAAATTCAGGTTTTTGCACACCTTCGTTTTCCTTTTTAAGTTTTAAAACTGTGTCTTTAAGTGTTGCTAATTTGCTTCTTAACTTAGTTAAATCTTCATTTGTGAAGTTATCTAATTTTTCTTTGTATTTAGGATCTAATGTAATGTTTTGTTCTTTTAAAAATTCATCAAATTTAGTTACTACGTAAGGTTTATCTATTTTGTATTGATTGCCACCTGTTAAATCAATGCAAGCTACAGAAGCAATTGGTAATGCCGAGAAACTAAGCAAAGAAAGTGAAAATAATAATTTTTTCATAATGAATGTTAATTAACATCAACAAATGTATATGTTAATTTTACCCCTCCATAATTGTCTATAAATAAAATTTCATTGGTGTTACCTTTGTTAGAGTTATCTACACCGAATGGAGCAAATAACTGCACATATTTGTTTAAATCGAAAATGTCTAATATATAGTCATTATTGATAATATTTGGAAATGTTTTTACATATCCGTGTAATTTAGGTTTGAGTAATTCAGGATTTTCTCAATCCTTTTCAATTCCAATTTCTAAGATAAATCCATTTTTAGATAACAAGTAATATAAATCATCAAGTGTTTCATCACTGTTTTTTGCATAAACATAATCAATGAATTGATTTGAACTTATTTTTGCATAGTTTGAATAAATTTTTTCAGGATCATTAGATGCGACATCTAAGTTTTCATTATCTAATAATGTTGATTTAATTAAATCAAATTGAGTAATTGTGAATAGTGCATATAGTCAATTTGTTGATAATAATTGATCTATTTGAGCAGTTGATTGTTTTACTATAAATGGTTTTATTCTTGAGAATGTTCCTCAATCAAATTCTCCTTGAATAAATGATTGAGTCATGTTATTCCCAAATACAAATGCATTTTTAATTTGCTGTTTGTAATCAGGATTGCTTAGTAATTCAAATTGTGAGTCAATGTAAGCTTGTTTTTGGGTTTCGTCTTTATATACGATGTTAAGTAAGTTTCAAATTGAATCTTGTTTAATAAAGTTATTTCATTCAAGTTTTAAAGCGTTTTCTTTTTCGCTAGTTTCATCTGTTTTTGATACTGTGCTAGGTGTAAAAGATAAAGTTGCTAAAGGTAAACTTAATGGTCATATCATTAAAATCTTTTTAAATAATTTACTAATTTTCATTAGTCCCCTTTCATAAGAAGAAAACATTAGCAGGTTCTCCATAACTTAGATCTTTAACCATGCTTTTTTCAAATTGAACTAATCCTGTTTCGTATCCGTGAATAAATCTTGAGTGAACAATATTAGAAATTAAGTTAAGTGATATTTTGTTATTTTTTAAATCTCCAAAGTATCAGTTTAACGGTTCTAATTTTAAATTAGAAACAGGTTGCAAAATGTTGTTAATAGTAATTCTAAAAACTAGTTTATTTTTCTTTAAATAATAAACTCTAGCATCAGACATTTCGCCTGATTCATCACCTAATTTGATGTCATCAATGTATGTGTTTGGTACGTTGTAGTTTTTGTATTCGCTTTTTGTTTTTAATGATTGTTGGTATTCGTCTGATAGTGTATAACCATTTCCGATTGGATCTAATAATCAAGATACAAATGTGAAGTCAAATTTATCTAAATTATTTAAGATAAAGTATCAGTTTTCTGAAATAAAATCTGAGAAACTATTAGCGAATTTTTCTTTTTTAGCAGGCGTATTATGTTCTTTAATTTCATTAATTTTTGCTGTTAATTCAGTTATTTTGTTTTCTGCTTCTGTTCTTTCATCACCTGAAAAGTAGACTAAGAGATCTTGTAGTCTGCTTTTTTCAGCAAGAGAATCATTTAATTCATCAGATCTAAATTCTTGTTTGTAACTTGTTGTTATTTCTTTGAATTTTTGAATGATTGATGATGTGTCTTGTTCTTGATTGTATATAAACAAACTGCGTTCTCTTTGACTTTCTGGTTTGTAAACGTTGTTTAAAAGAGTTTCGATAATCTTTTTATGATTAACTTGCTGCAAGTTTTCAACTTTAGGGTTAATTTGTGTTGAGTTATCTATGTATGCTTCTAATTTATCTGAAGATGTGTAATTAGCACAAGAAATTGCAACTCCACTAATAAGAGGCAAACTAATTAAACTTAATATTTTTTTAATTTTAATCATTTTGCACTCCTACTAATGTGTATCTAATAATTTGTCAGTTATCTTGATTAATTTCTTCTAACGCTAAGTACAAGCTTTGAAAGTAATTGTATGAATTAAATAACATAATAAATTTAGCATAATCAAAGTTCTTATATATAAATGATAAATCTTCAACATTTATACTTTTACTGTATTCAATGTCATCATTTAATAGTTTATTGTGTGCAGCAACTAATTTGCTGTGCAAATTATCAATTGTTGCATCAATGTTATCTGTAGTGACAACTTTTAAGATTTCAGCAGATGCTTTTAAATGTGTTTTGTCTTCTTGCGAATATTTAAATACAGGTAGTATTAAATTTTCGTTTAGGACAACGTAAATCACGTCTAAACTTTGAAGAGTTGAGTTGCTATCTAACTGAATATTTTTAACAACATATTTGTTCAATTTGTAATTATGTAAATCAATATTTAACTTAATACCATCTTGTGTTGCTTTTGTGTATTTTGCTAATGTTAAATTCACACCAGCATCATTTTTTTTATCTTTGAAACTTGATGGATAAAAGTTTAAATAGTAATTGAATTTATTTAGATTACTTAAGTATCAAAATCAGTTATCTCTAAATAGCATTTCTAATGTTTTTGATGCTTTTAATGTATCTTGAATTTGAGTGTTGTTTTCTAAAATCGGATTGTTTAATATTTGCGCATATACCAATGATGATTGAATTTCTTTAATAAATTCATCTGGAATATTGTTTTGTGCATTTA
Organism: Mycoplasma sp. 4404; assembly: GCF_034863325.1. Classification (NCBI taxonomy): domain Bacteria; kingdom Bacillati; phylum Mycoplasmatota; class Mollicutes; order Mycoplasmatales; family Mycoplasmataceae; genus Mycoplasma; species Mycoplasma sp. 4404. The sequence goes on from NZ_JAYFFE010000001.1 coordinate 198,788, forward strand.
TATATAAATTCAAATCTCTTGAATTATTTATAAATTCAGAAGATCCTAATTTCTTTAGAAATGCTTGATGTGGTCTTTTTTCTTTTGAAACTTGTGGAGTAGTGTTTCCTGTTGTATTAGTACAAGAGAGTGCTATTGTTGGTAAGAACAATAAAGGTGCAAGAAGCTTAATTTTGAATAATCTTTTCATAATAGATATCTTCAAGACTTTTATGTTTTTGTCCTGTTGAAACTAATTTACCTTTATGAATAAGTGTGTATGAAGTTGCATACTTATCAATCTCACTTAAAATGTGAGAACTGATAATTATTGTCTTACCTTGTTTATTTAATTCAGATAATATTTCAAACAATTTAAATCTAGCTGTTGGGTCTAAGTTAGCAGCAGGTTCATCAAGAATGATTAAATCAGGGTCGTTTAATAATGCTTGAATTAATAAAACTTTTTTCTTTTGACCTGATGATAAGTTGTTAGGTTTGTTTTTCTTTAAATCAGAGATTTCAAACTTTTCTAAAAAGTTATTGATTTTGTCTTTTAATTGTTGTTTGTTTTTGTTTCCAAATAAAGAAACAATGTATAAATATTCAAATACATTTAATTCTTTAGGGAAAATTGCATTTTCAGGAACATAACCAAGTTTTGCTTTTGATTTAGGATCTGAGTTAATAATTCCATTAATGTAAATTTGTCCACTAAAGTTTGTGTATGAACCAATGATTGATTTGATTGTTGTTGTTTTCCCTGAACCATTTTCTCCAATAAATGCGTGGAAAGAACCTTTAGGTACTTCAAAACTTAAACCAAATACTCCTTTTTTCTCATTAGAGTTATGATTATAAATCTTTGTTAAATTTTGAACTTTAATACTTGTGTTATTCATTATTTATAATCCTTTCTAATATATAAAAGTGTATTTGCAGCTAATAGAGAAGCTCCTAAGATTATTCACATCACAACAAAGATTGATTTATTAACAACTTTTTTGTTTCTTTGAATTGAATAAATTTGATCTGTTGTAGCAAATAAATAGTTATTTGATTTTGTTAAATCGTATCTGATGACAATTTGGTCATTGATGATTTGTTGTTTTGGTACATATGTTTCAAATCCACCGATTTGATAATTGTAATCATCTAATCTAACTTTGAATTGAGATGGTGCATATGTATCTGTGTAGTCATCATTTACTAAAAGAGCATTTAAGTAAATTGAATCATTGTATGTAAAGTAAATGTAGTAAATAAGTGCTGAATATAAATAAATTTGTTTTTCAACTTTTGATTTAACTAATTTATTTTTAATAGCATTTTCATCAAGAACATTTGTGTTGTTATCAATTAAATTGTTTAATTCAGAGTCTTCATCATTTAAGTTTCTTTGAATATTGTTTAAGATGAAGTTTTTAATTGAAACCAAATCATTGTTTTTTACATATTCTTGTAATTCTTCTGAATTAAATAATTGAGCAAAGTATTTGTTTGTAAAACTATTAAATACATTTGATTTTAATATTTGCTGAATATTTTCTCATTTTAGTTTTCCGACTAAGTTTTCAGATGTAACAAAGTTGTATTTGTCTTCTGGGTAAATAATGTTAAAGTCCGAAGCGCCATCTCTTGCATAGATGATATCTGTGTTGATGATATTTGTAATAGATGATTGATTTTTAAGTGCACCAGGAACTATATATTGCTGCTTATCTGCACTTATTTGATACTTACGTAGGTTTGGTTGTTTCTCAAGAATATATGAATATACTTGAGAATCAGTATTCTTGTAATATAAGTAATCACTTAAATTATTAGTGTTCTGATTATTTAGTTTATTAAATATATCTTCATTATTAATGTTGAATATTTCTAACATTTGATAAGGAATTGCTAAATAAGAATAAATACTTCACGAAGTAGATGAGTTTTTTGAAATCTTGTATGCCTCTGATAAGTATGCATCTTGTTTTTGACTAAAACTCGTTGCATCGTATCCGTTAGGGATAATGTAGTAATTATCTTTATTGTTATCTAAATAAAAGTAATTAGTATTTGAATCATTACCTGATGGTTGATTAGGGTTTTTAGAATTTAAATAGTAAGCAAAGTTATTAGCTGTTGATGTTGAGTTTGATGAGATAAATCCTCCAGCTAAAAACATCGGAATACTGAATAACAGTGGGACTGTTATAGCAATCTTTGAATTAAGTTTATAGCTTATTAATGAAGCGATTGAACCAAAGAAGATAAATGCTAAAAATATTGTGATTAGCGTGATAAATACGAATGCTACAAAGTAACTAGCATCTAATCTTAAAGTTAATCCTAATATTAAATTAAATAAAGAACAAAATAATGCTCAATATAACCCCATTAATAAAAACATTAACAGTTTACTTATAAAAATAGTTTTTCTGGATATAGGTTTAGAAAATGTAATTATTTCTAAACCTTCTTCCTCTAAATCTTTATATAAGTTAATTGACTTTAATGAAGAAAAGAAGATAGTTATAAATAACAATCCAAAACTAGCACAATAAATAACTAGTGATTTGTTTTGTATATTCATAATTGAAATAATAATTGAAAGGACAATCATTATTGTCCCAACTAAAGCAGGTAAGATTCAACTGCTTTTTTTCTTTAAAATTACCTTATGTAGAAAGTAGATATAGTTTTTTATTTGTGTCATTACTTACTCCTTTTGTACTTTCATATTACTTTAATGTTATTAATAATTTGATAATATTATACATTAATAAATAACCTTATGGTTATATTCTTTATATTTTTTTAAAAATAAATAGGTAAAATATATCTTATGAACGATGATTTAAGAATAAGCAGAATAAAAGAGAAGATTAAAAAAACTCCACATAAGAGTGGAATTTACTTATGGAAAAATGAATTAGACCAAGTCATTTACATCGGTAAAGCTATTGATTTAAACAATAGATTAAATCAATATTTGAATAATTCAATTAACTCTTATAAGACATACAAGATGATTGATGAAATCTATGATTTTGATTTTGTTACATACAATACAGATCAAGAAGCTTTTTTAGCTGAAAAGAACTATATTGAAAAATATCAACCCAAATATAACATTAAGTTACTTGATGATAAGAGATATCCATATTTAAAATTAAATATAAATACTAAAGACCAATTAGAAATATACAAAAACTATGTATATTCTAAAACAACAGATACAACATTTTCATATGGCCCTTTTTCAAATCAACACGAGTTTAAACATTTGTTAAAGGTTTTAACTAGATTTTTTATGTATGAAAATGGATTACCAATTAAAAATCAAGCTTATTCTGTGTCAAAATACAAATTTGACAAAATCATTGAAATTTTAAAATTTCAAAATAATGACTTTTTAGATAAGTTAATTTCTTTAAGAGATAAAGCAAGTGAAAATTGAGATTTTGAACTTGCTAAAGAATATAATGATTCTTATCATTTGCTAAAAAGAATCAAAGATACGCAATTAGTTGAACTTCAAAACATCAAAAACATTGATGTGCATACATTCATTGTTAAAGATGAACACATATCTATACAAAGTTTATTTTATAGATATGGAGTGCAAACTGCACACAATAATGAAATCAATAAATTAAATAACTATTACATTGAGAATGTAATTGATTATGTATCTGATTATTTAGAAAGATACTATTCAGATAAAGATTATCCAGATCACATTATTCTGCAAAGTGAATATGAACAAATTCAACTTAATACAAAACTGAATAATAAAATCACCTTCCCTAAAAAAGGATTATTCTTAGAAATCTTGAATTTATCATTGTTAAATAACAATGAATATTTAAAGATTAATATTAATGATGCAATTTTAAAAGAAGAAATCAATATTAAAACTCAAAAAGAATTAGAAAATATTTTAAATGCTGAAAATAAAATTAAAAATATTTATTTGTTTGATAATTCACATTGATATTTAGAAAATCCAATAGGAGTTTCAGTTTGTTTTTCAAACGGTAAAAAAATTCATGAGAATTATAGATTTTTTAATCATGAAGAAGAATTTAAACAAATGAGCAAGCATTCTGATTTAGAACTTATGTATCTAACTGTTTTTAAATTTGTTAAAACATTTGCAAAACCTTTAAATATTGACGAAAATGATATTTTTATTGTCGATGGATCGTTTGAACAATTAAAAGAAGCAAAATATGCATTAAAAGAATTAGAATTTGAAAATATAAAAGTTTTTGGTCTTGTTAAAAATTCAAAACACAAAACTGAAAAATTGATTAATGATAAAAATCAAATAATTAATATTTCACAAGATGCTTTATTTTTGTTTACAAGAATGCAAAATGAAGTTGACAGGTATGCTAAAAGTAAAATGAAACATAAATATTTAAATAAATTCAGAGAATCAGATTTAAACTCAATACCAGGGATTGGTGATGCAACTGTCAAAAAACTTCTAGATTATTTTAAGACATTTGAAAATGTTAAAAATGCATCAATAGAAGAATTAAACAACGTTATTGATAAAAAGAAATCTAAAATTATTTTCGAAACATATTCAAAATAAAATATTTAACTTTTAAAATGGGTCACAAAATATGGATTGTTCATATTTCGTGACCCAGTTTACTTTTTTAATCTTTTTATAAAATTTTATAAATATTAAAATCTAATTGTATAGACAAAGGAGAGAAAATGAAACTATTACCGTCTAATATTTCAAGACATTTAGAAACAATGTTTGCAAATGATATTAACCAAATCATTGCTTTGATTAACAATTGGTGGTTAATTAATTACAACCAACCGTTTGGTTTAATTGAAATGGATGCCATTAGATTTGGTAATAGTATTAGTCTAAACAAAGAAACCACCGAAGAAAAATGATATAACGGATGTTTAATTAATTGAGGACTAAAAGCAATATTAAGATTAGTTTTTGATTTACAAACAACTAAACCCATTGCACTTGATAATGCTAACCGCATTCTTAATACTAACCTTTTTAGCACAACTTATTATCGCATTCTTGAAGAATTAAGGAGATTAAAAAGAAACAATTATGAAATATAAAGGTTATTCTGAACAATTAGTTTAAGTAATAATAGTTTTGTCTTTTTTATTTATGAATTAAATTCATTACAGTAATTGAGATTTATTAATTAACATTTTTATTTATAAATATTTATTAATTGTTATTAATTAATTAAAAAATGCTTATTTTAATGATTAAAAATAAAAACATTATAATTTGCCTATGAAAAAATTTAAAAGAAAATTATTTTGTGCAATTGCCCCATTATCGGTTATTCCTACAGCATTGCTAGCTTCATGTGCGAAAAAAACAAAAGATCCTTGAACAAATAAGACAAATTCAACAAATTTAACTGAATTACAAAATAGTTCATCAAAAATTAAATTATTAAATCCAGAAGTTACTCCAGGAGCTGATTTTAGAGATTTTTACGCTGATTTAAAAGACTCAGCAGATAATTCATATCCAACGGTTGTTCTTTCTAGAAACGCATCACAAGTATTTTTATCATCATTTATGCAAATTGTTGGTCATTTAAACGCAGCTAACAATGAAAAGCAACCTTACAACGATGTTGTTTATTTAATTGATCAAGTTGTTTGGGACATTGGCAAAACTAATGAAAATCCAGAAAGTCAAAGGTTTAATTTTAAGTATTTATTAAACAAATTTACACCTGTACTAAATACGGAAACAGGTGAAATGAATGCTAAAGATGGAAAATTATTAGTTTTAGACAACTTGAAATATACAACTAACAACCAAGAGGATAAAGCTTATTCAACAATACCAACAACTTTAGAAGAATTAACAACTTATTTACAACCATATCTAGAAGCTGGAATTGATAAATTTGATTTTTATATACCTGATGTATCTTTAATAGCTTTATCCGATGAAGATCGCGTTGTTGTCAGAGATTGAATTTTTAAACATGCCAATAAAATAGTTATTTTAAGTGATGGTAATTCTCAGCCTTATGATTTTATTGAGAATTATTATTTAAATTTTGCTTTAAAAACAGGTAAATCATATACTCAAGCAGAATTGCTTAAACACTGAAATGATTTACAAGCAGATGAATATATTAAAATGCCTATTGATTGTCGTTATTTCTTCACTTTACAAGAGAAAGTTAAAATTTACAACTTAGAAAACACATACATTAATGCTTTTAATCAAAGATTAGAAAACGCAGGTAAAGCTTGAGCTAAATTAAACATTAAGTCATATCCAATTAATCCATTTATGTATAAGGATTACATGCAATTTGCCGAAAACATTGATTATCAAGGAGACTTTGAACGCTTAAATCAAATTTATGGCAAGAGCTTTTTAGATCTTATTGTTGAAGGTAAAAACAATTATTCAGCAAACAAAAAGAATTTAATCTTTATGGGTTCTTCATTATTTAAAAAAAATGAGAGAGGTTGAAGATTGAATCAAAATGAAAATGCTTACAATGAAGTCAAAGCTTATTTCGCCAAAATTAAAGAGTTATATCCTGCTGATCAATATAATTACTTCTTTAAATTGCATCCAAGTTATAGTGCTCAAGATGCTGTTGAATACATTAAATTGCTCGTTGGCGAAGAAGAATATGCTAATACAATTACATTAAATCCTACAATTGCTTGAGAAAATATGTTGGCAATTGATTATCATAACATTGAAAAAGGCACATCAGTATTATTTGATCAAAATAATAATTCAAGAACTCAATTATATGGCTTACAAGGTACAACAACAGTCCTTTTAACCACAATGACATTCCTAAAACAAACATTCAGTTGAGATTTAGAAAAAATGAAAAGCTTTGTCAATATACAAAACTTCCCATTAGCAAATACCTTTAACATTTTATCTCGTGATACTTATTACATTGACCACAAAAAAGGTTATCAAGCTAACATTGCTAAAATGGAACAAGTTTATAAATACTTTGTTGACACTGGTGCTTTCTATCCGAAAAATGAATGAATTGATATGGATACATTTATTACAAAAATCAATGTCAATTAACCTAAAAAACCTATAAAAAAGACAAAATTGTCTAAACTAGGACACAAAATATGGACAAAACCGTATTTTGTGTTTTTTGATATTAAGAGATGATTATTAAACAAATAAAACAAGAACAATTACTATAACTTTTTTCAGATTATGATGATTATAAGAAAGGTTTAATGTCAAAAAATGATTTTGAAAACAATTTTGTTTTTTGTCAATTGCCATTGACCACAAAACTAAATTTATTGTAAATTACAATTTGTCAAAAATAAATGATTTAGATTTAGTTATGAAACACATATCAAAAATAAAATTGAATAAACAATGAATAGCACATTCAAGCCATTGTTCCCAATATTCAATTAAGAATTATTTGCGAACAATATCTAAAAATAATGGCGTTGTTTCAATGGGGAGAGTTGGCAATTCGTCATACAACAGAGAAGCAGAATATTTATTTTCCATTTTAAAATCTGAACGTTTAAAACTAATTTATATAACAAAGATAACTTTTGATGATCTTAGCAAAATAATTAATGAGTTTATTTTTTGATACTTTAATGAAAGTATTCAATCAAAATTAGATTGAAAAACACTCCAACAACGTTGAGATGATATTATGTCTAATTAACCCTTCTATCCACTTTTAGCGTGCTTGTTTATTTATTTTGTTTAGAATTTTCACAAGAAGCAACAAATACCACAAGAATTAACGTCACACCTGAAATTGATGCAATTTTCAAAAAGTTTTAATTTTTTCATAATTCTCCTAATAATTTTGATACAATTGACACTTATATTACATATATATATATATATATAGAATAGGAGATATGTATGAAAAATAAAGCATTAAAAAGGAGCCTTTTAATTGTTCCTGCATCAGTACCATTAGCAGGACTTGTTTTGACTCTTTCGTCAACTACAAGCTCAACCAATGTGCAAAGTAAAACTACTTTAGGCACTAATTGAACTTTTGATAAAGTTAATATTGATTTGCAGGATAATCTTTGAAAGAACTATAATTCACTTCCAACTTCAAATCATAATGCCAGATATGCGCCATATAGATATATAAATATTTTTAATTCAAACGGTAATCAGAATTTCAATGACACCAATGCTAATTGACAATATCGAGCAGTTGGGGATTCATGATTTAGATTATTTGATGCCACAAATCCAGGTTTTCCAAACAACGTAAATGTTTCCGATTGAACAGGTACTAATTACGCAACAGAAAGTGGAACACTTTATTCTTGACAAGTAGATGGTTTTAGAGATAAAAGTGTAGATCATGGACCGTGATGAAATGGAAATGGATATAATCCAAGTACTGATACCAAAAGATTTAAAATAGGTTACAACTTAGTTAATAAACCATTACATGGTTCTGCAACTCAAGGTGCGCAATCAACATTCTATACAGGAGCATTTTATTTTTCAAATGATATGAAAATAGCAAGTGATATTAAAATTCACTTGTATATTAAAGTTGATGATAGAAATAATTCAAATGTTTTACAACAAAAAACTTATACTATCAAATTAAAAGAAGAAAAAAATGCTAACTTATCTGATTATGATATTTCACCTTGAATTGGAAAAGCACAAAGAGTAAATAAAGATCCTCTTCGTGCTTCTCAAGCTGGAGATACTTTAGAAGCATGATTAACTAATTATGCATACTTGCCTTATTACAAAAATATTCCAACATCATATACAAATGGATTGAGTGCTGATTTACTTAGTCAAAAAAGAACTTGAGACAATTATAGATCTTCAGAAAAACATAACGGAATGTATGATATTTTGGTATCTACTCCAACCAATATGTCAGATATTAGATCAAGAGGATTTCAATTATCAAATAGTAGCGGTTCATATGTAAATTTTGGTTTATTCCAAAAAAACCTTATTAATAATGACAGACCAGCTGACATTATATATAACAATCAAGGTGGTTTATTTGTCTTCAATATAGAAATGGATAAAAAGCTTGATTATTTAGTTGCCGGAGCAGTGGCAGAAGTAGAATTTGAGCCATATAATGATGTGGCTAACCCAAGCACTACAACATTTTTTGGTAATACCGGTTCATCAACAACCAATAAATCTTTCTTTGGATCAGCTGAATATCGTCAAAAAGATGATGACGATAATCAAAGAATTGTTTCTGGATTTTGAAAAATAGCTGATAGATCTGAATCTCAACGTAAAAAATTCTATACTTTAGAACTTGTTGATTCAGAACTTGGTTCTGATCTTTATGATCCTAAGAGTGATGCATTTCCGGAAACGACTTTAAGAATTACTGAAAATGGAAATTCAAATATTAATTATGAGATTAATAAAGATGGAATTAATAGAAACAAAAAAACAATTAGTACCAAAAGTGTTTATCAAGATACAAAAGCAGTAAATAGTACAAATTCTTTACGTTTAACAAGTACAATTAATAGTAGAGATGCTAAAAAATGAAAAGTTAAAAATGGTAGTTCATTAACCGCTACCCCATTACCGTCAAGTAGATTTGATAGTGATGGAATCGAATTCAATTCAATTACTTATACATATACTGATCTTGAATTAGCTAAGAAATATGTTGATAATAAACAATGATTAAATAAAGGTCAAAAAGATTATTTAAAAATGGTATTAGATAACGAATCAGGATTTGAAGCAAGTAAGCAATATTCAGATAGTACCCTTTTAACTAAATGAAAAGAGAAAATTGATACTCTTGATAAGCAACAAGAAACAATTGAAAAAAAATATAAAGAAATTCGTGATTTTCCTTTAAGTAATAATGTTTATGATCCAAAATACAATGCAAATATAACTAACAAAATCATTTATGCTTTAGCTACAAAATCATCTAAAGATACTTTAGATTCAATAATAAGTAGAAATATAAACAAAATTAATTTCCGTTCAACTGAATACAATGCTGAATCTGGTGCGATCGATAGAACTACTTCTACAGAATATTCAATTTCTACTCCAAGTGGTGCATCATATAATAATTTAAAAACTTCAATGGATTCAGTCTACAATGCACTTAATAATAATTTAACTGCTGTAATAAATAGTGGTAAAACTGAAATTGAAAAATATTTTGCAAAAATAGAACAATATCCAATTACTGAACAAAATTCTTCAACTTATAGTGGAAATTACAATAAAGCTAAAGACCTTATTATCAATACAATTAAAGATCAAGTTAAAAATCTTAGTTCAAAAAGCCAACTAAATCCATTTGCTAATTTAGATGCTACAAACGAACAAATTCAGGCAATTATTGATTTAATTAGTAAAGTTAATAAATTAAATAATGACAAAAATTCAGTTAAGTCACAAATTGAAACTTATAAACAATCAGAAAATGACTTTAATAATTTAGGTTCTTTTGAATTTGCAAGTTCTACAAGTCAGATTGATTTAAAAGCTCTTGATACATTTGATAAAAACTTAACAAATGCTTCTGATAAAACTATTCAAAATATTTTTGAATCAACCACTATTCTTAAAAAGTTTTATGATGATAATAATGATATTTTTACTAAAAAATGAATAGAAAAAGCAAAAGGTCTTGACGGTGCAATTAATGAATTTAATACCGAAATAGGTAAATTTAACTATTTAGACGCAAATCAAAAAACAAGTGCTAAAAATAATTTAAAAAGTGCTTTGAGTACATTCGATATTTTTTCTTATAATGAAAATACAGTCAAACTTATTCTAAATAATGAATTTATTAAAAAAATAAATGATCATATGGCTAGTGCTTTAGTGACTGCAAAAACAACAGCTAAAACTCAAATTTCAGCATTAAATAAGTTAACAGAAACAGAAAAAACTCAAGTTAAAAAAGAAATAGATAATGCTACTCTTTACAAAGATAGTTATGATGCAAATCAACCGTTTGTTGACAAAATTTTAATAGGTTCAGATAAAAACATTAAAGCAATTGTTGATAAATGAACTGATATTAATAATGAAAGAGGCAGAATTAAAGACTATACTGCTACTTTTGATTATCCAGATAAAAACATTGAACCTACAAATGCTGACAAAAGTTTAGTTTCTCAACTAAGTATTTCTCCTGATGCCGACGGTTTAGAAACTGAAGTTATTTCTATTAGTGGTAATAATGACACAGGAACTTTAACTGTTACTTATAGAGTAGTAAAATCAAGTGATAAAACTAATGTTTATACTGAAAATAAAACCTATGATATTACTGGTTTTGCTAATGAGCAAAATAGAGTTAATAATCTAAATGCCACTCCAAATTATAAAGATGCAAGTGAAAAACCAAATATTCAAGCTTCATCTGTTGTAAATAGAAATAATAACGACGAAGATATTACTTGAGTATTACCAACAAAAACACAAATTTATGAAGGTAGTGTTAGATATCTTGGTTATAACGATATAGACGGTAAAATTAAAATTGCATATAAATTGCAATCAACTGTTAATGCAAGTGCAATTTCTAAAGAAAAAACTGCAGAAATCACAGGTTTTGAAACAGAATCTACTAGATTAAATAATTTAGTCAAACAAGACACAGATGCTAATCAAAATACAATTCTTGACATCACTGCAGACCCTATTAAACGTGCTTCAGATTCAACTTTAAATACTGATTACACAATTGATTTAGCAGATAATTATGGAACTGCTAATAAAGTTGAATTAACTAATTTATCATCTCCTACAGCTAATGATACTGCTGGTTCAGTTTCGTATACATATAAATTAAAAACTACAAGAACTAAAGAAGATTTAGTAACAATTACTGAAGAAGCAGTTAATGCCAATAATATTATTTATAGTAATATTTCAGCAACACAAACTAGAACTGGCTTTTTAACTCAAGCTGAATATGAACAAAATCAAAAAGATGCAGCAAAAAAAGCAATTGACAATTATAAAAATTTAAATGATGCACAAAAAACAGCACTTAAAAATGAAATTGATAAAGCTAATCTAAATCAATTAGATCAAATTGCACAAAATGCAAGCGATTTAAATGATGCAATGGAAGCTTACAAAGATGCAACTAATAATATCGAAACAATTAAACAAGGCACAGATTATACTCAAGCAGATAATAAAAGTGATTTGGATAATGCAGTAAATCAACAAAAAACCGATGTTGATAAAAATAAAGGACCTAATTTATCATTAGAAGAAGTTAAAACTAGAACTAAAGCAATTCAAGCTGCAATTAGTAATTTAAATGGTGATGAAAAATTACAAGAAGCTAAAGATGAAGCGATTAGAAAAATTAATTCCGATTATTCATCATTAACTGACAAACAAAAAGAAAAAGCAATTGCTTTAATTAATGAACAAACAACAATTGAAGGTGTTACTACTCAAGATGCAACTAATAATTCATTAAATTCTTCAATGGAAACCTTGCGTGATTACATAGCAGATCAAGATACTGTAACAGCAGGAAATAATTATACTTATACTACTAACGCCTTAAGAGAAGCTTATGATGGAAATCCAACTAAAGACGGCAATCAAAAAGGTGGAGTAATTAAAGAAGCAGAAGATTTAGTAGATGCTTTAAATACTGACAATAATGATAATTTAATGAATAAAGAAACAATTGATGCTTTAAACAAAAAAATTAAAGGCGCAATTAAAGCTTTAAACGGTCAACAACGTTATGAAGAAGAAGTAGCAAGATTAAATGAATTATCTCTTGCTTTAGCTAAAGTTAAAGATGCAAAACAAGCTACAGACACAGCAAGTGAAATTACAACTGATGAAATTGAATTCATTTCTTCAACTATGCCTGACAATGTGACTCCAGTTGATTTAGTTATTTCAAATCCAAATGAATTAACAGGTAAATTAGACTTAAGTTACAAATATCAATCAACTAAAGAAAATCTTGAAAGTGTTCAATCAACTAAAGTTTATACATTAAATAACGATAATGCCTTAAGCACTTTGACTGAACAAGAAAGAGTGGACGCTATTTTAGCTGATTCAAATATTCCATTTACTATTAATGAAAATGATACTAACGCAATTGATAGAAATCAATTACCAAATGCAGTTGCTAAAGAAGCTATTAAAGCGTTTAACAACCCGGCAAACTTAGATGTTGAAGGTTATTTAAACAGTATTGAATTATCGCCAAACAATGACAATGGTACATTAGATATAACATTCAAAATTGCTTCAACCAAAGCAATATTAAATTCAAATAATGACCCACAAAACCCAGCAGTTGTTTCAACTAACACAAGAAAAATTACTTTAACAGGCTTTAAAACAACTTTACAAGCTGAAAAAGAAAAAGTTACTGAATACATTAATAACAATGTTCCTGAAACAAAAAAACAAGCTTTATTAGATGAATTAGCAAAAGCTAATACTCTTAATGAAGTAGCTAAAGTTCAACTTAAAGCAGAAATTGAAAAAGCTATTGCTGAGGCAACAAATAATTACCCTCATTTAAATAACGATCAATTAGATGCTTATAAAGCAGATTTAAAATCAGCTACTTCAACTGAAGCAATTGAAACCCGTAGCACATCAGCAAGCACATTAAATGCCAAAATGAAAGAATTAAGTGATGCTGTTAAAGCCGAATTAAACGCTTTAACTAATAAAGTTGTTGAAGATGATCAAAACGACGATGCTAAAACAGCCATTGTTTATACTTTAGCAGATGCTGATAAAAAACAAGCTTATGATAATGCTTTATTAAAGGCTCAAGAATTACTTAATAAAACTAATGGCGCTAACTCAGAATTGAGTGCTGTTGAAACAGTATTAAGCAATTTAAAAACTGCTTATAGCGAGTTAAATGGTGATCAAAACCAAAATGCATTAAACGAAAGAATTGATGCTTTAAACAATTTAACTGATGATCAAAAAGCACAATTAAAAGAAAATATTGCTAACGCCGACGCTCAAGCAGATGCTGAAACTATTGTAGAAGCAGCAGAAACATTAAATGCCAAAATTGCCGATACCAAAGAACAATTAGCTGAATTAAATAATTACAAAAACAATGATGTTTATAAATTAGATAAAGAAAATAAAGACGCTTATGACACAGCACTTGAAAATCTTCAAGATGCTTTAGATGAATTAAGCAACAAAGACTTAACTTCTGTAAGTGCTGATGATCTTAACAGTGAAGCTACTAATTTAGACACCAAAGTAAGTGAAGCAAATCAAGCTAAAGACCTATTAGATGGTATTAGAAGCGATCTTAAAGACAAATTAAACAATTTTGATAACTTAACCCCTGCCAACAAGCAAGCGTTAATCAATTTAATTAATGCCGATGACAAAGAGTTAAGTAATGAAAAAGTGGTTGATTATCTAAACCAAGCATTAAACTTAGCTAAAACTAACGTTAATAATAAAATAGACAAATTAACACATTTAACACCAGCAGAAAAACAAGCTTATAAAGAAGCTGTTAATGAGGCTGAATTAAATACAACAGATGGCGAAAAATATGACAAAAATCTTAATGACATTTTAACCCAAGCCAAAGCTGATGATGAAGCCAAAAAAGCTTTGATTAAGTTTATTAATGACAAGCAATATTTAAATGATGCTCAAAAAGCAACTTTAATTGATAAAGTTTATAAAACTCCATTAGCTGAACTTAATGAATTTGAAAATGATGCCACATCATTAGATGACGCAATGAAAACATATAGCGAAATTGTCTCTGTTGATAAAGATAGCATCAAATATAAAGAAGCATTTGAAGATAGACAAGCTGAATATAACAATCAAATTACTAATCGTGACAACGCTTTAAATAAAACTGATGGTGCTAATTTATCATTAAACCAAGTTAATGAAGCAATCAAGAAATTAAACGAAGCAATCAACAACTTAAATGGTGAAGAAAGATTACAAAGAGCTAAAAATGAAGCGATTGCTAAAATCACTGGAGATAATCCAACTTATACTGATTTAACAGATGCTCAAAAAACAGTTTTAATTGATCAAATCAATGCCCAAACATCAATTGCTGATGTTAATGCAGTCGATGCTAAGAACAAGCAAATTAACGATTTAACCAAAATGCTTAAAGAGAATATTAATGGTGAAAGTGGTATTAAAGACTCAATTCATTACACAGGTTCAGAACATGATGTAAAAGGGAATTATGATGAAGCCATCGAAGCAGCTAAAGAATTATTAGCTCAATTAAATGAGCCAAATTCAGATACTAATAATATTGTTGATTTAGATAGAATTAAAAACCAAAACCAAGCAGTTCATGATGCAATTGCTGCATTAAATGGTGAAGAAAACATTAAAACACGTAGAGAAGAAGCTTTAGCTAAATTAGAAGAATTAGAACACATTAATAATTTACAAAAAGCAGCTTTAACTACTCAAATTGATAATGCAACATCACCAGAAGAAATTGACGAAATTGTTGCTAATGCAACTAACTTAAATGAGCAAATGGGCTTATTGAAAGAGGAATTAGCAAATCAAGCACCAGTTAAAGAGACACCTAAATACTTAAATGCTGATGAAGATCCTCGCAATAAATATGATGATTTATTAAATGACGCTACATTTTTAGTTGACAAAGAAAATGGTGGTGCTCAACTAAGTCCAGAAGCAGTTGCTGACTTAATTAATAACATTAAAGTTGCTGAACAAGCACTAGATGGCAATGAGAAATTTGATGAAGTAAAACAACAAATTATTGCTGATATCGATGCTTTAGAACATTTAAATGATGCTCAAAAAGCATCCCTTAAAGAATCATTAAATGAGAAAAAATTAATTGCCGACCTTAAACAAGTTGGCGAAGATGCCAAACTTCTTGATAACGCAATGGCAGAAATTAAAGCTAAAGCTCAAGAAATAGCTAATGATTTAGCCCAAGAAGGAAATTATAAATATGTAGCAGCAACCGAAGAGCCAAAAACAAATTATGATAATGTTAAAGCCAAAGTTGATGCGTTAGTTGCTCCTAGTGGTAATAACTTAAACTTAAAAGAAGTTCAAGACTTACAAAAAGCCTTAATAGCAGCTGAAAAAGCACTTGATGGAGAAACTAACTATGATTACTTCAGAAATAAAGCAATTGAAAAAATTCAAAATAATCCTAATTTAACAGATGAAGAAAAAACAGCCTTAATTGACCAATTAAATAATGTTCAATCTCCTAACGACGATGAAAGAATTACTAAAGAAGAATTTTTAAACAATTTAGACAAAATTGTTGATAAAGCAAAATTAATTGAAACAATTAAGAATGATGACAATTTAACTCCAGAACAAAAAGCAGACTTGATTGATGACATTCTTAAAGCAGATTCAACACAAGCAAACTATGATGATGTGCTTGGTAAAATCAAAGCTAAAGAAGATGCATATAAAACATTAAATAATGACGATTCATTAACAGAAGACGATAAGGTTAAATTAAGCAAAAACATAGCCAAAATTGAGCCTAATAGTCCTAAATTTAATGAAGAGTTAAACAATGAAAAAATCAAACAAGATGCTATTAAAGAAATTAGAAACGATGATAATTTACCTGAAACATCAAAGAACAATTTAGCTAATGAAATTGCTGAATTAGAAAATAAACAAGCTAAACCAGCATTAAATCACCAAATTGATAAGGTTAAAGAAAAACAAAAATTAATAGACGAAATTCAAGCTTCAAATCTACCAAACGAACAAAAAGAAGCTTTAATCGATGAAATAAATTCATTCAAGGGAAACGATGACAAAGCTCCAGTAATCCTTGATAAAATTCGTGATCAATTCAATAAATTGAAAGAAATTCAAGAAGATCCAAACTTAAGCCAAGAAGACAAAGCTCAATTAGTTGAAGATGTTTTAGCTAACGATCCAAAAGATGAAAAATACAATGAAATAGCTAAAAACATTAACAAAAAACAAGAAGCAATTGATCAAGTTAGACAAAATCCAAACTTGACTGAAGAACAAAAAGATTCAATTTCTCAAAACATTAGAGAATTAGATGAAACAAACGAAGAATTTACTAATAAATTAGACAATGAAAAAGCTAGATTAGACTTAATTGATCAATTACATCAAGAAGCTAAAGACAACAAAATTTCTGACGAAACCAGAGATAAATTAATTAGTGAAACATTGAATTTAGTTAATGATTCAAGCTTTATAAATAACTTAAATAACGTTAAAGCTAAAGACAAATTAATTCAACAAGTTAAAGCGAGCGATGTGCTTAATGACACAACCAAAGCAACATTAATCAATAACATTTTAGATAATAATCCTACAAGCACAGAATTTGATAATAAACATAATCAAATTACTCAATTATATGTTGATGCTGAAGAATTGGCTAAAGCTAAAAATGATTTAGTGGATTTAACCAAATCTAAGAAATTTGAAAAATTATCTAAAGATAAACAAGATGCAATTAATAAAGCAATTGCCGATTCATATGAAATTTTAAATAATCTTAACTCTTATAAAAATGAAGATGTGGTTAAACAAACAATTATTGATAAAAAATTAAAACAAGCATCACCAATCTTAATCTGACCATACTTTGTAGCTGCTTCATTTGTATCTTGATTAATTGGTATGTTAATCTTTGTATTTGGTAGAAAGAAAAAATAAGAAGTTAATTAACAATTAAAATCAATCAGTACTAGATAAAAATAGT
This sequence comes from Mycoplasma sp. 4404, assembly GCF_034863325.1. Lineage (NCBI taxonomy): Bacteria > Bacillati > Mycoplasmatota > Mollicutes > Mycoplasmatales > Mycoplasmataceae > Mycoplasma > Mycoplasma sp. 4404. The sequence continues at coordinate 216,532 of NZ_JAYFFE010000001.1, forward strand.
GCTGATTTTTTTGTATTTTTTAAAAACCAAAAAAATTCACAAAAATCACTTAAAAATTTTATAAATGTGAAACTTTAAGGGTAAAAATATGTAAAAAATTACATTTTTTGTAAAAAAAAAAAAAAAAGTTGCCTCAAATATGATTTTTATGCTATATATAAGTATATTTAATATGAATATTTGACTTATAAAAAAGAATAAAATAAGTGCTTTTCTAGCTTAAAAATTAATAGTTTTAGCTTCCTTAAGTATTTATTGAAAAAGGAAATTTTATGAATTTAAAAAACAAGAAAAAATGAATTCTTTTACCTTTAAGCGCAGGAGTTACAGCTCCACTTGCTTTACTTACAACAGTAAGTGCATCTGCAAATAATGAACCCCGTGAAGTGAGTTTATCACCAACAGGTAGATGAGATGAGGGTATTCAAAATTGAACAGGTAGAGAGAACATAGGAACATTCCATCCAAGTCAGACAGATTATGTATGAGAAGATTGTGATGAATATGGAACATACTATTATAAATTTTGATCATTGAGTCACATAAAAGAGTTTCCTGAGTCTAAAGTAAGAGAATCTATGCAAATAGATAAAGTCGTAAATGAGGATGGTACAATTGATTGGACACTTCAGTATTTTAAACCTTTTGGTTTCGTAGAAATAGAAGGTATTGATAGTGAACAAAAAGCATATTTTGCTTTCTATCTTACTAAAGACATACAATTAAGTTCACCTGTCGAAATTAAGAGATTCCAAAAAGATGGTTCTGATAGACTAATCACTAGTTCAGTTACGTTACAACCAGGACAAGAATTATCTTCAAGTCAATTAAATCAAGTTGGTCTTGGTGGTTCTTGACATCACTATGGTACAAATGATGAGCTAACTAGATCTTCACTGGACAAAGTCGAGTGATATAACCTTCAGAATAAACCAAGCAATAGTTCTAATCATGTGCAAAATCTTCTATTTTCGACATGAAATAGAAACGATATTAATGATCCAGGTGGTAAATTTATTGATGGTAAGAAAACATCAATTAGAGATTTTACTTACGATTATGAATTTCAAACTGCCGGATGAGATCATTCAAAATTTGAGATTAAATTTAAAACAGCACCTATTCCAGGTGCACAAAAAGGTTATTTTTCAGGAGTTATGACATCTGAAAGATCACGGCAAGATGATGGTACTTACTCTAGAGTTCTTTTAAATGGTGTTAGAAAGAAAGAAACAAAGAAATTTGAAAGATACCCTGTTATTGTAGAACAAGTGTTTGAGGATATTTATGACACTACAAATATACCTGCAACCAATTCAACATTAACAAAGACTATTACATCTCCAGTGGATTGATCATATAAAACATTCACTAAAGATGTTCAAATTCCTGCGCAAAGATTAACTCCAACATCAGGTAATGCATCTTATACAGTGAAAAATGAATATTTAATAAATGATATTATTCCTGCTAGTTTAAATGGACTTTCAAATGAGCAGAAAGCGAACTCTATTTCATTTAATCCTACTGCAATACCTGGATTTGATATTGTTTCAACAAATAAGAATGTATATAGAAAAAAACTTAATAATTCATTTCTAGAAGATGCTGTAGTAGTGCAAACTATATACAGAAAAAAAGCTGATAAAACAAAACTTGAAGAAGAAATTAATTATTCGAAAGGTGATTTCTTTAATCAGCATCCATATCTTGATGCAGATGATGATTTAAAAAATGCTTACAATGCAGCTTTAACAGCAGCTAAAAAAGTATTTGAAAATAATAGTGCAAGACAACCTCAAGTTAACACAGCATATCAAAGTTTAAATCAAGCAAGATTGAAATTAAATGGAAAGATAAACTTCGATAATTTCAAAGAGAAAGCCAGAAAAGTCCTTTTTGAAAGTAATCCTACTTGAGAAGAAGATGGAACTACTGTATCATTAATACCTCTAAATAAATTATTGACACTTCAAAGAGATGGAGCTTGAAATTTAATTAGTAATGCAAAAGATATTTCATCTGCTACTCCTATTCGAACTTGAGCAGAAGAGCTTAATGATTTAAGAAAAGAATTAGAGCTATCTAAGGATATTAAAGAAAACCAAGATAATAATAATCATAGTAATTACACAGAAGCTACAACAGGTGCAAAAGAACCAAGTGATAATAAAAAAGATAATTTTGATGAAGCGATCAAAGTTGCTGAAAATTTAAAAGATATTTCAACCTACTCATCAGAATCTATTAATACAATTAAATCTGCTAAAGATGCATTGGTAAAAACTCGTAAAGCACTTAACGGATTTGATAATGTGAATGCTGCTAAAGCTGCTGCTCGACAAACTATTAATTCACTTCCAAACTTGAGTGAAACAGAAAAAAATAATGCTAATAATCAAGTTGAAAGTCAATCTACAATTGCTGGTGTTAATGGTAAATTATTTGAAGCACAAAAACTTGATGCTAAAAACAAAATTGGTCAATTAAGTAACTTAACAAATACTCAAAGAGATGCTGCTAAACGTTTAATTGACTCAAAATCATCTAAAGATCAAATTGATGCCATTGTTAATAATGCAACATCTGTTAATAATGAAGTTCCAAAACTTACTGCTGCTAAAGCGATTAAAACAAATAATGAAACAAGATATACAGAAGCATCAACAACTCCAAATAAATCAAACTTTGATAATGCTATTTCAGCATTAAATGATTTAACTACATATACAAACTTTGATACAGCATATCCAAACTTACAAACTAAGTTAACTAATTTATCAAGTGCAACAGCTAATCTTAATGGAGTTACAAATTTAAACACAGCTAAAACAAATGCTATTGCCGCAGTTAAACGTTTAAATTTAAGTGGCACACAAAAAACTGAAGCCGAAAAACAAATTAATCAACAAACAACAATTAATTCAGTTAATGCAGTCAAAGCAAATGCTGAAGGTTTATCAAATGCTAGAGCTAAATATGATGAAGCTATTGCAGAAAAAGCAAAACCAAACTATATTGAAGCAACACCGAATCCAAATAAATCAAACTTCGATAATGCATTTGAAGCTCTTAATGGAGTAAAAGATAATACAAACTTTACTACTCCAAACGGTGATTTAAGCAATTTAGTTTCAAATATGACCACTGCTATTAATGATTTAAATGGAAATACAAATTTATCTACATCTAAATCAAACGCTTTAATTGAAATTAATAAATTGACTTTCTTATCATCATCTCAAATACAACTTGCTAAAAATCAAGTAAATGAGGTTGATACAAACTCAAGTGCTAAAGTTGATGAAATTGTTTCAAATGCAAGAAAATTAAATGCTGCACGTGAACAATTACAAATTGCTAATAACAATCATCTTAATCAACCTAACCATACAGAAGCATCAACAACACCAACAAATAAAAAAGCTGCTTTTGAATCAGCAAGAAATGCTGTTGATGCAATAAAAGATACAAGCGACTTTAAAACTGCTATTACAAATATTGATAGCTTAACTACTAATTTACAAAATGCTATTAGCAATCTAGATGGAATTACAAACTTAGATAATGCAAAAACAGCTGCTAAAAATACTATTGATGGATTTAGCTCTGACACATGAACTACAACACAAAAACAAACTGCTAAAAATGAAATTGATTCACAAAATACAATTGCTGGTGTTAATGATAAATTATTAGAAGCACAAAAACAATATGCTTTTGATCAAATTGATAATTTTGCAAACTTATCAAAAGAACAAAAACTTAAAGCAAAAGAATTAATTAGTTCAAAATCAACAAATGAAGAATTTAAAGATTTAGTAGCAGCATATAAATTAGTCAATAATGCTCTTGCTATTCTTAATGATGCTAAAACAGCAAAGAATTCACCTAAATATACAGAAGCTTCAACGACACCAACAAACCTAAAAACAGCTTTTGATACATCATTAGGTAAAATAAATGCATACAACTTAGAAACAGAGACAAACTTTGAATCACTTGTAAACAAAACAACACAAAGTCAATTTAATGCAGCTGCAATTGATCTTAAGAGAAAAACAACTGCTCTTGATGGGGATACAAACTTAGCAAAAGCTAAAGAGAATGCTATCAGAGATATTAAGTCATATACTAAATTAGATGAACAATCACAAAGAGATCTTGCAATAGCTACTGTAGAAAAAGACGCGACAGACTCAATTGCTAAAGTGCAATCAATTAGGGCTAATGCTGAAAAACTTAATGCTGCTTTAGCCGCATTAGAAACTGCAAATGCTCAATGACAAACACCAAACCATTTACAAGCAGATACAAACAAAAAAGAAGCATATGAAAGTGCTAGAGCAAAAGTAGATGCAATTAAATCACAAAATAATTTTGAATATGAAACACCAAATATCCAAACATTAACAAGTGATTTAAATACTAAAACAGCTGCTCTTAATGGGAATGATAGATTAAGAAAGGCTAGAGAAGCTGCTATTGCTAAAATTAATGATGCTGCTCAAATACCTCATTTATTAGAGGTTCAAAAAACAAAAGCTATTGAAGCTATTAATAATGCACAAACTCTTGCATTAATAGATTCTATTTCTGAAAATGTAAGAGATTTAAATAATGCTATTGGTCAGCTTAAGGATAATGAAACTGTTAAACAAACAGATAATTACAAACAATCCGAAGATGGTTCACAAAGAAACTTTGATTCAGTTGTTGGAGAATTACAATCTTGAAAATCAGTAACAGAGTTTACACAACCAACTCCTAACTTATCTACAGATTTACAAAGATTACAAACTGCAAGAGAAGCTCTTAATGGAGATGAAAGATTAAAAACTGCAAGACAAGAAGCGCTTGCTGCTATTGATGCTGCATCACACTTAAGTGAAGAACAAATTACAACTGCAAAAAATTCTGTTAATGGTTCAAATGTAGTTGCAACAATTGATGCTATTAAAGCAAATGTAGAAAATCTTGATGCTGCTAAAGCTCAATTAGAAAGAGCGTTAGAAGCAGAAAAAACTGCAAACTATAAACAAGCTTCAAATGATAGAAAGCAACCATTTATTAATGCTAAAAATGCAGTTAACAACATTAAAGATCAAACAGACTTTACTCAACCAGTTGATGCTCAATTAGCTAAAAACTTAAAAAATGCTATTGAGGGTCTTAATGGTCAAGATAGATTAACTACAGCTCAAATAGAAGCTAAAGCTGTTATTGAAGGAATGTCTAATTTATCAAAAGCTCAAAAAGACGCTGCTAAAGCTGCTATTAAAGCTGCAGACAGTCTTGATTCAATCGAGTCAATCAAAAACAATGCATCTAAATTAAATGATGCTTTAGGTGTTTTAAAAGATGCAATCGCAACAGAAACTACACCAAACTACACACAAGCTTCAAATCAACAAGCATTTGATGATGCTAAAAAAGCAGTTGCTGCATATAGCAATCATACTGATTTTAACAATCCAATTTCAAATATTCATGACTTAAAACAAGCATTGACTAATGCTAAAGGTGCTCTTGATGGAGAAGAAAGACTTAGAACTGAAAGAGCAAAAGCTAAATCTATTATTGATAATTTACAAAACATAACACCAACTCAAGTATCAGCTGCCAACAATTTAGTTGCAAATTCAAATGATTTAGAACAAATAAAAGCTATTGCTAAAAATGCTCAAGATATTGATTCAGCTTTAGGACAAGCTAAAGAAGATGGCAAAGTTAAACAACAAGTTAAATATACAGAAGCAGAAAGAAGTTTACAAACTGCATTTGACAATGCACTTGATAAAGTTACTGATTTAAAACAAAAAGTTGACTTCCAAAATCCAGATGAACAGTTAGTAACTAAATTAGCAAACTTAACTAATGCTAAAAATGCTCTTAATGGAGAAACAGAACTTCAAAGTAAAAGAGATGCTGCCAATGCTGAAATTGATAAGTTATCTCCATTAGATGAACAAATCAAAAATAAAATTAAAGATCAAATTCAAAAAGCTGCAAATTCACAAGTTGTAGAAAGCATTAAAAATAATGCTAACGACTTAAATGAATTAGCACAAAAACTTGAAGAAGCTAAAGAAATTATTAATTCTCCAAAATACACACAATCAACACCTGAGGAACAACAACAATTCAATGACGCTAAAAAAGCAATTGAAAATGCTATTGCTGCAAAATCAGATGGAACACAACAAGTTGATAATAAACAAGAATTAATTAATAATTTAAATAACGCAAAAGATGGTTTATCAGGAGCAAATAAATTAAAAGATGCTCAAGATGCTGCTCTTAGAGAAATTGAAAACTTACAATACTTATCAAAAACTCAAAAAGATAAAGCAAAACAATTAGTAAATGCTGCCACAACAGTTCAAGGAGCAAAAGACATTGCTACAAACGCAACAAATGTTGACGCTGCTATCGAACAAGTTCAAAGATTTAATGATGTTAAATCAAAACCACAATTCACAGAAGCATCAACAACACCTACAGATAAAAAACAAGCTGCTCAAACAGCGTTTGACAACTTACAAGGTGTAGAAACAGTAACAGACTTTACAACAAGTTCTATTGCTGACATTGCAGAGAAAACAGAAGCTCTTAAAAACGCAATCAACTCACTTGATGGTCAACAAAACTTAGATGATGCAAAAACTGCTGCTAAAGCTAAAATCGAAGGATTACAACACTTATCAGAAACTCAAAAAGATAAAGCAAAACAATTAGTAAATGCTGCTACAACAGTTCAAGAAGCAAAAGACATTGCTACAAACGCAACAAATGTTGATGCAGCTATCGAACAAGTTCAAAGATTTAATGATGTTAAATCAAAACCACAATTCACAGAAGCATCAACAACACCTACAGATAAAAAACAAGCTGCTCAAACAGCGTTTGACAACTTACCAGGTGTTGAGTCAATTATGGACTTTAGAACAAATCTAATTGACCAAATCACAAACAAAACAGAAGAACTGAAAAACGCAATTGACTCACTTGATGGTCAACAAAACTTAGATGCTGCAAAAGCTGCTGCTAAAGCTAAAATCGAAGGATTAGAAAACTTATCAGATGCTCAAAGACAAGCTGCTAAAGCTGAAGTTGATAAAAAACAAACAATCGGTGACGTTCAAGCAACTCTTGAAAATGCTAAAAAATTAAATACTGCTAAAGGAGCATTAAACGCAGCAAATGAAGTTGAAAAAACAAAAGCATACATTGATGCTTCAAAAACTGCTAAAGATGCATTTAATGCTGCAAAAGACAAAGTTAATGCAATTAAAGATGTTGAAGACTTCTCACAACCTATTGCAAACATCGACACATTAACATCTAGCTTAAATAATGCAATCAGCAACTTAGATGGAGCTAGAAACTTAAAAGAAGCTCAGGACGATGCTATTGCTAAGATTGATGCTTTAACAAACTTAACACCAGCTCAAAAAGACGCTGCTAAAGATTCAATTAGAAACGTTACAACTAAAGATCAAGTAGCTAGCGTGCTTTCAAATGCTCAAAAAGTTGATAAAGCTATCGCTAAATCAAATGAAGCTGCTGATAAACAAAACACACCAGCTTATGTAGAAGCTTCAAATGAACCAAAAGCTAACTTTGACAAAGCTAAAGAAGCACTTGATGCAATCAAGAACACAACAAACTTTGAAGTATTAAGTGATGATCCTGATGCACTTATTAGCACTTTAGATGCTAAATCTGAATTACTTGATGGTTTAGCTAACTTAGCGACAGCAAAAGAAGAAGCTAAGAAAACAGTTGATGGAATTGAAGGATTATCTCAAGGTCAAAAAGATTTAATTAAAGCTGCTATTGAAGATGAATCAACAAATTCAAAACAATTAATTGATCAAATCCTTAATAATGTTGCTAAATTAAAAGAATTAGTTGATGCATTAGAATCTGCTAAAGCAAAACAAACAACTCCTGATTACACAGAAGCTGATGAAGATAGACAAACTGCATTTACTAATGCTAAAGACCCTATCAAAGATGCTATTTCAAGCTTTACAGATCCAAAACAACCAATTGCTAACGCAGATAATTTATTATCAGATATGACATTAGCAACTGGAAAATTAAATGGAGATGATAAATTAGCTACAGCTAAAACTGAGGCAATTAAAGAAATTGATAAATTAACCAACTTATCAAAAGCTCAAAAAGATGCTGCTAAAGATTTAATTAAATCTGAAGACACAAACACACTTGCAAAAGCACAAGACATTGTTAATAATGCAAAATTATTAAACAATGCATTAGCTACACTTGAAGCTGCTAACGACAAATTAGATAAAGTGGATTACACACAAGCTTCAGATGCTGCTAAAAATGCATTTAATAAAGCTAAAGATGCTGTAAATGCAATCAAAGACACAATGAACTTTGAAAACAAACTACAAGACATTGAATCATTAACAAGCAAATTAGCAAATGCTATTAGTAACCTTGATGGTAAAGATAGATTAGCTAAATCTAAAGAAAAAGCTAATCAAGCTATTGATGCATTACAAAACATCTCAGAAACACAAAAAGCTGCTGCTAAAGCTAAAGTTGAAGAACAAAACACAATTGACAATGTAAATAGCATTGTTGCAAATGCAAAAGCAGTTGATGCTGCTCTAGAAACAATTAAAGAAATTGTCCCAGTTAAAGAAAAAGTTCAATTCAAAGAAGCCGATGCAGACAAACAAAATGCATTAACTACAGCATTAGATAATTTAATTTCGTTAGAAAGCAAAGAAGACTTCCAGAACGCTGTAGAAAACTTACAAGATAAAGTGCAAACTCTTAAAGATGCTCACAAATCATTAAACGGAGATTCAAACTTAGCAAAAGCTAAAGCAGATGCTATTGCTGCTATTGATAAGTTAATTTACTTATCAGAAGCGCAAAAAGATACTGCTAAAGCTGATATTAATGCTAAAGAAGCTGTTACAGATGTAAATAACATTGTAAGCAATGCTACTTTAATGAATAATGCTAAAAAAGCTCTAGATAAAGCTTCTAAAGCACAAAAAACAATTGCTTACACAGAATCTTCAGAACAACCAAAAGCTAACTTTGATGCAGCTAAAGCTAATGTAGAAGCAATTAAAGATATTACTAACTTTAATGAGCCAGCAGATAATATCGTTGATTTAACAAATAAATTAAATAATGCAACTGCTGCTCTTGATGGAAGTGCAAGCTTAGATGCCGCTAAAGAAGAAGCTCTTAAAGAAGTTGCTAAACTTTCATACTTATCAGATGAACCAAATTCATCAGATTCAGAAAAATTCAAAGCTTCTGAAGCTATTAAAAACGCTATAGATGTTGAATCATTAGCAAAAGCTATCGAAGATGCTAAAGCTTTAAACAAAGCTAACTACGATAAAAAAGTAGATGAATTAAACGATTTAACAAACCAATACTTACAAAGTACATATGGAACAGATGCTTCAAACAAACATAGAGAAAATGTTGTTAAAGCAATTAATGAATTTAATTCAAAAGCATTCTCAGATGCAAATGGAGAAGCTGCTATTGCTAAAACTCAAAACTTACTTGATTTAGTTGATTCAATCACAACAAACAAATCAAGAAATAACTTTGAAGAGTTAGCTGATGCTTCAGACTTTGCTAATATCGATACTTTAGCAAACGCTGTAATTAAACACAATTACTTTGAAACATCTACAAAAGCTAAGAAAAAACTTAACTCAACAGACCTTAAAAATATTAAACAATTAATTTCTAAGGCTGGAGATATTCAAGGATTAAACGTGCTTACAACAGCTATTACTAAAGAATTAAAAGAAAACTCACCAATGGCGATTTGACTATACCTTATAGCTGCTTCAGTAGCAACTTGATTATTAGGAATGTTAATCTTTGTATTCGGTAGAAAGAAATAAGAAGTTAATTAATAATCAAAATCAATCAGTACTAGATAAAAATAGTGCTGATTTTTTTGTATTTTTAAAAATCACTTAAAAATTTCATAAATGTAAAACGACACCAACAACATTGAGGTGTTATTATGTCTAATTAACCCTTCTGTCCACTTTTAGTGACCTGTTTATTTCTTTTATTTAGAATTTTTACAAGAAGCAACAAATGCCACATGAATTAATGTCATACCTGAAATTGATACGATTTTCAAAAAGGTTTTAATTTTTTCATAATTCTACAATTAATATATAATGAATATATATATATATATATATATATTACAAAATAGTTATATATATTGAATAGGAGATATGTATGAAAAATAAAGCATTAAAAAAAGGTCTTTTAATCGTGCCTGCATCAGCACCATTAATAGGACTTACTTTGACTCTTTCAGCAAATCATTCAAAACAAGATGAGAATATTGCAATTAATAATGATAATTATGTGTTTGATAAAGTTAATTCTAATATTTCAGATGATATTTGAACAGGTTATGATAATTATAGTAATGGCACAGTTCATAGGTGATACAACTCTTTAAATGCAGATGGAGTAACTAATTTAAGTCAAACTGGAAATAATAAGCTTAAATGAAGCGCAACTGGTGATGCATGGTATAGATTATTCGATGCTTCAACTCCAGGTTTACCATCAAATATTAATCAAACTAATTGAAACGGTGAGGGTTTTGCTAATGAAATTGGTAATATGTATTCTTGAGAAAGAGATGGTGCTTCATCATCATTACCTGATAACACTGGTTCTTGATGAAATGGAAATGGATATAATCCATTAACTAATACTAAAAAAGTTAAAGTTGGTGTTAACTTAACTAATGCTGATACAAATAATGACTTTTTTAATGCTGGAATTTACTTTTCAGAGGATATTAGATTAGTTGGTGATATCAAAATTCATTTATTTGTTAAAGAAGATAGTAACAGTGTTAATATTGATCAAACCGAAGGTAAATTAACTACATATACTATAAATATCAATGATGATCCAAAAGCTAATATTGGCACAATGGAAATAAGCCCATGAATAGGTAAAACGCAACAATTAACTAGCGCAGAGAAATCAGTTAGTACAACCATAAACGGTAAGTCAAAAATGGCTTACATTAGCAACTATGCTTATTTGCCATATTATGATCATATTCCAAATGAGTACGAAAATAATATGTCAGATGCAAATAAAAATCAAAGAAACTGATGAAAAAACACTAGAAAACAAGGAAGTAATGAACTTTATGATGTTTTAATTAGAGGTTATACTCCAGAAGTATTAAAAAATTCTAATTTTAGTTTCACAACCGATAAATATAATAAAGTTGGTTTTGGTTTGTTTCAAAACTCAATAATTAGGGATAAGACTCCTGTTATTACTAAAAATAATATAACTCAAAATCAAGGTGGATTATTTGTTTTTAGAGTTAATACAAGTACATCGCATAATGAAATTGTTGCAGGAGCTGTAGTTGAATTAGAAATGAAACAATTCAATAATTCAGCTGAACCTTTTAATCAATTATATTCTGGTAATGCTGGTTCTACCACTGGAAAGAAAACATATTTTGGAGTTTCAGAATATAGAAATTTAAATAATAGAGATGAACACAAGGTTATTGGTGGATTTATTAAAATGGCTGATCGTAAACAGTCATATTTAAAGAAATTTAACACTGAAGAAAAAATTCAAGACAATCTTGAATTTTACAATAAAGCAACTGATGGAATCCCACAAGCTAATTTATCTATTTCTGAAAACGGAAATAGTGCTTTCGCATACAATATAGATAAAAATGGTGTTTCTTATGACAGCAAAAATGTAATTAGAACAAGAAATATTTATCAAGATTATAAAAAATACAATAACTTGGATAATTTACGTCTAAATGCTTCTTTTGCCCCTGGTACAGATACCAAAAAATGAAGAATGATTGCTAAATCTACGACAGCTTCTGCATCAACTACTTTTGGAAGAGAATATCTTGATTTTGCACCAATTGAATACACATTTACAGACTTAGAATATCTTAAAAGATATATTCAATCTAAAACATGATTAACTAAAGGTGAAAAAGATGCTTTAACTAAATATGTTGAAGCTGATACATCTTTTAATGTTGATAATGAATTTACAAATGAAACAGCTAAAAATAGTTGAAAAACGAAAATTAATACAATTGATGATTTACAAAAATCAATAGAAGAAAAATATAAAGAGGTTCGTGAATCTCCACTTAATACTCAAATCTATGATAGTAATTGAAATACAATTGCCACAAATAAAATGCTTTATGCTTTAGCTGATTTAGAAGTTAAAAATAATTTAGAAGATTTTATCAACACGAATTCTGGCATTATTAAACTTAAATCTGCTGAATATAATGATGATCCAAAAGCACAAGATAGAAGTAACTCAAGTAAATATAGTACATTAGAATCATTTGATTTTTTAAGTCGAATTTTACAAACAATTAAAAAAGTTTTAGGAGATAGACTTGATGCAATTCTAACTTCTGGTAAAAATAATTTAAATTCTCTATATAACAAATTGAATGATTATGAAATTACAAAAGCTAATTCTCAAACTTATTCAACAAATAATACAAGAGCAACTAATTTGTTAACTAATAATCTTATTCAAAATGTTATTGATACTTTAACAACTGAAGAAGAAGTTAAAACTTTTGACTCTACAAAATCAAGTCTATACAAATCTAATATTAAGAATGTTTTAGATACTATTGCAAATTTAAATTCTCTTGTAACAGAAAAAAATAATTTAAAAACTCAAATTTTAGAGCAACAAAAACCTCAAAATGATTTTAAAAATTATGCTGTTTTTACAAAATCAACCAATTCTATTAATTTAAATTCTTTTGATACTTTTGATGCAAATTTAAAAGATGCAAATAATAAGACAATTCCGAACATTTTTGACACAACTCAAACGTTAACCACTTTTTACACTAATGGAAAAAATACTTTGCAACAAAATTGAATCGATAAATTAACTGGCGATGAAATTAATGGGGCTGTTGAAGAATTTAAAAAAGAAATAAACAATTTTACTTTCTTAAATGGTAATGAAACTAGTGGTGAAAAATTCTATATCATTAATTCTCTAGAAGGAAAATTGGTATGACAAGGCCCTTTTACCTATAATGCTCAAACTAAAACTTTAGCAATTAATAAAAATTATTATTCAATTATTAATGACGAAATGAAACTTGCGTTTGATATTGCGATATCAAATGCAAAAAATCAAATTAATAGTCTTACTTATTTAAGTCAAGATGAAAAAGATAATGTTAATCGATTAATTAGTCAAGCTCAATTGTATAAAGATACTTATGTAGCTGATGAAGACTATTCTAATAAAGTTCTAATCGGTTCAGATAAAAATATCAAAACTATTGTTGATAAATGAACTGATATTAATAATGGAAGAGCTAGAATTAAAGACTATACTGCTACTTTTGGTTATCCAGATAAAAACATTAAACCTTCAACTGCAGATCAAAATTTAATTACTACTGATAACATTAATCCTAATAATCAAGGGGTAGAAACTAAAATTATTAGTAGTCAAGCTGATGATAATGCTGGTACTTTAGTAGTTACTTATAAAATTCTTAAATCAAGTGATAAAGACAACGTCTATACAGAAAATAAAACTTATACAATTACTGGTTTTAGTGATGAACAATCAAGAATTAAAACTTTAAGCGCTACTCCAGAATATAAAGAGGTAAATAAAAAACCTAATATTCAAGCCTCAACTGTTGTAAAAGCAAATGATCCAAATGTTGATATTGATTGACAATTGCCAACCAATACAAAAATTTATGCAAATAGTGTTAGATATCTTGGTTATAACGATATAACTGGAAAAATTAAAATTGCATATAAATTGCAATCAACTAAAGATGTTAATGCAATTTCAACAGAAAAGACTGCAGAAATAACTGGTTTTCAAAATGAAGTAACTAGATTAAATAATTTAGTAAATCAAGATTCTAATACAAATAAGATTACTAATATTACAATTGTTTCTAATCCAATTAAACGTGCTTCAGATTCAACATTAAATACTGATTATAATGTTGGTTTAATTGATTCTAATTTTGCTAATGCTAATAAAATTAGTTTAACGAATGTGAATCAAGATTCAACTGATGATGCTTCTGGTTCAGTTACTTATACATATAAATTTAAGACTACAAGATTAGCGAGTGATCTTGTAACAATTGAAGGGCAAACTGTAAATAATAACAATATTTATAGTAATGTAACTAATTCTCAAACTAGAGCTGGTTTTTTAACTCAAGCTCAATATGAACAAAATCAAAAAGATGAAAAGAAAAAAGCAATTGATAATTATCAATATTTAAATAATGCACAAAAAAATGCTATTAAAGAAGCAATCCAAAATGCTTCAATCGATCAATTAGACCAAAAAGTTACTGATGCAAATGATTTAAATAATGCAATGAAAGCTTACATTGACGCAACTAATAATATTGAAACAATTAAACAAGGCATAGATTATACTCAAGCAGATAATAAGAGTGCTTTAGATAATGCAGTAAATCAACAAAAAACTGATGTTAATAAAACTCAAGGCCCTAATTTATCATTAGAAGAAGTTAAAACTAGAAATAAAGCAATTCAAGATGCAATTAGTAATTTAAATGGTGATGAAAAATTACAAGAAGCTAAAGAACAAGCAATTGCTAAAGTTAATTCTGATTATTCATCATTAACCGATAAACAAAAAGAAAAAGCAATCGCTTTAATTAATGCTAAAAATACCATTGCAGATGTTAACAGTCAAGATAAAACTAATAATGCATTAAATTCTTCAATGAAAACCTTGCGTGATTTCATTACAAATCAAAATACTGTTGTAACAAGCGATGATTATATTTACACAACAAATGATTTAAGAGCCGCTTATGATGGTAATCCTACTAAAAATAATGGTCAAAAAGGTGGAGTAATTAAAAAAGCAGAAGATTTATTAACTGCTTTAAATACTGCGAATAATTCTGAATTGATGAATAAAACTAATGTTGACTCAATGAATACTGAAGTTCAAAATGCAATTAATAATTTAAATGGTCAACAACGTTATAATGATGAATTAACTAGATTAAATTCATTACAAACTGCAACTGCCAAAGTTAAAGATAATTCACAAAATACTAAAACTGCTAGTGAAATTACTAAAGATGATGTTGAATTTAACAATTCTACAATCCCTGCAGATGTAAAACCAGTTGATTGAGTTATTTCAAATCAAAATGAATTAACAGGTAAATTAGACTTAAGTTACAAATATCAATCAACTAAAGAAAATCTTGAAAGTGTTCAATCAAGTCAAACTTATATTTTAAATAATGATAATGCCTTAAGTACTTTAACTGAACAACAAAGAGTAGATGCTGTTTTAGCTGATTCAAACAATTCATTTACTATTAATGAAAGCGATACTAACGCAATTGACAGAAATCAATTGCCAAGTGCAGTTGCTAAAGAAGCTATTAAAGCGTTTAACAACCCGGCAGACTTAGATGTTGAAGGTTATCTAAGTAGTATTGAATTATCGCCAAACAATGACAATGGTACATTAGATATAACATTCAAAATTGCTTCAACCAAAGCAATATTGATTTCAAATAATGATCCACAAAATCCAGTAGTTGTTTCAACTAATACAAGAACAATTACTTTAAGAGGGTTTAAAACAACTTTACAAGCTGAAAAAGAAAAAGTTACCCAATACATTAATGACAACGTTCCTGAACCAAAAAAACAAGCTTTATTAGATGAATTAGCAAACGCTAATGCTCTTGATGAAGTTGCTAAAGTTCAAGTTAAAGCAGAAATTGAAAAAGCTATTGCTGATGCAACAAATAATTACCCTTATTTAAATGACAATCAATTAGATGCTTATAAATCAGATTTAAAATCAGCTACTTCAACTGAAGCAATTCAGACTCGCAGTACAACAGCAAGCACATTAAATGATAAAATGAAAGACTTAAGTAATGCTGTTAAAGCTGAATTAACTGCTTTAACTAAAAAAACAGTTGAAGATGATCAAAACAATGATGCTAAAACGGCCATTGTTTATACTTTAGCAGATGCTGATAAAAAACAAGCTTATGATAATGCTTTATCAGCAGCTCAAGAATTACTTAATAAAACTAATGGCGCTAACTCAGAATCAAGTGCTGTTGATACAGTATTAAGCAATTTAAAAACTGCTTATAATGATTTAAATGGTGATCAAAACCAAAATGCATTAAACCAAAGAATTGATGATTTAAACAATTTAACACCTGAACAAAAACAATCTATCAAAGATAAAATTGATGGTGCTGCTAATAAAGAAGAAGCAAACAAAATTATTGAAGCGGCTAAAAACTTAGATAAAGCTATTAGTGATCTTAAAGCTAAAATAGCTGAAGCTGAAGGCGAAAAAGATAAACTTGAATATACAGGTGATACAACAGGTAACCAAGCTAAATTTGATCAAGCAATTCAAGATGCTAAAAAGGCATTAAAAGGCTATGAAACAGCAAATTTAAGTAATTTAAACAAAGATCAAATTGCTGAAAAAACCGCTGAAATTAACACTCAAACGTCAACTTTAAATGATGCAATTGATGCCTTAGATGGATTTAGAAATAAATTCAAAGAAGATCTTAATAATTGAGAATTATTAGATCCTAGTGAAATTAAAACTTTACAGGACAAAGTTGATAATTTACAAAAACAACCAACACAGGAAGAAAAATCAAGCATTCTTCAAGAAGGATTAAGTTTATGTAAAACCAAAGCATCAAACAAAATTAATAATGATAATTATGCAAATCTTTCAAGTGAAGAAATTACTGAATTATTAGGAAAAGTTAATAATGCAGCACTTGATGAAACTCAAGGTCACAAATATGACGCTGCTGTTAAAGCAATAATTCAAGAAGCTGAACAATTAAATCAAAATAAACAAGCGGCTATTAACGCAATCAATGATTTAAGTGATTTAACCCAAAATCAAAAAGCCGTATTTGAAAATCAAGTTAAAACATCGCCAACATCACAAGCTTCAACAGTTCAAGAAACTGCTACAGCTTTAAATACTGCCATTTTAGAAGCTAAGAACGTTGTAAAAGAACAAATTCAAAAATTAGCAAAAGATGACGAATTAACTTATGAAACGGCTAAATCAGCAAATAAAGTCGCTGACAAATATAGATTAGCAGATGCTGCTTTAAAAGAAACTTACGATGAAAAATTACAGGCTTTAAATGATTTAATTGTTAAAGATAATGTTTTAAAAACAGAAATTGACAATGCTAAAGAAGAATTAATTTCTGCTTATGATGCACTTAATGGTGAAGAAAACAAAAACAAAAAAGCTGAAGAAGTTAATAAACTTGATAATTTATCAAAAGATCAAAAAGATAAAATTAAAGAGTTATTAAGTAATGCTACTAATGAAGAAGCTGCACAAAAAATCTTAGAAAAAGCTCAAAAATTAAACTTAGATCTTGGCGAATTAGAAAAACAAATTACTTCTACAGAAGCTAAAGTTGCAACAAGTATTTATACCAACGATGCCCAAGACAGAAAAGAAGCTGTTGATCAAGCCTTGGAAAACGCTAAAGATAAATTAGCAGAATTAAAAGCTAAAGATTTAAGTACTGCGACTGCTGATTCATTAAATGGTTTAGCTAATGAAGCAAACCAAAGTAAAGAAGCCTTAAAAACTGCTGATGAAGCACTTGATGGAAATAGAGAAGTATTAAGAAATGACATTAATGATCATTTCCCAAGTCTAAACGAAAACCAAAAAGGCTTATTGAAAGCTGAAATAGAAAAATTACAAAAAGTTCCAACACAAGAAGAAACACAAGCCATTTATGACAAGGCTCTTAAATATGCACAAACAAATGCCAAAGATGAATTAGCTAAACTAGATAATTTAACTAAAGCTGAAAAAGATACATATATTGCTAAAATTGATGCTACCACATTAGATAAGACAAATGAAGATTTTGCTATTAATGTTAAAAATCTTTTAGATAAAGCCAAAGCTGACGAAACAGCTAAAGCCCAAGCTATTGAAACAATTAATAAATTAACTAACTTAAATCCAGCTCAAAAATCATACTTAACTGAGCAAGTCAAAAATAACCAAGCAAGTGAAGCTAATAATATTGTTGAAAAAGCTAAAGCAATTGATAACAAAATGAAAGCTTACAAAGATATTGGTGAAGTTGATAAAACAAGTGTTGATTATGTTGAAGCTGATGAAGATCGTCAAGTTAAATACAATAATCAAGTAGCAATTAGAGCTGAAGATTTAGGTGATAATGGAACTAATTTAAGTGTTGAGCAAATTGATACTAAAATTACTGAACTAAATAATGCAATCAATGGATTAAACGGTGAAGAAAAAGTTGCTCAAGCTAAAGAAAATGCTATTG
Source organism: Mycoplasma sp. 4404 (assembly GCF_034863325.1). NCBI lineage: Bacteria > Bacillati > Mycoplasmatota > Mollicutes > Mycoplasmatales > Mycoplasmataceae > Mycoplasma > Mycoplasma sp. 4404. Next base: position 235,001 of record NZ_JAYFFE010000001.1, read on the forward strand.
CCAAAATTAATGGTGAAAACCCAATTTATAATAATTTAACTGATCAACAAAAAGATGAAGCCATTGCTAAAATTAATGAGCAAAATTCAGCCGTAGATGTAAATGCCGTTGATGCAAATAATGCATTAGTTAATGGTACAATGGCTACACTTGATCAATACTTAAACAACGAAACTAAGATTAAAAACGATATTAATTACACAGGTTCAGAAGAAGATTTAAGAGAAGCATATGACGATGCTATTCAAGCCTTAAAAGACTACGAAAACGCTTTAAACGAACCAAGTGATAACACAAAAGACATCTTAAGCAATGATAAGATTGAAGAAAAAATCAATGCAGTTCATGAAGCAATCGATAACTTAAATGGTAAAGAACACATTAAAACAGTTAGAGCTGAAGAAATTGCTAAAATTAATGCTTTAGAAAACATTAATGATGCTCAAAAATTAGCTTTAATTGCTAAAGTTGATAAAGCCACAACTCCTGAAGATGTTAGAGCTGTAACTGAAGAAGCAGCAGCATTAGATGGAAAAATGGCTGAGCTTAAACAAACAGTTGCCGACAATCAAGACATACCTAATAGTGTTGATTATAAAAACGCAACTGAAGTAAAAATGCGTGAATTTGATAAAGCGTTTAATGATGCAAGCAATTTAGCTGATAAAGAAAATGGAAGCGCTGAATTGAGTATTGACAACATAGATTCATTAATTGAAAAATTAAATGTTGCCGCTCAAAACCTTGACGGTGATGAAAAAATCAATAACAAAAAAGCTGAAGCAAGAAGCTTAATTAATAGTCTTGAACATCTTAATGACGCTCAAAAAACAGCTTTAATTGAAGAAGTTGATAAAGTTAAATTGTTAGCTAATGTTGATAAAGTGGTTGATAAGGCTCAAACATTAAATAATGCTATGGGTCAATTAAAAGAAACTGCTAAAGCAATTAATGATGAATTAACTCAACCAGATAATCCTAAATATGTCGCAGCTTCTCAAGAACCAAAAGCCAACTATGATGAAGCTAAAACTAAAGTTGATGAATTAATCAGTAAACAAGGTTCAAATGAAGACGTTGCTAAAGTATTAGAATTAGAAAAAGCATTAATTGATACAAAAAATGCTCTTGACGGTGATAAAAACTTTGAATATGCTAAAGAAAAAGCAATTGAAAAAGTTAATAAAAATAACAACTTAACTCCTGCTGAAAAACAAGCTTTAATAGATCAAGTTAAAGACTTAGCTATTCCTTCTAATTCAGATAATGCTGATGAAGTTCAAAACTTCAAAGACAATTTAGATAAAATTGTTAATAAAGCAGACTTAATTAATAATGTTAAAAACAACGCTAATTTAACACCTGAACAAAAAGCAGATTTAATCGACGATATTCAAAAAGCTAATGTTGATGATAAATTAAACAGCAAAGCTAACAAAAATTCATATAGTGATACATTAGACATGATTAAAGCTAAAGAAAAAGCTTATGAAAGAATTAACACTACTGATGACTCTCAATTAAACGCTGAAGATAAAGAAAAATTAAGTGATAATATCAACCAATTAGACCCTAGAGATAAAACATTTGTTGATCAATTAGCTAATGAAGAACTTAAAGAAAATAAAATTAAAGAAATCAGAAGCAACCCTAACTTAACTGATGATCAAAAATCACAATTAATTGATGAAGTTGCTAACTTAGACAATAAACAGGATGATTTAGAAAATCAAATTGCTAAAATTGATCAAAAAGCTAAACTAATTGAAAAAATTCAAACTAATGAACACATTAGCGATGAAGACAAAAACAAATTAGTAAATGAAGTAATTAATGTGCCTCATGATGACAGTAAATTAACTGATAAATTAAATAACATTGAATCTAAATTGAATTTAATTGACCAAATTAAACAAAACCCTAATTTAGATGAAAATACTAAAGAAGCTTTAATTGATCAAGTTCATAACTTAGCAAAAGATTCAGATAATTTTGCTACTGAAGCAGATAATATTTCGGCTAAAGTTAAAGCAATTGAACAAATTAAAGCAAATGATGAGTTAACTAAAGAAAATAAAGCAAATCTAGTTGATGAAATTATTGACTTAGATAACAATCAAACCAAATCAAGTCTTGATCATCAAATTAGTAATGTTGATAAAAAAGCAAAACTTTATGAACAAATTAACCAATCAGACTTGCCACAAGCTCAAAAAGATGCATTAATTGCTGAATTAGACCCAATTAATGCTAATAGCGAAAATGCTTTAGTAAGCTTTGATAACATCAAAGATCAATTAAATAAATTAAGCAAAATTAATAATGATCAAGCTTTAAGCGACAACGATAAAGCTAAATTAGTTGAAGATGTTTTAACTAACAATCCAACTGAACAAAACTACAACAAAATAGCTAAAAACATTGATAAAAAACAAAATGCAATTGATCAAATTAGACAAAATCCAAACTTGACACAAGAACAAAAAGATTCAATTTCTCAAAACATTAGAGAATTAGATGAAACAAGCGAAGAATTTACTAATAAATTAGACAATGAAAAAGCTAGATTAAACTTAATTGATCAATTACATCAAGAAGCTAAAGACAACAAAATTTCTGATGAAACCAGAGATAAATTAATTAGTGAAACATTGAATTTAGCTAATGATTCAAGCTTTACAAACAACTTAAATAACGTTAAAGTTAAAGACAAATTAATTCAACAAGTTAAAGCGAGCGACGTGCTTAATGACAAAACCAAAGCAACATTAATCAATAACATTTTAGATAATAATGCTACAAGCGAAGAATTTGATAATAAACATAATCAAATTACTCAATTATATGTTGATGCTGAAGAATTAGCTAAAGCTAAAAATGATTTAGTAGATTTAACCAAATCTAAGAAATTTGAAAAATTAACTAAATATCAAAAAGATGCAATTAATAAAGCAATTGCTGATTCATATGAAATTTTAAATAATCTTAACTCTCATAACAATGAAGATGTAGTTAAACAAACAACTATTGATAAAAGATTAAAAGAAATATCACCAATCTTAATCTGACCATACTTTGTAGCTACTTCAGTAGCAACTTGATTAATTGGTATGTTAATCTTTGTATTTGGTAGAAAGAAAAAATAAGAAGTTAATTAACAATTAATAAACAATCAAAATCAATCAGTGCTAGATAAAAATAGTGCTGATTTTTTGTATTTTTTAAAAACCAAAAAATAATGTGAAAACACCTCAACAACATTGAGGTGTTATTATGTCTAATTAACCCTTCTGTCCACTTTTAGTGTCCTAGTTTATTTCTTTTTGTTTAGAATTTTCACAAGAAACAACAAATGCCACAGGAATTAATGTCGCACTTAAAATTAATGCAATTTTCAAAACGTTTTGTTTTTTTATAATTCTTCTATAAGTTCTTCTGTAAGATGTATAATACATCCATATACATATACATATATATAATGATTTCATATGTATTTCGAAATCATTAATAATAACTCACATGAGTTGAGTTATTTTTATGTTTATTTTAATGTGTATATATTTATATTTAATTAAAAACAATTAACAGGAGACTTAATTTATGAAGAAAAAAAATATATTTACGCTTTTAAGCGCTGCTCTTTCTTCATCTATACTTTTAATTTCTTCAGTTCCTATCTATATGGGTAAAGATACTACTGATACTAAATATGACAGTTTCTTTTATGAAGATACTGACATTTATTCTAATACAAGATATAGTCAATATGGTTCATATGACAATGGAAACGGGTATCAATTCTATGGATATAAAGGAACTCAAAATTTAGTAACTATTGGTGATCCATCAGTAACTGATAATAGAAATCCTAATTTCTTAAATACAAATTATTTTGATAGATTTACTAAAAGAGGTAATTGGGTTGATGATAAATCATTAAATGGTAGACGTAGAAAATGAAAATTAATTTTTCATAAAGATCAACCGGCTAATTTTAGAGAAAACAGATATTTAGGTGGTTTCTATTTTTCTCAAGACATGATTTTAGCGGATAATTCATTCGTTAAATTTTCATTTTATCCAGCTGATATTAATGTTATTGATTATGCAAATGTTTCAACAAAAGAAATTCCGGTTTCATGAACTCAATTACCAACCAATAAAAGTGATTACACTTTTATTAATCCGCTTTATTCTCAAAATCCTTACTTTGAAGATAAGTGACAAAATATTGTTAACTGAGTAAATCCAGAAAATACTTCTACTGCTGGAGCAGCTGGATATAACAATAATAGCGAAATTAGATTAAGAGGATTGTGAACTAATTCTGCCTACCCTTGAACAGCAGAAGAACAAGCAATTGCTGAAAAAAATGGTTTAACTCGTGATAGCCGCTCAGATATTGCTAATAGATTAATTAACGACCAAGTTACTACCCTTGGAAAGGGAACACCTGGTTTCTATCATAAATCTACTAAAAAAATTAATAAATTTGAAAATGGTGAAGTAGCAAGACAATTAATTAATGATGGCTTGTATGATGAAGATTTATTAAATAATGAAGGTATTGGTTTTTGAAATTTATTAGAAAAAAATGCCGGATATATGTTTAGTTTTTTCATTGATGCACCAAATGCTAGAAATAGAGGATGATCAAACAACGTTGTAGTTGTTGAATTTGAAACAGTTGATAATCCTAATTTTAAATGAAATGGCAAAACTTCTGTTCCGACCTTTTTAGGTGGAGCTTACACTCTTTTTGATGTTGGATTTAACTCTGGTTTTGAAGGTGAATCTGGATTTATCATAAGAAGTGAAAAAACTAAATCAACTGAATACAAATTTAGAATCAAAGAAACAGTTAATTCATCTGAAGCTAACATATATTTACCTAAATCATTTAAAAGAAGAGAAGATGATGAAATTGATAATAAATTGTATGAAGTAGGTCTTTATTACACTAATAAAGATGGAACAGAAATTAAATTACTTGATTTAGATAGAACAAAATACAATAACATAAATAATGCAAGAGAATATTATAGTGAATACACTTTAAATTCACCGCTTAATAATATTGATCCAAGCACTTTCAAAATTAAAGCAAAAATTAAAGACACTAATTTCCAAAATCAATGAAATATTGCAGAAGCAAAACTTTCTTCTACAACAAAAGATTCTCAAGGTTTTTATGTTTTTAATGATTTAGCCTATACTCCACTTATTACTGATAGATTAAGAATTGAACAAATGTTACAAACAGATTTCCCTAATTTATCAGGTTGAGTTAGTGAATTAGTTCAAAAATTTATTAATAATGAATTTAAAAATAGGGGTGAAAATAGTAGCGAAAGTGATGTTTGATTTAATGATCATAACAACAGAAGTACACCTGATGATAAAAAGTATGTATACACTTTCATGAGATTGTTAAGAAGAATGATTCCTATGATTCAATTTGCTTCTGAAGTTGATGAAACTTATTATTCTGATAGAAATAAAGGATTATCTAGCGATGAAAACAAATTAATTTCTCAATTAAATTTTGCTTATTCTTCTACTCAAGAGTTAAAAAATATGATTGAGAAGATGCACGAATATTTAAAAGCTGGAAAAGAAAAATTAAAAAATAATGAAGATCTTCCTTCAGGACAACAAACGGCTACTGAATGAGGTATTAAATTAAATCAAATTTTAGGCCCTAATCATCAAACCTATGATCAAGAAGTGGCAAAATTAGATGGATACAAAGTTGCTAATGACAATACAATTAGTGGTAAGATTAACGATCTCGCAACTAGTGTGTTTAGTCAAAATTATCCCGAAGCATACCAAAGTTTAACCCAAGCTGAAAAAGATAATTTAGTTAAATTATTTAAAGAAAAAGCAATTGATATTATCAATAATCAGTTTAAATTAACTGCAACTAATGGTGGTATTGATAACTTAATTCAAACCAATTCAAATACCAATTTAGAAACATTGAAGCAATTCCAAGCAGAAGTTGCTAATGCAATTTTGAAGCGTAAATATTTAAATGATTATGTAACTTGAATTAACAATAATTTAAAAAATGATGATGGAACTTGAAAAGAAACTGTTTCTGAAAGTACTCTAAGTTCTCATGAAGATGGTGAAAAATACAATAAATTTATTGACGCTTTTGACAATGCAGAATACCAAAAAATCTTTTTAAATGATCCAAGTAAAGGTTTTTTAACTGATTATGCTAAGTTTAACAACTTCAAAACTAAATTGGATAATGGGCTTAATTTATTAACTGAAAGTTTAAATACTTTAGATGGTAACAAAAATCAAGCTAAAAAAGCTGTTGAATCATTTGTTTTTGTTAAAAGTAATGAAACTGAAAGACAAGAATTTGCTACTTTATTAGAAAGATTACAAAATAACTATGAAACTAATAATGGAGCAGTTAAAGACGCTGTTTGAAGCACAAATAATAGTGAATTAGCAGAACAAATTAATAAAATTTTTGCTAAAGCTAAAACTAATTCAATTGCTAAATTAAATGAATTAACTAATTTAACTGAAACTGATAAGACAGAATTTTCAAAATTAATCAATGAAGCAGAACTAAATCCAATAAGTGAAGAATTTACTCAATTTGGTAATGATGCAAATTTAAAACTAATTTATGATAAAGCAGCATTAATTGATCATATTCGTTCATTAACTAATTTAACTGCTAAGCAAAAACAAGCTTTAATTGATCAAATAAATATTGCAGATAGTAATGATAGTAATTATGTAAATCCTAAAAATTATGAAACATTTAAAACAAATGCAACTAATTTAAATACACAAATGAAAGCATTAAAAGATTACTATGATAAATTGCCTGATTCACTTAAACCAAATAAAAATGGCGAAATTACTGATGAACTTTATGCTTATGAAAAAACTCAAAGCGAAAAAGAAAACTACAAACAATTTATTGAGCAAACCAAGGCAGTAATTGATGATTCTGCTACTACAACAATTACTAATAGTACAGAAATTGAAACTTTATTAAGAAATCTTGAAGATGCCAAATCTAAATTAGATGGTTCTAGTTCATATTTACCAAGACAAAATGAATTAAAACATATGACAGTTGAATTAAAACAACAATTGTTAAAAGAAATTGATAACACAATTACTGATGAAAATGATAAAGAAAATCAATTTAAAAAAGTTAAAGCCTTAGATCTAGCAATTGGTAAAGAATTAGAAAAAATTAACCAATGACAAACTAATGATGTGGTAGATACTAATGTTGGTTATAAAAATGCTGTTGATTCACTCAAAAATGCTGCCGATAGTTTAACTACCAAATTAACTACTGCATTTAATTCAAATTTAGCAGAAGGTAATCAAAATAAAGATAAATTCAATCAAGTTGAACAAACAGATCCAAATAATTACAGTGGACTTTATACTAAAGCTTTAAAAAACTATACAGATTTAAAAGATGAATTAAGCAAACTTAAATCTAAACTTGATGAAAGCACTCGTTTATATAACTTAACTATTAATCATACTAATAACAATCCACAATTATTTGCTACTAATGTGGCTAAAAATTATGCTAATGATCAAAGTCCTTTTACTGTAGCAATTAATGATAATCAACCAGATGCTGTTATTCAAAATATACAAGTAGTTGCTGCTAATGATGTTGATGGTACACTTGAAATTACTTATGAAATAGTTTCAACTAAAGCTGATTTAACTGATGTTAAAACTAAAGTAAAAACTTACACTTTTAAAGCAGATACTAATGATAATTATCAAACTGAAAAACAAAGATTAAATACTATTGCTGATAGTATTAATAAAGATAAAAGTAAAATTAATCTTGATTTTACAGCTGCCGATGAATTAGCTAATTCAGAAACTGCTAAAAATAAAGCTAATTATTCATTTTCAAATGCAACAAATGAAAAATTAACTTTCGATATCACAAGTATTAATCCAAAATCTGATTATGGTAAAAGCGCTTTAAACTTCACTTTAACTTCAACTAAATCTAAAGAAGATTTATTCTGAAGACAAGATAATAATTTAACTAATATCACTTACACAGTGCCAAAATCTGATGCTAATAGTGTAACAATTACAGGATTTAAAAATGGTGAAAAAACTAGATTAGATGGCTTAACTGGTTATAGTATTGATAGAAGCGACAAAGATGAAATTTTAGCTTCTTCAGTTAGTTTAAATGATTTAAATAGTGATAAATGAACTTGAAGTCCTGAAACAGATGGTCAATATACATTTGTTGAAAAAAGAATTGTAGGCTACAATGATGTTACTGGACAAATTAAGCTTGGCTTTAAATTGCAATCAAATAAAGACAATCTTGAAACTATTAAATCAGAAGAAAAATTTGTAACTATTTCTGGCTTCAAAACTGAATTAGACAGAATTAATGATTTAGTTACAAATACTTCTCCTAATTCTGTAATTAGTCAAAAATCAGGAACAACAAACAAAAAACCTTCTGATTTAACATCAGCTGATTTTGTTACTAATGTTCCAGATTCTCTTGCTAATGAAAATGTTAAAATCGATTCTAATTTAACATTAAATTCAAACGATGATACAGGTGAAATTGGAGTAGCTTATACATTAATTTCGACTAGAGATAATTTAGTTTCAGATAATTGAGAACCTGCTGTTACTAATTCAGATCCTATTAAATCTAAACAATCTAACACTGCAAAGTTTGCAGGTTATTTAACTAATAATCTTGAAGAAACTAAACGTTTAGACGCATTAAAAGTTTCATATCAAAATAAAAATTCACAATTAATGCCTTCTGAAATTTCGACTACAAACATTAACAGCGCTTTAGCTGTAACTTTACCTGAGAATAGCGAAGCTGAAGTAGTTGAATTAGCTATTACTAATCAAGATGATCGAAGTGGTAGTTTAACTATTTCATATAAATTAAGATCAACTAAAGCAAATTTAACTAACGCAGAAACTGCAACTAAAACTTATACTTTTAAATTAGCAACTAATGATAAATATAAAACTGAGCAAGAAAGAATTGATGCTCTTAGTTACCAACCTACTTTAAGTGAAAATGCTAAATTAAATAAAACTGCTTCCGAAATAGAACCAAGCGATATCGATTTTGCTACAAGCGAAACAGATGAAGCTTATGAAGTTAAAATTGTTTCAAATTCTATTAATGATAAAACTGGTGCATTTACCGTTGAATACAAGATTAAATCAAAAAGAACTAGTTTAGATGATATTGTTTCTACTCAAGCAAAAACTGCTACTTTTAATACCTTAACTGAAAGTCAAAGATTAGACAAATTAATCAATAATAAAACAATCACTAAAGAAATTACTTATGCTGGAGAAAAAGCTAAAAATAAAGTTTTAGCTTCAGAAGTAAATGAAGATATGTTGAGTCCAAACCAAAAATTATTAAGTGATTCAAAAGCTAAAATCGCAATTACTAATGTAAAAGTAGATCCAAACAATAATCAGCAAGTAATTGTTACTTATAATTTAACTTCTACTAAAGATAATTTAAGTGACGTTACTTCAAGTGTAACTAAAGAAATTACTATTGGTGGTTTCCAAAGCCCAATTGATAGAGAAAAAGAAATAATTGATGCTTACACCAATAATGAATTTGTCGGTTTAGGTGATGCAACTAAATTAGCTTCTGCTTTCAATGATGCTTCTAAGCATAATGATATTAACTTAACTTTCAAAACTCCAGATAATCACGCTAACGAAAGAATTAGCATCACTAATGTAATTGGTTATAATGATGTAATTGGGGCTTTAAAAGTTCAATTTAAAGTTATTAGTAACAAAAACGGTCAAGATGTAGTTTCAGAACCAAAAGAAATTATTATTAACAATTATTTAACTGAAAAAGGTAGATTAAATAATTTACGTCAAGAGATGTATAATCAAAATATTAATGTTGATTATCCACAAAAATCATTATCAATACCTTCAAAAGCAGTAGATGATAATGATGATTTAAGTAATTTCTACTATACTCAAAGCAATGAAAATAAAGCTGAATTAATTAATGTTTCTAAAGAAAGTGTAGATGATGCTGCAGGAACTGTTAATATTGAAGCCGAACTTAGATCAACCAAAACTCAAGCTGAATTAATTTCTAATTGAGAAGTTGATCCTAATGCTCCTTTTGTAACACCTGTTTCAGATAATACTGATTTAGGTTCTATTAGTGTATCTGGTTTCAGAACTAAGGCAGAGCAAGATAAAATAGATCGCGAAGCAGAAAAAACACGTTTAAATAATTTAACTGTTACATTAGGTTATGAAAACAAAACTACAACCTTACCTTCAAGTACAGTTATTGAAAAAGTAATTAAAACTATCAAAGAAGCTACTCCAGAAGCCAGAGTTGTAATTGATAATATTGATGCAAGAAATGAAATTGAAGGTTATATTAGAATCCAATACCATTTAGTGTCTGAAAAAAGCGATGAAATTTACCAAGATGTAACTTCAGATAATAAATACGCACAAATTAAAGGCTTTAAAACTGAGCAAATGCGTCTTGATGAAATTATGCAAAACTTAGCAATTAAAGCTGGAATTAAAAATATTGCAACCGACCAATATGATAAATGAACGGCAACACAATTATTAAAAGACTTAATTTTAAATAAATTAGCAACTAATAAAGATACAAGCTATAACTTAAAAGTAGTAGATAAATCAGCTAATGATAACACAGGTGAAATTAGTTATACTTGACAAATTATTTCTAATAGGGGTGTGGTTAATTCACAAAACTTGAATACTGTAACTTCAAGCGACCAAAATAACAAATCAGGTACTTTAAGTGGCTTTAAAACATTAGCGCAAAATGAAAAAGACAGATTAAATTCTCTTGATTTTAGTGACAAAGCTGAAAATGGTGTTCTTTATAATATTGATTATCAAAATAAAACAAATGAACAAGCTTCAAGTTTAACAGATGCAACCACTAATTGAACTTGAGATACATTAAATAAAGATAATTATGAATTTGTTAATCAAAAAATTGTTGGTTACAATGATTTAACTGGTGAAATTCGTTTAAGTTTCCAAGTTAAATCAACTAAACCAGACTTTAATTCTGTAGTTTCTGATACTAAAGAAATTATTATTAGTGGATTTGAAACAGAATTACAAAGATTAAATAAATTAGTTGATGCTAATACATATGATATTTCATTAAATAACACTGTTAATAAAGGAACTAAAAAAGCTTCAACTTTAAATAAAGATGATTTTAGTGCTTCAATTAAAGAAAATGCTGACAATACAAGCTATCACATCTCTGATTTACTTCTAACAGATTCTAATGATAATACAGGTCAAATTGGAGCTAAATACAAATTAATTTCAAACAGACAAGTAAATACTGATCAAAATGATTTGAAAAAATTAGTAAGCAATTGAAAAGACACATTCAAGGAACAACAAGTAATTTCTAAAGAATCAACTCCTGTTAATTTTGCTGGTTTCTTAACTAATACCGAAGAAGAGAAAAGAAGAATTGAAAACTTCTTATCAAAAATTGCGCTTGATTTTGCAAAGCGTGATCAATATTTACCACTTTATAATAAAAATGATGTAATTGATTCAAAAGTAACTGTTAAATTAAACAACAATGAAACTTTAGAACAAAATCAAATTAAAGTTAAAGAAAATTCATTAACTATTACTGAACGTGATGATCGTGAAGGATATATCAAAGTAACTTATACCTTGCAATCAACTAAACCAGGTTTAGAAGGCGCAGAAATTGTTGTTAATGAAACAAGAAGTGCTAATACTAACAAATTAAGCGGTTTCAAAACTGAATTACAAAGATTAGAAGGTCTAGTTTTTGATTTTAATAATAGTGTTAGTGATAAAAATCAAAAACAAGCTTCAGATACTACAATTACTATCAGTAATTTAAGTCAAAACGATGCTAAAACCACAAATATTACAATTAGTAATAAAACTCGTGATGATAGAAATGGTACTTTAAGCGGTACTTATAGCATTTATTCAACAAGAGATGGTTTAAATGACATTCATGTTGATGATAAAAAATTCACTATTAACGGATTTTTAACTGAACAAGAAAGAATTAATAATTTATTAGCAGATGATACAATTCAATCTCATGTTGAATATAAATTAGATAATCAAGCTGAAATTTTACCTTCAGAATTATTAGCTAATAAAGAACAAGTATTAAATAATTTAGGTACATATTTTGATATGAACTTAGATAATGAAGCAATTAATCAAGTTAATTTAAAAATTATTGAGTTAAGCGCTGATGATACCGATGGCTCAATTACCTTTAAATATAAAATTGCTTCAGCTAAAGAAAACTTAAATGATATTGAATCAGAAAACTTCAAAACTATTACTTTAAGTGGTTTCTTAACTGAATTAGACAAGTATAAAAAAGAAGCTAAGAAAACTATTGATGCATTACAAAACATCTCAGAAACACAAAAAGCTGCTGCTAAAGCTAAAGTTGAAGAACAAAACACAATTGACAATGTAAATAACATTGTTTCAAATACAACAGCAGTTGATGCTGCTCTAGGAACAATTAAAGACATCGCTCCAGTTAAAGAAAAAGTTCAATTCAAAGAAGCTGACGCAGATAAACAAAATGCATTAACTACAGCATTAGATAATTTAAATTCATTAGAAAGTAAAGAAGACTTCGAGAACGCTGTAGAAAACTTACAAGATAAAGTGCAAACTCTTAAAGATGCTCACAAAGCATTAAACGGAGATTCGAACTTAGCAAAAGCTAAAGCAGATGCTATTGCTGCTATTGATAAGTTAAGTTACTTATCTAAAGCTCAAAAAGATACTGCTAAAGCTGATGTTAATGCTAAAGAAGCTATTGTAGATGTAAATAACATTGTAAACAATGCTACTTTAATGAATAATGCTAAAGAAGCTCTAGATAAAGCTTCTAAAGCACAAAAAACAATTGCTTACACAAAAGCTTCAGAACAACCAAAAGCTAACTTTGATGCAGCCAAAGCTGATGTAGAAGCAATTAAAGATATTACTAACTTTAATAAGCCAGTAGATAACATCGTTGATTTAACAAATAAATTAAACAACGCAACTGCTGCTCTTGATGGAAGTGCAAACTTAGATGCTGCTAAAGAAGAAGCTCTTAAAGAACTTGATAAACTTCCATACTTATCAGATTCAGAAAAATACAAAGCTTCTGAAGCTATTAAAAACGCTACAGATGGTGAATCATTAGCAAAAGCTATTGAAGATGCTAAAGCTTTAAACAAAGCTAACTACGATAAAAAAGTAGATGAATTAAACGATTTAACAAACCAATACTTACAAAGTACATATGGAACAGATGCTTCAAACAAACATAGAGAAAATGTTGTTAAAGCAATTAATGAATTTAATTCAAAAGCATTCTCAGATACAAATGGTGAAGTCGCTATTGCTAAAGCTCAAAACTTACTTGATTTAGTTGATTCAATCACAACAAACAAATCAAGAAATAACTTTGAAGAGTTAGCTGACGCTTCAGAGCTTGCTAATATTGATACTTTAGCAAACGCTGTAATTAAACACAATTACTTTGAAACATCTACAAAAGCTAAGAATAAACTTAACTCAACAGACCTTAAAAATATTAAACAATTAATTTCTAAGGCTGGAGATATTGAAGGATTAAACGTGCTTACAACAGCTATTACTAAAGCATTAAAAGACAACTCACCAATCTTAATCTGACCATACTTTGTAGCTGCTTCGGTAGCAACTTGATTATTAGGAATGGCTATCTTTATCTTTGGTAAGAAAAAATAATTGTTAAGTAATAATTAACAAGAAAATTAGTCAATTAATCAGTACCAAATTTGCTTGGTGCTGATTTTTTGTACATTTTGTGCAATTAAACTAGGACAAGAAAAGTAGACAGTTTTTTATTTTTCTGTCTACTTTTCTTGTCCTAGTTTTTTTTTTTTTTTTTACATATATAATGTAAAATAATTAAAAATTTTAATAATTAAACTTAAATATTTAATGTATATATAACTGTAATTATTAAATTTAATTTAGAATTGTAAATTTAATTATAAATTTTTAATTTAAGAAGAGAGAAGAATATGGCAAATAAAAAATTAATAAAGAAATTTTTAACAATTGGAGTAACAACAAGTCCTTTGTTGCTATTTTTACCATCAGCATTGATAAGAGTTGATAACAAAGAAGTCGAAACAGGCGACTATGACCAAATAAATATTTTTTCAACAACCACAAGAAACGCTAATACAGCAGTAGAAAAATATGAAACAGGTTCATGGAACAAAGAAGTTTGAGGAAAAGTGGATCGAACATGATTTCCAAAGAATGATGACCCTTTAAAACCTGAAACAATTATGGAAATTTATGAAAATGGTCGATGGGTTGAATTACAAAATAGCGCTGGACAAAAAACAATTTGAAATCCAAGTGATGATTCCGCAAACGCTTTAAATCCTAATTTCGTTAAGAAAATTAGACTTAGATACTTGTCGATGAGAGCTTATCAAGACCAAGATTCAATGCTTATTCCCGAGAATTATTTTTCTGGTGGTTTTTGATTTTCTAAAGATATTGTTTTGGCAAGCAACATTGATGTAAAAATTTATGACGCGAGAAAATCAAAATATAAAACAAGCCCTAAATTAGAAAGACACGAAACCGTAACAATTGACCCTTTCTCATTTAGTTATACTAGTCGTACCACCGTTTCTCCTACAGTTATTTCAAACACTACCACTACAGACGGCACAAGCGAAGAAAGCGTTTCAAAACAATTTTCAAGTAGATACAATGCTTTTTACACAGAAAATCCTTTAACAGGAGTAAAAAACACAAGTTGATCTGATAATAGTGATTGGGGAACAACTGATATTGTTCATGATATTTTTAGCTTTAATGGAGCAGCATTTTTAAACAAATATGCACTATATAAACCTGACAATGGTTTATATAATGATGCTGCAAGTTTTGCTAAATCAGATGGTTGAATCACAATTCGTAATAGTCTTGGTGGTTATTTTTACTTTGCTTCAGGTCGCGGTACACAAGCTAGACCACAAGAAGTGGTATTAGAATTTGATGTTAGATTTAACATAAATTCAGATGGTACAACTACAAACGATTTCAACTCTACAACAAGATCGTTTTTTGGAACAACTCAAGCCTATCGTTATGATAATCAAAGCTTATTGCAAAAATTTTCTATGCAAAAACCTAGTTTTTGAAGAAACACCAATTTGATTATTAAAGAAGAATATGATGATAGAGTTAAAAAATCATTTAATACTTTAGATTTAAACACCCCACAAGCAGAATTTTATTTAGTTAATACACAACTAAATAGTTCTAAAAATTTAAATGACAGTAATTCAGTTGTAAAAATTAATAGAAACAATATTAGCAACTATTCTGATTTTAGTAAACCTTTTACTAATAAAGCAGTTATTCAAGAATCTATTGATATTGATAACGTTGATTCTGCATCAACCACACCTTCTACTTGACAAGCATCTAACATTGAATTAGTTATTAAACAAGATGAAAAAAGCAAAAAATATTGAAAATTTGCTAATAATAATGGTAGATTCACATTAAGCGACCGTAATAACTTTTCAAGCGAAGCCAACATAAATTCAAACATTGTTTGATCATTAACTGATTATGGTACTGTTATTGCAACAATCAAAGAATCTAAATGACTAACGAATCTTCAAAAAGCACAATTAATGGCAGATTTAGAAAAGCAAATAGATCAAGATTACAACTTACCAGGTGGAACAGGCAAGAGAAATCTTAATGAATGAATTGCTTATGTTAAGGCATATGATGACTTGCAAAAACAAATTGAAGAAAAGTTCTTTGAAACAGTTAATTATGCTTCAAGCGATGAAAAAGTGACAGTTGATGACTATGATGGAACTAAAAAGTTGGATTATTTATTTTCGACTCCTGCTTACAAAAATAATATTGATTCTCGCAAATTTTCTTATTGACAATATGCTGCTTACAAGAGTAATGAATTTAATCAAAGCGAAAAATTATTTGATAGATCAAATGCTCCAACAACTGTTAGCTATAACAATCTTCAATCAACCCTAGCAATTTGAAAAGGAGCGAACTTTGGCACTCCAAATGGTTTAAAAAACTTAAAAGCATTAGAAGATAAAATTAACAATTACGCAGTAATCGCCGATTCTGAATACAACAAACAACAAATTAAAACCTTTATTGAAAAAATTAAAAATAAAGCTTTAAATGATTTTGTAAATATTCAAGTTAAAAATGATCAAGGTCAATCAAGCACAACACTAGCAAACGCTTGAAAAGCAAACTGAAAATATGACTATTTAGGCGATATTCAAAAACTAGAAAAAGCTGTTAGTTTAGCTAATGACATTTACACTAAAACCAAAACATTTAATCAAGAATTAGACACAATCAAAACAAGTGATTTATTTACAGGTGGCAGTACATTAACTGATAAAAATCCAACAAATGATTCTTTTGTTTGATACGGAGAAACCGCTAGAGAACAATTTACTAATGTAAATGAACCTGCTTGAACTAAATTGATGAATCAATTAATTGGTTCAGATCAAGAAAATAATAAGGCAAATAATGTATTTGCTTCAGAAACTAATTTATTGAATACTAATTTAAAACAAAATTACTTAACAGGATTTAATAACTTAGTTTCTTCATTAGACAATATTTTTGGTAACGGTGGTAAATTAGCTGAAGAATTTAAACAATATAAATACATCGATGCCAAGAAATACTATGACATTGATAACGAAATTTCCAATTTAACAGACTGATTTGGAAAAGTAAGCAAAATAAAAGTTGGTGGAACAGAATATGGTAATCGTCATAATTTTGCTACTAATTCAACTCAAGATTTTGTGTTGCTTAAACCATATCAAGATGATATCAATGATTATTTATTACAAATTTCTAATACCGTTTACAAAGAATCTGCTAATGTTGTAAAAACTCAAATTAATGCTTTACAAAACTTATCAGATGCCAAAAAACAAAGTTTTAAAGCCGAAATCGACAAATTTATTGACACAAATTTAGCTACAAATAAATTAAATGTAGTCTATAAAAATGACAGCGATTTTACTAAAACTTTAGAATTAGCCAAAGAACAAGATAGAATCAACGGTATTGCTAAATCTTTAGCTGCAACTGAAAATAAATTTGATTATGATCAAGCAAATAATCAAACTAAATCTAATACTTTGGTTAAAGATGCACAATTAGCCAAATTCTATTTAGTAGAATCATTAACCGATGCGACTGTTGAAATTAAATCAATCGCCGAAACTGAACAATTAACTGACAGCGGTAGAGTTAAATTAACTTATGTTGTTAAGTCAACCAAGAATTTATATAGCACTACTATTCAAAGTGATGAAACTACTTCTAATTGAATAACAGGATTTGCAGCTGATAGAGTTCAAGAAAAACAAAGAATCGATGCTTTAAGTGCTACATTTGCTCTTAAGACACCTAAATCAGTATTAGCTCGTGAAATTACTAAAGAAAATTTTGCTCAATATATTAATGTAAATGGTATTGATGACCAAACTGAAGAAATTGTTCTTAAAGACAAATCATTTGTAGTTGATGATAAAACAGGAACATTAACATTTGATTATGTAATCAGATCAAAAAGAATTAATGATCTTGAAACTGGTCAAAGAAAGGCAACAGTAAATAATTTCAAAACTGAAGTAGATAGATTAAATGATGTAGTTGCTAACATTAAAAACAATACTTTAACCGTTACAAATAATTCAATCAATGACCAAGCAAATAGATTACCTTCAGAAGTTCAAAATAATGAAATAACTTTTGCTGATATAAATAATCAAAATGCAAAAGTAAAAATTATTGACATTATTAAAAATGATGATAATGGTACTTTAACAATTAATTATGCTCTTACCTCAACTGTTGAAGACTTAAAAGATGTTCAATCAACTGAGAAAAATAGTCTTACAGTTAATGGTTTCTTAACTACTCTAGAAAAGAAAAGACGCGAAGTATTACAATTAATTAATGATAGTAACAACTTAACTAAAAAAGAAA
Organism: Mycoplasma sp. 4404; assembly: GCF_034863325.1. Taxonomy (NCBI): domain Bacteria; kingdom Bacillati; phylum Mycoplasmatota; class Mollicutes; order Mycoplasmatales; family Mycoplasmataceae; genus Mycoplasma; species Mycoplasma sp. 4404. The sequence continues at coordinate 253,172 of NZ_JAYFFE010000001.1, forward strand.
AAACAGAATTTAGAAACAAAGCTAATGAATCAACTCAAACTGTTCAAAGTTTAAACGAATTAGCAACAAAAGTTAAAATTCATGATCTTTCTAATACAGTTAAAACAGCCTATACTAATTTAAATAATAATCAAGTAGCAGATATCGTTGATAAAATGCGCGAAGAGACCGTTTTTGATGATGCTCAATTATTATTTAATGATGCAAGCGAGTTAAACGATGCTATGAGTGATTTACACGACAAAGTGTTAGAACAACTCAAAGTGTTAACTAATAATCAAAATCTTACAAATGACCAGGATAATAGTGCAAAAACCGCTATTAACTATACCTTAGCTGATGCTAATAAAAATGGAAACTATAATAGTGATTTATTAAGAGCACAAAACGTTTTAAATAAAACATCAGGTGAAAACGAAGATTTAGCAACAATTAATACAATTGTTCAAAACTTAACTAATACATATAATGAATTAAATGGTCAAAACAATCTTGACACTCAAAATGCTGAAATTAACAAATTAAATAAGTTAAGTCAAGAACAAAAGAATGCTATTAAAACACAAATGGCTAATAGCGCTAATTTAACAGACTTAAAAGACATTGTTGATAAAGCCCAAACCTTAGATGGAAAAATAGCTGCTTTAGAAGCTAAAATAGCTGAAGCAGAAACCAAAAAAACTGATGGTATTTATACTAAAGATACTAAAGATAAACAAGCTGATTTTGATCAAGCAATTACTAATGCTGAAACAGCCTTAAACGGTTATAAAACAAAAAATTTAACCAATTTAGGAGCAAGCGAATTAAATGCTCAAAGTGTGGCTATAGTTTCAGATATAGCTACTTTAGATTCTGAAATCAATAAATTAGATGGTTACAAAAACGAACTTAAAGAATCGCTTAAAAACTGAGAACTATTAACAGAAACTCAAATCAAAGAACTTCAAGCCAAAGTTGATAGCATTAGTGAAAAACAACCTTCTGAAGAAAGCAAAGAAAGAATATTAAACGAAGGTTTAAGCTTAAGTAAACAAAAAGCAAAAAATGATTTAATCGTTGATAATTATCCTAATTTATCAACTGCTGAATTAACCAAATTAAAAGAAGCTGTCGATTCTGCACAACTTGATAAAACCGCTGATCATAAATATGATTCAGCTGTAAAAGCAGTCTTAGATAATGCTAAAACGCAAAATGATACTAAACAAAATGCTATTAACGCAATTAATGGTTTAAGTGATTTAACACAAAACCAAAAAACCGTATTTGAAAATCAAGTTAAATCATCGCCAACATCACAATCTTCAACAGTTCAAGAAAATGCTACAGTTTTAAATACTGCCATTTCAGAAGCTAAGAATGTTGTAAAAGAGCAAATTCAAAAATTAGCAAAAGATGACCAATTAACCTACGAAACAGCTAAATCAGCAAATAAAGTTGCTGACAAATATAGATTAGCTGATTCATCATTAAAAGCAACATATGATGCTAAATTAGAAGCTTTAAATAATTTAATTGTGAAAGACAATGTTTCAAAAACAGAAATTGATAATGCTAAAGCTGAATTAATTTCAGCTTATGATGCACTTAACGGCGATGAAAAAGCTAAAGAACAAAAGAGTGCTATTGGCAAATTAAATAATTTAACTCCTAAACAAAAAGAACAGTTGAAAGAAAAAATCGACAATGCATCTGATCAAGAAACAGCAAATCAAATTATTGAAAAAGCTAAACAATTAGATCAAGGAATTAATGATTTAAAAACTAAACTTGCTGAAGCTAAAAGTACTAAAGAGCAACCTGTTTATCTTAATGATACAACAACAAACAAAGAAGCTTTAGACAATCAAATTACTGCAACTGAAAAATTATTAAAAGACTTAGAATCATTTAATTTAGCAACAAATAGCAATGATCAAATAACTGCCAAAACCACTGAAGTTAAAAAGCAAAAAGAATCATTAAATACTGCTATTACTAATTTAGACGGTAAAAGAGAAGCATTAAGAAATGAAATTAATGCTTATGCTTCTGAATTATTAGATAATAAACAAGATTATTTAGATAGAATTAATCAACTTGATAAAAATAATTGAGACGAAGAAGCTGCAAATGCAATATTGAACGATTCTTTAAATAAAGCTAAAGAAAATGCACAAAATCAAATTGATGCATTAACTAACTTAACTAATGATGAAAAAGCTGCATTCAAACAACAAATTAATGATGCTCAAAAAGGTGCAAGCAATCAACCTGATTCAAATATTAGTGCTATCTTAAACGAAGCTAAAGCTCAAAATAATGCTAAACAAGCTGCAATTGATCATATAAATGGTTTGAATAATCTAAATGATGATCAAAAAGCAGCCTTAGTTGAAGAAGTTAAAGCAGCAGCTTCAAGTGAAGTTGAAACAATTAAAACTAAAGCAAATGAATTAAATACTTCTATGAAAAACACTAAAAATAAAGTCTTAGAAGAATTACAAACATTAACTGAAAATTCTAATTTAGAATTAAATGATGCTGCTTATTCAGCAGACAAAACTTTAGACAACTATCAATTTGCTTCATCTGATGTTAAAGTTAATTACGATGCTAAATTAGCAAAAATTAAAGAATTATTAAGCCAAAACACAGATAAAGCAACAATTGATCAAGCATTAAAAGAATTAGAAAAAGCTTACAATGCACTTAATGGTGAAGAAAACAAAAACAAAAAAGCTGCAGAAGTTAATAAACTTGATAATTTATCAAAAGATCAAAAAGATAAAATTAAAGACTTATTAAATAACGCTACTGATGAAGAAGCTGCACAAAAAATCTTAGAAAAAGCTCAAAAATTAAACTTAGATCTTGGTGACTTAGAAAAACAAATTACTTCTACAGAAACTAAAGTTGCAACAAGCATTTATACCAACGATGCGCAAGGCAGAAAAGAAGCTGTTGATCAAGCCTTGGAAAATGCTGAAGATAAATTAGCAGAATTAAAAGCTAAAGATTTAAGCAATGCAACTGCTGATTCATTAAATGGTTTAGCTAATGAAGCAAACCAAAGTAAAGAAGCCTTAAAAACTGCTGATGAAGCGCTTGATGGAAATAGAGAAGTATTAAGAAATGACATTAAGAATCATTTCCCAAGTCTAAACGCAAACCAAAAAGGCTTATTAAAAGCCGAAATTGAAAAATTACCAAAAGTTCCAACACAAGAAGAAACACAAGCTATTTATGACAAGGCTCTTAAATATGCACAAACCAATGCCAAAGATGAATTAGCTAAACTAGATAATTTAACTAAGGCCGAAAAAGATACATATATTGCTAAAATTGATGCTGCCACATTAGATAAGACAAATCAAGATTTTGCTATTAATGTTAAAAATCTTTTAGATCAGGCCAAAGCTGATGAAACAGCTAAAGCAAAAGCTATTGAAACAATTAATAAATTAACTAACTTAAATCCAGCTCAAAAATCATCCTTAACTGAAGAAGTCAAAAATAACCAAGCAAGTGAAACTAATAATATTGTTAAAAAAGCTAAAGCAATTGATGACAAAATGAAGGCTTACAAAGATATTGCCGAAGTTGATAAAACAAGTGTTGATTATGTTGAAGCTGACGAAGATCGTCAAGTTAAATATAATAATCAAGTAGCAATTAGAACTGAAGATTTAGGTGATAATGGAACTAATTTAAGTGTTGAGCAAATTGATGCTAAAATTGTTGAACTTAATAGCGCAATTAATGGCTTAAATGGTGATGAAAAAGTTGCTCAAGCTAAAGAAAATGCTATTGCTAAAATTAATGGTGAAAATCCAATTTACACTAACTTAACTGCTCAACAAAAAGCAGAAGCAATTGCTAAAATCAATGAAAAAGATAGAGTTGCCGATGTAAATTCTGTTGATGCAAATAATGCATTAGTTAATGGCACAATGGCTACACTTGATCAATACTTAAACAACGAAAGTAAGATTAAAAACGATATTAATTACACAGGTTCAGAAGAAGACTTAAGAGAAGCATATGATGATGCTATTCAAGCCTTAAAAGACTATAAAACAGCTTTAAACGAACCAAGTGATGATACAAAAGACATCTTAAGCAATGACAAGATTCAAGAAAAAATCAATGCGGTTCATGAAGCAATTAATAACTTAAATGGTAAAGAACACATTAAAACAGTTAGAGCTGAAGAAATTGCTAAAATTAATGCTTTAGAAAATATTAATGATGCTCAAAAATCAGCTTTAATTGCTAAAGTTGATAAAGCTACAACTCCTGAAGATGTTAGAGCTGCAACTGAAGAAGCAGCAGCATTAGATGAAAAAATGGTTGAGCTTAAACAAGCAGTTGCCGACAATCAAGACACACCTAATAGTGTTGATTATAAAAATGCAACTGAAGTAAAAATGCGTGAATTTGATAAAGCGTTTAATAATGCAAACAATTTAGCTGATAAAGAAAATGGAAGTGCTGAATTAAGTATTGACAATATAGATTCATTAATTGAAAAATTAAATGTTGCCGCTCAAAACCTTGACGGTGATGAAAAAATCAATAACAAAAAAGCTAAAGTAAGAAACTTAATTAATGATCTTGAACATCTTAATGATGCTCAAAAAACAGCTTTAATTGAAGAAGTTGATAAAGCTAAATTGTTAGCTAATGTTGATAAAGTGGTTGATAAAGCGCAAACATTAAATAATGCTATGGGTCAATTAAAAGAAACAGCTAAGGCAATTAATGAAGAATTAACTCAACCAGATAATCCTAAATATGTCGCAGCTTCTCAAGAACCTAAAGCTAACTACGACGAAGCTAAAGCTAAAGTTGACGAATTAATCAGTAATCAAGGTTCAAATGAGGACGTTGCTAAAGTATTAGAATTAGAAAAAGCATTAATTGATGCTAAAAATGCGCTTGACGGTGATAAAAACTTTGAATATGCTAAAGAAAAAGCAATTGAAAAAGTTAATAAAAATAACAACTTGACTCCTGCTGAAAAACAAGCTTTAATAGATCAAGTTAAAGACTTAGCTATTCCTTCTAATTCAGATAATGCTGATGAAGTTCAAAACTTCAAAGACAATTTAGATAAAATTGTTAATAAAGCAGACTTAATTAATGATGTTAAAAACAATGCTAATTTAACACCTGAACAAAAAGCAGACTTAATTGACGATATTCAAAAAGCTAATGTTGATGATAAATTAAACAGTGAAGCTAACAAAAATTCATATGGTGATACATTAAACAACATCAAAGCTAAAGAAAAAGCTTATGAAAGAATTAATGCTACTGATGACTCTCAATTAATCACTGAAGATAAAGCAAAATTAAGTGATAATATCAGTCAATTAGACCCTAGAGATAAAACATTTGCTGATCAATTAGCTAATGAAGAACTTAAAGAAAATAAAATTAAAGAAATCAGAAGTAATCCTAACTTAACTGATGATCAAAAATCACAATTAATTGATGAAGTTGCTAACTTAGACAATAAACAGTCTGATTTGGTTGATCAAATTGCTAAAATTGATCAAAAAGCTAAACTAATTGAAAAAATTCAAACTAATGAACACATTAGCGATGAAGATAAAAACAAATTAGTAAATGAAGTAATTAATGAGCCTCATGATGACAGTAAATTAACTGATAAATTAAATAACATTGAATCTAAATTGAATTTAATTGACCAAATTAAACAAAACGCTAATTTAGATGAAAATACTAAAGAAGCTTTAGTTGATCAAGTTCATAAATTAGCAAAAGATTCAGATAATTTTGCTGCTGAAGCAGATAATATTTCAGCTAAAGTTAAAGCAATTGAACAAATTAAAGCAAATGATGAGTTAACTAAAGAAAATAAAGCAAATCTAGTTGAGGAAATTATTAACTTAGATAATAATCAAACCAAATCAAGTCTTGATTATCAAATTAGTAATGTCGATAAAAAAGCCGAACTTTACGAACAAATTAACCAATCAGACTTGCCACAAACTCAAAAAGATGCATTAATTGCTGAATTAGACACGATTAATGCTAATAGTGAAAATGCTTCAGTAAGCTTTGACAACATCAAAGATCAATTAAATAAGTTAAGCAAAATTAACAATGATCAAACTTTAAGTGACAATGATAAAGCTAAATTAGTTGAAGATGTTTTAGCTAACAATCCAACTGAACAAAACTACAATGAAATAGCTGAAAACATTGACAAAAAACAAGAAGCAATTGATCAAATTAGACAAAATCCAAACTTGACACAAGAACAAAAAGATTCAATTTCTCAAAACATTAGAGAATTAGATGAAACAAGCGAAGAATTTACTAATAAATTAGAAATGGAAAAAGCTAGATTAGACTTAATTGATCAATTACATCAAGAAGCTAAAGACAACAAAATTTCTGATGAAACCAGAGATAAATTAATTAGCGAAACATTGAATTTAGCTAATGATTCAAGCTTTATAAATAACTTAAATAACATAAAAACTAAAGACAAATTAATTCAACAAGTTAAAGCGAGCGATGTGCTTAATGACACAAGCACAGTAACATTAATCAATAACATTTTAGATAATAATGCTACAAGCACAGAATTTGATAATAAACATAATCAAATTACTCAATTATATGTTGATGCTGAAGAATTGGCTAAAGCTAAAAATGATTTAGTGGATTTAACCAAATCTAAGAAATTTGAAAAATTAACTAAAGCTAAACAAGATGCAATTAACAAAGCAATTGCTGATTCAGATGAAATTTTAAATAATCTTAACTCTCATAACAACGAAGATGTAGTTAAACAAACAACTATTGATAAAAGATTAAAAGAAGCATCACCGATCTTAATCTGACCATACATTGTAGCTGTTTCAGCTGTAACTTGATTAATTGGTATGTTAATCTTTGTATTCGGTAGAAAGAAAAAATAAGAAGTTAATTAACAATTAATAAACAATCAAAATCAATCAGTACTAGATAAAAATAGTGCTGATTTTTTTATATTTTTTTAAAAACCAAAAAATTTCACAAAAATCTTTAAAAATTTCATAAATGTTAAACCACCTCAACAACATTGAGGTGTTATTATGTCTAATTAACCCTTCTGTCCACTTTTAGTGTCCATGTTTATTTCTTTTTGTTTAGAATCTTAACAAGAAGCAACAAATGCCACAGGAATTAATGTCATACCTGAAATTAATGCAATTTTCAAAAAAGTTTTAATTTTTTCACATTTCTTCCACAGGTATATAATATATATATATATATATATATAATCATGAGTTAAAAAGTGTTAAGAAATAAAGTCTATCAATGTCTTTTTAGAATTTGATACTACACATATGATAACTTAACTAACATAATAGTAACCGTCCGAAGTTCTTGAGCTCCTTGTTTTGTCGTCAGCAAACAGGAGCACAAGACGAGGACAGTAAGTCTTTCAGTAGTTAAATTGAATAAGTGTTGTTATTTATATTTTAAAAAGACATAAAACAACCAATAATCTTCTTACTATTATTTTAACAGAGAAAAACAAACTATATAGACACAATATTATGATTTTTAAAATATAAATATATACCTTATTACCTTATTTAATTTCTTCCTACAGTGGAAAAATTAAATAAGGTATATATAAGATATATACACTAATATCTAATATATAAAATATATTTATAATGAATATATTTTATATATTAGTATATATACATAATATGTATTTAAAAACTATTCTAACATATTTTTAAATACATATTATGTTATTGCATATATAGTATATTTATATACTATATATGCTTACGTTATTTCTATCAGCGGTCTATGTGTAAGTTGATAGCATCAAAGTAATAAAAAAACAGCAATGTTAATCACTGTTTAAATCGCTCTTTTACTCTGACCCTTTGAATGCAATTTGACTTTTTTGAAAATCTTTTAAGGAGAAAGAATCTCTTTATTCTTATTTGTAATAACCTAACTCAACAATTGAGTTTGAAAAATATAATATATTAATGTTCAATTTCTTTAAATTTAGAAAAGAATAATTAATGAAAAAAACTTTTCAGTTCCTAGCAGCATCTATAACTATAATAAATTGATTTTGTATCAGCTTACTCTTCAAAATAAAAGAACTCCAAAAGTGAGTTTGCTTTAGCTTTTGTATTACATTTATCTCTACAAAGAAAGGTCACTTTATGGCTGATTGGAGTTCAGTGATACTTAAGAAACGAAAGAGATTTTTTGTATGCTTGTTTTGTAAATTTGTCTCTCCTTAAATATCATTTATATTATACCATATATTTTATTTATTTTATAAATAAAATATATATTTTGTTTAATAAAAAAATATTTTGAGAAAAATAAAAAATTGGTGTTATAATATTTGTGCAGTTAAACAAAAGTCAGACCCTTGTTTAGCATACAGTCGAACTTATAACTTCTTTTAGTTATTTGTGTGATACATTCTTTAAGTATGTTAAAAAAGAGAAGTCAGAGATGCTTGTTTAATCTCTGACTTTATTTATTAACTTAACTGCTTCAAACTTTGAAAATATAAAAAGAAAGGAAATCAACCTTTAATTCAGACCCTGTTGATTTCCTTAAGAATAGTATAGCACAAAAATCAACAGGGAAAAGTTTAAAGTTTGATTATTTATACAATGAACTTAAAAGAATATTCAAAAATTTATGTTAATAATCTACATAACTCAAAAACAAGACAAACATATAAATATTTCTTTGATAACTTCTTTAAATGTTTCACAACACCAGAACCATCAAATGAAGAACTTAAAAAAGTAATAAAAGATTACAGAGATAGATTAAAACCTAGCTCACAACAAACATTCTTCTCAATGCTTAAATCATTAATAACAAAATACAACCAACTAGAGCAAAAGTTTGTTTATGATGTTTCAATCATTCCAAATATCAAAACAGTTAAAGCAGCAACATATGTTCCAGATGTTGTTGAACTTTCTAAAATAAAGAAATATGCACTCAACTATGATAATTCGAAGGGTGTTGCTTCGTTTGTCTTATTTGCTATCGAAAATGGTGCTAGATTTAGTGAAATTTGCAATGTTTTAGCTAATAAAGACAACTTTGTATATATGGAAGAAATAGAAGTGTATTCATCATATACACAAGCTAACAAGAACAACAATTTTAGAGCTTACAACATCTCTAAAGAGTATTGACCTTTATATGAAGAATTCATTGATAATTCAAAATTCCCTAGAGATATGAATTATCAATTCACAAGGTTTATAACTGAACTAAAAAGAGACTTACCAGAGTTTGCTGATAAACCAATTACAATTCACACATTCAGAAAAGCATTTGTTACCAATCAATATAGAAACAATACAGACATTGTGAAAATTCAAAAATCAACAGGTCATAAAGACACAACAACATTAATAAATACATACATAATTCAAACACCTGAAGAGTTAGCGAAGATAGTTAAAGATGCTACTGACCCAGCAAGACTTAAACTCATTAATCAAGCTGAAATGATGAGAGAAATTGAACAACTTAGAGACTTTAAAGATATCGCTCTCATCAATGAAAAGAAACAATTAGCACTGTTAGAAGCTGAAAGATTAGAAAATCAAAAATTAGCAAAAGAAAATGAAAAATTAAGAAAACAAATTGAATTACTTGAAAGAGGAAACAATGAAAACAATTAATCATTCACAAATATTAAAAATAACAGAAATCACTTCAAAACTTTTAACTTCAAAGGAATTTATAACTTGTCCTATTAAAGAAATAAACGACTTTGTAAGGGAAGAAAACTATGTTTATGATAGTAAGTTCAAAAACTCTATTTCTGATGATTTTAACTCATATATTTGCAAGATAGAAGAAGATGGGACAGTCTTTCATTCATACCTTAAAGTTTTAAAGTTATGAACCAATAAAGTATGTTCTAACTTAACTGAATCAGAAGCTATTAAATTAGTTAAAAAAATAAAAGCATTCAAAGAATCTAAAGGGGACAAATAATGAAGAAAACAAAAATACCATCTGAACTTTTGCTATTCACAGAACCAAAAGAAAGAAAATGAGAAAAGCTTAAAAGATACTTCAGAGAACTTAGAGATTTCAGGAAACAAAAACAAAGTTATGAGAATGTTATTTCATTGATTACCATACTTGCAAATAAAGAATCTTTGAAGTTAATGGTTCAAATGTCTTTTGCTGATAAACTATTCTGAACATATAAGAAGTTTTCTGTAATTTCCTTTATTTCTAAATTAGAAGTATTTTGAAGTGTTGAAACAGAATTTTTAGACTTCTTAAAGAGACAATTATATGATTATATTGATAGACAAAATCAAAACGATGCAAATAACTTTAATGATGTTTTTGAAGGTATCTATGAGATAATCCATAGAACAACGACATATTATTTAAAAACGCATTACTCAGACAAATATCAAAGGGATAAGTTTTTAAAATAATTATGATTAAAGAAAAAATCAAACTTCCAAACTTCGGAGAGCTTGGAATAGATATAAAAGAATATCTCTGAAAAAACCTTCCTTCTTCATTTACTGAATTTGATTCGAAGTTTTCACTAACATTTAAAACTCATATGATAAAGTGAATGCATACAAAAGAAATTGACCTTGACTTATACCCACAATATAAACATATTTTAATGTATATGACTTTTATAAACTTCAGAAAAGAACTACAGCTTGCTAATTTACTTAATAAAGCAAACTTCAAAATCAAAGCAACTTCTTCTTTTGTTGATATGAAATACAAAGTTGATTTATATGGAACCAACCCAAATAATGAACTTATATTTATACAAGTTAAACCACACGATAATCATAATAATGAATATGATTTGACTAACTTGTTAGAATATTCAAAAAAGCACTCTGCTACTCCTTACATCGCTTTCAAACAGAACCAACAATGAAAGATTAAGAAGCTCAATACAAACAAAAAAACAGCTTAAACTGCTGTTTTTTCTTTGTCCTTGGTCTTAATAATCTCTTTAAGTCTTTCGAGCTCTTCTTGCTCTAAAGGGACATTCTCTAGCACTGTAATAGCAGCATCTATTGAATGAACTTTCATTCACTTAAAGAAATCTAAAACCTTTTTGAAAAATTGTCTTATCTTATCCATTTTAATTTTCTCCATCAATAATTTGTTTAACTATCTTTTTCACATCATTGGATACACCATTGTTTTGAACATATACCTTAAAAGCAGCATTATATCTATCTTGTGAAAGTTCAATGTTTCTTAATCTTTTGTTAATATCATCTATTTTCTTTGTTTGCTGTTCTATTAGATGAATCAATGCAGTCACTTCATCTCCTTGTTTTGTGTTTGTTATGTTAATGTGATTAGCAGACTTATTTACATTGTTTGATTGCTTGTTTTGTTTGTATTTAGTTATTAATCAATAAACAACATACATCAAAGCAATAACACTCACAGAACCACCTGCTCCTGCTATTGCTGTAATTACATTTTCACTCATCTTTTACCTTGAACTATTCTTAAAACGTGCTACTAATATAGCATATTCGCTTGGAGATATGGGGTCTCTATGGTTAGATGCTCTATCTCATATTGTTAATTGTGTGTCTGTTGATTTTGTATATTTGATAACAACATTGATTGCAATTTTCTCAACTGCTTCTCTATAAATGTATGGTGTTTTTTGTCCTGCTTTGAACTTAAGTTCATTATTCTCAACATAGAAGTAATCTCCTTGCGCTCCTATAGCTGCATGTGATATTTGTAAGATTGGAAATTGCTTTCTATTTTGTGGTTCATCAGTTGATGAATAAGCAGAAAAACTCCCCTCAATATTCACTAAGTCTTTAACACCTGCTATTAATGTTGAAGGTGTGTCGTTACTTCATTCAGTTTCATATTTAACTAATTTCTTATATATAGGGAAACCTTCTAGATATTCACCTGTGAATTGCTCCTGTTCAGTTGTGTTAATAGCTCAAGCTAGTGTTGTTCCCATCTCGTCAACTGTTCCTGATAAATCCATAATATCACTATTTCAAGGGTGTGAATCTAACTCTTCCCTCATTCTTCGAACCATTTCAATAAAAGCTCTGTTCACTCCGTTGCTTTGATTTGTCTTTTTAAGCTCTTCAATGTTTTGAACTAGCTCTTTAAACTTTTCTTCAGCTTGTTTAAAAAATCCTGGTTCTGGTTCTCCTTCAGCAGCATCATCACTTCCGAATAAGCTGTCGTACACTTCTTTAACTTTCAAATCAACGTTATCTTTTCAAAGCGTTAAAGTAGGATATACTGAATTTCATTTCTCTTCATCTGCTGCTCTTACTTCATTGATGCTTTGAAGTGTGTTAGTGTATTGCTCTTCATAGTTTCTTTTAAATGTTGAAAAAGCTTCAATCTCTTGATTTAGAGCATTCTCTAACCTAGTTCTTTCAGCTTCTAGTTGCTCAATTTTGTTAATGTTATCTAAAATTTGATTTGCTTGGACTTTGTCCATTTGAATATTTTTTCTAATCTCTGTTCACTCCATTGATGAAGGTATTCTTTCAGCTGATAGTTTAAGGTTTCTAATATCTGTGTCTATTTGCTCTGTCTTTGTTTCAACTGTTTTTTTAAACCCTTTAATATCTTCGTTTACCTTATCAAATTCAGTTGTTGAAATAAAACCTGATAACTTGTCTAAACCTTTAACAATTTCAACCCCTAAACTATCTCATTCACCATCATAAAGCAATTTAGCAGCAATCGGGTTCAAATGTTGTTCAGCAAATACAAACTCTCTTTGTGTTCCTAATACTTGAGCAGAACCTCCTAAAAGTGTAAGTCTTGAATTGACTTCAGGAATAGCATTATTTGTATATCTGTTATTTACTTCGTGAAACATTGCTTTTTTAAGCAATTGATATCTATCATCTCCGATACCATTTTTGAACTGTTCCACATTGTAATCAACTTTTTTAGCAACTAGTGATACAACACTGTTTATTAAAGCATTAACAGAGTTATAAACACTGTAAATTACTCTGTTATATATTTCCTCATCTGATAACTCACTCATTAAATTAGAGAGCTTTTTTGGTGTCTTGAAAGGGACTAACATATTGAATTCAGAGCATTTAAACTCTTCAAATGATAGACCCATATTTTTGATAAATAAAACTTCTTGTCTGTCCATCTTATTTTGTCCTTTTTATTCTCTTTGCTTGTTTTGTAAATGTTCGTGATTCATTACCGTAAATATAAGGTGTAAATTTAAGTACTTTTTTACCTTTAGCATTTGTAGTTTGATAAGCAAATAGTTGTGTCTTGTTTGTTCTGTGTTTTTTAACATATTTATCATATTGGTTTGTTTGGAATAATGTTTCATCTAAAGCATCAGCTGTAGCATAATGCTCTGCTAATCTGAATCTCTTAAGGAAATCTCTTTGAACTAACTTATCAACTTCAAACTCTGTTGATGTGTCTATTCTTATTCTTCCCATATCTCAACCCCAAGCTCAATTGTCCAAATAATATTGTCCTTTTGATGGAGCTTTTAAGAAGTTAAACATCTCTTCATAAGACATTGTGAATTGTAAGGGTCTTTTTCCTTTTGGAGAATTCTTTGATTTAGTTGCATCTCTCTTAAAGTATAAGAAAAATGAAACATCATTACTTTGGTCTCAATATCTTTCATCATAAAGTCTTATTCCACTAATTCACGAACTATTAAAATAGAATTGTCCTTTATTTGCTAATCTATTTGCTCTGATATATTTGTTTGCTGTTTTTGGACTAATTACCTTCTTCTTAATGATTTGGTTTTGTAATTGCTTTTTATAATAAGCAGCTTGTAATCTAACCATTTTGTCTTTAATATTCTTTTTGACTAATTGTTGTGCTTTTGTTGATAATTTAGTCACTAAACTAAAAGGGTTCTTTACAATTGAGAAAAACTCTTTTCCTGTTTGAATAGCTTTGCTTATTGTTTTAGCATTTACAAACTTTCTAATTGTGTTGCTTTTAATTAGTTTGTATTTATCAGCATACTTAAAAGCAGTCTTTGTAATTGTTTCAATCTTTTGTGTTAGTCCTTGTTTAATAAATGAAACAGCTTTTTTAGTTGCTTGAATACCTTTAGTGATGTTTTTGCCAAACTTGGTTACTTTCCTAATATATGAAAGTCCTTTTGCTAAACCAAAGGTTGCTGTTTCAATAGCAGTTGATATAGCAATAGCGCCTCAATCAACTGCTCCTTTATTTTCTACCAATGAAACAATTACATTCTTTACAAACCTTGCTCCTATCTTGATAAGTTGTAAAGGAACAGCTCCAATTGGTAATACCACACTTAAAGCATCAATTGCTACCTCTAAAACAACGTCTATAAAAAAAGAAGAAACAGCTTTGAATATTTTGCTTCAAATTGTTTCTTCTTTTTTCTCCTTGTCTTCTCTAATAGCTCTTAAATAAGATAATCTCTCTTGTGTTGATTGATACTTAATTTGAGGTTCTTTGAAAACTAAAAGCATAACTGTCTAATCTCTTGTAACTGGTTCAGTGATGAATTTGTCTTCATTTTGTTTAGATTTAGCACTTGAAGCAATACCATAAACTAACCCAGTGTATAAGACACCTAAAGCATTAGCAATTTCAGCTCTTACAACAATATCAGCTGAAGCATTATCAATTGGTCCCATATACATTTTGATAGCATTTACCGCTCTTAAACCAACGAATGTTGGAGCAACTAACACATCTAATTGGTTAAGAAAAGGGTTAGAAACAACTTTGTAACCACCGATGTAACCAATTGAGTATTGACCACCATCAAATGTTTCTTTCGCTCTATCTCCGACAACTCCAGCATCTGCTAAATAGTCAAATGCTACAGGATGAATTGATACCAAAATATCATCTGGTGCAATTTGGTCAATTCCTTGTTCTGGTGAATATGTTAATGTAAGTTTTGTTGCTAACTTAACAATTTCTTTTTTATATTCAGCAGGTGTTTTTGTTTCGAAATCAATAATTGAAACTTTGCTGTTTTCAATAGCTCTATTTTCTAAAAGGTTGAATGCTGTTCTTTCTGTTAATCTAACGAAGTCTTGAGACATCTTTGAAAGCTTAATTGAAGCAATATCAATTGGTAATAATTCCTTTTCTTGAGCTGTAAGCCCTTCATAAGCAACTAAAGGTTCATTTCAGCTTACTGAAACTTGTTTTCCTAATCTGAATTTATCAGGTGCTCCTGCTCCGATTCCATCAGTTCTGTTTTTAAATACAGTTGAAGGGTTTAACATAACAGAAATGCTTCTTTGTGAAACTTCTAAAACTGTGTTCCCTTGTGAGTATTTTGAGAAAAGTGATCTATCTTTGTAATAATCAACTAATTGTGTTGCTGTGATTTGTGAAAGTGTAATTGGTGAGTTTGAGTTTGATGCATCTACTAAACTCTTTTCACTTGTTAAAATTGATTTAATTTGTGTATTTAACATATTTATCTCCTTTAATCTATGATTATTCCATTACCTCAATACTTAGCTTTGAACTCTTGTTGTGGTTCTTTGCTTTGTGTTGGTTCTGGTGTTTCTTCTTTAACTTCTCAACCTAGTTCAGAAGCTTGTTTTAATATTGAAGTTTTTAAATTAGTAAAATCTAAATTATTGAGCTCAATATTTTCTTTGTTAACTTTTCCTTTAAAGTTCATTGTATCAATGGTATTATCAACAATTAACTTAATATTTTCTTTTGCTAATTTATTCTCTTCAATAAGTTTTGAATAGAGTTCTTTTGTTGTTTCAAATTCAGAGAGAGTTGATTTTAGAGTTTCAATCTCTTGTTCTTTATTTGATAACTTTGTTTTAATATAGTTCTCTAATTCTTCTTTTGTTTCAAAAATAGCATATGTATCTAAAGCATTGAGAATTTGAGTTCTTTTAGCATCTTCAGATAAACCTAATTTTTGAAAAGTTTCTTGGTCAGAAAGACCTAATTTTTGTGAAATCTTCTTGATAATTTCCATAATGTTCTGTCTTTATAAGGCTGCAGTTCCTTGTCCTTTCTTATCAGAAAATAATTTTGTTATATGGTTTGTTTTTTGTTATGAATTTAGTTCCTGAAATTTCTATTCAGTCTAATCATAATGCTCGAACTTCGATTGAATTAATTTGCTCTGGTTGTTCTTTGTGAATTGTGAATGATTCTAGAAAATCTGCTTCAGTAAGTCCTGTTGAATTAACAAACTCTTCTGGTGTATTGAATATAGTGTCCTTTAGTAAGTCATAAAATTCACTTGGAGAATAATTTGAATTAACTTGCTTTTCATACATTAATTCAACTATTCCATAGCAACTGTTTTTTAAATATACAGATGGTGTGAATTTTTCTTTGATTTCTGTAAAGAAATTTTGTTCTTCTTCTGATAAATCTAAATTGTTATCACAAAATTCTTTAAATGAGTTATCATCAGAATTAGCATATTGTCCATATTTAGTTAAATAGAATATCTTGCTTAATGTATAACTGTTATCAATATTTTGTGTTTCTCTAATCTTTTGGTCGATATATTCTCTGACTAATCTCTTCAAGAAAATCATTGAATCAGAAGTATCATTCTCTCTTATCTCAACCTTTGTATCAAATATATTTCATAATTTACCTGTTGAATTTGTCTGTTTTGTATCAATATCAGGGTACATATGTAGAAGGTCAGCTCACATTGATGGAGTTAGCGATCAACCATCATAATATGAAGCTCTACTACTTGGACCAATACCGCCTACATCTCATACTGATTCAACATCTTTTCGATAGCAAATTGGAATTCTTTTCCTAATGAATTTATTTTCATAATCTTCATTAGCATATGAACTATAATCAACTAATTTTTTAAACCCTTGCGGTGTTAAGAATAGATATGATACATAATTGAAGTTATAAGTCTTATCGTTAAACTCAATCGGTGTTGCTGAATAGTCTTTTTCTTCCAATACATTTGGAACAAGTGAAAGTTGAATGTTTGAACCATTAAACTTTACAATGTTATTATTAAGAAAGTTGTTTTGTAATCTTGAATGAATTTCATTATTTGTATTTATGTAATACATATATGAGAATCATTTAGCATTGTTGTTATGGTATCAAACCACTAAAGGACTATAAAGCATATTCTCGCTGTTAAACCCACCTTTGAAAGCATAAGTGGAGTTTATATCATTCGAAAATGCTAATAAGTATGCTTTTAAAATGTTTGTCTTGTGATAATAACCATTAACAACATATTCATTTAACTTATTCTGAACTTGTTGGTCTGTTCAGTTTTTTAAGTCTGATATCTTCCCATACTTCTCTTCAAATTTCTTCAGTTGTTCCTCATTCATACCTTGAAATGATGTTCTAACTATCTTAGAAACATTGACCAAATACTTGCAAAAGTCAATATATTCATTTCTTACATCTCTATTATTCAAATATTCTTTTAATGGAATGAAGTTATTGCCTGCTAAACTTCAGAAGTTCAGAGAGTAATTATTTCCTTTAACATTAAAAGGGTTAATGATGAGCATATAAGGACTTTGAGATTTATTAGTTGCTTTAATAATTTGATACTTATCATCTAAAAGATTAATTGAGTTGATTAAAGCACCCTTATTTGTCTTAATGACTAAATCATCTAATTGGTTAATTGTTGTTTCATTTCCTTGAAACTTAAAATGAAAGTCAATATTATGAAGTTCTTTGTAATAGTCTAATTGTGTAAGTGTTATATCAGCATATGCTTCTAATACATCGTTGAGTTCCATATTATCAATTTTGTTTTCGATAATATAGAACTCATTGAATTGAATCACATAAGGACTATCAAATGTGAAAAGATAAAAGATGTTTTTAGATGGTTCAACTTCTAGATAGTTATATAAATCACTATCTCCTGAGATTGTGTAAGAGTTGAATAATTCATTGCTAACATTCCCATCATCTAATAAGGTGTTTGATAGTTTTGTGTGGTTTAACTTAATAACATCAAACTCTTCAGGTTCTGGTAAGTTAATCACATTAATGCTATGCTTGATAAAGCTTAAAGGTTTATTCGATTCTATCTTATAAACATAAAGCTTTGAAGTGTTATTGTTGAAGTTCATCACTTACCTCATTTGTTTTTGTTTGGTGAATGTCTTGGTTTCTATTTAACAGAACACCATTTTGGTCAGTTGATAATATTTTCGCTTGTTGTTCTAAGTATTTCGAAGAGCTAGTTGTTATAACGTTGATATCTTGTAAATAATCTAACCCTAACACTCTTAGCACTAATCTAGCAAACTTCTCATAATATATCTCTCTTAAATTTGCTTTACCTTCAATATAGTGATTATATGAACTGTTTAATTGTTGTGCTTCCACTGAATGAATGTTGTGAGTTCCACCATCAGTTGAATCTTTTTTGAAGATTAAAGCTTGTTTGATTCAATACATAATGCTTTCTATTGATTGAATTGTTGAAAGTGCTGTGCTTTGTGATTGCGCTATTTCAAAAGGTTTAACCATTTGGTCGCTATAAGGTGCTATTGAGTGTGTTTGAATGATTCTATCTTTTCCTAATGAGAACAATGATTTAGACACACTGTTAGATTTAGAGTTTCCTAAATCTCAATTGATTAAAGGAATCGGAGCAGATAAGAAACTATCAAAATATAAAGCACTCAACTTAATGTCTAACAGAGCAAAAAGTTCTTGGTCTATTAAGTCCATCTCTGCTTGTCCTGTTGAATTGTTTTTGAAGATAACAAAAGGAATAAAGTTATCTTTAAATATTTCCTGTTTGTATCTTTTACCTAATAAGCTTGAAAGTGGTTGTCTCTTTCCATTCTTATCAATAATTGATTTTTCAACATAACCCTTATTGTTTAATAAATCATATGTTGTAAATGTGTTATATTCATCAACTCCATTTGATAACTTACCTGTGTTAATTTGTAAATAAACTAACTCATTATCATCATTGGTTTCATAATCGACAACTTGAGCTAAAACCACCTTTTTATTGTTTTGAATTCCTAAAGCTCAAATTCCTTTTGTGAATAAGAACTTTTCTAGTTGTTGAATAATTGAAAGAAAATCATTTCTCTTTAAGAAAGCATCAAACTCTTCTTTTCCATTAGCAAACTCAAAAGTTGGAAGTTCAGTTGCTAATTCTGAAACTTGAAGTAATGCTCCCTGCTTTTCAAAAAAGCTTCTTGAGTTGATTTTGAATTCATTATCAATCTCTGTTGGAATAATGGAGTTATTTATGACCATAGCTCCTTTTTTGAAAATTGCTTCATTATCTAATGCCATAATTCTCTCCTTGCTGTGCTAAATTTCAAAGCACTTTCTGCTTTTTGTATGTTAAGCTATTAGACATTTCAAAAGCATTTATTAAGTCATATATCTCTGGAAAAACAGTTTCATCTCTTTTCTTTTCTCCAGGTTCAACATATTGCTTTGATAAGTTCTCTAATAGCTTTGTTGTATCATTTGTATTTAAGATATACACCATATTATTCCCAAAGATTCACTCTGTTCATCTTTGTCTGCTTTCGATACCAAACTTTTCAGTTCTTGTATCTTTTCTATTTGCTAATCTTGAATATATTTTGAAATCTGGGAACTTGCTAGCTAATTGCTGAAGTTCGAGGTTTACATAATCGCTTACGTGGTCATTATCTGTTAAGATAACATTCTCAAATTTGTTTAAGTTAAAAAATTCATTTGTATGATAAGAATTTTTTAACTCTTCAAATATTCAAATATTGCTTTTAATAATCAAATCAATTAATAACTTATTAACTTCAACTCTTGTTGGTCTATGCTTGAAGAACCTTTTAAGGTCTTCGATAGCATCTAATATTACAATCTTTCCATCATCTAAAAGCAACGTTCTACATCAAGAAGCATTATCGCTCTTCCCGGGGTCATACCCATCAAAAACACCTAATACCTTACCTTGTCTTATAAGATCTGATATTTGCTCTCTTGTGATGAATTCAATATTGCTATTAAAATTGTTGTTATCATAGATTAAACTTTTAAGATAAAAAGCACTTTGTTTATCTTCATTAACAAAAGCAAAACCTGCTACAGTAATAACTCACAACCTGAAGTTAGTTGATTTTAAAAGTTCAAATTGTTTTTTTTGAATTTCGCTCATCTCGCTATTTGGAGTGAATAGTTTTGAATACATAATTACATTAATACCTAAACCTTCAGAGAATGTTGAAGATGTTTCATAAATAAACTTATCTTTAACTAATCTATCTAACACTTGAATGTTAGTTGTTCCATTGTGTGAAATTAATGGAATAACCTTATTATGATAATCAGTTATTAAAAAATGCTCTGTTGTAAAAATGTTATAAAAGAACTTAACTTTTAATTTTGTATCTTGTGGTGCTTTAGTTCTCAAAACAGTGTTCTGAATTAATAAAGGTATATTTTCCTTTTGGTTCTGATACAAATCTCTTAATTGACCCGGTGTATAGTTTGTATTTTCAGGGTCTTCGATTGGTTCATCAATAACTAACTCCCCGAAATAATAATCCGCTTTTGGTAATGTGATACCTTGGAATGCTTGAATCTTTTCAAAGTTTTGAAACAATATTTTTCTACTTGTTTTGGTATCAGTCCCATCACTTCAGTAGATAGCATCTTGTGTAAAGACTAAATATCTCTTGATATTGATTTTATGTTTTGTTTCTAAAAAGTCTGCTGCTTTTTGAAACATTGGTATCAATGTATTCTTAATATGGTTATATTGATTTCTACATCAAACAGAGTTGAAGTTGGTTTCATTAGCTAATCTATAAAGTGTGATAATAGCACCATTGAAAGACTTTGAAACCCCTTTTGCTCCACTCTGAATTTCAAAGAATTCAGAGCTTTCAAAAGCATCAAAAGCAGGGTTATCTGGAAGGTCTGTATAGTGTAATATCTCCTTTAATTTTTCAAGTGGAAACAACGACATATTAACTCCCTACTTTTCTTCTACAAATTCAAATCTTGATTCGTGTTTTGGTTTTGTCTCTGTTGGCTTTTCTTGTGGTTCTTCAACCATTGAAAGTTCTTCATAACTTCCATACACTTGATAATATGTTGTCTTTTCATCTTTTGATAAGTTCTTTTGAACTAAAGGGACAAACTTTACAAATGCTCTTGAACCTTTTTTGTTTAGATAAGGTGATTCATATATTGGTGGAACTGCTCCATCCATCATGGCAGGGTGTCTTACTTTTAAGGTTTTGATTAATGTTAAAAATTTCTTTTGATTGTCTTTTAATGGAATAGCAGCTTTACAATATACAAAGTTTTTCTCTGTTCTAATTTCATCAGTTAATAATTCGACTGAAGCATTTACAAAAATAAATGTTCCTTGCACTGCTTTATAAGCATCTGCTATATGGTAAGCAATAACCTCTGATACGTATTTGTTAAGTATCTGATAGTGATAAATTAGATAAATAAATGTATTAAATATATGATTGGTGTGTTCATTATTGAAATCATTTGCTAACACACTTCCGTAGAAATTTAAGAAGTGTCCAACTTGAATTTCTTTAGATGCTTGTTCTGCTTGTTTTCCTGTGAATTTTAATTTAGCTGAAGCAGGTGTTGGTCTGTAATTCTCTGAATGGAATTTGTCAGCATAAAGAACATCAACATATAATTCTTTAACTTCAAATCCACTTTGCGTTGTTTTTGTAATTAATTGACCTACTTCTTTAACATACACTACACCTTCACAATATGAGAAACCTTTGTGAAAGGTGTAGTTGATTGTTTTATTGTTTTCCATTTTCTCTTTCCTTTCTTTGTTTCTCTAGATTTTTAAAAGCACTAACAATTCAAGCTTGATTTTCTTGTGTTAATTCAATCATTAAAGCTAAAGGTTGAATGAAAACAATCTCTTGCTCTTTTCCTATACATCCATTCCTGTTTTTAGCAATTGATAAATTAATCATTGAATAATCGTTTCTCTCTTTATTCTCTTCTATGTCTCTCTCATATAGAAACAACACAATATCAGCATCTTGTTCTATACTTCCACTGTCTCTTAAATCAGTAAGAATAGGTGGTGTTGCTTTTAACTTTTCAACTTGTGTAGGTTGCTGTCCTTTTTCATTTGCTTTTTTAGTTGCTTTTGGTTTTCTTTGTTGTGTAGCTGCTCAGTCTCTGCTCATTTGAGAAAGAGCAACAACTGGAATAGATGTATCTAAAGCTAACTTTTTTAATATTCTTGATATATAAGAAGTTTGTTCATACTTACTAGAAAAATGTTTTGCTGTTGAAAGTATTTGTATATGGTCTATGAAAACAGCTCTAACTTTCTTTTGTGTTCTTTGAGCAAAGAACACAATTAAGTTTTTAATGTGTTCTGCTCTTATATCAGGGTCATCTACAAAATAACATTTTGAGTTTTCAATCACTCTATCAAAACCCATCTTATTGAAAGCTTTTAAATCTTCAACTATATTTAAAGACTCATAAAAGTTTTTTAATTCATAGAACGTATTCATAGAGAAAAGCTTTTGTGTAATCTCTGAAGCGGTTTGTTCTAATGAGATGAACAAGACACATTCATCTTTATCTAATGAACTATTGAGCTCATTTATCAAGTTAATTAAAAAGGTTGTTTTTCCTGTTCCTGGTCTTCCTCCTAAAACAATGAATTGTGAAGGTCTTAACCCCTGAAGTTCATTGTCTATAAACTTAAACCCTGTCCCTTTTAAAGTCATTTGATTCAAGTTTGGTTTTTCCATTCATTCAGTTATTACCGAACCTACAGCTTTGATTTTGATATTTTCAAAGTTTTGCATACAAAAAAATCTCCTTCAATTTTGAAAGAGATTATTGGTTGAAATTTTGTGTTGTGATTAAATGAACATAGACCCTATTTTTTTTCTTAGCACCCACCACTTGCTTGTGATATTAGCAACTCAAAATTATATATATATATATATATATAAGAAAGGTGTGTTATTGAAATGAAGAAAAGTAGAAAAATTTTTCTTTCTTTTGGTGCGATAATAGCATCATCTTTAGTTTCAATTTCAGCTATTACTGTTGCCAATCAAGAAAATTGAAATGATTCTCAGAAAGCAGCAGCTCAAGAACTCAAAGCTTTTATTGAAAAACAAAAAAAGGGTGATACAAGTAGTTGAACTGAAATTCAAAAATGAATTGTCAATTTACATATGCCAGGTGAATACAAAACTTCAAGAAAATATAAAGAAATAATAGATTTTGCAATTGATGAAAATAAATTGCAATCAGTTTATGATTTTTTTATTCAATTACCAAGTTTTAATCAAATTAATAATGAAAACTCTAAAAATGTGTGAATTCAAGAAATTAAAAATTGATTTTTTGAAAGATTTAATTCATATAATGGTGCTTACTCCAAAAACAAAACAAGTTCAATAGAATGAAGATATATGCCTGAAGAAGCCATTACTGATGAAGATCACGCAGCTGAAAATGCAATTGATGTATTTGATCAAAAAATAAAAGATTTAACAACTTTTAAAACACTTAGTGAATATTGAGGAAGATTTAATACTTTTGAAGAATTTGAAACTTGTGTTTTAAATGAACTTAAAGAAGAGTTAAAAAAAGAAGTTTACAACGCTCCTAGAGCATATTATGATAATTTTGTAACTATTGTAAAAAATGCAACTGTTGATTCAAGTGATCCAGATAATTTAAATAGAAATATTCCACAGGATTTAAGCAATACATTGTTGAATTGATTAAAAAATAGCAATAACTTCAATGCTAATGAAAAAGCAAGAGGTGGAACTTATGATAAAGCCTTGGACTTATTAGGGGATAATGGATTAATTGGGATAAATAACAAAATTGCTCAAATTAGAGAAAAATTGGCTACTTATCAAGAGAAAAAATCTTCTTTTGATTATAAATTTGAACCTGAAGATCCTGATAAAGCAGGTTTTGATAGTGAAAAAGAAAAATTAACAACTCAATTACAAGAATTACAAAACAAGTTAAATGGATTAAATACAGCTATTGATGGAAGTATTGAAAGTGCTGGTTGAAGTAGTAGAAAGAAACAAAAAATATTAAATTTAACTACTACTAATCAAGAGTTAACAACAGGTTTAAGCACTTATGTTGCTGCTGAAGAAAAATTAGAAGGTTTATTAAAATATAAAGAAAAAGTTGCAGAATTAGAAAAAATACTTTCAGATTCTTCTTTATCTGATGAGCAGAAAAAACACTATACTGATAAAATCGATAGTTTGGGCAAAGATGCAGATAATTATTCTAAATTGGTAGAACTTGGAAATGAGATCAAAAATTCAATTGAAGCGGATTCAAATGTAGAAAAAATCTTAAATAAATTTAGTTTGTGAACTAATGAACAACAAAAAGATCCTTATCGTGAACAAATTAAAAAAGTTTATAAAGATTCAAATTTGGATGAGCAAGCCAAAGATACAAAAATTAAAGAAATTGAACAACAAATTTTTAGCAAAATGAAAGAAAATGCTAATAATTCAATTGATCAAACTTCTTTAGGAAGCGCAGAAAAAGACGCATATAAAGCTTTAATTAATTCTGAAACTATAAACGAAAATAATATTCCATATGATTTTCCTCTACTTAAAACAATCGCAAAGGCTAAAATAGATAGTTTAGATAGTTTAAATCCAGCACAAAAAGAATATTTCGAAAACAAAATTAATGATCAAAATATTAATGATGCTGCAAAAGTAAATGCAATTTTAACTGACGCAGAAACAGTAAATCAAAAAATGAATGATTATAAAAATACATTCAAGGATGATACTAGCAGCGATGAAACCAACGTAGCAACAATTAAGAAAAGCACTGATTATACTGAAGCAGATAATGATAAAAAAACTGCTTTTGATAATGCTTTAGATCAAAGAAACACTGATTTATCAAGCTCAACTGATAATTTAACAATTGAACAAATTGATCAAAAAATTACAGACTTAAAACAAACAAAAGAAGATTTAAATGGTGATGAAAATCTAGCAGCAGCTAAAAACGAAGCAAAAAATAAATTAGATACCACTTATACATATCTAAATGATGCGCAAAAAACAGATGCAATTAATAAAATTGAAACATTAACAACTGTAAATGCTGTTAATAATCAAGATGCTGAAAATAAAAAACTTGATGAAGCTATGAAAATTTATAGCGAAAGCCCGGCTAACATTGAATCAATTAGAACAACTACTGATTATACTCAAGCAGATAATCAAAATACTTTAGAAAATTTAATTACCACTAAAGAAAATGACATTAATAAAACAAGTGGGTCTAATTTAACTTTAAAACAAGTAAAAGAAAAAACTACAGCACTTAATAATGCAGTTACTGCTTTAAATGGTGAAGAGAGATTACAAAAAGCTAAAGATGAAGCGATTAGAAAAATTAATTCTGATTACTCATATTTAACACAAAAACAAAAAGAAAAAGCAATTGAATTAATTAATAGTCAAAATACTATTGAAGATGTTAATAATCAAGATGCTGAAAATAAAAAACTTGACGATGCTATGAAAAGTTATAGTCAAAGTCCAGCTAATATAGAATCAATCAGAAAAACTACTGATTATACTCAAGCAGATAATCAAAATACTTTAGAAAATTTAATTACTACTAAAGAAAATGACATTAATAAAACAAGTGGACCTAATTTAACTTTAGAACAAGTGAAAGAAAAAACTACAGCACTTAATAATGCAGTTACTGCTTTAAATGGTGAAGAGAGATTAAAAGCTGCTAAAGATGAAGCGATCAGGAAAATTAATTCGGAATATTCATATTTAACACAAAAACAAAAAGAAAAAGCAATTGAATTAATTAATAGTCAAAATACTATTGAAGATGTTAATAATCAAGATGCAACCAATAAAGCTTTGGATTCTTCAATGAAGACTTTAAAAGACTATATTTCTAATCAAGCAAAAGTTACTTCAAGCAATGATTATACTTATACCACCAATGCTTTAAGAGTTGCTTATGATGGTAACCCAACTAAAAATAACAATGTAAAAAGTGGTGCGATTAAAGAAGCAGAAGATTTAGTAACTGCTTTAAATACTGATAACAATTCTGATTTAATGAATAAAGAAACAATTGATGCTTTAAACGAAAAAATTAAAGCAGCAATTAATGCTTTAAATGGACAAGAACGTTATGAAGCTGAAGTTGCAAGATTAAATGAATTAAGTACTGCAACTGCTAAAGTTAAAGATAATATAAAAACCACTGATACAGCTAGTGAAATTTCAAATGAAGAAATTGAATTTAATAATGATACTATTCCACAAGATGCTAAACCAGTTGATTTAAATATTACTAATAGAAATGAAGTAACAGGTAAATTAGATTTAAGTTACAAATATCAATCGACTAAAGAAAATCTTGAAAGTGTTCAATCAAGTAAAACTTATACTTTAAATGATGATAATGCCTTAAGTACTTTAACTGAAGAAGAAAGATTAGATCAATTAGTTCAAGATGAAGCTGTTACTAAAACAGTTAATTTTAATGGCACAGATAAAAAATCTTTTGCTGTTAGTGATTTAACTAAGGATAATTTTACAACTTCTATTACTCGGGCTAATAATGCCAAAGTAATTATCGATAAAATTGAACCCGATCCAGATGATCCGAGTGGGGCAATTGTAACTTATAAATTAGAATCAACCAAGGATAACTTAGATAATAAAAAAGTTGTTTCAAACAAAAGTTTAACTACTAAAATAACTGGATTTATGACCAGCGAAGAAAAAGAGCAAAAAACTATTAATAGCTATAATGCAAGTAATTTTTTAGGAACTCCTGATCCTCTTACTCAAGCATCAGAATTCGTAAATAAATTATCAGAAGTTAATATTGCTTTTGATCGTCATGATAATGTTGATCATTCAAATGAAACCATTGTAGTTAAATCAATTAAATCTTGAGATGATAGAACAGGAACATTAGTAGCTAATTTTGTGGTGCAAAGTAATAAAAACGGTAAAGTTCTTACTTCAGATCTTAAAACTATAACTATTAATGGCTATATGACTGAAGAGGAAAGATTAAACGATTTATTAAAAAATAGATCTAAAAAATTTGAATTTAATGGTGATAAACCACAAAACAAAACTACTGTAGATGAAGTTAAATTAGCACAATTATCAGGTTATTTAGCAGGACCAAATAATAAAGTTAAATTAATAATTGATGAAATTACTGCAAGAGATAGTCAAAACGGCGCACTTACTTTCAAATATCATCTCTTATCTACACGAACAGATATTCCAAATAATGAAATTGTTTCTCAGTCAAGAACTTATTCTTTAAGTATTTTTCAAACTGATGGCGAAAGAGAAAAAGAGAATAAGAGAGAAAAAGAAAATTTAAATGCTAAAGGAATTGATGATTTAGAAATAAATGTAACTAAAAATAAATTAGCTTCTGACTATAATGCCGATGAAATTACTTTAAGTGCTAAAGATTCTAATGTTAGTGTAATTGATAAAAAAATTATTGGTTACAATGACATTACTGGTGAAATTAAACTTTCATATAAACTAAAAAGTAATCAAAACAATATTGAATCTGATACCAAAGAAATTATTCTTAGTGGTTTTAAAACTGAAAGTCAAAGATTAAATGAACTTTTAAATACTTTAAGTAAAGAAGATATTAGTTTTGATGGAACTAAAAAGGACCAATTACCTTCAGTTGAGCCAGCTAATAATAAAAATAATTATGCTTATGATGAAACTAAAAAAACTACCAACAAAGCTAATATAGAAATTAATTCAATTACTCCAAATAATCAAGCTGGAGAAAATACTTTAAATCTCAAATTAATTTCAACTAAAACACAAAATGAATTAGTTTCAAATTGAGAAATTGATAATTTTGTTGCCCCTGAAAGTAATAATAAAAATTCAGTAATTGATGGTTTTAGAACTAAGGAAGAGCAAGATAGAATAGATCGCGATGCAGAAAAAGAACGCTTAAATAATTTAACTGTTGTATTAGATTATGAAGATAAAATTACAACTTTACCTTCAGATGCAGATATTAAAAAAGTAATTGCAACTATTCAAGAAGCTAGTCCGGAAGCCAGAGTTGTAATTGATAGTATTGATGCAAGACACGAAATTGAAGGTTATATTGAAATCCAATACCATTTAGTTTCTGAAAAAAGCGATGAAGTTTATCAAAATGTAACTTCAGAGAATAAATATGCACAAATTAAAGGCTTTAAAACTGAGCAAATGCGTCTTGATGAAATTATGCAAAAATTAGCAATTGAAGCAGGAATTAAAAATGTTACAAGTGACAAATATAATAAATTAAAGGCATCAAAATTATTAAAAGACTTAATTTTAAATAAATTAGCAACTAATCAAGATACAAGCTATAACTTAAAAGTAGTAGATAAATCAGCTAATGATAACACAGGTGAAATTAGTTATACTTGACAAATTATTTCTAATAGAGGTACGGTTAATTCACAAGACTTGAATTCTGTAACATCAAGCAACCAATATAACAAAGCAGGTACTTTAAGTGGCTTTAAAACTTTAGAGCAAATTGAAAAAGAAAGATTAGATTCTATTGATTTTAGTGACAAAGTTGAAAATGGTTTTCTTTATCGTATTGATTATCCAAATAAAGCAAACAAACAAGCTTCAAGCTTAACGGATGCAACTACTAATTGAACTTGAGATACCTTTAATAGAGATAATTATGAATTTATTAATCAAAAAATTGTTGGTTACAATGATTTAACTGGTGAAATTCGTTTAAGTTTCCAAATTAAATCAACTAAACCAGACTTTACTTCCGTAGTTTCTGATACTAAAGAAATTATTATTAGTGGATTTGAAACAGAATTACAAAGATTAAATAAATTAGTTGATACTAATCCATATAATATTTCATTAAATAACACTGTTAATGAAGCAAATAAAAAAGCTTCAACTTTATCTAAAGATGATTTTAGTGCTTCAATTAAAGAAAATGCCGACAATACAAGCGATTATAGATCTGATTTACTTCTAACAGATGCTAATGATAATACGGGTGAAATTGGAGTTAAATACAAATTAATTTCAAATAGACAAGTAAATACTGATCAAACTGATTTGAAAAAATTAGTAAGCAATTGAAAAGAAACATTCAATGAACAACAAGTAATTTCTAAAGAATCAACTTCTGTTAATTTTGCCGGTTTCTTAACTAATATCGAAGAAGAGAAAAGAAGAATTGAAGATTTCTTACCACAAATTGCGCTTGATTTTGCAAAACGCAATCAATACTTACCACTTTATAATAAAAATGATGTAATTGATTCAAAAGTAATTGTTAAATTAAACAACAATGAAACTTTAGAACAAAATCACATTAAAGTTAAAGAAAATTCATTAACTATTACTGAACGTGATGATCGTGAAGGATATATCAAAGTAACTTATACCTTGCAATCAACTAAACCAGGTTTAGAAGGCGCAGAAATTGTTGTTAATGAAACAAGAAGTGAAAATACTAATAAATTAAGCGGTTTTAAAACTGAATTACAAAGATTAGAAGGTCTAGTTTTTGATTTTAATAATAGTGTTAGTGATAAAAATCAAAAACAAGCTTCAGATACTTCAATTACTATCAGTAATTTAAGTCAAAACGATGCTAAAACCACGAATATTACAATTAGTAATAAAACTCGTAATGATAGAAATGGTACTTTAAGCGGTACTTATAGCATTTATTCAACAAGAGATGGTTTAAATGACATTCATGTTGATGATAAAAAATTCACTATTAATGGATTTTTAACTGAACAAGAAAGAATTAATAATTTATTAGCAAATGATACAGTTAAAACCCATGTTGAATATAAATTAGATAATCAAGCTAAAATTTTACCTTCAGAATTATTAGCTAATAAAGATGAAGTATTAAATAATTTAAGCACATATTTTGATATGAACTTAGATAATGAAGTGATTAATCAAGCTAATTTAAAAATTATTGAGTTAAGTGCTGATGATACCAATGGTTCAATTACCTTTAAATATAAAATTGCTTCAACTAAAGAAAACTTAACTGATATTGAAACAGAAAAATTCAAAACTATTACTTTAAGTGGTTTCTTAAATGAATTAGACAAGTATAAAAAAGAAGCTAAGAAAACCATTGATGCATTACAAAACATTTCAGAAACACAAAAAGCTGCTGCTAAAGCTAAAGTTGAAGAACAAAACACAATTGACAATGTAAATAACATTGTTTCAAATACAACAGCAGTTGATACTGCTCTAGGAACAATTAAAGATATTGCTCCAGTTAAAGAAAAAGTTCAATTCAAAGAAGGTGATGCAGACAAACAAAATGCATTAACTACAGCATTAGATAATTTAAATTCATTAGAAAGCAAAGAAGACTTTGAGAACGCTGTAGAAAACTTACAAGATAAAGTGCAAACTCTTAAAGATGCTCACAAAGCATTAAACGGAGATTCAAACTTAGCAAAAGCTAAAGCAGATGCTATTGCTGCTATTGATAAGTTAAGTTACTTATCGGAAGCACAAAAAGATTCTGCTAAAGCTGATATTAATGCTAAAGAAGCCGTTGCAGATGTAAATAACATTGTAAATAATGCTACTTTAATGAATAATGCTAAAGAAGCTCTAGATAAAGCTTCTAAAGCACAAAAAACAATTGCTTACACAGAAGCTTCAGAACAACCAAAAGCTAACTTTGATGCAGCTAAAGCTAATGTAGAAGCAATTAAAGATATTACTAACTTTAATGAGCCAGTAGATAATATCGTTGATTTAAAAAATAAATTAAACAATGCAACTGCTGCTCTTGATGGAAGTGTAAGCTTAGATGCTGCTAAAGAAGAAGCTCTTAAAGAACTTGCTAAACTTTCATACTTATCGGATTCAGAAAAATCCAAAGCTTCTGAAGCTATTAAAAACGCTACAGATGCTGAATCATTAGCTAAAGCAATTTCAGATGCTAAAGCTCTTAATAAAGCTAACTATGATGCAAAAGTAAGCGAATTAGATAACTTAACTAATGAATACTTACAAAGTACATATGAGACAGCTAAATCAAATAAATTAAGAGAAAAAATCGAAGAAGCATTAGCAAGTTTTGCTGCTAAATCATTTGAAGATACAAATGGTGAAGAAGCCATTGCTAAATCTGAAAACTTGCTTAGTTTAGTTGATTACATCACAACAGATGTATCTAAACCTAAATTTAACACATCATCAGAAGCTTCATCATTAAGCAACATTGACCAGTTCTCAAAAGCTTTAAATGATAATGATTACTTCAACATTGCCACAAAAGATAAATCACAAATTAAAGCCGATGATGTTAAAAACTTAAAACAAATTATTTCTGATCTTGCAAAGATTAACAACTTAAACGTGCTTACAACAGCGATTGTAAAATCATTAAAAGAAACATCACCAATCTTAATCTGACCATACTTTGTAGCTGCTTCAGCTGTAACTTGATTAATTGGTATGTTAATCTTTGTATTTGGTAGAAAGAAATAAGAAGTTAACTAAGGTTTAATAAACAATCAAAATCAATCAGTACTAGATAAAAATAGTGCTGATTTTTTTGTATTTTTTAAAAATCTAAAAATTTCATAAATGTAAAATTTAAGGTAAAATATGTAAAAAATTGCATTTTTGTAAAAAAAAAAAAAAAAGATGCTTCAAAGTTGATTTTTATGATATTTATAAGTATAATTAATATGAATATTTGACTTATAAAAAGAAAAGAATAAAATAAGTGCTTTTCTAGCTTAAAAATTAATATTTTTAGCTTCCTTAAGTATTTATTGAAAAAGGAAATTTTATGAACTTAAAAAACAAGAAAAAATGAATTCTTTTACCTTTAAGCGCAGGAGTTGCAGCTCCAATTGCTTTACTTACAACAGTAAGTGCAACAACTGAAACTGTAACAACTACAAATCCTGAAACTGATGCTCTTGAAGGAAGAACAAAATTCAATGATACAAAGAATGAAGCAGTTAAATCACTTAACGACTTATCATTCTTATCAGATGAACCATATCCATATGATTCAGAAAAATTCAAAGCTTCTGAAGCTATTAAATCTGCTAAATCAATTGAAGAACTACAAAAAGCTATTGAAGATGCTAAAGCTTTAAACAAAGCTAACTATGGTGCACAAGTATCTGAGTTAGAAAGCTTAACAAACCAATACTTAGCAAGTACATATGGAACTGAAAAAGCAAATGCTTTAAGAAAACAAATTGAAAATAAAATTGCTATGTTCAATTCAAAATCATACAAAGAAGAATCTGGAGAAAAAGCAGTTGCTAAAGCTCAAAACTTACTTGACTTAGTTGACTACTTAACATCAAAAGTTTCAGAATACAAATTTAATAAAACATCTAAACAATTAGATTTAGCTAACTTAAATGAGTTTAAAAAATTATTAACAACATACGATTACTTCAACATTCAACTTAAAGACAGAAGCGACATAAAATCAGATGATGTTAAAAATATGAAACAATTAGCTATTGAGGTTTCAAAAATCAAAGATCTTAATGTTTTAGTAACTGCTGTTAAAAAATCATTAGTTAACAGAGTTCCGCGCTTAGTATGACCATATGTTGTTGCTGGTTCATTAATTGCCTTCTTAAGTGGTATTTTCATTGCGACTGCTGCTAGAAGAAAAAACAAAAACAAATAATGATTTAATTTAAATAAAATTCAGTATCACTCACATGGTACTGTTTTTTTTATACTCTAATATGCAAAAATTGTAAAAAAAACAGTCAAACTGATTAATTTAACTGTTTATGTGATTTGTAAGGTAATTAGTTTTTCTTTGCTAATTTAGCTTTGATGTGATTGTTAGGGTTAAATTTAATAAATTTGTAAAGTTTGTAGAATTCAAATGAAACTGTAAGCACAAATCCAAGTAATAATGGAATTAATCAGTAAACAACTGAGTATGATGCTTTTAAAGAAATTAATTTTGCATCATTTACAAACTCAACAATATCAACATTTCCAAACACTGAAGCAAGTCCAGGAATGAATGCTGAAGCAACAACACAGATAAAGCTAAATGCTGAAGCTAAGTAAACTAAGTAGTATTTTTTAATGTTTGTTACAAAAATGCTTTTTGAAGACATTAAGTTAAGTGAGTTAATACTTGAACCAATACCTAATGTAATGAATGTAGCAGAAGATGTAAGTTTTACAAATCATTCACCTTTAATAGCTTGTGATTGAGCATATAAGCCAACAAATAAGTATGAAAGTAATGATACAAATCCTAAGATTGAACTTTGGATAATTAAACTGATACCCATTCCATTTGCGAAGATACTATCATTTTTATTAAATGGTTTACGTTTCATAACATCTTCTTCATTTGGCACCATTCCAAGTGCGATAGCAGGAAGTCCATGTGTAAGGAGGTTAATTCATAATAATTGTGCAGCTGTAAGAACAATAAATTCAGCTGTATTGATTGCATCTTTAAAGATAAATCTAAAGATGAATAAACCAAATAACATAACAATAATTTCTGTTAATGAAGAAATAAGTAAGTTTAAGATAACTGTTTTAATTCTGTCGAATGTTTCTCTACCACTTTTTACAGCGTGGACAATGGTGTTAAAGTTGTCATCAGTTAAAATAACATCAGCAGCTTGTTTAGAAACATCTGTTCCTGTAATTCCCATTGCACAACCAACGTCAGCTGCTTTAAGAGCAGGAGCATCATTAACGCCGTCTCCTGTCATAGCGACAACTTGATTGTGTGCTTGCCAAGCTTTAACAATACGTAATTTGTCAGATGGATTTACACGAGCATATACAGAAATGTTTTTAACTTGTTCTAATAATTGTTCATCACTCATTTCTGCTAATTGTTTTCCATCAATTGCAATATCTCCATCTTTGAAAATTGATAAGCTTTTTGCAATTGAAATAGCAGTTGTCAAGTGATCACCTGTGATCATAACTGTTTTAATTCCAGCTGCAGCAGCTTCTTCGATTGAAGCTTTGACTGAAGCTCTAGGTGGATCAATCATTCCGATTAATCCTAAGAATACTAAATCGTTTTCATCTTCAACACTAATTGAAGTTGTATCAGGTTGCATTTTTTTGTATCCAACAGCAATAACTCTGATTGAATCGTTTGATCATTGTTCATTGATGTGCGAATATTCATCAGCTTTGTTTTTTGATTTAGCTAAGATTACATCAGGAGCACCTTTTGTAATCATTACTCTACCACCTTCAGGTGTTTCGATTAATACTGACATTGTTTTTCTGTCACTATCAAACGGAAGTGAAGAAATCTTTTTGTATCTAGAATAGAAACTATCTTTTGAGTTGTTGTTTTCAATTCCGAATCTTAAGATAGCTGTTTCAGTAGGGTCTCCAACTTCGTTGTAACCATTTTCAAGTTTTGTAACTTCTGCATCACAACAAGCGACAAATGATGCTAATGTTTGTGATTTAGCTAAGTTTTTATTATTTGGATCAGCTGCTTCAAAGAATTTAACAACTGTCATTTTGTTTTCAGTTAATGTTCCTGTTTTATCTGAACAAATAATTGATGTAGAACCTAATGTTTCAACAACAGGGAATGCTTTGATAATTGCGTTTTGTTTTGTCATTCTTGAAACACCGATTGCTAAAAGAACTGTTGTGAAAGTAATTAACCCTTCAGGAATTGCAGCTACTGCAAGTGAAATACCAATAACAACAGCGTTTGAGTACACTTGAGGTTCATTTCAAGTGTTTGAAATTGTGTTTGTTAAAACAATTTGTAAGATTGTTGTTAAGAACAATAATACAACACCAGCAATTCCGAAGATTTTACTTAATTTATTTAATTTAATTTGTAATGGTGAAAGTTGAACTTCTTGTTCTTGGATAGATGAGTTAATCTTTCCGATTTCTGTGTTAGCTCCAATTGCTTTTACAAGTGCAATTGCTCTACCATTTACAACATATGTACTTGAGTAAATTTGATTGTATCTGTCACCTAATGGTAAAGATTCAATGTTTTCAATGGTTCCAACTTTTTTATCTACAGCAAGTGATTCACCAGTTAATGATGATTCAACTACACTAAGTGAGTAAGATTCAACTAATTCAGCATCAGCAGAGATGTAATCTCCGGCTTCAACTACAATTAAGTCACCAATTGTAACTTGTGATGATGGAATAACAACTGTTTTTCCATCTCTTATAACTTTAGCCATAAGCTCATTAGATTTAGCTAATGCAGCTACAGCTTGATCACTCTTGATTTCCTGATAAGTTCCAAGCATAGAGTTAAGTGCTACAACTACTAAAATGATTAATGGTTCAATATATGCAATAACGATTTCGCTAGTTGTTTTTAATCTACCATCAACGTGTTCTCAAATAGTAACACCAAAACTAAATGCAGCAGCAATTAAAAGAATGATGATCATAAAATCTTTAAATTGATTTAAGAAAATTAAAAAGATGTTCTTTTTCTTTTTGGTTTCAATTGTGTTTAAACCAAATTGTTGATTTCTTTTAAGTGCTTCCTTAGAACTTAAACCAAGTTTTAAATCAGTTTGTGTTAAGTTTTCCATTTTTTCTCCTTTCTTATGTAATTTAACTTATAAATAAGTTAAATAATTATACCTTTTGTTCCTGATTTGCTAAATTTAATATTTTGAAGCTACAAAATACAAAAACCACTAGCACATAGACTTAAAAGTCTTTAACTAGTGGTCAATTATTAAAGGTATTTTCCTGCTTTATTTAGATTTTGACAATCCTGATAAATCTAAATTTAAAGCAATTTATTCTTATTCTTCTTCATTCTTGAAGTTATTAAATAAATTATCTACATCTAATGGTGACATTGAAAATTCTTCATCGTCTTCATATGAATCATAGTCATATGTTGAATATGGTTCATTGAATCTATTTATTAAATAAGCTCCATCGTCATTAAAAATAGAGAATCTAATATTATTAGAATGTAAGTAGTTTTCTAATGTAGTTTTTAAAATACCAGTACCTTTACCTGTGATGAACATAATTTGGTCAACTTTACCAGTTTTATAATCAAACAAATTGTTTGTAATTACAATTAGAGCTTCTTCAGCTAATAAACCGTGCAAATCAACTACTCTCATGCTCTAATTTTGATTCCTGCGTTTTTCATTATGTCTAGGGCAAAGTTGTGGAATTTATCTCCATTATGTTCAGGAGTATCATATGTATCGGTTGCATTTGAATAAACTATGACTTTTTTATCTGAATTTATTTTGTTCAAGTAAATTTTTAAACTTAAAGCAAGTTGCATAACACAAATATCTGTGCAGCAACCTACAAGCACAAATTCATCATATTGATCTCATAAGTTCATTGGAATATCGTAAAAACCATTTGTAGTATTTTTATAATAAACTTTTTGAACATATTCTTGCAATTCAGGAACTATTTGTGATTCTTTATCATTAGCTAAACAATGAATTGGATAAGTTTTCATTTCCAAATCATCTTCAGAGTGATGATCGCATATGAAAATATTATGCTCATAGTTTTGCAACATATCTTCTATAGTAGGAATAATGTTATTTATTCTATTTGAAGATAATTTTCCTTCTTTAGCAAAACCGTTAAGCATATCTATTACTATTAATAAACTTTTTTTATTCATCTTATTGTTCTTTTTGACAAACAGGACAGAACGATGTTCCTCTCCCATTTGGTTTAAAGTCTAATTTAACTTTTTGAACAATTCCTTCTTTACATACTAAGCAACGTTTATTAGCTCTGCTATAAACTCTTAAATAGTTTTGATAATGTCCAACTACACCATTAACTGACGCATAAGTGTGAACTGTGCTGCCACCTGCTTTGATACTGTCGTCCATAATGATTTGTGCATTTTTTAAAAGTTCTTTAAGTTGTTCTTTAGTTACTTTGTTGCATTTAGTCATTGGGTAAATTTTAGATGCAAATAAAGATTCATCTGCATAAATGTTACCAATACCTAAAACAAGTTGTTGATCTAATAATGCAGCTTTAATTGAAATGTTTTTTCTCTGTAATTTTTCATATAAAGCATCAACATCTACGTCTTTAGGTAACTTAGCTAACTTTTTAATTTCATAAACACTTCTTTTATCAGTGTTTGCAAAGTATTCAATTGATCCAAACATTCTTGGATCAACAAAAACAAAACATAAGTTGTCAGATAAATAAAATTCAACAATTATATGATTTACCATTTTCTTTAAGTCAGCTAAATGTTGTTGTTCTACAACATAAAACATACCTGACATTCTTAAATGGATAACCATTTTAGAATTGTCATCTAAATAAATTGTGATGAATTTACCATAGTTTTGAATTTGGATAATTTTCTTATCAGTAACTGATTTTACAAACTCATCTAAAGGTACATTTTTAATAATTTTAGAAACATTAATTTGTACATTTTTGATAGTTTTGTTTAATATTTTTTTATTTAATTGTTCTGTGATTATAGTCACTTCAGGGTATTCTGGCATTTTTACCTCCATTTTTTAGGGTTAAAAGTTTTTAAAATAAATTTAAAAAAAATTTAATCTAGTATATATATTTTACTCTATAAGAGTAAAATTAAAATATGGAAAGATCAAAATATAAAGATATTTTTCTAGTATCTACAGATACTGTACCTGGACTTGGTGGTTTTGTTTCTCCCGAAACATTAGAAGCACTTTATGAACTAAAACAAAGACCTTTAGATAAAAAGATGGTAATTGTTGTAGGTTCATTAGAACAAGCTCAAGGATTTGCGCAATGAAATGAAGAAGCAAATGCATTTGCTATTCATAAATGACCTGGAGCAAATACAATTATTGTAAATGATCAAGGTTTCAGAATGCCAGCTTGCAAAGCGTTTCAAGAGTTCTTAATCAAAAATGGTCCAATGTATTTAACAAGTGCTAATTTATCAGGACAACCAGCTTCGAAAACTTTAGAAGAAGCTAAAGCACAATTCCCAATGATCCAAAATGTTATTGACTTCTGCGAAGGAACAGGAACACCAAGTACAATTTATAATTTAGATACTAGAGAAACTATCAGACGTTAAAATGTCTATAAAAACTCAAAAATAGAACTTTTGACAAAGTTTTGTTTTTGGTTTGCTTTTTATAATAACTGCTTCCATATAAATGAATTTATATATGAAATTATTTTGTGCATATTTTAGTTAGTCTGCTTGACTAACTTTTTTATTTTCCTTATTAATAATATATTATTAATAATTCTTTTAACTTTTTGTTTTAAGTGTTAAAATATTTTTGACTAAAAATAGTCCACATCATACTTAATATTTTGATGTTTTTAAATTATTAAATTTAGGAGGAAATTATGACACCACACATTCATGCTAAAAAAGGTGAAATAGCTAAAACAGTTATTATGCCAGGTGACCCATTAAGAGCAAAATTTATTGCTGAAACATACTTAGATGAAGGGTTCAAATTAGTTAATACAGTTAGAAATATGTTTATGTACACAGGTACATACAAAGGAAGACCAATCACTGTAGCAGCTAGTGGAATGGGATGTCCTTCAATCGGGATTTACTCATACGAATTATTCAAATTTTATGATGTAGATAGAATTATTAGAATTGGTTCAGCTGGATCATACAAAGCTGACTTAGGACTTTACGAAGTTGTTTTAGCATCAGAAGCTTTTGCTGACGCTGATGCATTTAGAAGAATTGCTTTAGGAAAAGAAGGAAACATTTCATTACCTTCAGCAAAATTAAACGAAGAAATTAAAGCTATCGCTGCTTCACAAGGAACAAAAATTACTGAAGGAAGAGTACATTCATCAGATATATTCTACTCAGTTGTTCCACTTGAACAAAGAATTGAAGAAACACAATCAGTTTGTGTTGAAATGGAATCATTTGCATTATTCACAAATGCTGAAGCTACAGGAAAAGAAGCTGCTTGTTTATTAACAATTTCAGATAACTTAATTACACACGAAGAAACATCAGCTGAAGAACGTCAAACAGCATTTACAAAAATGATGGAGATTGCTTTAGAATTAGCAAAATAATATGCGTGTAGTAGATATTATTGAGAAAAAACGTTTAAATCACGAACTAACAAATGAAGAAATTGAATTTTTAATTAATTCATACGTTAGAGGTGAAGCACCAGATTATCAAATGA
Organism: Mycoplasma sp. 4404; assembly: GCF_034863325.1. Taxonomy (NCBI): domain Bacteria; kingdom Bacillati; phylum Mycoplasmatota; class Mollicutes; order Mycoplasmatales; family Mycoplasmataceae; genus Mycoplasma; species Mycoplasma sp. 4404. The sequence continues at coordinate 292,464 of NZ_JAYFFE010000001.1, forward strand.
GCGCATTCTTAATGGCAGTTATGTTCAATGGAATGAACTCAAGAGAAATTGCAACAATGACAAAATATATGATGCATTCTGGTGAAGTTATGAACTTATCAGCTATTCCTGGTATTAAAGTTGACAAACACTCAACAGGTGGGATTGGAGATAAAACAACTTTAGCAGTAGGACCAATCGTTGCTGCTTTAGGAGCTCCAGTTGCTAAAATGAGTGGTAGAGGACTTGGACACACAGGTGGAACTATCGATAAATTAGAAACAATTCCAGGATTCACAGTTGAATTATCAGAAAAAGAATTTATCGAACAAGTTAAAGAACACGGTATTGCAGTTATTGGACAATCTGCATCACTTGTTCCAGCTGACAAAAAATTATATGCATTAAGAGATGTTACAGCAACAGTTGAATCTATTCCACTTATTGCTTCATCTATTATGTCTAAAAAATTAGCAACAGGTTCAAACGCTATCTTACTTGATGTTAAATGTGGAAATGGTGCTTTTATGAAAAATGAAAAAAGCGCTATTGCATTAGCTGAAACAATGATTAGCATTGGTAAAGAACTTAACGTAGACACAAGAGCTGAAATTACAAATATGTCAAGACCAATTGGTCGTGAAATTGGTAACAAAAACGAGGTTCTTGAAGCTATTAGAACTCTTGAAGGAAAAGGACCTGAAGATTTCAATGAATTAGTTTACTCATCTTGTGCAACAATTTTAGAACAAGCTAAAATTGCTAAATCACACGATGAAGCACTTAAAATGGTTGATGAAGTTATTAAAAACGGAAAAGCTCTTGAAAAATTCTATGAATTTGTAAGAGTACAACATGGTGATGTAGAAGCTCTTAAATCACCTACATTCTGAAATCCTAAATACAAATTAGAAGTTATTTCAGAAGACGAAGGATACTTAGAAATCTTTGACGCTTTAACATTTGGTATTGTTTCAATGAAATTAGGTGCTGGAAGAAAAACAAAAGAAGACAGCATTGACAATGAAGCTGGAATTACATTGAACAAGAAAACAAATGAAGAAGTTAAAAAAGGTGATGTATTATTCACATTATATTCATCAAACCCAATCGATGTTGAATTAGTTAACGAACTTAAACAAGGATACAAATTCAATAAAGAAAAAGTTGAAAACAAAATTATTATTGCTAAATTACAATAATTACATTAAACACTTAATTTAAATAGTTAAATTTAAACAAAGGATAAAATGAATTACAACAAATTAATCGATCATACTTTATTAAAAGCTGAAGCGCAAAAAAAAGACATTGATAAATTAATCGACGAAGCTATTAAATATGACTTTGCTACAGTTTGCGTTAACTCAGGATGAGCAAAATACGCAGCTGAAAGATTAGCAGGAACAGGAATCGGTGTTACTGTAGTTGTTGGTTTCCCTTTAGGAGCTAACATTACAGCAGTTAAAGCACACGAAGCTAAATTAGCTATCGAACACGGTGCTACAGAAATTGATATGGTTATGGCTATCGGACGTTTCAAACAAGGAGACTACGAATACGTTCTTAACGACATGAAAAAAGTTAAAGAAGCTTGTGGAGATAAAGTTCTTAAAGTTATCATCGAAACAGCTTTATTATCAGAAGAAGAAATCAGAAAAGCAACTGAAATCGTTATGAAATCAGGTGCTGAATTCATCAAAACTTCAACAGGAACAAGCTTCCGTGGTGCATCATTGGAAGATGTTAAAATTATGAAAAGCGTTTGTGGAGACAAGTTACTTATCAAAGCAGCTGGAGGAATTGCAAACATTGATGATTTAATCGCAATGTACGAAGCTGGAGCTACAAGATTTGGAACAAGTCGTTCAATCGCTATTGTTGAAGGAAAAACTTCTAAAGAAGGGTACTAATCCTTTAATAATTATTAGATCACTGTCATAAGATGGTGATTTTTTAATGCGATTTATTCAATTTAAGTTCAAATTTGACTAAATTTACTAAATAAATGAGGTACAAAATGAAAAATAAAGAAAAACTTATAGATTTATTTGAAGTTCACGAAATCAGTGATGATTTATTCGACTTCTTATTTAAAAAATCGAAAATGACTGATAAATTAATTATGCCAATCTTACAAGTGGGTAATGAATACTTATTCTGTGAGGTTAAACACAAAAAATTCAAATTAGACACTGATATGGGTGTACTTTTATATACTGCAGATGGGTTAACTGATTATGAACTTAATGTAAACACAATATTTAAAATTAAAGAAGATATCTTATTTAAGAATTCATACAACATTAATCACGAAGTACTACATAAGAAAATTAGTGAGTTTAATGAATTAGAAATTCTACAAATCATTTACGATAAGGTTATGGACAATCTAAGAAATGTAAAAGTAATTCAAATAAATCGATTAAATAATCAAATTTAGTCAAGTTAAACACAAAAACACTAAAATTAGATTAAAAAACATCTTAACAACTACGTTAAGACGTTTTTGATTATGCAATTATATTCATTTAAGTGCAATAGCTGTAATTAACACAGCTACTAATGCAATTAATAGAACTAAAGAGAAAATAGCTAGTATATATGCTAGTCTGTTTTTCTTATATCTTTTAACAGATGTTTCATCTTTAACATTCTCTTCGATTACTAAATCAACTAATTGAGTATATTTTTTCTCTGATTTGATTGTTGAGTAACCTGGTTTTTTAGCATTTTTCTTTTGTCTAGGCATCGTAACCTTCTTTTGGAGTTATCATGATAGCAAAAGCTTCTGGACCTGTGTGAACTGAAATAACACTTGAAGTAAGTTGTTCATTAACAAGTTTAATTGAGTGTTTTTGCGCTTGTTCTTGAACTAATTTATTAACTTTTTCATCTATACCGTGCATTCAAGTGAAAACGTAATCTTCTGGTTTATCAACTACTTCCATTACTTTTTCAAATAGTTTTTTAATAGCTCCTGATGAAGTTAATTTGAATGAAACAAATGAAACTGCGTCATTTTTATCATATGAAAGGACAGGGTAAATGCTTACTTTTGAAGCGATAAACTTTTTAACTGATGATAATCTACCACCTGAAATTAAATATTTTAAGTTCATAGGAAGTAAGAATGTGTGTGATTTTTGATTTAGTTTAGCAAGATGATTGATAATAGATTGAACTTCTAAGCCTTGCTCACTTAGTTTTTTAGCATATTTAGCTGCATATAATAATTGAACACCTGCAAAGTGATTATCAACTACGTGAATGTTTTTATATTCATTAGACATAGCTGCAACGTGATTTGGTGTAGAAGATAATTTAGATGAGATACCTAAATAAATAACTTCTAGGTTTTCCTCAGCAGCTTTTTTAACTGTGCTTTGAAGGATATCTAATTTTGGTGATGAAGTTTTAATATCAGTTGCAGTAGAAAGCTGCTCTAAAACTTCAAGAGGGTCAACTATACCATCTTGATAAACTTTTTTATCAATTTCTATCTGTAATGGTAAATAATAAAATCCGTGAGCTTCTGCTTCGGTTTTTGAGATTCCTGAAAAGGAATCGATAATAATACCTATTTTTTCCATAAGCTAAATTATATAGCAATTTATTGTAAAAAAGTCTTATATATACATAAAATGTATATATAAAAATATATGCATTTTTAGTAATAATTTAGTTTTATTTTTTGACTAAAATGCCTTGTACACTAGGTTAAAAGTATTTTCACACGTGTATATGTATATAATATGTATATATAATATAAAAAATATTTAATAATAATTATATTTACAATATAATTATTACTATGACTAAACAAATGACAAAGATTATTTTTCTAACTATTATTACGTTAGGTTTCATATGAATTAAATGAAACAAAGAAAAGAAAGCTAAGAATACTATTTACCAAAGTAACAAGCTTCCTTTCAAAGTTGAACAATTAGTTAGTGCTCTAGGTACTAAAGAAAATATTGAGAACTTTGAAGTTAAAATAAGTAGACTAGTTGTAACAATTAAATCAAACAACAAAGTAGATACAGAAGCTTTAAAAGAATTAAAAGGTGTAAGTGGAATTTTATTATCTAGTTCTAAAGTATCTATAACACTTGGTGAGTATTCTAAAGAAACATTAAGACAATTAGAACAACAAGTAAAATAATGAGGTTACAAAATGAGTAAAGAACAAAATAAATATAAGATTATTCTAGATAACTTATTAGATATTTCGCAGACTGATTCTTCTATATTTACTAAAATACAAAATAAATATTTTTATGACTTGTATTTGCTTATAGGAGATAAAAACTGAGATACGTTTTATAACAATGAAACATTTCAAATAAGTGCGCTAGACAATAATCTAATTACTTTGATTGAAAAAATTTCTAATATATCAGGACCTGATAACTTAGTCTTATATTTAGAAAGCAAACTTGATGTATTGCATCATTTAAAAATTAAAGTTAATTTAGAAAACGTACAACAAGATTGAGAATACTACAAGAAAAAGATTTTAAATGACTTACAGTTAATGTTACAAAAGTCAATCACACAATGAAAATTGTTAGATGACAAAGTAACTAACATTCTTGATGAAACAAATATTTGACCTTTATATATAGGTTTCCTATTTATTTCACTTAAGAAAGATGACAAATTTATTTATGCTCCTTTATTCTTAAAACAAGCTTCAATTGATTTTGTAAATGGTAAACCAATTATTAAATCAGATGGAGATATTAAAGTTAATGAAAAACTTGTTTTCTTCTTAAACAATAATGATTTCAAGATTTCTATTGACGCAGAATTTAAAGACTACAAGATTTCTACTTTAATTAATAAGTTACAAGAAGATTGAAACGATTTATTTGATTTACCAGTTTCACTTAAAAATCCTTTTGAGAAAATCTCAAATCCTGAGGAAGAAATTACTAATGAAAACATTAAATTCCATCCAGGTTCTGTCTTAGGAATTTACCAACCTTGAGGTGGGTATGCTAGAAACAGAATGAAAGAGATTGCTCAAAAAGATGAAATTGATAACATCATCAAAGTTGAGTTTAATAAAAATATTTATAAAGCTACAGTTGAGCATAATACATATAGAGATAACACAGGATTAATCAAGATAACAGATTCAAACTTATCTCAAGATAAGGCTATCGTAAGTTCAATGCTTCAAAACACTGTTATTTGAGGTCCACCTGGTACAGGTAAATCTCAAACAATAGTTAATATATTAGCTAACATCTTAGTAAGAAAGAAAACAGCAATTGTTGCTTCACAAAAGAGAGCTGCACTTGAAGTTATTAAAAATAGATTAGATGATTTATCTGCATTCTGCTTATTTATATTAAATACAAAGAATACAAACAGAAAATCATTCTATGAACCTATTAAAAAATACTTAGATATGCTTGAGAACTTTAGTGGAACAAATGGATTCCATCCTTTGAATGTTATTTCAGAAAGCGAAATTAACTTTATAGATGCTGCTTCTGAATATCTAAATGATTCACTTGCAAAAGATGTTTTATTAACTTACTACTACTTTGCATCACAAAAGCAAGATTTCGATCATTTAACAGACATCGAGTTTCTATTATCACTTCCAAAAGATGTTAAATATCCAATTGAACCAACAAACCATCAAACAGCTAAAGAATTACTTAAATTAAGTAAATATAAATATTTACCATTTGTAAAAGAATATAGAAGACTAAAAGAATTAGGTAACTTAATTGACGAAAAACTACCTACTTTCAATGGTTCATTAAATGATTTAATGAAATTTGTAAACACAATTGGGTTTGAGCACATTAATTCAGAACACAGTCCATTTAAAAAACTTAATAATTTAATTACAGCTTACAAAAACATTCAACCTAGACCACAAAAAATGAGTATAGAAGAAGTCAGAGACTTTGTGGCTCACTTAATAGTGGCTAGAATTAATAAATTTGACGAAAAACTTAAAAAAGAATATAGAGAATTTGCTCAATCAGTAAGAATTCAAAACTTAGAACCTTACAGATTTGTTAAAAAATTCACTGGAATGATTAAACAATTATTTCCGATTGTAGTTGCTACACCTAACACAGATTTATCAGGTTGATCTAAAGAAGAATTTGATTATGCAATCCTTGATGAATCAAGTCAGATTTTCATTGAAAACGCCATTCCAATTCTTTATTTAGCAAAATTCAAAATCTTTGCTGGTGACACAGAGCAAATGAAACCGACTTCTTGATTCGTGCAACGTATTACAGATGATTCGATTTTTGGTAAAGTTGAATCAGTTCTAGATTATGCACTTTCATTAGGAGTTCATAATGTTATGCTTGATAAGAATTACCGTTCAAATCACGCTGAACTTATGGGATTCTCATCAAAAACTTTCTACCAAAGTAAACTTAACGTTTTAGATGCTGCTAATGCATGAAATAATGAACCAATTGAAGTTTACCAAGTAGATGGTTCTTGAGACCAGAACAAAAACATCATTGAAGCTAAATTAGCTATAGACAAAGTAATAGAAAATATAGATAAATATAAGAAAATAATTCTTTTATCATTTAACGTTAAACAAAGTAATTACATAACAGAATTGATTTACAATCAATATCCATTACTTGAAAAAGCAATTCACAGCAAGAGACTTTTAATAAGAAACATTGAAAACATCCAAGGGGACGAAGCTGACTTAGTTATTGCAACAATTGCTTACGATAAGAACACAAAATTATCATCTACATACGTTTCACGTCCAGGTGGTAAAAATGCTCTTAACGTTGCGATTTCACGTGCTAAAGAAAAAATGATTATTATTAAAACAATCAAATCTGAAGATATCATTTTAACGCCTGAAATATCTGACGATATTAGAGTGTTTAAATCTTGACTTCAATTCTTAGAAAAAGAATCAGAACAAAGAAGAATTGAAATCAAAGAATCATTTGATCAAAACCATTATTCAATTTCAAATACTAAACTCAAGGACGACTGATTTAAAAACTTAGTATTTAATAGAATTAAAAGTGCAATTGCATATGATCCAAACTTTGAAGTGTTCAAAGATTACATAGTTGGTTCATTAGATATAGACATTGTAGTTACATATAACAAAATACCATTCAAATGTATTTCATTTGACACAATGTACTATGCAAATTCAAAAGAAAACTTCGTGTCTTTATATGATGCAGTTAAATTCTTAAAATCTAAATCATATGATGTGGAAGTTGTTACACCTATTAACTGAATTTGAATTCAAAATCAAATCGATAGTTGATTTACACCTGAAAAAACAAAAGAGTTTAAATCAACTTCAAAAGGTCAAGTAACAAATACTTACACAATTAACAAAACTGCAGAACACGAAGTTGCTAAAGAACCACAAGTACAAAATCAAATTTTAACTGCACAAATCACAATTGAACCAATTGATGAAGAAGTAGATGAAGTTGATTTAAATATTAATGATGAACAAATAATCGAAGCTGAATTACAACCTGCAGAGCAAGTTGTAATTCACTCAGAAGAAAAAGCTGAACCTATAACAGAAACTGTTGTAGAGGAACAAATCTTTGACTTTGATTCATCTGATGAAGATGAAGAAGAAGTTCTGGAGAGCAAAACTTCAGAAAGTATTCAAGAACAAAATGAACCTGAAGAAGTCGAAGACACACTTGAAAAAGAAATTGATTCAGAAGATGAATTAGTTGATGGATCAAACTCAGAAAATGATAATAAAATAGAAACTCAAAATGATTCAGATGTTTATGAAGAAATCTGAACATTTGAAGACAATGAAGTTTCAAATGATAATATTGAAACTGAACAAATAATAGAAGATATACAAAATGAAGAAGTTAATGAAGAACCTGTCGCTGTAGAAGAAACAGTAATTAAAGAAGAAGAACCATTCATTAACCAAAGTGAAATTGATTCATCATTTGATGACATTTTCCAAATCAAACCAGAAAATATAGAAGAACAAATAACACAAGAATTTGTTGCAGACAATACTGAAGAACAACAAACTTCTACAGATTCACAAGAATCACAAGTAGATGACCTAGATTACAGCGATGAAGATGATGATAATTTTGTATTAAATTTTGAATCATTTAACCCAAGAGCTGTTACAAAAGAAGAACAAATAACACTTGATAAAGTTGAACAAGCTGAAGAAGTGTTAAATAAGAAAAAATCTCATATAATTCATCCAACGATGCAAGATAAAACAGAAGAATGAATTTATGATGGACAATACGATGACTTTTAATAGATAGGAGAACTTATCATGACAATCGAAAAATTTTTAACATTTATGTCTAAGGACGTTAAAAGAAATTTAATTATTCACTTATTTACTTGCCATGAAAAAGAATGTGACGTTTTAGATTTAGTTGACCTTTTAAAGGAAAAACAAGCTAACGTTTCAAAACACTTAGGTGACTTAAGAAGAGACAATGTGGTAGCTAGAACAAAACAAGGTAAAAAGTCAAAATACTATGTAACAAATGAATTTAAAAAACAATATGGATACTTAGTTGAAGAAATTATGGAACACTCAGATCCTGCTTTACTTGACAAAATGGCTTGCAAATGTTTTGGAGATGGACACGTAATGGAAGTTGGAGAACACAATCACAACTTAAAATACGTTTCAAGCGTAAACAAAAAATAATATGCAAAAACCAATTCCAAAAATTACTTTCTGAAAATTGACAAAAGGCATTCGAATATATGGTCTTTTGTCTATTTTTACAATTTTAGTAGAAGTTTTAATGCAGGTATTTTTACCTGATATTTCAAAAGATGTAATTAATGCATTGCAAAACAATACTGCTGATATTAATTTTGTACTACAAAAAGGAGCTATTCTAATAGCTCTTGCTCTTATTGCGCTTCTAACAGGTATATTAGGTGCATATTTTTCAAATATTGCATCCACTAGATATGCTCAAAACATCAGAAACGCAATAATTAAACAGGTTAATGAATTTTCATTTGAAGATATCGATCATTTTACAAATGGTTCTATCTTAAATAGACTGAATATAGATGTGAATAATGTTCAAATGTCATTTAGGTTCATAATCGGAACTTTTATTAGGTTACCTATTATCTTCTTATTATCACTTACAATGTCAATTAAACTATCATTTACTTTATCATCTATATTCTTAGTAACATTACCAATATTATGTAGTTTCTTTGTTTTAATCTGATTTATTAGTTTTCCTAAATTTAAACTAATGTATAAACAATATGATTTATACAATCAAAAAATTCAAGAAAACTTAAACAGCATTAGAACAATCAAATCATATGTAACTGAAAACTCAGAATACAACAAAGTTGCATCTTTAGCTAATACACTTAAAGACACTAATATTAAAGTTAATAAGTACTTAACTTTTAATAGCTTATTAATTAATGGAATAATTTATAGCTCATTTATTACACTTGCAATAGTTGGAACACAATTGTATTTAGGACAAAAAATTCAAATTGGAACAATTATGGCATTTGGTTCATACATCTGAATGGTTTCAGGTTCTCTAATGGGAATTATGAACGTTTTAAGTCAAATTTTAATGTCAATTCCTGCTTCAAAAAGAATTAAAGAAATTTTAAATTATGTTCCTACTATATTAGATACAAAAGACGCAATCAAACATAATGTAATTGGTGACATTGAATTTAAGAATGTTTCATTTGCATATACAAATTCAAGTCATCAAGCACTCAAAAATATTAATTTTAGAATTCCAGCTAATAGTTCATTTGGAATTATTGGACAAACTGGTTCAGGAAAAACTACACTTATTAACTTAATTCCTAGATTTTATCCAGTTAAAGATGGAGCTATTTTAATTGATGGGATTAACATTAATAAGATTCAAAAAGATAATCTAAGACAACAGATTTCTGTTGTATTTCAAGATCCAACTTTATTTAAAGGAACTATTAGAGAAAATATGCTTTTTGCTAATCCTGATGCAACTGATGAGCAAATTTATCAAGCATTATCAGAAGCAAACATTTACGACTATGTCTATGGATTAGAAGATAAATTAGATCACGTAGTAGAACAAAGAGGAAGAAACTTCTCTGGTGGCCAAAAACAAAGATTAGCAATTGCTCAATCATTACTTAAACAACCTAAAATTTTAATTTTAGATGACTCGACATCAGCGCTTGATTCTAAAACAGAAAATCACGTGAAAAATGCTGTGTCAAAATTACAAAATTGCACCAAAATTATCATTGCACAAAAGATTAGTTCAATCAAAGATTGTGACAATATCATCTTGTTACAAGATGGAAAAATCCAAATTCAAGGTAATCACGAGTATTTACTTAAACATAGTAAATACTATAATGAACTATACAAATCACAACAAAATGCAGGAGGTTTAGATGAGGTCGATGCAATCATTTAAATCACCTAACCACAATCTTAATTTAAAACTAACTAAAGAAGAAAAGTTAGATTCCTTTAAGAAGTTAGTTTCTTTATTATGAAAACATAATAAAGGATGATTGCTTTTAGCTTTTACTTTAGTTATATTTAGTGCAATGGGCAATATATATAACCAACTATTTTTAGGATATGTAATAGTTGACAAATTATTGTTAGGAACAAATCCGTTTAATGAAGATAAGTTTTACATAATTATTTGTGTATCTGCACTTATTTTCTTAACAAGTATTATTTGTGATTTCATAGCTAATAGAATAATGATATCTATTACCTATAAAACAATGACTAAACTACGTTTGGACTTGTATGAGCATATACAAACTTTACCTATTAAATACTTTGATTCTAAATCAAAAGGTAATCTAGTATCTAGATTTACTTCAGATATAGATACACTTAGAATGTTTCTATCAAGAACAATAATTACAATTATTCAATCGTTTATAACCTTAACTGTATCACTTACAATCTTATTTGTACTTAACTGATTACTTAGTTTAATAATGGTTACTTTAACAATACTAATAGCACTTAGTGCATACATTATTAGTAAAAAATCAAGTAAGTACTTTATTAATAAACAAAAAAGTAACGGTCAAATGATAGGTTATGCTGAAGAAGTTATTTTAGGACTTAAAATTATTAAAATGTATGGTCAAAGTGTTAATGTAGTTAAGAAGTTCTCTGATATTAATAACACAGTAACTAAAAACAATTTTAAATCTGAATTTATTTCTTCAATCATATGACCTTTATCAAAGAACTTAAGCAACATTGCATATGCTCTTGTTATTATGATTGGAGCAATTGTTGTTATCACAAACCAATCAGGTAACAGAGTTGCTCTGGGATTGACAATCGGTATTGTTGTTTCATTTTCTCAATCAGCTAAAAGTTTCTCAGGCCCAATTTCAACAATGACTCAAACAGTAAGCTCATTTATGCTTGCATTAGCTGGTTCAAAAAGAGTTTTTGATATATTAAGTCAAAAAAGTGAAATTAATCAAGGAACTATCAAATTAGTTAAAGTAATTAATGAAAATGATAAATACACTGAAGTTAATTTAAATGATAAAGACGGTTTCTATGCTTGAAAAACACAAGTAGGAAATCAAATCATTTACCAAAAAGTACAAGGTAAAATTGAATTTAAAAATGTATATTTTAAATACAATGAAAATGATGAAAAATACACATTAAAAGATATTAGTTTTGTAGCTAATCCAGGAGATAAAATTGCATTTGTTGGACCAACTGGTGCTGGAAAAACAACAATAGTTAACTTAATAACTCGATTTTATGAAGTAACTAATGGAGTGATATTGTATGACAATATACCTATTGAGAATATTGATAAATATTCTCTTAGAAAATCTATTGGTTATGTGCTTCAGGAAACAAGATTGTTTACAGATACAATTCAAAACAATATAACATATGGTTCTGATTTATATGATGAACAAATGCTGTCTAATGTTTCAAGAACAACTAATTTATTTGAACATATAGAAAAACTAGATGATAAATACTCAACTATGTTAACTAATTCAAGTTCTAATTTATCTCAAGGACAAAAACAACTTATTTCTATAGCTAGAGCTAGCTATAAAAATCCAATAGTTTTAATATTAGATGAAGCAACATCTAATATTGATACACATACAGAATTCCAAATAGAAAAAGCAACCGATAAGTTGCTTCAAAACAAAACATCATTTATCATAGCTCACAGATTAAGTACAGTTAAAAATGCTACTAAAATAATTGTTATAAATGATGGGCAAATCATTGAACAAGGTTCTCACGATGAACTTATAAAAAATAAAAATCTATATGCTCAACTATGAGAATATGCTTCAAACAAATAGCAGGGAAAATCAATTTCTTGCTATTTTTATATATAAAAATAGAGAGCTTCACAAATCATAATAATAAACATTTCGTTCACAATTAATCAGTGCTATGCAAATAGTGCTGATTTTTTATATGTTTTTTAAGTTAATTAATTAACTAAAGATATAAAAAATAACAAGACTATTTAATCTTGCTATTTATAATATTTAAATACTGTTTATAAGCGTCTTTTAAGAATGCTTTTGACTTGTTATATGTAAGAATATTCAAAGCTCTTTTAATAGGGTAAAAATGCACTTTTTTGACCTCTGAGAGCAGTTTCTTAGGACAAGAAGTGGTTTTAGTATCTGCTATGAAGTAAGTTACTTCTTTTCAGTTACCTGTTTGATTAACAAAATATGTGTCAACATAAAATTTGTCTGCATAAATTGTTATATCTTTAATTGATGTTTCTTCAAAAACTTCACGATGTGCTGTGTCAAGTTTTGTTTCGTTATTTTCCATATGTCCTTTAGGAAAATTTCAAACATCATTAATTTGTTTAATTAATAAAACTTTAATTTGTTTTTTGAATTGTTTGAAAACAATTGCACCACACGAATATTCAGATACTTTTTGATCCATTATTTTTGATTTTCCAATCATTGTGTAGCTAATTGTTTAAGTTTTTCAACTTTGTTAAGTTGTTCTCAAGGTAAATGTAAATCATTTCTACCAAAGTGTCCATAGTATGCTGTTTGTAAGAAAATAGGTTTTCTAAGACCTAGAGCATCAATGATACCTTTAGGTGTTAAATCAAATAATTGAGTTACGAAGTCAGCAATTACACTGTCTGGAATGTTTTTAGATGTACCAAATGTTTCAATCATAATTGAAACTGGTTTAGCAACACCGATTGCATAAGCGATTTGAACTTCACATCTGTCTGCTAAATTAGCTGCAACAATGTTTTTAGCAATTCATCTAGCAGCATATGCTGCTGATCTATCAACTTTAGTTGAATCTTTTCCTGAAAATGCTCCTCCACCGTGTCTTGCTGAACCACCGTATGTATCAACGATGATTTTACGTCCTGTAAGACCTGTGTCACCAATAGGTCCACCGATAACAAATTGACCTGTTGGGTTGATTAAAATGTGTTTAGGTGCATCTAAGTTGTATTCTTTTAATACAGGTAAGATAATTTGTTCTTTAATGTATTTTTTAAACTCTTGTTCGTTGTAGTTTTTAGAATGTTGAATACTTAATAAAACTGTGTCTACAAATACATTGTCTTTGTCTGTGTAATCTAATGTAACTTGTGATTTCATATCAGCTTTAGCTCATTTGAATTCCATATTTTGTCTTAAGTTTTCAGCTCTTTTAACTAAAGCGTGAGCTAATGTGATTCCCAAAGGCATATATTCAGGTGTTTCATTAATTGCATAACCGAACATTAAACCTTGGTCACCAGCACCGATTTCGTGTCCTTTTTCAACACCCATAGCGATGTCTTCACTTTGTTTTTTGATGTCTGTAATGAAACTTGTTTCTGTTGTGTAGTATCCGAGTTCTTTTAAGATGTTTTTAGCTATTTCTATAACATCAATATCAGCAGATGATTTAACTTCTCCTGCTATGAAAATATTATGCCCACTTGCCATTGTTTCAATAGCAACTTTTGATGTTGGATCTAAAGCAAGGTAAGCATCTAAGATTGCATCAGAAATTTGGTCACACAATTTATCTGGGTGACCTCTTCCAACTGATTCACTTGTAAAAAGTTTTCTCATTTTATCTCCTAATTTAATCAAATGTTTACTAATTATTCAGTCATTTATTTTGGGCTAATAAATTCATTGAAAAAGTTAGCAAGATAATTTTACTATAAATCTATTAAATAACCTCGCGCTTGCTTCTGTTTTTCAGGACAATGATTAAGAAAAATAAGGGAAATGAAGCAAAATTTTTGTTTTGAAAATAAGATTAAAATCGCAAAATAAAACCCACTATTTTAGTGGGTTTTAAATTAATCATTTATTATTCAGGTAATACTAATGTTTGTGTGTATTCTTTATTATTTTCACTTGAAACTTGGTATGTAATTGTAACTGATTTGTTTGCTTCATCTAATGTTCCATCAAGGAATTTACTATTTTTTAAAACAATGTTTGATACGCTTAAACCTTCTTTAAGTGCGAATAATTTGTTGTTTTCTCCGTTACCACCAGATGTTATACCGAAGAATGCACCTTTACTGTATGATTGTAATAAACCGTTTGTTTTAATTTTACCTTGTTTAGCATCATATGTAGTTTTAGCGTTAGCATATGTAGCTGTTGGTAACACAACGAATGCATCTTTGTATGCTGATTCAGCTTCTGCAACAGGTTGTTCTGATGATGTAGAACCAGTATCAGTTCTTGATTCCTCTCCATCTGCTGTAGCTGGTGTTGTTTCTTTAGCTTTTAATCCATTAAGAACTTGTGAGAATTTTCCATTCATTGCCTCTGTTAATTCTGTAGCTTTTGGCTCAGCTGATTTTACGAAGTAGAATACTTTTTGACCTTCTGCAACTGTAGGAGCAACTGTTTCAAATTCAAAACTAATTTTTGCACTTGTTTCAGACGTATCACCTGGAATAGTTTCGATTTTTGCAACTTTGAATTTAGATGCTTCTTTGAAGTTTGCATCTAATACATACCCATATTCTTCACCACCAGCTTTTGGAAGGATTGTCATTGGTGTGAATTTTAATGCAGCTGTAAGATTGTCAACTGTTAAGTCACTAAATGAAACTTCACTCATACTTTGTTTATGTAATACTTCTAATAATTTTGCTTCATCAATTGTGAATGCTTTTTGAACATTGTATGTATTAGCAATACCAGCAGCACTCATTGCTAAAACAGGTAATTGTGTAACTTCGACTTCATCTTCTAATGATGTAGCTTGTGTGCTTCCTGTTTTGTACATAAAGATATCATTGTGTGATTTATCATCTAAGTATAAGTACGGAATAACTTTAGTTTTTCCTTCTTTAAGGTTTGTGCTTGCATCTACTACTGTAAATGCTCCTTTAACTAAATCATCACCTGTAACTGATACTTTGATTACATTTTCTAATGTTTTGTTTGTATATGAACCAGCTAAATATTTAGCACCAGCTGAAACACCTTTAGCAGTTTGAGGTTGAATTGCAAGGTTGTTTTCTTGTTCTTTATCAACTGTTGTTGACATTGTCGCTAAAACTGCTCTGAATTTTTCATATGCTTTTTCTTTTGAGATGTAACCTGCGACTTCGAAGTCTTCTGATGTAGGTTCTGTTTGACCTTCTTTTGTTGTTTTAACAATAACTTTAGCTTTTCCAGCAAATAATAATTCTTTAGCAGCTCTACCTTCTTCTGTATCTACTTTTGATAATTCATATAAGTCAACTACTGATTTTTCAACAAGTGTAACACCTTCTGGAACATCAACTGTAAAGTCATTAATATCAGCTACGTAAGCTGTTTTCTTTCCTGTAACATCTGCATTAAGTGTTACTGATACTTTCTTTTCTTCTACTGGTGGTGTCACTGGGTCTGGATTAGGAGTTTCGTTTCCTCCGTTTCCATCTCCAGGGTTACCTGTGTTTGGGTTTTGATTACCATCTTTAGGGTTAGTTGAAGTTCCTGTTCCTGGGTTTGCAGGTTGTTTTAAATCTTTATTATTGTCGCCTTTATTGAATTTTCCTAAAGCTGCCATAGGAATTGTAACAATAGCTGTTCCTAATGCTGCAGCTCCTAAAATGGTGAATGCAACTTTTCAAGATCTTTTCATAATTTCTCCTTTTCAATTTCAATTTTGAAAATTGAAAAATAATTTAACTAATTTTCATTTTTAATTTGTCTAATGATTTCATCAATTTTGTATCCATTCTTAGAAACTGTATCTAAGTGGAAATGAACTGAAGGCACCTTACGTCAATCGAGTGATTTGGATAACACTTTTTTAACATAACCTGCTGCATTGTTTAATGCTTCGATACCTTTTTCTTCGTTTTTGAATAATGATACAAACACTTTCACGTGTGATAAGTCAGGTGATAGTTGAATATCCATCACTACTGGGTCTATTACATTTGAATTTGTAATATCATTAGTCACTATGTCAGCAATCAATTGATGTAATCTTGCTTCTTTTCTTTTTAAACTAATTTCGTTCATAGTTAAATTATACTTTCTTTCTTATTGAATATATATAAATATAACTATAACTATTTTATACACCTTTTACCCTAAAATGTAAGAATTTTCTTAAATTTTTGACAAAATGTGTAAAAAATAGCATCTTTTTCACAAGATGCTAATATATTTTGGTTATTTTGATTAATTTAATTTTTAAATTTTCGTAATTTTTCTAGCTTAAAGTAAATGATTGTTCGTATACTTTGTCACCATTATCTTTGATTTTGTATTTAATTGTAAGTGTTTTTGTTTCTGGATTTCAAGTCCCATCAAAATACTTGTTATCCTTAGTATCTCTAGTTGAAAGGAATTGATCAATTGTAATTCCTTCTTTAGGAAGAAGAATTTTATTATCATCACCTTGACCACCAGATTTAATTCCTATACCATTGAAACCTTTGTAAAGTTGTAAAAGACCATATCTGCTAATTTGATTAGCTTTTTCTTGAACCTTAGCATTTACATATGCAAATGTACCAGTTGGTTGCAATACGAATGCATTTTCGTATTGGTCAACTGGAGCTGCTATAGTTCTTGGATTATCAGTTCCACCATTTACTGGATTAACAGGAACTGGCTGTGGTTCTGGATTGGTTGGTGTTTTAGGTTCTTCAGATTTTTGTTCTTTTGCAGAACATTGACCAGCAATAAGCGGCATTGATGCTACTGATAAAACACCTGTAGCAAAAAGTAAGAATTTGATTTTTTTCATTTATCCTCTTTTATTCTTTTGTCTAAAAAAAGAATGTTTGTTAATTTATTAAATATATTTAATTTGAAAAAATTGAATATATTTTACTTATACACCTTTATCAAATGAAAGTAAAGTAAACTCCTTAATTTTTCACAAAATGTGTAAAAAAATAGCACTTTTGGTGCTATTTGTGAAAATATTCGGTTAATTATTCAGCGTCTTGAATTGAATCAACACCCGGTAAGTTTTGACCTTGTAATAATTCTAAGCTTGCTCCACCACCTGTTGAAACGTGTGAGAATTTATCTTCCATTCCTAATTTTTCAACAGCAGCAACTGAATCTCCACCACCAACAACTGTGTAAGCGTTTGATAATTTAGCAACAGCTTCACATACTGCTAATGTACCATTTTTGTAGTGTTCAAATTCAGCAACTCCCATAGGTCCGTTTCATACAACTGTTTTAGCTTCTTCAAGAGCTTCTTTAACGTTTTGGATTGATTTTGGTCCAAAGTCAAGGCCCATAAATCCATCTGAAATTGAACCTTCTTGAATTGTAGGTTCAACGTCTGCAAACATTTCAGCTGTAGCATGGTCAACTGGTAAGATAACTTTGTCTGAGTATTTTGTTAAGAAATCTTTAGCTAATTGAATGTAATCATTTTCAACTAATGAAGTTCCAACTTTTTGTCCTTGAGCAACCATAAATGTGTAAGCCATAGCTCCACCGATGATTAATTTGTCAGCAATTTCTGCTAATTTTTCTAACACTAAGATTTTGTCTGAAACTTTAGCTCCACCAACGATAGCTACATAAGGGTGTTCTGGGTTTTGTAAAACTTTAGATAATGATGAAACTTCTTTTTCCATTAAGAATCCTAAAGCTGATTCAGCAATGTTTGAAGCAATACCAACATTAGATGCGTGTGCTCTGTGAGCTGTACCGAAGGCATCGTTTACAAATACGTCTCCTAATGAGGCTCAGTAAGCTCCTAAGTATGGATCGTTTTTAGATTCAGCTTTGTTATTTAAGTCTTCAAAACGTGTGTTTTCAACTAAAATAACATCACCACTTTCCATTTGTTTGATTGCAGATTCTAAAACGTTTCCACGTGTTACAGGAACAAATGTAACTGGTTTTTTAAGTAATCTAGCTAATTCAACTGCAACTGGTCTTAATGATTTGTCTTTTAAATCTTCTTCTGTTTTTACTCTTCCTAAGTGTGAAAATAAAACAACTTTTCCACCTTTTCTGATGATGTACTGAATTGTAGGAAGTGCAGCAACAATTCTTTTAGCAGATGTAATAACACCATTTTTTAATGGTACGTTAAAGTCAACTCTAACTAAAACTGTTTTATTTTTTAAACTGAGTTCATTTAAAACTTTTTTCATTGTATCTCCTGTGTAAATATAACAAATAAAATAAGGTGTATATATTATAAAGTATTAAATAAAAACACAACAATATTTATTGTTGTGAAATTTAAGGTTTAATAAAGATATACAGGTATATAACTTAAAGCTAAAATAAAGTATAAAGAGTATATATCTTTAATAACATCTTTGTAGATTGTATTGATTAATTTTTCTTTATTACCAATAAATGTAGATGAATTTATAGCCATAAATCCAGATGAACATTGAAATGAAGCGTAAATTACATCATTATTAGCTCAATAACGCATACCTTTGGCTATAATGCTTGTATTTTTAATACCAAATTGGAAAAGTTTATTCATTTCTTCCATTGCTAATGGAGTAAATAATTGAAACATTTTAGTTGGATTATTAGATTTAACTTTGTAAATCTTGTTAAATTCAATGTTTTCAAGTTCTACTGGTTCTAAATTAGAAAACTTATCTCCAAAGAATGTAAAGTTTGCTTGGTCTTTTTGAGCAAGTGCTCTTGCATCAATTTTTATTAAAGCACTATAGTAATGCTCTTCGTGAATATTGCCATCTTTATCTCTGTGAAAATCGACTCAATGTGCTTCTGATATATGTGCGTGATATTTATTATCAATAGTAACTGTTTGAATTTCAGTTACACCTCTTAGTTCTGAATCATTTGGTATTCATTTAGGTCTAGTACTTAAGTATTCATCTTTTGTAAACTTGTTTGTATTAGGATCAAAATTATGTTTTACAGATGTAGGTGTAAAGTTTGTGCCTTCATATTTCCATCTATCAATTAGAGCTTCAATTGCGACTCCATAAATATTTGATTTATGAAGCTGACTTATGATTTCTTTTTTAATTTTTCTATTAATATTTCATGCTTTGATTCAAAAACCAATAGCAACAAATATAGATATTGCAAATACAAGTGCAAAAATAATTGCAAAGGTAGTAAATACCGAAAGCGTTCTAAAACCACCATATTCTTTTGTAGCTTCTAATCCAAGAAAAAAACCAGAAAACAAGAAAGCACCTATTGATGCTAAAAACACCCTAAGTGCATATTTATTGGTTCTTTTATAAGCTACATAGATTGGTAATTGAGTAATTTCATTTACACGATTTTTAACGATTGGTAATACAGTTTGATTTGCTTTTTCATAGAATTTATCTATGCTAATAAAATCTTCAGCTCTTTTCATATTTTTTATAATCCTAGAGCGACCATATCAACATCTTTTCTAGCTTGAGAAGATGCTCGGAATAATCTAACTGTTGATAATCCCATATTTGCGGCAACAAGGTTAGATGGAATTTCAAATAACATTCTGTTGAACATATTAGCTTGTGAATTGTAATTTCTTCTAGCAGCTGCGATTTCACGTTCAATGTATGTTGTTTCGTCCATTAATTCAGCATATAAAGCACTTGATTTAAGTTCTGGATAGTTTTCTGAAATAGCCATTAAACGTCCGAATACTGATTGATTTAATTTGTCTAATTCTTCAGAATTTTCAAGTGTTCTACCTGATGAAACAAGTGAACGCATTTTTGTAACGTTTTCAAAAACTTCAGCTTCGTGAATTTTGAATGATTTAACTTGTTGCACTAATTTAACAAGTGTGTCATTACGTTTTTGTAATTGAACATCAATGCTTGATGCACTGTTGTTAATGTTATTTTGCATTCTATTTAATTCATTTTTCTTTGCAAAGTATCATAATCAACCTAAACCTAAAGGTAAAGTCATTAAGATGTACATAAAAATTTTAAGTCCTGTAGATGCTTTAGCAGGAATTTCAGCACTTGATGCTGTAGGTTCAAAACCTTTTTGGTTTTGTTCTTCATTATGTGAATATAAATTTGCCATATTTAATCTCCTTTTTTACTTATATATAATTTTATATAAAAATAAGTTAAATATATTGAGTAAAAATAACAAAAAAACACAACAATTTCTTGTTGTGCAATCAATTTGATTAATATAAGTAAACTGGAATATAACTTAATGCAAGCACAAAGTATAAAGTATAAATATCAGTAACTACATCTTTGTAAATTTTTGCAACGAATTTGTCTTTTTTACCTACAAAAACCGGAATATCAATATCCATAAATCCAGATGGAATTACAAATGAACAGTAAACAACATCATTGTTTGCTCAATATTCAAAATCTTTAGTTTTTTTAATGTTTGTATGTTGTAAACCTTGATTGATTAATTTAACTAATTCTTCCATTGCAAGTGGTGTAAATAATTGGTACATTTTTGTTGAATTATCACTTGCAACATTGAAAATTTTGTTAAATTCTTTATTTTCCATTTCAACAAGTGGGAGACCGTTTTTCTTATCGAAGTATGTAAAGTTTGCTCTATCTCTTTCTTTAAGTGCTCTAGCATCAATTTTAAGTAAAGCAGAATATCAAGTTTGTTTTGTTTCGTGTCCTTTTTTGTCTCTTGTAATTAAAAGTCATTCAGCAACTGAAACGTGTGCGTGATATTTATCATCAATTGTAACTGTTTGAACTGGTGATGAGCTTTCTAATCAAGCTTTTTGTGAAACAGATGCAGGTTTGAATGATTCATATTCTTTGGCTGTGAATCTTTCTGTTGAAAAATCATAGTTATGTCTCGTTGAACTAGGTTCAAAATCGTCATTTCTATATTTTCATCTTGTATCAGCTGCATTAACTGCTTTCCCATAAATGTTATCTTCTCTTAGTTTGCTTGCAATAAAGCTTCTAAAAATTAAGTTTCTCTTTTTAGCTAATTGCACAAACACAAATGCTAATATGAAACAAATAGTAGCAGCAAGACCAAAAATACTAAATAAAACAAGTTTAGTCATTGCATCTTTTAGTGCAATAAAACATATTATCCCTATTAAAGCAGATAAAATCATACTTGCAATTGAACTTAAAGCTCCATATTTCATACTTTTATATTTTTTGTATAAAGGCGAATTGTAAGCATCATCTACTGCATTTTGGATAATTGGAAGCACAACTTGATCAGTTTTTTCTTTGAACTGTTCTATAGTAACAAAATCTTCAACTCTTTTCATCTTATAAACCTAATTCTTGTATATCAACATCTTTTCTAGCTTTAGAAGATGCTTGGAATAATCTAACTGTTGATAATCCCATATTTGCAGCAACAATTTTTGTTGGGATTGTAAATAATTCTTTATTAAATGTGTTAGCTTGAGCGTTGTAATTTCTTCTAGCAGCAGCAATTTCACGTTCAATGTATGTTGTTTCGTCCATTAATTCAGTGTATAAAGAACTTGCTTTAAGTTCTGGATAACTTTCTGAAATAGCCATTAAACGACCAAATACTGATTGATTTAAGTTTTCTATTTCGGCTGAGTTTTCAATTCCTCTACCACCAGCTGCTAATGAACGCATTTTTGTAACGTTTTCAAAAACTTCAGCTTCGTGAATTTTGTATGACTTAACTTGTTGTACTAATTTAACAAGTGTATCGTTACGTTTTTGCAATTGAACATCAATGCTTGATGCACTGTTGTTAATGTCATTTTGCATTCTATTTAAACTATTTTTTCTTTTGAAGTATCAAATTCAACCTAAAAATAGTGGAATAGACATAATAATGTATAAAAATACTTTCGCAGCTGTAGAAGCTTGTGCTGCAATTTCAACACTTGAAGCTGTAGGTTCAAAACCTTTTTGGTTTTGCGCTTCATTTTGTGAAAATAAATTTGCCATTTTTCTCCTAAATTAATTGTTAATTTATTAAATACAAGTCTAATATTCATCAAAATATGTAAATATTTGTTGTATTTCAACTCTATTCTAAAAAAAAAAAAAAAACGGAAGTAAAAAGTAAAAATTCCTGAAATTATGTGAAAAATTATGAAAAAATAGACAGAGTGAAATCTGTCTATGTAAATTTAAATAACTTAAATTATTTTTCTTGATAGTTTGATCCACCTCTGATTTTACCTTTTGTACTGTGGATTAACATTCTACCTTTGTTGTTTTTTGCTAATTCTTTAGCAAAATCGATTGCTTCTTTTTGTGTTTCAAAAGTTTTAATAGCTTTTACTCCACCTTGTCTGATAACTTTTCATCCATCATTGTGTTGTGAAACGTGTCAAACAGCGTCTAATTCTTTAACTTCTTTTTCTTGAACTTCATTTACTTTTGCCATAATTATTCGTCAAGCTCATCAATTCTAGATTGATGTCTTCCTCCTTCAAATTGTGTATCCATATATTCATTTAACATATCTTTAGCCTGTTCAAATGTTACTTGTCTTCCACCGAATACAAGAACATTTGCATTATTGTGTTGTTTTGCTAAGTGCGCATCTTCAACAGATGTAACTCTAGCTGCACGAATGTGTTTATGTCTGTTAAGTGCATATGAAATACCTAAACCTGTACCACAAACTGCAATACCAAAATCAGGGTTTGCTTCATCTACATAGTTAGCTAATTCCTTACCTTTTGAAGCATATGACACTGAAACTGAATCTGTTTCTGGTCCTAAGTCTACAACATCAAACCCTTGTTCTTTTAAGTATGATGCTAATTCGTCTTTTAATTTGTAACCTGCGTGGTCACTTGCAAGTGCTACTACTTTTTTGCTCATTAGTCCTCCTTTTAAATTTTGAACATTAATTTATTGATAAATTAATTATACAAAGTTTTAAAAACTTTTGTATTTTCAATTTCGCGAAAACTTTAGTGGAAAAAATGTGCTTTAGTTCCTTTTTGACAAAAATTACTAAATACAATGAGTGAATACACAAGTAGATCAAAGAGATTGCTCATTATATGTGCTAGATTATTTTCACGAGTTTTTCTACAAAGAAAATTTAGACATTAATAATCTAAAATTGCAAATTCAATATAGTGCAGCAGGTATAAGTTTGGAAAACATCAAGCTCCTTGCTTCAAAAGTAAATTTGGAGCTCAATGCTTATGAAATTAATTGTGAACAATTGCTTTTTTTAGAAAAGCAAGTTTTCCCTATTGCAACAGTTATCAAAAATAATACTACAGACCATATGATTGTAATTAGGAAAATCAAGAACAATAAATTTTATATTTATGATCCGATTGATGGCGATGTTAAGTTGAGTAAAAATGAATTTAAAACTAAATTCACGAACATTATTGTTGCATTTAGTAAAAACGAAAAGCAAATTGATAATGAAGGTGAAGAAAACAAGAAAAATATAAAACCAAATCCATTGATAAGTAACTCCAGAAGTTTAAAAATTTCGTTATGGTCTAATTTCTCATTTTTATACTTATTTTGCTTGCTCACAGAAATAAGTGTTTATATTTCGTTTCCATTCTTGAATAAAGTTATCCTAAATAATATTGCTTTAAATAAAGATGATCAAATTCTTATGTTTTTAGGAATGATTTTTAGTGTGCTATTTTTAATAAATTTCACATTTAACTTACTGACCAGACAACTGATGTATAAAATAGCAACTAAATATAAAAGTCACTTAATTAATAATTTAATAAATGAATTGAAATTTAAAAATAAGCAAGTAATTAATTTGCTAACTTTTGCAGATTTTAAAAACAGAATTATTGCACTTGATAATTTAAGTTTATTTAAATTATGTTTTCTTCCTGAATTAATCAGTACAGTTATTTCGATTGCTGTTTCGTTTATTTTACTAATCAATATAAATTGAGTGTTGCTTTTAATAATTTTTTGTTATTCAGTAATTACATTGATTTTAAGTTTTATTAATAAAACTAATTTTGATAATAACTTCAATAAATTACTCAATAACTCAATCATGTTTGAAGATACCTTATTTAATATTTACAAATTAAATCAAACTTCACATAATGAAAATCTGCTTAATAATTTAAATCTTAAATCTACTTATGTGAATGAGAAATTGCATAGTGATTCAATTATTTTCAAGAATAAACAAAGCTTAATTAATTATTTAAGTTCATTTTTAGACTTTTTAGTTCCTTTATTAATTTTAATAATAGGAACCATTCAAATTTGAAATCAAAATTTAAGTGTTATCAATTTAATTTTCTTTTTAACTGGTGTTTCTTTATTCACTAAACCAATTAAAAATATAATCCTATTAATAACTAGTTATAGTCAATATAAAAAGGATTTAGATTTGATTTCATTATTAAATTTTGAAGACTTAAAAATTCCTAAAACTAGCTTACAGAAGGAAAGAATAATTAAAATTCAACTTTCTAATATAAGTTATTCATACAATTCATTAAAAGTTAATAAAGATTTAGAAATCAGGAAACTATTGATTGATTCGAACATACATTTAGTCGGTAAAAATGGTTCAGGAAAAAGCACGCTATGTTCTATATTAAATGGCTCGTGTGAGAGTTTATCTGGAATTATTAAAGTTAATGATCAAAAACTCAATCCATTCTTAGATGAAACATACAAACAAAGAGTTTTATATATTTCAAATCAGATGCTAAATTTAAAGATTAGAACACTAGAATACCTATGCGTAAGTGATATTAGTATTTTTAAGTCAATTTTAGAAGATAATAAATTAGATAAATTAATTGATGAATTAAACATTAATTTAAACTCATCACTGGACCAATTATCTAGTGGTCAGGTTCAATTTGTTAATTTGATAAATATATTTTTAAATGACTATGACTTATTGATACTAGATGAAGCTTTTGCAAATATCGATAAATCAATGTTTGAAAAACTAAAACCTATTATTAAAAATAATTTGCAAAATAAATTAGTTGTAGAAATTTCACACAATAATAGATATATTTTTGATGATTCTAAGGAAGTGAATATTGAAAAATTATCTTAAAGAACATAAGTGAAATTTCTGCATACTACTTATATTATTTTTGATTTTCGCAGCGCTTATTTTAGTCTTATGTTCAACTAAAGTAAATGTATATAAACCAGTTTTAATAACTGCAGAAGGTGATGATTTATATTTATACAACTTCAACATTGATAATCAAAAACTAGATACCTGTTATGTTAGTTTTGTTTATGATAATGAATTTTATAAATTCAATATCAATATTTCTAATCAAGATCACTCTGATGTTCTTATTAAAAGCGATGAACTGAAGCTATTTGTAAATGAAAATAACATTAGACAAATTCAAGCTAATTTACTAATTGATCAAACTTTATTTATCAAATATGTCTTGGGAAGTATATAAAAAAACTCCATTACAGAGTTTATTTATGATAAGTAATATTATTTCTAATTGTAAATGCTCTATAAATTTGCTCAACTAACATAACTCTAAATAATTGATGTGGAAAGGTCATTTTTGAGAAGTTAATTTTATTAGCAAACATTTCTTCATCAACTCCATTTGAACCACCAATTACAAAAGTTACATTATCAATATCTAAAAATGTTGAACCAAACTCTTCAGAGCTTAATTGTTTCCCTTGTAATGATAAATAGATGACTTTTGAATTTTTAGGTATCTTTTCTAAAATCATTTCAGTTTCTTTTTTAATTTTTAACTGAATGTTATCTATCTTTTGTTCTTTAATTTCAATTAAATTAATCTTTGCAAAGAAGTTAATTTTCTTAACATAATCATCATATAAAACTTGAAAATCTTTTGTTAATGAACCTACTGCGACTATATTTAGTTTCATTATTTGTTTTTTCTAGTTTCAATATGGAACATAAGCATTTGAATGTCAGCCGGGTTAATTCCACTAATTCTTGATGCTTGTCCGATTGTTAAAGGTCTAATTTTTTCAAGTTTTTGTTTAGCTTCTGTAGCTATGTTTTGAACTTTTGAATAATCGATATCTCCAGGTATTTTAAAGTCTTCTAATTTATTCATTTTTTGAGCATCAGATTTTTGTTTCTTAATGTAGCCTTCAAGTCTTACCATAATAGTTAATTCATTTTTGTAAGGGAAGTCACCTAAAACATCAACCGGAACAACATCTGGTCTAGCTAAAACTCTTAACATTGAAACTCCATTTTCTACTCCAAGTTTTTTAGCTAATTCTGATTTAGATGATAAGTATGTGTTTTCTAATTCATTGATTTTTTCATCAATCATTTGGTATTTATTAATTATGTTTTGGTAATCTACATCAGAAACTAAACCAACCTCATTTCCATATTTTGCAAGTCTAATATCAGGGTTATCATTTCTTAATAATAAACGATATTCAGCTCTTGAAGTTAACATTCTGTAAGGTTCTTTAGTCCCTTTTGTAACTAAATCATCAACTAAAACACCAATGTAAGCATCGTGTCTTTTAAGAATCAATGGTTCTTTAGCTTCAAGTTTTCTTCCTGCATTAATTCCAGCAATAAGACCTTGAGCTGCTGCTTCTTCATATCCACTTGTTCCGTTAATTTGACCAGCTGTAAAGATGTTTTTGATAACTTTAGATTCTAATGTAGGTGTAATTTGCAATGGATTTAATGCATCATATTCAATTGCATATCCTCATTTTTGAACCTTCATATTTTCTAAACCAGGAATTGTTCTTAACATTAAATCTTGAACTTCAACAGGCATTGATGTAGACATTCCGTTTACATAAATAATTGAACCATCGGCAGTTTCTGGTTCAAAGAAAACTTGATGTCTTTCTTTATCGGCAAATCTCATAACCTTATCTTCAACACTTGGACAGTATCTTGGACCGATCCCTTCAATAAGCCCTGAATACATAGCTGATTTATCAATGTTATTTCTAATAATTTCGTGTGTCTTCTCGTTTGTGTAAGTTAAATAACATGAAATTTGCTTATCAAGTTTAACATTTGAACGCGATGAGAAAGCTAAATAAGTATCATTAAGTTCTTCTTTTTCAACTTTTGAAAAGTCGATTGAATCAGCATAAACTCTAGCAGGTGTTCCTGTTTTTAATCTTTGTAAATCAAAACCTAACTTAGCAAGTGATTGTGATAATTTTGGTGTTGTTTTTTGATTATCAGGTCCTGAAATTTTAATTTCATCACCTCTAAGAATTCTTGAGTTCATATACGTTCCAGTTGTGATAACTAAAACTTTAGCATCTAAAATTGAGCCATCTTCCATTTTGATCGCTTTAAATTCGTTATTATCATCAACAAGAATATCCTCAGCAACTCCTTCAATTAAAGTTACATTTTTATGATTTTGTAATGCTTCTAAAATAAGTGCTGAATATTTTTCTTTATCAATTTGAGCTCTCATAGCTCTAACTGCAGGACCTTTTGATTCATTAAGCATCTTAATTTGAATCATTGCTAAATCTGAAAAGTAACCTTGAACTCCACCAAGTGCATCAATTTCACGTGTAATAATTCCTTTAGCAGGCCCACCAATTGATGGGTTGCAAGGCATCATAGCAACCTTTGAAAGATCAAAAGTGATAAGAGCTACTTTGTGACCCATATTCGCTAAAGCAAAAGTTGCTTCAACACCAGCGTGACCTCCACCTATAACTAGTGCTTCAAATTCTTTTTTGTTCTCTAAAATACCTTTATTATTCATAGTTTCATAATTTTAATTTATTTTTTGATTTTTAAAAATCATAAAATTAGCTTATTTTATGGTCTAAATTCATATTTTTGATTAAATAGCGCAATTAAAATAACAAAATTAATTAAAAAATGAACAGACTTTTAAATCTGCTCATCTAAATAATTTTAATTAATTAATTAATTAATCATCATACTCGTCGGTGATTTCTTCATCATCTGATTCGTTTGGAAAATCATCTGGCTCGATGTTTCTTGTGAATTTACAGTTAGGGAAGTTTTTGCAAGCAATGAATGGCTGATTTTTCTTGTTATATCTTTTAACTAAGATACCATCATCTTCAGGACAAGTTGTGTCCAATTGTTCTAATTTGAATGTGTAAGGTGTAATTTTACCTTGTGCATTATCAAATTCAACAAGGAAGTTATCTCAGAAATCTTGCATAACTTCATTTTTAGTGATTTCATCTTCAGCAATTTGGTCTAATTCTTGTTCAACGTGTGCTGTATAACTTTCATTAATAATATTAGGAAAAGCCGCGATTAAGTTTTGTAAGATGATTTCACCAAATTCAGTAGGATGTAATGCACCATTGTTTAATTCAACAAAACGTCTGTCTTTAACAATTTGAACTGTTGAAGCAAATGTTGATGGACGACCAACTTTGATGTTATCAAGCGCTTCAATAAGCGTCCCATCATTATATCTTGGTGCTGGTTTTGTTTCGTGATCACATAAGATAAACTCATCAACTTTAACTTCTTGATCAATTTCGTAATTTGGATCAACTTGTTCAGATTCTTTACCTGTTACAACATAGTAACCATTAAATTTAATTGTTGAATAAGAATTTTTAAATGTGTATTTATCATTTACATAAGTATATTGAACACTTGTTCTAATTGGTTGCTTAATTAAAGCTTGAAGTGTTGTATCATAGATTAATTTGTAAATTCTTACATCATTATCTTCCATTTTTGGATAGTGAATTTGAACTTGTTCAGGTGTTAATGAAACATCTGATGGTCTAATGGCCTCGTGAGCATCTTGATCTCCACTAAATCCTTTAATTTCATCAGCAATATAATCTTCACCTCACTTATTTTTGATAAATTTATGTGCATCATCAATAAACGATTGAGATAAACGTGTTGAATCTGTTCTCGGATAAGTAATTAAACCGTTTTCGAAAAGTTTTTTAAGAATGTTTGTTGTTGAATTAGATGAAAATGGTGACTTTTTATATAAAACAGCTTGTTTGAATGGTTGAATTGCTCCAACTTTTCTATCAGAAACTTTTTTGTTAGTTACTTTTAAAACCTTAGGAGCTGACTCGAAGTATTCTTTGATTACATCAACTTCTGAACTGTAAATTCAGTTTTTTCTATCTGATTCATTAGTTTCATTGTGATATGCAGCTAAAACAGGATTGTTATTTAATTTAGCATCAAGAGTAAAGTATTTTTCAGGAATAAATGCTCTGATTTCTTTTTCTCTATCAACTATTAATTTAAGAGCAATTGATTGAACTCTTCCTGCTGTAGGTTGACCTGGTGTATTTTTGAATTTATATCTCAATAAATAAGATAATCTAAAACCAATAATTCTGTCAAGCATTCTACGACTCTTTTGAGCATTAACAAGAGCATCATCAATACTTGTTGGATTGTCTAAGGATCTTAAAATAGCATCTTTAGTAATCTCATTATATTTAATACGTGAGTATTTTTCTTTGGGTATTTTTAAATAATCAACTAATTGGTACCCTATAGCTTCTCCTTCACGGTCAGGGTCAGTTGCTATATAAACGTGTTCTGCTTCTTTTGTTGCTTTTTTAAGCTCGTTGATAATATTTTTCTTTGTATTATCAGCTGTATAAAGAGGTTCTCAAGTATCAAAATCGATACCTAATGAATAAAGACCGGAAATCTTCATTCTAAGGAAATGACCTACAGATGCAATAACACTGTATTCATCTCCAACATATTTTTGAATTGTCTTAACCTTTGTAGGTGACTCGACAATAATTAATTTTTTCTTCAAGGTTGTTGCACTCATATTGGAAAATATATACTTTTTTTAGAAAATCAAAAGCATTTAAATTATTATGCTTATATTAATTATTAATATTTTAATAATTAGAAAATGTAAAAATTTTTACATCACACAACAATAGAGCAATCTTTTAAAACTTTAGATTTTTTATATGTTAAAATATACTAACTATGGAATTAACTATGTATAACTCTTTAATGCAAATTAAAAATAAGCACGATGAATTAGAAAAATCTTTACAAGATCAGGAAATAATTTCTGACATTAAAAAATACACAAAAATTAACAAAGAAATTAACTCAATTAAAGATATTGTTGAAGCATTTGATAAATACCTTGAAGCTGAAGCTAACTTAGCAAATGCAAAAGAAATGTTAAGTGAATCAGATGAAGAATTAGTTGCTCTTGCAAAAATGGAAATTAATGAAGCTGAAAAAACAATGGAAGCTTTATCTGAAGATCTTAAAATCTTAATTCTTCCTAAAGATGAAAACGATGAAAAAGACGTTATTGTTGAAATTCGTGGAGCAGCCGGTGGTGATGAAGCTAACATTTTTGCAGGTGACTTATATAGAATGTACACAAAATGAGCTTCACAAAATGATATGAAAATCACACTTTTAGATGCATCAGCATCTGAAGCTGGTGGATTTACTTTGGTTACATTTGCTGTAAAAGGTGACAGACCATATTCAAAACTTAAATTTGAATCAGGTGTTCACAGAGTTCAAAGAATTCCTGCAACCGAGACTAAAGGTAGAGTTCATACTTCAACAGCAACAGTTACAGTTATGCCTGAAATTGATGATGATATTCAAGTTGAAATTAAATCTGAAGATATCAGAATTGACGTTTACCGTTCATCAGGAAACGGTGGTCAATCAGTTAACACAACTGACTCAGCAGTTCGTATTACACACTTCCCAACCGGGATTGTTGTAACTTGTCAAGAAGGTAAAAACCAAATTCAAAACAGAGAAATCGCAATGAGAGTTCTTAAATCAAAACTTTACGACATTGAGTTGCAGAAAAAACAAGCAGAAGAATCAGGTTACAGAAAATTAGCTGGTTCTGGTGCTAGAAGTGAAAAAATCAGAACATATAACTATCCTCAAGATAGGGTTACAGACCATAGAATTTCATACTCTACAAGTTTACTTCCTGTTATGGAAGGAAAACTTAATCCTATTATTGATGCATTACTTACAGAAGAACAAAACGAAAAAATCAAAGAAGCTGGAATTTAATGCCTACAAGAGAAGATTTATTATTAGAAAAAAGAAGATATGGTTTAGAACAAACTGTATCTTCTTTTGAATTAGAACAACTTCAAAAAGGAATGCCAGTTCAAAAAATAATGGGTTATGTTGAATTAGCAGATGTAACTATTGATGTTTCTAAAAAAGTTTTAATCCCTAGATATGAAACAGAAGAACTAGTTATATTAGTTAATTCAGAAAATAAAAAACAAAATTTAGATGTTTTAGACTTATGTACTGGTTCAGGTTTTATTGCGATTGCTCTAAAAAAAGCAAATCCAACTTGAAATATAACTGCATCAGATATAGATTATGAAGCAATTGAGCAAACTAAAATAAATGCACAAAAAAATGACGTTGCAATTAACATCATTCAATCAGATATGTTTGAAAACATCAATCAAAAATTTGATTTAATTGTTTCAAATCCACCTTACATTCAGGAAACTGAAATATTAGATAAATCAGTCACTGATTGAGAGCCACTTCACGCATTATATGCAAAAGATGATGGATTTTATTTTTATGATTTAATAATTAACAATGCAGAAAACTACTTAAAACCAGGTGGAAAAATCTATTTTGAAATCAATCCATTTCACATTAAATATTGAGAAAAATTACAAGAAAAATATAAAATTACTATACATAAAGATATGAGTTCTAAAAACAGGTTTGCTGTTATAGAATTTGACTAAAAGGAGAAAAAATGAAAAAAACAGTATTAATTGTTATTGATGGTTTAGGTTTAAGAGAACAAAC
The DNA here is from genome assembly GCF_034863325.1 of Mycoplasma sp. 4404. Lineage (NCBI taxonomy): Bacteria > Bacillati > Mycoplasmatota > Mollicutes > Mycoplasmatales > Mycoplasmataceae > Mycoplasma > Mycoplasma sp. 4404. The sequence continues at coordinate 324,663 of NZ_JAYFFE010000001.1, forward strand.
ACAAGGTAATGCATTTGCATTAGCTAACACACCAACATTTGATAACTTATTTGCAAATTATCCAAATTCACTTATTCAAGCTTCAGGTCAATATGTAGGATTACCAGCAGGACAAATGGGAAACTCTGAAGTAGGACACTTAAACATTGGAGCTGGAACAGTTGTTTACACAGGGCTTTCATTAATTCAAAAAGCTCTTGATGATAATACATTTAAATCAAATGAAGCTTTTGTAACTGCATTTGATGATGTTAAGAAAAATAATTCAACATTACACTTAATGGGGCTTTTATCACCTGGTGGAGTTCACTCACTTGAAAACCACTTATTTGAATTAATTGAAGCAGCACACGAACACGGAGTTAAAAATGTTTCAGTTCATGTTTTTGGAGATGGTAGAGACGTTGCTCCTAAATCAATTATTCCTTCACTTGAAAAATTAGTTGCATTATGTGACAAATATGGATACCACATCGCATCTATTTCAGGAAGATTTTATGCAATGGATAGAGACTCAATGTTTGATAGAGTTGATAAAGCATACGATGCTATTTTAGGCTTATCAGATGTTAAATTTGACAATGTAATCGATTATGTAAACAAACAATATGCAGAAGGAATTACAGATGAATTCTTTGTACCTGCTATTAATGAAGCACTTCCAAAAAGTGACTTTGTAAAAGATCACGATTCAATTATCTTCTTTAACTTCAGACCTGACAGAGCAAGACAATTAACACACTTATTTATTGGTTCACCATTATATCCAAACAAACCAGCTCATCCAGTTGTAATTAACAAATTTGTTTCAATGATGAAATATGAAGGAATTGACACAATTGTTGCATTCAAAGAAATGGAAATCAATATGCCAATTGGTAGAGTTTTAGAATTAGCTAACTTAAATCAATTAAGAATTGCTGAAACTCAAAAATATGCTCACGTTACATACTTTATGGATGGTGGAAACGATATTGAATTTAAAAATTCAAAACGTATTATGGTTGATTCTCTTAAAGTTGAATCATATGCTGATGCACCTGAAATGTCTGCAGAAGGAATTACAGACGAATTATTAGCAAACGCATTAAATTATGATGTAACAATTATGAATTATGCAAACCCTGATATGGTTGGACACACAGGGAACTTAAAGGCAGCTATCAAAGCAGTTGAATTCTTAGATTCACAAATTAAAAGAGTTATTGAATGAGCTGAAGCGAATGATGTTACAGTATTCATCACAGCTGACCACGGAAATGCTGAAATCACAGAAGATGAAAATGGTAAACCAGCTACAAAACATACATCAAGTCCGGTTATGTTAATTTGTACAGATAAAAACGTTAAATTAAAAGATGGAAAATTAGCTAATGTTGCACCTACTGTTTTAGATTACATCAATATTTCTAAACCTAAAGAAATGGATGAAGAATCTTTATTAGTTAAATAATTAAATTAAAAAAGTTTAATTAACTACTCTATTGTTATGTCCATAATTAGATATACTCAGTAAGCTTAATAAAACTTTTACACCTATATAAACCACTTAAAAGTACATTTACTACAAATCTTAAAGGTACTAAATGTACTTTTTATTTGATTAAATTAGTTAATTTTAGTGCTTAATCACACTAACAAAAACAGAAATAATTCATATAAAATTTACACACAAAAAATAGAATAACTATTTTGATAAATAAAAGCTAGATTAAAATAAAATATTAATTTTATTTTAGTCATAAATAAAAAGAAAGGATAACTATGGCTGACAAAAAGAGAAAAAGAAAACTGATTATCGGTCTAATACTTGGTGGCATTGGTGCTACTGCATTAATTGGTACCGGAGTTGGGCTAGGATTAAGCAAAAAAGAAGCTTCTGCTCCTGCTCAACCAGTTGACAAGCAACCTGCTAAAAATATTGTTGCTAATTTATCAAACTTAACTCAAGCACAAAAAGATGCGATTTATAAACAAATTAATGATGTCAATGATAAAACTGCAATTGATAATATTGTAAACAACTCAAGAGACTTAAATGAATTAGCTGCTAAATTAAATGAAGCTAATGAAAAGCAAAAATCTGAAGCATACACAAATGCATCAGCTGACCAAAAACAAAAATTCAACGAAGCTAAAAAGGCTCTTGAAGATGCCATTGTTGCTAAAACTGATTTAAGTACACCAGTTGAAAACAAACAAAGCTTAATCGATGCATTAAATGCTGCTGAAGAAAAATTAAGTTCATCTACTTCACCAGTACAACCTACTAACCCTGGGAATAGTGATGGTGGAGGAAGCAATGAAACCCCAAGTAACCCTAATGGAGATGGAGGTTCATCAACTGAACTAACTGATCCTAATCCAGGAACGGGAAATGGTGATGATAATGGTACACCAGATTACGAAGAACCAGGAACTAGAGAAGAAACCCCATCACAACCCACTACATCAGAAAGAATTCTAGAACCTGAATATCCACCAGTTGATATGTTAAGCGAAGAAGAAACAAACCGTTTAACTGAAAATGCTAAATTCACAATCACAAACCAAGGTTACTTCCCAGAAGAAGGTAAACCAGTTGTATTACAATTTGTCGCTGGAAATGAAGAATTAAAACCAGAACAATTCAAATGATATTCAAACGATAGTGAATTTAGTGTTACTGATAAAGGTACTTTAGAAGTGTTTAATAACCAAATCGGTATTGATTCTAACTTCCAACTTGAAGTTATCGGAATATACAATGGTAAAAAATACGTTAAGAAACTTAATGTGGAAATGGTTCACAAAGTTAACCCATTACAAAATGTAAAATTAACTGCATCAAATGATGGATTATTAATAAATAACGCAGCTACAGTTACAGCAATTAATGTTGATGGTGTAGATTGAGCTAACTCATCTTGATACAGATATACAACATTAATTGAAAATGAACATTCAACCACATTAAATGTAAACAGAGATGGGGACTATTCATTAGTAGTTAAAAATTCAGCTGGTGTAATGTGAAGATTAAAACCAGTTACTATTTCAGCATTACCACTTGCAAATAATACTAAACCATTCAGTTCATTACTTTCAAACAGATTAGACATTGTTTCATATACAGATAAAATCATTGATAGAAAACCTAGACCTACAATCCAAAAACAAGTTTACGATACAAAATTAAACCAAATGTATTCAAGTTATGGGTTCAGATACCCTGGATACGATTTTAACTACGAAAAAGATAACAAAAACTTTGCTGATCGCGCTTTCTTTGAAGTAAATGGCCAAAAACTTAGTATGGGTGAACTTGTTTACAACGAAAGAGTTGAAGGTGTTATTGGTGTAGATGGTTTCACAGGTGAAGGTGCACGTAAATATAGTGATGCAAACTTCATCAAAGAAGAAATCGCAAATAACCGTCTTAAAAAACACCCTGCTGCAGATAAATGATTTGAAAGAGTAGTTACAGACGAAACTCAAACAGTTACAAAAGAAATTTCAATCAACACATCAATGACAGGATACAATGTTATTGGTTTATATGCTCCGGCTGGAGAAGTTATTGAATTTGAAATTAGTGAAGACACATATAAAATTCTTAAAGAATTATATGCAACACCAAATGAAACTACAGGCGTTTACAGTGAAGTTCCGTTTGATTTCTATGTAAACAAAAGCTACTGAGACAACTACCCAGCAGACAACACAGGGAAAATTTCTAACCGTTACCCATTTGTTCTATCAAGATTTAGATTTAGATTTAACGAAATTGACCCAGTCACAAGAAGAGTTAAAGTTGGTTCACCATTTGGTGGAGCATTATCAATTAACGTTGGTGTAACTCTTAGAGATCAAAATGGTAACCCTGCTCCATTTGACGTTAAAGTTTATAATGCAGTTGAACAACTTCACTACGTTTATGGACAAACAACAAAAGCAGAATGAGATGCACAAATGGCTGCTGTTAAAGCAGGCACAATTAATGCACCTATTATGACAATTCAATCAAACTACTCAGGTATAGCAATTCCTTATACATCATCAAATGCTATTGCTCATGTTAAATTTGATGATATTATCTTCCCTGAAGAAAAAATGCACAAATGAGATAGTTTCTATGAAATGTCATACTTCTGATTCGACTACAACGCACCTAAGTTAGCACTTAACTACTGTGATGATGTTTGAGGAGGAGCTGGTGCTTGAGGTGGTGGAAACAATCTTTGAGCTGCGATCAGATGAGCATCACCTTACTTAAAAGGAACTTCTGACTTTGGATTTGATGATTGAGGAAACTACCACGAAATTAACCATAACTTTCAACCTCACCAAGATCCATTCAATATAAGGGACCACGGATGAACAAACATTCCATCAGTAATTAACTTATCATTTATTAATGATAAAACAAGACTTCGTGGAATTACAAACCCATCAGGAGACTTTGATGTATCCTGAGCTAGATTAGCTAACTCATATGTAATTAACCAAACAAAAGCTGACTGATACGCACTTTACTCAAATATGATTTACACATTAGGACCAGTTAACTTTATTGAATGAGTTAAATCATCAGGAAGAAATGGTTTATACGATAAGAAATTGAAGACAACTTGATACTTATCTAAATACTTCAAATTAAACTTCTACTACGCATTAAAACAATACGCAAGCACAATTGAATCATTACAACGATCAGTACCAACAGTTGATATTACAAACGACCATAAACCAGAATTTGATGCAGCTATGGCCGAAGCTAATAAAGCTGCAGCTGAATTTGAAAAAGTTCAAGCTGACTGAAAAGACTGAAGATTTAACGGAAGTCAAGAAATTGACCCTAAAGGTTACTATGGATATAATGATGCCGATAGACCTCGAAACTTAATAGAAATGGATAAACAATGAGCTCAAAAAGAAAGAGACGCCATTGCTAAATTAAGAGCAACTGGAGATAAAATCAATGAGCTTATGGCTAAATATCCAGATCAAGAAAATATCGAAAGAATGCTTGATATGTTCCAATGACCATCATTTGATTTTGTCGCTAACCTTTATGCTTGTGGTCAATTCTTATACAACAGTGAGCTAGACAGATTTGAATATACTTCAGATACAGCTCCAGCTTACCAAATTCCAGCAGGACAAGACTTTACATTTGACTTTGCCAATGGAATTAACTCACTTAACTCTAACTTTAGAATTAAAGAACTTAAATTCCCTGCAAGAACAAAATTAGGTGGAAGTTTAGAATTTGATCCATCAGATCCTACAAGAATGAAAGTTATCTATAGAGCAAACCCAGATAAACTTGCAGAAATTGATGAATTTGATATGGAAGTTATTCCAGCTGACTTTGAAAACAAACCAAAAAGATATGTACCTGCTTACAGATACAAAATTAAACTTAGAAACGTAGTTAACCGTCCAGTCTTAACAACTTACCAACTTACAGATGGTCAAGTTAAAGGATTAAGAACGATTTCACAAATTATGAACTACATCAAAACAAATAACATTCAACCAAAAGATACTTTAGTTGAAGATTTTGAACAAAGAAAACTTCAAAACCCATTCACAGGTAAAAAACAATTAGTTGAATCTAAGACAAAATTCATCGCACCTGAAACAGGATCATATAATATTAAAGCTTACTTATCTAACTGAGGATACATCAAGATTGGTGATGCATTCGAAGGTGAAATTAACTCAACAAATAATGCACTAAAAGATTTTGGTACAGTAACATTACAAAAAGGACAAGTTTACGACCTTACAATCGCCGCTTGAAATGATATTGCATACCCAAGAAGAACATTCTGATTGGAAAAAATCAATGATACAGGTTCAAATACAATCTACGAAATTAACAACTATGCATTAAGTCCAAATCTTCCAGCAGATTGATACGATACACCAGAAAAAATCCAAGAATTATTAACTAGTGAACAATGACAATACAAACCAAGATTTATGCCTACTGATACTAAGAGCGACCTTCAAATTACAAAATTCGCTGGTTCAGCTCAAGTTACAAACCCTGTCGCATCAAGCATTAGAGGACCTTCAAATCGTTATATTAATGGTAATACAGAATATAAAGCAATTTACGATCAAATTTACAACACAAAAATTGAAACTTGACAAACAGATAAATTAGACTTTAATATCAAGTTCCAAAAACCTGCTACATTAAGCTTTATGGATATTATTGCTAAAGCTGACTTCCAAAAACAATACCGTCCAACTCATTACACAATCGAACTTAAGAGAACTGAAAAAGTTGAAATATTCGAAGGTGAATTTATTGATATGCCGGTTGTGTTCAAAACATTAAACTTTGTAGTTGACCCTACAAAAGATACAGAAGGTCTTCCATTAACTAATAGATTAGACTTTGGTGCTATTTATGATGGAATTGAAGAAGTTCACATTACAACAATGAGAGAACCAATCAATGACGACGAAAAAACAAGAAAGCTTAAAGTTACAATCATTAGAGAAATTAAATTTGGTCTTGATACTCAAAACAAGAGAGTATTACCAATTAACAATCCTGAAATTCAATTCTATGGAACATCTTGAGAATTCTTAACAAACGAAAATGATCAAATCAACAACGCAATCAATGGTGTTTCAGCTAAGGTTTCAAAAGCTAACGAATACTTTGAATTTACATTCAACTCAGACGCTATTAACTTATTTGGAAAAACAGGACCAAATATGTCATCATTTGACGTATACATCGATGATGAATTAGTTCTTGAAAATGTTTCAGCAGTTACAACTGAAGAAACATACAACTACTGTTTATTAACATTATTAACACCTAAAAAATACGACTTAACAAAAGATCACAAAATGAAGATTGTAAATAAAGAAAATAAACCATTATTCTTTAACTACATTTTAACCAAATAAGATGTAATCGCAAAATTTAGAAGATACCTTATGGTGTCTTCTTTTTCTTTCACTTTTTTGGCAAAAACAAAATAAAAAACCTTCATCACTAGGATGAAAGCTTAAATTTAAAAATTATTTATTACGTTTTCTACGTTTTTTGTAGAAGATAAATCCAAAGATTGAACCAATTAATGCAAGTAATCCTGATAAACCACCTGCAACTGGACCGACTAAGTTTGAACCACTACTTGTGTTTTCTTTTTTGTCTTCTTCTTTAGCAGGGTCTTTAGGTTTAGTTTCTGGTTTAACTTTACCGTTAAGAGCGTCTGTAGCTTTTTGAAGTACAACTAATTTTTCAGATAAATTAGGAATTTCTGTAGCAAAGTCTTCTTTTGCTTTAATTTCTTCAAAAGCAGCCAATGCATTATCAAATGCATCTTTAAATTGTTTATCAGCTTGAATGTATTGTGTTGTTTCTTTCATTGCTTCAGCATTCTCAACAACATCAAATGCACTGTTAACTTCTTTTACATTATTCTTAATATCTTTAATCTTAGAAACTTCATTTAAGCTGCTTACTGTGTTTTTAGCAGCTTCTTTTTGAGTATCTGATAAGTTTGAAGCAGCTTCGATAGCAGTAAGCGCTTCTTCTTTAGCTGTTTTTAATCTACCAGTACCATCAAGAGCATCGTGAGTTGATTTTAATGTATCTAACTTGTTATCTAAGTTAGGATATTGTTCATCAAAGTCAAGTGTTGTTGTTAAGTCATTTAAAGCAGTAACTGCATCATCAAATACATCTTGATTTGAAGCTTGTGTGTATTCGATTTCTGATTCAAGTTCTCTAGCAGATTCAACTTTAGCAATTGCTGCATCAATGCTTGAAGCATTTGAAACTACTTTATCAATTTGTGCTTTACCAGATTTAGCTTCTATTAATTTCATAGCTTTTTCTTTTTGAGTTTCCGATAATTTAGATAATGAGTTAATTTTAACTATAGCATCTTCTTTTTGAGTTTCAAGTAATTTTTCTTCAACATCAGTAATTGATGTTTCAGCTTCAACTTCATTTTTATCAGCATCTTTTTGAACTGATGTTAAGTTTTCAAGTGCCTCAATAACTTTAATTGCTTCAGCTTTTGCAGCATCTAATCTATCTTTACCATTTAATGAACCCTTAGCTTCAGATACGGCTTGTAATTTAGTATCTAATTGGTCAAACGGAGTTTCAAAGTCTGTGTAGCTTGATAATCCATCTAATGCAGTTATAGCATTATAAAAGTTTTCTTTAACATCATCTGATGCTTGTTTGTATTGAACTTCTTCTTTTATCGCAACTTCATCATTAAGTGCTCCAATACCACTGTTAACTTTTTCTGCATTAACAACAATTGCATCAATTTCATCTTTAGTTGCTTTTGAGTTAATTAAAGCTTTAACAGCTGGTTTTTGCACATCATCTGATAAGTTTGATAATGAGTCAATTTTATTTGATGCATCTTGTTTTTTAGCATTTAATAATTTATCAGCAACATTAGCGATAGTTGTTTGTTTTTCAACTTCAGTTTTTGCGTCTCTTTTCTCATCGTCTGATAAGTTAGGCAATGCATCAATAGCAGATTTAGCAGCAGCTATTGCAGCATCTAAGTTTTGTTGACCATCAAGTGAGTTGATTGCAATATTAAGAGATTCCGTTTTTTCTGTAATGTCAGCAATAGGACTTGTTGTAAAGTCTGTTACTCTTTCTACACCTGATAAGTTGTCAAACGCTGTTTGAGCAACTTGTTTTTTATCTGAATCAGCTTCTGTAAATTGTGGTTTAGATTTAACATCATTAAATCTTTGAGCTTGTTCAATTGCAGCATCAACATTTGTTGCGTTTGTAACAATGTTTTTTGTTAATTGAATTGTTATTGCAGCATCGATTTGGTTATTTGCTTCTGCAATTTGTTCTTCTAATAAGTGTGTTAATTTAGTCAATTCATATTTTGCAGTTTGTCTTGCTGCTTTTAATTCAATTAAAGCATTATTAAGTTTTTCAGCATTGTTTTTAATATCTCTAACTTCTGAAATTGAGTTAGCTGAAGTTATGCTATTTGCAAAAGTATCTTTTTGTTCATTTGATAATTCACTTAAATTAGAAATGAAAATGTTAGCTTGTTCTTTTTCTTTTTTAAGCCTGTCTAATCCATTCAAGTCACCTTTTGCATTCTCAAGAGTTATAACATTTGCATCAAAGTTAGCAGGCAATGTTGAAAAATCAGTTTGTGATTTTAATGGTAGTAAACTGTCCAATATAGTATCAAAGTTTGTTTTTCTAGAACCTTCAGCTTCAGTGTAGTTTATTGTTGATTTTTCATATTCAGCTTCTTTAATTTTCGGAAGTGCATAATCAACTTTTGAATAGTTTAATTGAATTGCATCAATTTCAGTTTTTGTAGTTTTATTATTTATTAATTCAGCCGCTTTTTCTTTTTTGGTTTGTCCTAAGTTAGATAATGAATTAATTTTGTTGATTGCATTTTGTTTTTGAGCTTCAAGTAATTTTAAATTAACTAAATTAATTGTGTTAGCAGCATTGATTACATCTTGTGCAGCTTTTATTCGTTCTCCAGTTAAATTAGTTAATTTATTCAACTCATTTAATGCAGTTGTTCTTGCAGATGATAATTTAGAATCACCATCAAGACCCTTGATAGCGTTTTTTAAGTTAACTGTTAATCTATCAATATTAGAAATTGATCTTGTAAAGTCTGAATTTGATTTGATATTGTCTATTGCACTTTTAGCAGAATAAAATGTTTGTTTTTTATTATTCGCAGCTTCTGTATATGCTGGTTGATTTAATTTCGAATCAGCAATTGAGAGTTGTTCTAATGCAGTATTCAATTTTGTAGCATTAGAAGCAATTAAATTTACATCATTTACAGTTTGCGCATTACTAATAGAGGTTTTAGCAGCTGGTTTTTGAACATTATCTGATAAGTAAGTTAACTTATCAATATTTTTGTTAGATTCTGCTTTTGCAGTATCTAATCTTCTTTGACCATCTAAGTTGTTTTTTGCTATCTGCAAGTTCGGTATTGCAGTATCAATATTTTCAATTCCTCTATCAAATGTATTTGAATTTTTAACTGTATTAGCTACTATTTCTGCATTATCATAAGCTTTTTTAAGATCTGTTGATGCTTCTATATAGTTAATTGATGACTTTACAGAATCAAAATTCTTGAGTTGAGCATTAAAGTTGTTTAATTTAATTACATTTGAAACTATTGAATTCATCGCAACTCTATTTGCACATTGTTCAACTGCAGTTTTTGCACTTGATTCTTGTGTATCAGTTAAGTTAGATAAACTATCAATTGTTTGATTAATAGCTTGATGTTCAAAATTATTTAATTCCTCAACTGCATTTTGCAATGCAATTACGTCTGCATAAGATCTTTTTTGGTTAAGTTCAGCAACTTTTTGATCAATAACGCTTTGTTCTAAATATTTAGATGACAAAATAGATTGTCTAATTGAATCTAAATTAGATTGTCCATTTAACATCGAAATAGCAGATTGCATACGTTGTTCAATATCATTAACTTTTGTTTCTTGAATTTCTGAAAGTGTTAATTGCTCGTTAATTTCAGTAATTAATTGATCAATTTTAGTTGCTCAACCACTATTATCAATTAAGTAATTGATTTGTGTTTTTTGTTCTTCACATTTTTGTAATGCAGCTCTTAATCTTTCTCTATATAAGTTTTGATCATGTTGTTTTTTTAAGTCTTCTAGTGATTTAATAATTTGAGTGCATTTATTATAATGAGTTTGTAATCTGCTTTTTACATTCGTAAAATCAATAGTTGTATCATTATTAATTGTTTCTTTGATAATAACCTGAATAGATTGAATATTTTGGTTAAATTCTGCTTTTTTATCTTGGTAGTTAATTTGTAAATTATCTAAATCTAAGTCAGTAACTTTTTGATTGAACAGTCCTAAATAATCCTGAAGATCATTCAAGATTGTTTTTAATCCAGCTAATTTATTTTTCTTCTTGATGTAAATGTTAAGAACATTTTGATATTCAGGTAATTTAGGAATTGTTGTAATTACATCTTGAAATGCTTGATAACTATCTTCTGATAATTTAGATTTGTCAACAGTTGTTATAAAACTTAATTGAGAATTTCTAAATGGAACTGATGAATTAAATGTTTTTATATCTGATTTCAAAGCTTCATAAGCATTTTTTAAGTTTGTAATTTTATTTTGAACTTCAGTTTTATCTGAATCAAATAAGTCGGCTCATTCACCTCTTTGGTCAGTCATTGGTTGAATGATATATGAATTAGCTACACTTACAATTTCATTTTGAATATGAAATCTAATGAAATTTTGGTAAGTTGTATTAGCAAGAGTATCTGAATATGCCACATAACTTCTCCCTATTCTAAGAAGTTTATTTACATATTCTTCATTTCTAGAAACCGTAAGTGTTCCTTCAACATTTAAAATTCTTTTTGGAGTTGGATAGTAAATGTTTGTTGGAGTTTCTTTGTAGAAAACTAATTTGATTGAATCGCCTAAAACAAATTTATTAGCTAACTGAATTCTTGTGTTTGTATCAGTTATCTTTTTCTTTTCTAAAAGATTATTACCTTTGTAAACTTCAACAAAGTAATCTTTCATCGGTTGGTTTAATTCAATAATCGATGTATTGTCAAATAATTTAGTAACAGGAATCGTATTTAATTGTCTTCCGAAAATTCCACGGTTAATTACTCTTTGACTATACATATAGTTTTTACGGACTATAGCTAATGCAAGGGCATCTCCAGGGAAGTCCATTGGTACAATTCCTAATTGTTCTCATTGATCTTCTTTTTCTTTAAGTTTTTTAACAAGTCATTTATTTAAAGGTTCACTAGTTCTTCAAGGTTGCTCACCGTTAGATCTTGAAAGGAAGTTGGTCATTATGTCATTGTGGAAATCATTTGGATCTTGATACATGTTTGTCATATTCTCAAACATTCTCTTCTTTACATCTTCTGTTGAATCGTATGCATCTTGTCGTATATTTCAGTTATTACCGTGATCAATGAAAGTTCCATAGTTATTATCTGAATAAACTTTGTGGTGAAAGTTATTTACAACAAAAACTTTACCTCTTAGTTCATTAAGTGTTGGGTTCAGATTATTATTACGAGAATCATTTTTGAAGAGGATATCTTTGAATTTATAAAGATTATCAATTATTGAGTTTCTTCATTTTATACAATCTGTAACAGATAAATTACCAACATCTACACTTTCATCTTTTATACGTAAAATGATTGTTTCACTTGAGTGTGCAGTTAAGAATTTTTTACACTCATCTAACACATTTTGTAAATATAATCAATTCGAATCTACTCCACCATGATTAACTAAATTGTATCTGTCCAAACGAATATCTAAATAACGAATACCCATTTTGAATTGGTTAGGTAAATTTTTGTATTGTGTTCTAGCTCAAGCAGAACCGAAAAAAATTCACTTAAAACCTTTACCATCATACATACCACTATCGTGAGTTCCTGGTATAGAAAGCTCTGATAGTAATTTGTTCCCATCAACATCAGCCATTCAATCACTTAAATTCAATTGTGTTTGTGTATCAAGTGAATAAGCTTTATTTTCATCTGTTCAAGAAACTCTTTGTTGAACAATTCCTGAAATTGCAGTCAATGAAAGAATCGGAGCTGCTCCCAGAGTTAAACTTATTATTAATTTCTTATTTCTTTTTTTCATAAATGTACCAACCTACTCAAAATTTGAGTAATCCTAATAAATTTATAAATAAATTTATTGAATTTTATCTGTCTATTTTAACAAATTCTAAACACTATACACAATATCTGATTGTTAAATTTCAAGATTTATTAGCTTATTTAAATTTGATTTACATTTTTTTACTTTTAAGTCTACGGGACTGTTATAAAAGAAAAAAAATAAGATGCAATTGCATCTTATAAATATGATTTTTTGATTGGGAATTTTTTAGTTAATTCTAAAACTTCTTGTTTAAGTTCATTTAGTTTATCTATTCCATTTTCTGAACTTAACATTTCATAATTTCTAAGTGTGTAATCAATTATGTCTGCTAATTTATCTCATTCTGTGAAATCTCTACTTGTCATAGCAGCAGTTCCAATTCTAATACCACTTGCCACAAACGGTGAAAGTGTATCGAATGGAATTGTGTTTTTGTTTAATGTAATGTTGATTTTTCCTAAGATTTCTTCAGCTTCTTTACCGCTAATGTTGTATGTAGATAAAACATCAATCATAAATAAGTGGTTGTCTGTTCCACCTGAAATAATTTTTGCACCTTTGTTAATGAATTTATTACAGAACTTAGTTGCATTTAATCTAATGTTTTTTGCATATTCTTTAAACATAGGTTGCATAGCTTCATAAAAGCTTACAGCTTTTCCAGCTATAGCGTGGAATAATGGCCCACCTTGGTATCCAGGGAATACTCATCTGTCAATTTTTTTAGCAATTTCTTCATCATTAGTCATAATGATTCCACCTCTACCTCCACGTAATGTTTTATGTGTTGTAGAAGTAATGATATCTGCATAACCAACTGGTGATGGGTGTTCTCCAGTAGCAACAAGTCCTGCAATGTGAGCTATATCAGCAAGTAATTTTGCACCACATTTATCAGCGATTTCTCTGAATTTAGCAAAATCAATTGTTCTTGAGTAAGCTGAATAACCACAAATAATTAAGTGTGGTTTTTCTTTTAGAGCAAGTTCTAAAATTGCATCATAATCTAAAATTCCATCTTTACCTAAATCATATGAAACTGATTCATAGAAAATTCCACTAAAACTGATTTTGTATCCGTGTGTTAAGTGTCCACCTGAACTAAGTGAAAGCCCCATAATTTTTCCACCACTAGGTACAACTGATGCAATAGCAGCAGCATTTGCAACTGAACCTGAATAAGGTTGCACGTTAGCAAATTTAACACTAAAAATAGCTTTTAATCTATCAATAGCAGCTTGTTCAACTACGTCAACATTTTCACATCCACCATAATATCTTCTATTTGGGTAGCCTTCACCATATTTGTTTGTTAAAACACTACCTTGAGCTTTAAGCACATCTTCTGAAACATAGTTTTCACTAGCGATTAATTCAATGTGATCTTCTTGTCTTTTTAGTTCATTGTTAATTGCATCTTGAACTAATTTATCTTTTAAACTAATATCTGAATACATAGGTCTCCTAGTTATTAAAGTGTGAATCTATTTTTTCAATTTGCTCACTTGAACCTGTAATTCTAAGTGTTACATTGTGTGAATTTTCTTTTTTGTAATCATCAATTTGGTCAATGCTGAAACAATTTGAAACTGATTTAATTTGATTAATTTTATCTTGAATGTACTCACCATTTGCAAGTTCAAATGTAAGGTCAAGTGTTTTGTATGGTTCAGTATTAACTGATTGGAATTTAGTTGCTGTTTCGTTGTTTCTAATGTTTTTAATCACATCTGTGAATAATTCGGCATAGAATGCATTTGTCTTATCAATTGATGGATGAATTTTACCTAATCAACCTAATTCAACTTGTGCACCTGTGTTTTGGTCAATGTAAACAATTTTTGCAGATGCATTTGGATGAACTAAAGCATTGTCTTTTAAAGGAACAAATTCTAAATCTAATTTTGCAAAATTAATAATATCTTGTTTCATTTCAAAGAATGATTTAGTTGTTGAAGCAAGACCTAAAACTTCATTAGAGTTCCCGATCATTCCTACTTCAAAAATGTTAATTGAGTTTAATTTACGTTTTTGATTGTATTCAACAACTTCTTGCAATGAAACAATAATTGAATTACGTACGTATTCTCTTTCTTTAGAAACGAATGTTAATAAAGGTCCGACAGTTTCTTTTAAGTCTAAAACTTTAAAGTCTGCTTTTTCTTTAGAAACAAGCATAAATGTTCTAACTTCTGAATAACCCATTCCACTAATAATATTTTTTGTTCTATCTTTTGATTGTGTAATTAATGGAACGTTTTTAACAATTTCTTCTTTAAAGTTGCTGTATGAATAGAATCTGAATAATTCTTCCATAACATCTTCAAATAAGTTAACATCATATCTATAGTTAGGAACTTTAACAATGTCTACTTCAAAGATAAATCCTAATTTACTTAATTGTTCTTTAGCTTTGTTAAATTCAATTAATTGATTGTCTGATTTATTTGAGTAAACCTTTAATTTTTCATTATCAATTTTTATTTCTTTATAGCTAGCAAATTCAAATTCACCAATTGTATTTGAGACTTGTAAATCATTGCAGTATGATCTGATGAATTTAACTGCTAAACTTGCTAATTCAGGTGTAATTGTTCTTGCACCTTGTGCTGCTGAGTTTGAAATTAATTTAAGTTCTTTAGATGAATGTCTAACATCTGTAGACTTAAACACTCCAACTTCAAATAAATAATCATTTGTTTGCTCTGTAGCTTTCGTGTCTTCTAGACCCATAGCGCAAGCAACTGAAACAGGTTTATTGTTAGCAAAAATTGTTAAAACATTATTTAATTCAACTTCTTTATTTCCTAAAATAACTAATTTTCCTGAATAATAATCTGCACTTAAATTATTTTCTAATTTTGTAGCATCATAAACGTGAGCAGGCACACCATAGTTAATTAATGTTAAGTTTGTTAAATTAACTGCTCAGTCAAATTTTGTATCAATACCGTGTTTTGCAAGTAACATTTTTTCATATAAAGTTATTTCTTTTTTACCTTTAACTTCTGTAAATGATAAATGTTGTGCTTTGTTTTTATTAACTGTAAATTGTGTTGTAAATGAACTTGGTATTTCTTTTAATACACTTATAAAGTCGGTATCAAAATATGAAGCTAATTCTCTAGCTAAAACATAATATGAGTTCGCATCATTTCTGTTTGCCGTTACTGAAATTTCAATAAGTGTGTCATTAAGACCTAAAAGTTCCATTGCATCTTCTTCAAGTGCAGCAAAATTGTTTGGTAAAACTAAAATTGAGTCAGTATATGATAAAAGTGAATTATCATATCCAATTTCAGATCACGCACCGAACATTCCTTGCGATAAAACACCTTTAATTTCTTTGTCTGCGAAAACAAAATCACCTTTTGATGCACCTGTTGGGAAGCAAATTGTAAGGTCTCCCGGTTTTAAAATTCTATTATTTGTTTGAATTGTGTATTCACCTTGTTTTGTTAAAACTTTAACTACATCTAATTTGTCTGAATTAGGGTTAACTGAAACTTCTAAAACTTTTGCAAATAATAAACCTTTAACGTCAGAGAAAGGTGAAACTGATTCAACTTCTAAACCTAAGTTGTTTAATGCTTTTTCTACTTCTTTTGCATCTAACTTAATATTTGGTAAATATTTATTTAAATGTTTTAAAGATAAAATCATAAATTACTTTCCTCCTTTAGTTAAATCTCATTTGATTGGTTCTGCATTGTTTTGTTTAAGTTTTTTATTAATAGTTTTAAATAAGTGTGAATCTGCAAAACCTTTGTTGTAACTATATGGACTTGGGTGTGCAAGTTCAATTAAGTTCTTAGGATTAATCGCTATATCTTTAATGAATTGTTGTGCTTTTTTACCTAACGCAACTACAATAACATTAGGGTTTTGCGCAACTACTTCCTCAACTACTTTGTGTGTGAAAGTTTCTCATCCTATTCTGAAGTGTGAAGCAGGCTTGCTTTGAGCAACTGTTAAAACTGTATTTAATAATAAAACACCTTGTTTAGCTCAAGGAACAAGTGAAGTTGTTTCTAATTTTGTTTTAGGATAATCTTTTTTAAGTTCCTTAAGCATATTATTTAGTGAAGGAGCAAATTTGTCATCATATGTTGAAAATGCTAATCCATCAGCTAAACCTAATGTGTGGTATGGATCTTGACCTAAGATAATAACTTTAGTTTCATTAACTTGGAAGAATTCAAATGGTTTAAATAAATCCATTTGGTGTGGAAAAACTTTAACTCCATTTCTTTCTTCTTCTTTTAATTTATCTAAAATTTTTGTAAAGTATGGTTTTTGACCTTCTGACTGTAATATTTTTAAAAAACTATCTTTCATTTTTAAATTGCTCCATTATTCTTAAATCATTTCTGTATAAATCTCTTATATCTGTAAAACCATATTTAATCATTGTGATACGTTCAATTCCAATACCAGCTGCAAAACCGTTAAATGATGAATCAAAACCAGCCATTTCTAAAACACTTGGATGAAGCATACCGGCACCTAAAATTTCAATTCATCTATTTTTGTAAAATACATCAACTTCAACACTTGGCTCAGTGAATGGGAAGTAACTTGGTCTTAATCTGATTTCAACGTTTTCTTCTAAAACATATGAAAGTAAATCTTTAAGAGTTCAAATTAAGTTAGAGAATGAAACTTTTCCAACTGTAACAAAGTCAATTTGAGTAAATTGGTGTGAGTGAGTTGCATCATCTTCATCATTTCTGTAAACTTTACCAATAGCAAAAGTTGAAAATTCCTTATTAGGATTTTCTTCAAGAACTTTTGCAGTAATACCTGTATTATGTGTTCTTAATAAAGTTTGTTCTGTAATGTAAAGTGAGTCATGCATCCCTCTAGCAGGGTGATCATCTGGAATATTTAAACGTTTAAAGTTATATTCATCAGATACAATTTCACCATCTTTACGTTCATAGTATCCGTGTTGGAAAAATCAATCTCTTAATCTTTCTTCAACAAGTGTGATTGGATGTAATGCTCCAGGTTTTAAAACAGGAATTGTTACGTCAATAAATTCTGAATTAATTTTCTTTTCAATTTCAAGTTTTTGAATTCTTTCTTCAGCTAACTTAAAGAAATCTTCATATTCTTTTTTAAGAACTGTAATTTTTTGTCCGATTTCTTTCTTTTGTTCAACTGGGGCTGTTTTTAATTCTTGTTGAAGTTTGTAAATTTCTCCTTCATTTGAAAATACACTTGCTTTTGCTACTTTAAGATCTTCTAATGAATTAATGTTTTCTAATTTTAAATTCATCTAATCCTCCTTAATTGCTTCCTTGATTTTTTGTCAATATTTTTTGTATTTTTGTTCGTTTTCATTTAATCCAGCAAAATAAAATTCTGCTTTAGATAATTCTTTTGGTAAATATTGCTGATTAACATAATTGTTTCAGTAGTTATGTGGATATTTGTAATCAACTCCATCACCTAATTTAACCGCTGATGCATAATGTGAATCTCTTAAATGTTTTGGTATTTGATAAATTTGTCCTGAATCTAAGATTTGCTCTGTGTTTTCGATTGCAATGTATGTTGAATTACTTTTTGGCGCTAGTGCAATATCAATAATTGCAAAAGCAATTGGTAATTTTCCTTCGGGCATTCCAAGTCGCTCAAAAGCTTCAATTGCATTGAGCACTCTTAAGCTTACATTCGGTGAAGCGTGACCAATATCTTCATATGATGCACAAATCATTCTCCTGAATAATCCATCAACATCTCCACTTTTTAAAATTAACATCCCATAATACAGTGCAGCATTTACATCTGAACCTCTAAGAGATTTGTGAAATGCAGATAAATTGTTGTAATGTGCGCTTGAATTTAAGTCACTGTAGAAGTTAATATTCGGAATAACTTGTTTCAGTTGCTCTTTAGTAATTTCTACACCTGGATCAGAACATAAAATGAGCATATGTAAATTGTTAATACTTAATCTTAAGTCTCCTGAAGAAAATCTAGCTAAGTTTTTTAGAACATCCATACTAATTAAATAGTTAGGAAAACTTTCCTTAACAATTTGATTAAGTTTCTCTGCGATTTCATCTTCTGAAATCTTAAAAAACTGCACAATTTGCATTCTACTTCTTAGAGCAGGTACAACTTTAAAGTAAGGGTTTTCTGTTGTAGTTGCATAAACAATAATCTTGTCAAATTCTAGATAAGATAACAAAATGTCTTGCTTATCTTTATTTAATCTATGTATTTCATCGATGATGATTACATCATTATTTTTCAAAATATTAATTAATTTATCTTTATTATCAACTGATGCGTTAAACAAATCATACTTAAGACCTAATTGGTTAGCCAAAATCATTGCACTTGTTGTCTTACCGGTTCCTGATTCACCAAAGAAAATAAAACTTGTTGTTATTTTGTTTGCAATAACTTTTTCAAGTAATTTAACAACGTGCTTTTGTCCGACAATGTCTTCTAATTTAGTTGGTCTAATTAAATTTGCTAGATTTTTATTGTTCATAACACCCTTTTAGTTAATTAATAAAATAAATTTTATTAATTATACATTTTTATTTTTTTAAAGATTGCACTTTGTTGTTTAGTTTATAGTAATAAAAGTTTAAAGTAGCAAAACTTTTAAAGCTTGCACACTATTATAAAAATAAAAATAACTGCTTTATAGCAGTTAAATTTAGTCAATTACATATTGTGATATGGCACATTAGTTTTGACAAAAATGAATTTATGATTTGGAAGCATTTCTTGAAGTTGTTCATACATATCAAGCGCAAATACTTCTTCATCTAAGTGTGGAACTTCTAAAATGTTTGTGTTTGTTTGGTCAAATACGATTCAGTCACTTCATCTAAAGTCACTTGAAATGATTAAGTCACATTTTGTAGCTAAATCATTAATTTGTCCAATGTATCCACTTCCACTTAAGATTGCAACTGTTTTGAATTTTTTATCGTAGTTTTCAGGTGCAACATTAGTTCTAAATGAGTGCAATCCTAATCTTTTTTCTAATAATTCTTTAATTTGGTTTAATGATAAATTAGCGTCAACAACTGATGAGAATTTTTGTGTTAATTCTTCATTTTGTTTTGCTTCTATACCCATGTATCTTGCAATTTGGTATGAAGTACCTTTTGGATCGCAGTCGTAATTTGTATGCATTGAGAATGCTGTAATTTGGTGTTTTCTAAGTAAATTTAAGATTTCTCTTTTGTATGGTGCTTTGTAATCTTCATCAATTCATCTTCTTTCGAATTTGAATGGGTGGTGTGTTAAGATAACGTTGCAATCATTATCAATTGCTTCTTGAAGCACTTCTTTTGTAAGGTCGATTGCTAAAACTGCACCTTTGAATTTTTTAGCTTGAACTGTTTTTACTGAGTACCCTGATGGATCTCAAATTTCTTTGTTTTCTAATGGGTACATTTTGTTTAATAATTCAATAAAATCTTTAATTTTTAAACTTTTTTCTCTCATAATATCTATTTTTCCTAATTTTGTTTAATTGTTGTTTTTAGTTTCTAATAAAGTCTTTTAAGTTTTTACCGTGTTTTGGATCTGATTTAAGTTTACGTAAGATTTTGTTTTCAATTTGTCTTACACGTTCTTTAGAAACTCCTCCACGGTCTATTGCTAATTCTTCTAATGAGTGCACTCTGTATTTATTTCCGTTTTCATCAACACCGATACCAAAACGTTTACAAATAAGTTTTTTATCTTCTGGATCAAGGTTGTTAACCATATCTAATAAGATTTCTTCTAATTCTTCTTGTGAAGCATAATCAACCGGCGAAACAATGTTGTCATCTTTAACAAAGTCACTGAATGATGAATCGTTTTCTTTACCTACTTGTTTATCTAATGAAATAGGGTCAATATTAATTTTTCTAATGTATCTAACTTTAGCAGCATCATATCCATTTTGGTATCTTTCTGCAATTTCCTCATCAGATGGTTCTCTTCCTAATTCTTGTTGTAATTCACGTTCAATTTTTGAAATTTTGTTAATTGTTTCAACCATATGAACAGGCACACGGATTGTTCTAGCTTGGTCAGCTACAGCTCTTGTGATAGCTTGTCTAATTCATCAAGTAGCATATGTTGAGAATTTAAACCCTTTGTTAACGTCATATTTTTGAACAGCTTTTAAGATACCTGAGTTACCTTCAGAAATTAAGTCAATAAATGTAAGTCCTCTGTTTTTGTATTTTTTAGCATTGTTAATAACTAAACGTAAGTTTCTTTGGATAAGTTTATCTCTTGCTCTTTTTCCTCTGAAACCACCTTTTTCCATTAATTTAGCTAAGTGTTTTTCTTCTTCTAAAGTTAATAATTCTCCATATTTACCGATTCAACGCATATATCATTTAACAATGTCATTTGTTTCAGTAAGTTTGTTTGATAAGTTGTATTTAATTTTTGTATCATCAGCTAATTCGATTGGTTCATCGTAAGTTTCAAAAACTAAATCCATATCATCAAAACCTGAATCAATTCCTGCATCATCAAAGAATTCATCGCTTAATCTATGAACTTCAGTTTCTTTTTCTTCGTCTTCCTCTTCTTCTTCATCAGCTTCTATTTCTTCATCTGGAATTGTGTAGTAATCTTCGTTTTCGTCATCTTCATAATACTCATCATCATCCATATCATCAGAATCAAAGCCACCATCAAAGTCAGGCTCCTGGTCATCAAGGTCAGTTAATTTTTCGAAATCATAGTCATCTAGACTTTTTTCTTTTGTTTTCTTAGATTTTTTTGATTTTGCAGGTGCTACATCTTCAAAATCAGCTTCTGTATAGTCATCATTGTCACCAAAGTCAACATCATCAATAATAATATTGTTATCTTTTAATTCTGACATAAAATCATCAATAGTGTCTTCATCAATAGATAAACCTTTTGAGCTTAAGATATCAAAGACTTCTTCTTGAGTTAAGTAATCTTTGTGGTGCTTTTTAAGCTCTCTCTTCATATAATTAATAATCTCTTCAAATTTATACATAAATTATCTTCCTCTCTTCTTATCAGGTTTATTTGAGTTAAGTTTTTTCAAGTTATTTATTGTGTCAACAAGATATGGTGGCAATGCATCTCCCTTAGGTAAATCTGCAATTGTTTGTTGTATAAATGGTTCTTGTTCTACTATATATGAATTAAACGAAAGCATACTTGTCTCTGTAAAGAAAGTTGTTTCTTCATATAACTCATGTAAATAATTTTCAATAATTTCTGAATTAACTTCAGCTTCAGTCATTCCACAATTTTTAAGTAAATATTGCTTGAATATGTCTAAATAATTTTCATTTAAATATTGTGTGGTGTTTTTCATGACTTCTTTGTATAGTCTGCCAATTTGAGTTGGGTAGCTAAAAACAGCACCAATATGTTCAGTTTGTTTTAGGATATCCAAAATATGAGGGTTCATCATAGCTTGAGTTAAGATTTTCAATCTATTTTGAATACCTAAAGTAGTGAGCTTGCTGTAAAAATCTTTTTCATCAAACCTAACATTGTTAAGTGCTTGAACAAATCCATCATATGGATCAATAGGTGCATATAGGTCATTTGCAACAAATTCATCATACTTGGCTTGTTCTTGGATTTGTCTTTTAGGAACAATTTTTAGTTCGTAATTAAATTCTCTTTGTAATTGTGATTTTAAATATTGTTGTTCTTTTTCACTAAATAAATCAAGGTATTTATTAAGTTCAATGATAAACAAGTTAAAGTGATTAAAATCATAATTATCACTGCTGATTTGATGTTTGATTTTTAAACGATTGTAAAGAAAGTCAATAGCAGATATTTGTGAATTGTTAATCAAGTCAACTAAAGTTTGTGCACCATATTCATTTAAAATTTCGTCAGGGTCTTTTGAATAAGTGTTATTAATAATAGAAACATCAAAATTGTGTTCTAATAATCTACTTAAACTTCTAAATGTTGCTTCAATTCCTGCTTTATCATTATCAAGGAACATTAAAACTTTTGTGTTTTTAATAAGTGCTAAATGTTCTTTAGTAAGAGCAGTCCCCATAATTGCAACTACGTTTTCAATTCCTGCTTTATAACAAGCGATAACATCCATATAACCTTCAACAATTACAACTTGTTTTTTAGTTCTAATTGAATCTTTGGCATTATGGTAGTTATATAAAATTCTCGATTTATTAAATGCAACAGTTTCTGGAGAGTTAATGTATTTAGGCGAATTAGGATCATTGTTATTTAGTTTTCTTCCACTGAATCCAACAATGTGTCCGTGTTCATTAGCAATACCAAAAGTTACTCTATCCCAGAATAACTCGTGCATATCTGCATTAACTAATCCTGCTTGTTGCATTTGATGTGTTGAATAATTTAAATTAGTTAAATAATTAACCAAAACATTTTTAGGTGCATAACCAATGTTGAATTTTTCTCTAATTTGATTGTCAATTTTACGTTTAGCTAAATATTCTTTAGCAGCTTGATTGGTTAAATATTGAACTTTGTAAAATGAGTTAACAATGTCTAAAACATCAGTTATTTCAATTACTTCTTGAGAATAATTTATTGTTTCAGTTTGCTTATATTGTTCAAAATCAAGTTCAATATTTGCTCTTTTAGCTAAATATTCTAATGTATCTACATAAGAAATACTTTTGTATCTTTTCACAAACTCAATTACGTCACCAGCAGTTTCACAAACAAAGCATTTGAAAATTTGCTTAGCTTGAACAACACTTAAACTAGGTTTAGTATCTTGGTGAAAAGGACATAGTCCAACATAACTATTTCCCTTTTTATGTAATTGAATAAATTCAGAAATAACATCAACAATATCATTTGCATGCTTAATTTGATTTGTTATTTCAGAAGTTAATCTTGCTGACATTATTTCCTCCTTTAAATTAATTTAGTTAGTTTTATTTTTGAATAAATGAAATTACTTGGTCAATTGATACTCTAACTTGTTCCATAGTATCTCTGTTTCTTAAAGTAACCGCATTATCCTCTAATGTGTCATAGTCAATTGTTAAACATCAAGGTGTTCCAATTGCGTCTTGGCGACGGTATCTTTTTCCGATTGAACCAGCTTCATCATAAGTTACTGAAATTCCAGCAGCAACTAAATTGTTGAAAATTTCTTTTGATTTTTCATTTAACTTTTTAACAAGTGGCATAACAGCAACTTTGTAAGGTGCAATTTCGTAAGGGAAACGTAAAACAATTCTTGAATCATTATTTTCTAATTCTTCTACATCATAAGCACTTGTAATTACAGCTAACATTAAACGATCTAATCCGATGCTTGGTTCAATAACATATGGAATAACTTTTGTATTAGTTTCAGGATCTAAGTAATCAAGTGATTCTCCTGTTGCATTCATATGTGACTTAAGATCGTAATCTGTTCTGTTAGCAACCCCAAGTAATTCACCTCAACCAAAAGCAAAATTAAATTCAATATCGCTTGTTCCTGCTGAATAGTGAGCTAACTCTTCTGGATCGTGAGCTCTAACTCTGATTAAGTCTTTTGAAATTCCTAATTGTTGCACAAAGTTATAAGCTTTGTTTACATAGTAGTCAAATCATTGTTGTGCTTCTTCAGGTTTTGTGAAGAATTCAAGTTCCATTTGTTCAAATTCCCTTATTCTGAAAATGAAGTTTCCTGGCGTAACTTCATTTCTAAAGCTTTTTCCAACTTGTGCTACACCAAATGGTAATTTAGCTCTCATTGTTCTTTGAACGTTTTTGAAGTTAATAAAAATACCTTGTGCTGTTTCAGGTCTTAAGTAAACTTTTGATTTAGCACCCTCAACAACTCCTTGAGAAGTTTCGAACATTAAGTTAAATTTCTTAATGTCTGATCAATCTGTTTTATCTCCCTCATATTCTTTGATGTGCTCTCTTACAAAAACAACCATTTCATCAAAGCTCATTTTTTCAGGAATTAAATCAGGATTTACTTCTTGAATTAATTTGTCTGCTCTATATCTTTTTCCATTAACTTTGTTTTCGATTAAAGGGTCAGAGAAGTTAGAAACGTGACCACTTGTTACTCAAACTTGTGGGTTCATTAAAATTTTTGAGTCAATTAAGTAGTTGTTAGTTTCTTTGATAACAAATTCACGTTTTCAAGCTTGCTCAATGTTATCTTTTAAAAGTGAACCAAGCGGTCCATAATCTCAAGTATTTGACAATCCTCCATAAATTTCACTTCCTTGAAAAACAAATCCAGAGTTCTTCAAGTGATTAACAATATCATTCATTTTATTTTCTCTATTATTTAACATAATTGTAATTTTATCACTAAACGCTTAATAAAAAATTTATTTTTTATTATCATAATTTGATGAAATTCAAAGAAAAAGGCAAAAATTTTTGAATTTTGTTACACATTTGATTTTTACACTTTACTATTAAGTTCAAAATATGTTTACCCCTTACACACTATGGAAAACATCAAAAAAATAGCTATTTTTTCTTAATTTTTGTGAAAAAAAAGCAAAAAAATACCGTTTTTCCCTAAATTATAGGGTTAGAAGTAGACAAATATATCATCATTATTTATAAAAAGCATTTATAATTAAGAGGAACGAAAGTTTATTTTATATAACGTTATACAAAATTACTTATTTAAACAAAGGAGATATATGAAACGTTTACAATGTTTATATAGACCTAACAAGGATAAAAACTACCCTTGAGCTCTTAAACACCCAAAAGTTGAAAGTCCTTTAGCTCTATTCAAAACTCGTAAAGACGCTATGACCTGATTCTTATCATTAGGTTACGAGTGTGCAACTTGATTCCAAACAGATAAAAAAATCTGAGGGGGAATCGTTATCGAATTCAATGATAAAGATTCAAAAGGAAATATCGTTCCTGAATTCGAACTTAATGTTGATAAATTCGACGGTGGTTTAGATTACGAAGAAACAATAGAAGAATTAGCTATTGATCCAAAATCAATGAAACGTGATGACAAAACAGCTAAAAGAAACTTCAAAGAAGTAGTTGATTTCAAAATCATTAAAGATCACGAAACATACTTCCCAGCTGATGATGATTACGTTTACGAAAGAAAAAAATCTGCTAAAGACTTAGAAATTGAAAAATTACAAAACGAATTAAGCAAAAAAGAACAATTAGAAAAAGAAGTTAACGAACTTCAAGAAAAATTAGCTAACTCAGTTACAAAAGAAGTTTTAGTTGAAAAATTTGTAGAAAAAGATGTTGAAGTTTTACCAGTGTGTGAAGATAAAATTACAGAATATGCATACATTAGAGACTTAATGATTTCTGAACAAATCAAAGTATTAGCAATCTACGCTAG
The DNA here is from genome assembly GCF_034863325.1 of Mycoplasma sp. 4404. Classification (NCBI taxonomy): domain Bacteria; kingdom Bacillati; phylum Mycoplasmatota; class Mollicutes; order Mycoplasmatales; family Mycoplasmataceae; genus Mycoplasma; species Mycoplasma sp. 4404. The sequence goes on from NZ_JAYFFE010000001.1 coordinate 350,701, forward strand.
AAAACTTCGTTTAACAGCTGCTTCATTACCAGAAACATTAACATCAATAGAAGACATCAAACGTATTGAAACAAACTTTGAAAATGTTTTAAAAGCTGCTAAAGCTCTTAAAAAAGATGTTAAAGGAAATGAAGAATACAAAGAATTATTAGCTGCTATTGTTGCTACTATTTCTAAAGCAATGCAAGAATTTGCTGACAAAGTTAAAGGAAGCGAAGAAATCGAATTCAATGCTGAAACAGAAGTTTACTCAGTATGTGAATTAGTCGGAAACATTACTTTAGCACAAAAAACTTCATACGTATTATTCAACAACTTACACGTTGGATTTGTTAAAAAAGACAGCTACGACTACTCAATCTTCTTAGGTGAAGAAGCTCAAAGACAACACTTCTTAGTATTTGAATCTGTATTATCAGATGGTGTTGTTTCAGCTGAAGGCCAAGTCGTTACAACACGTTCAAGAGCTAGTCTTTTAGCAATTTTCTTAATTGTTTTAGGATACTCAATCTTAATCGTGTTAGCAATCTTATTAGGATTAGGATACATCATTTAGTTTTAATCGAATACGCAAGGCTTAAACGCCTTGTTTTTTTATTCTCTGAATGTGTTAAAATTTATATAAATATAAATTTAAGACAAGAAGGTGTAAGATGAGACTATCATTAATTTCATTAAAAAATAACTCAGTTGAAAAAGTAAGAGAATACTTAGAAAGATTAAAAGATCAAAGTGCACAAAACTTTGAAGTTATTCTTTGTTTAACTGAAAATTCAAAAGCAATTTTCAAAGTTGCTAAAGATTACTACCAATTTTTCGGTAACAGACTTATTATGATTTTCAACACAAAAAGCACTTCATATCAACACAATTTAATTAGTGCATTTAGAGTTGCGAAAGGTGAATTTATTACTGTTTTAAATTCAGATTCAACATTTAGAGATAGCTATGTTGAAAATATTTTAGAACAAGCACAACGTTGAAATGTTGATGTTTTAGAATTCAAACCGAAACTAATCGGTTCAGTTAGATTCAAACCAAAAGAAAGAGCTGAAATGAGCCAAATGTTTGATTTAACTAAAAATTCATTACCATTAGCGTATAGTTTCCCTTTCATCTTCAACAAAGTTTTCAAGAAATCGTTAATTAAAAAATTCATTAAATATAGACCTCAAATTTCAAACGATTCAATTATGTGTATTGAAGTTACATACAGTCTTTTAATGAATGCTAAAAAATATAAATACCTTGACTATAAGGTTAAAAGAGATTTTATTTCATCAGATATTTGACTGAACACACAAAATTATGTTAAATCATTTGACATAATTAAACAAATAGCAAAGAATCAGAATTTAAAGATTAATGAAGAATTAGAATATGCAAAATACTACTTCTTAAAATTGCTTCTTTCAGGTTTTTTAAAAGCAAACTACTTCTTCTATAAATTGTTCAATGTTCAAGATGATGAAGTTAGCGAAAAACGTAGTTCATTCCTAAATGATAAACACGCTGAAACAATTAAGAAAATCGAAGATACAGCAGATTTTCAAACATTTTTAACAACCAACTATTATGTTCTACTTGATAATGATGAAACTAAATTACTAAAAACTAAATTTTCTAAATTAAAGGCAGATAAATTATTAAAAGGGCTTGAATAATTAACTTTCCATATGGGCTTTCTCATATGGTTTTTTAATGCAAAAAGTCAAAAATGCGCCATAAAATTACTAAAAATTTTATTTATCAATAGATGTGCTAAAATTTATATATATTAAAAATATATATAAAGGAGAATTTACAATTCAAATTGTAATCAAGTACAAATGTATAAAAATGCATCTTTTTTCAAGAGGTTTTTTTTAAATGTCTTCGACAACTTTTTGTTTATAGCATTTTCTACAGTTATCTTCTTGATAATACTAGATCACGCTAATCAAACATTAACTCACAGAATTGTTTCTGTTGTCTTAGTTTGCGTTTGAATGAATGTTTATTTCTTGATTTTACCTTTATCACTAAAAGGCAAAACACTTGGAATGAAACTATTTAAACTCAAGCTCATAGACACAAATTCAAAACAGTTTAGTTATAAACTCATTTTCAAAAGAAACATAATAGGAATATTTATGTTGCAAGTTATATTCTTACTCACAATTATTCCAATGTGTCTTCAAAAAGAAATGACAATCAAGGAATTTGAAAAAACAAATGAATTTAAATCATCCAGTGCATTTATATCTGCACTAATGACTGCATGATTAGCAATTCACACAATAGGTTACACAATGTTAATTTTTTACAAGAAAAAACTAACATTAGTTGACTTAATGATTAATACAAGGATTGTTGAAGATAAGCAAATACAACAAGTGCTTGAAGAAGAAATTGTACTTTTACCTTTCTATAATAAAGGACGTAAATATCGTTACGTTAATAAGGAGGAGAATTTATGGGATTAATTAAACCTGATTTATTAAGTGACTTAAACGAACAGCAACGTGAAGCTGTTGAATATTTTGACTCACCTTTAAGAATTATCGCAGGTGCTGGTTCAGGTAAAACTAGAGTTCTTACAAGAAAAATAGCTTACTTAATTAATGACTTAGGTGTAAGCTACAAAAACATTTTAGCTTTAACATTTACAAATAAAGCTGCAAATGAAATGAAAGAACGTGTTTTACAATATTGTTCAAAATCAGTTGATAGCGATCAACTTAAAATCTCAACATTCCACTCATTTTGTGCAAAATTATTAAGAAGAAAAAGTAAATTAATTGGATTTAGAGAAAACTTTATTATTGTAGATGACCCTGACAAAATCCAAATACTTCAAGGTATTTATGAAAAAAGAGGAATCACATCTCACGATATTAGTTATAAAACAATGATTGAGTACATTTCTTGAGCTAAAAACTTCCAAATTCAATCAGGGCCTGAATTAGCGAAAATGCTAAACAAGTCACCTCAACACATCCTTGCAGTTGTATATCAAGATTACTTAAACGAATTAACTTCAAAAGGTGCTGTTGACTTTGATGACTTAATCATCTTTACAAAACTTTTATTCGATACACATCCTGAAGTAGTTGAAGAACTTAAGAAATTATTTGAATATATGCTTGTTGATGAGTTTCAAGATACATCAAAACTTCAATATGAAGTTATTAAAAAAATCATTGGTCCAAATACACACTTTACAATTGTTGGAGACCCTGACCAAACAATCTACAACTGACGTGGTGCTGATGTTAACTTAATCTTAGACTTTGATAAAGATTTTGAAAACGTTAAAACAATCGTGCTTGATACAAATTACAGATCAAGTAAGAAAATCTTAGATGCAGCTAACAATCTTATTATTCATAACTCAAACCGTGTTCATAAAAATTTAATTACAGAAAACGAAGAAGGTTTAGAAATTGAGTACTACCACGGATTCAATTCAGAAGCTGAAGCTAGATGAGTAGTTCAAAAAATTAATGAACTTAAAAAACAAAAACAACAATTAAAATCAATTGCAATCTTATATCGTGCAAACTACTTATCAAGACCAATTGAAGATGCACTTATTTCAGAAAACATTAACTACAAAATCTTTAATGGAATTAAATTCTTCCAACGTGCTGAAGTTAAAGATGCACTTGCATTCTTGAAGGTTTTAGCAAACCCTAAGGATGATATTTCATTCGAACGTGTTATTAATGTTCCTAATAGAGGAATTGGTCCTGCTACTCTTAAAAAACTTAAAGACCACGCAGAAAACATTCACGATAGTTTATTTAACATAATGATTAGAGATATTAAAATTCTACCTATCTCAAAAGAATTAATTGTTAAATCAATCTTCCCATTCTTATCAACTATTCGTAAATACCAAAAAGCTTTATCAACAAATAAAATAAGCTTAACTTTGAATAAATTCCTTGAAGAAATCAAATACTATGAACACATCGAAATGAATAAAAACCTTAGAGGGTCAGCTATTGATAACGTTAAGGAATTAATTAACTCAATTCAAAACTGGGAAAGCAACAATCCAGATAAGTCTGCTATTGACTACTTAAACGAAGTTGGGCTAACATCAATTGAAGATGAATATGATAACCTTTCTAACTACGTTTCACTTATGACAATTCACTCTGCTAAAGGATTAGAATTTGATAACGTTTTTGTTATCGGTATGTCTGAAGGAGTTTTTCCTAACAAGCGTGCTTTAGATAGAGAGAAAAATAAAAAACAATCATCATCTCCATTAATTGATAAATACAACGATACATTAGAAGATGAAAGACGTTTAGCTTATGTTGCAGTAACCAGAGCAAAACAACGTTTATTCCTAAGTGACTCACGTGGAAAACTTATTTCATCTGATATTGATAAGAAACCTTCAAGATTTATTGGAGAAATGGGAGTTGATATTTCAGACTTTATTATCAACTACCACGGAAGAAAATTTGATGATCCTACATTCTCACCTGATGATGAAATACCTACAAACAATAACATTGTAGTTGGAGACATTATTTCTCACGTTATGTTCGGTGAAGGTGAAGTTGTTGAAGTTAAAGGAACAGAAATTGTTATTGACTTCATTAAAGATAGAAAAATAAGAACCCTTAATAAAAATCACCCTTCAATCAAAGTAATCACAAGATAATGAATTTAACAGCTATTATTGTAATTTCAATAATCTCATTAATATTACTCTTTGTATTATTAATGGGATTTTGATTAATTATTTACTTATATTACATAAGATCAACAGCTGGAATAATTTTGTTTGAAATTGATTCAGTTAATAAAAAAGTTCTTAGATTTTCAAAAAGAAATCAAGCATTATCAACTTTATTTGATGCTAAAAAATTAGGTTTCAGAACATTTAATTTCATTACATTACAAACCTTTTTTAGCTTCCTTGATGAAGGAAGTAGAAAAAAACTAAATGAATTCTTTGACTTAGTTAGTGATTCAGTTAAAACTTCTTTTGAAATTAAACTGAATCCAGAATTTAACACATCAAACCTTACGTTATTTGAAAAAATAGCTTACTTGCTTGATAAATCAAATAAAAGACTTAATTCATCATATATTCTTAAAATCAAACCTATTGAAAATAAAAAATTCATTTGTACTATTAAGTGAGAAAAAAATCGACTTAAATACAAATTTAATCATCATAATTCAGAGCAATCATTAAAAGAATTCGAACAAAAAAACTTCAAAAGCAACAAACATTCTGTTTTAGCTTTTGCATTTAAACCTTACTTTATAAACAAAGAATTTGACAGCATCCAAATTAAATCAATTTTTGATAACTTAAACATTTCAATATCAAAAACACCTTTCTATATTATTGATGGAATTCTGTTTATTGTTAAGAATAAATTATCAAAATTTGGACACAAAAAGTATCTTAAAATGATTAATGAAATTAATGATAATAGGATGATTAATAAATTCTTCTTATGCGCTTCATTAATTAACGAAAATAAACTAAATAATAAAGCTGATAGACTTAAATTAATCAATAAAGTCAAATTTTCATTATTTAATTTAACGATTAATCCTAAAACAAAATCAACATATTCAAATATTCCTGCAACAATTACTCAAGATCCTAAATTCACAGAATTTGTTAAGAGATTAAATGAATATGTGCAATGAAACAATACTTTAAGTTCTAAAAATGCAACAATTAAGAGTACAAACATCTTTGTTTATGAAACTAAAAAAGCTTCAAACATTGTAATCAACTCATTGCAAAAAATAACTAAAGACGACGAAGACAAATATTGAACTGACTTCTTTCGAAAAATCCCACATTTAAATTACTTATATGAGAAAAAATGATACGACTTCATCACACAAAATACTGAAAAACTTGATGAAACCGGTAATGTTAAAAATATGCAGAGATTGATAAAAATATCTCAAGAGACATTTTTACAATCTAACTTCATTCTTGAAGAAAAGAAACCGATTTGTCTTATTTATGCATACAATAATACATTTGACACATATCATTTAAGACAAAAAATCAGTAACAACTACAAGAAAAAAATACCTACAGCTTTATACATTGACACCATTGATAAATCTCTTATCAATATCATCAACGATACAAAACTGCAAGCTATTGTAATTGGAGAAAAGATTTCAAAACAATTAAACAATACAAAGGTATTTTTAAACTGTTTTAATATTGTGAACTTAGCTACAAATAATAACATTAAGACTATTTATGAAGGTGCACCTGATTATTTAGACCCACTTACAATTAAAAAGGCTAATGTTAAAATTTCATATAAGAATGATAATTAAAATATCCTGATCAGGGATATTTTTTGTATAAAAAAATCAGCTTTTAAAGCTGATAAATTATTTATCTGACTTGTACACTATTAAATTAGGATTTTCTCTGTACCCTCTTCCTTCTTTAGCTTCAGGATTACCATTTAAAATAGTTGCGTCAGCTGAGAAAGAATTGTTAAGTTTGAAAATGCTTTGACCAACTCCATAATAGTCTACAGGGACATTTAATGATTCAAATAATTCTATTTTTTCTGCATTAAATCCGGATGAAACAACTATTTTGTAGTTAGTTGCTCCAGCTTTATCTAATGCTTCACGTAATCTTTTAATTTGTTCTGGATTAACTCCATATTGCTTTTCTTCATCATTATCAAACATATGGTCAATCATATTCTTTGAAGTGTCAATTCTAACACCTCAAACAAGATTTCCGAGTTCATTTCAAACTTTAAGAGATTCACTAATAATATTATTATGATAGTCTACAAGAGCTATAAGTTTATTTTTAGGGAAAAGCTTATGATAAGCCTTAGTTGCAGCGACTGTGTCACCTGCAAAACCTTGAATTAAAACGTGAGGCATACTTCCAAAAACATTTTCATCATTAACTTCGTTTTGATCTTTTTGAGCTAATGTAGAAACAGCTTTAATTCCACCAACTCTAACTGCATAACCATCCATTTCTTGATTAATGTAGTGGTCTGCTCTGTCTCCCATAAAGATGACTTGTTTATCTTTTGCAGCTTGCACGCAGTGGTAAGCATTTGTAGCAATTGATGTATTTCTAGCTAAAATACCATCAATCATACCTTCTCAAATGCCAAAATCTTGATAGTGTCCTTCTAATTGTAAAACAATATCTAAATTATTAATTTTTGAACCTTCAGGTAAGTATTTAATTGTGTATTTTGATGTGTCTGTTTGTTCTTCTAAAAGAGCAAGAACTTCATTAATTCCACATAAAATTGAGTTGTCTTTTCTTTGAAAAAATTGCATAACAATCTTATTGTTAGGTTTAAAGGTTTCTAAGATTTGTTTAGTTTTTTCAAAGTAAGATGCAATATAGGATTTTTTATCTTTGCGCATTTTTACCACCTGTATAATAAAACAAACTACAGCAAATAGTTTGTTGTTAAATTATTTTTGCTTATTAAGTTTTTGTTCTTTTCTTAGTTGTTTTACTTTTTGTTTTTTAACTTTGTATTCTTCTCTTTGTTTGTTTAATTGTAATTTTTTAAGTCTAATTGCTTCACGTACTTTTGGAGAAATAAAGTAAATTTTAGGAAGCGCTTTTTGACCTGGTTTTAGGATTCTGAGTACTTTTCTTAAGAAGAATCCTAAAGCAGGTGCTGAAAACATAGCAAAGAGTAAAAGCATAATATCTAATACTACAATAACTAATGTTGAATTACCTTTGTAGTTAAATGGATGTAAATATGAAACAACTGAATAAATAGCAACACCACGTTCTAATTCAGTTCCTCCAAATTGCATAAATTTATACCCAAATGCATAAATTGCAAATGTGAAAAATAAGTAAGCAATTGGATAAATCATAAAACTTCAAATTGACGCATTTGAAATTCTGATACGTTTTCTTTCTCATCCAACAAGAGTTAAAAGTCCCAAGAATGGAGCAGCACCGTGCATAATTGATGTTTTAACTCATTCAAAAGTTTGTGAGTCACTCATTAGTGTTGGATCAGTTGCTACACCACCTCAATAAACTGCGACTACAATAATAATGTAGACCATTGAAGCAAAGTAAAATCTTTGTGCTTTTTTAGATGTTCTATAAAAAGGATATAAGAACATTGTTACACCCATAAGCACATTAGACATAAATGTAAATCAGTAAGTTGATCCACCTCAGAAAAGTAAGGTTGCATTAGGGTAAATTAATTTTTGAAGTTTAGCACTATCAAGATTAGATTCATCTAATGCCCCTTTAACTTCTAAGAATGCTTTTTCAACTGCGATACTTCTGAAGTGTCATTCAAGTAAGGTTACAACTAAATAAGTAAGAATTAAAGTTAAACCTATTGAAAATGTAATTCAATCTTTTCAATCAAATAAATTAAATTTTGCTTTTAAAGCTTTAAAAGACTTTTTCAATCCAATCACGACACCTCCTTAAAGTTAAATTATTTTAAATGCAGCTAGTAGAATAATACTTATAATAACTAGAACAAAACTAATTCCACCAAGAACAAATCATTTTGAATATTTATTCATTAAATATTTTTTCTTTAGTCTATTGAACACAAATCTATTTTCAGGTAAATATTGATCTGGAATTTTGTCTGTTTCTAATTCCTTCAGTAATTTGTTTAATTGTAAAAAATATTCAACAGTGTATTTGTTTTTTTTCTCATATGACTTGACGTTTTGTTTTTTATTTAATTCAGCACGAACTTCGTTAATAAAAACTCTTCTGTATATTGCATAAGAGTTTTTATTCAAATCTTTATAAGTTCTTCTCATTAATAAAAATCTAATAACACTACTTGAACGTTTTTAGGTTTCTTATCAATTAAAGATTTCACACCATTTTCAATTTGTGTAATTAATTCTTTAATTGTTGAATATGGTTCTTTATTTTTTTGGTTTTTAATTTTAATATCTACATAAATTTCAACGTTTGAATGTTTATCGTCAAAACTTAATCTAATCGAGTTTGAAGCTTTAATATTTTTGTATGAACTAAGCGCAATGTTTACAACATCTAAAATTGCACTTTCTTGAACTATGTAATTTTGATTTGAATTGTAAGATACATTAATTCAATTCATTATTTATTTGCTTTTCCAACGTATTTTCCAGTTTCTGTTGAAACAGAAATAACGTCATTTTCTTTAATGAACATAGGTGTTTCTAATTCAAAACCAGTTTCCACAGTTACTTTTTTCTGAGGGTTTGTTGTTGTGTTACCTTTAACTGCATCAGGTGCTTCTGTCACTAATAAATCAACGTGAGCAGGTAATTCGATATCTAAAACTTCTGATTCAAATTTTCTAATTTGAACTTCTGAACCTTCTTTTAAGAAGTTTAATTCTCATTCAACTACTGTAACAGGAATTTCAACTTGTTCATATGTTTCATTATCCATTAAGATAACGTTTTCTCCATCTGAGTATAAGAAGTTCATTTTTCTTTTATCGATGTGAGCTGGTTTAACTTTATCACCACCTGTGTATGATTTTATGGTTGTTGAACCTGTTCTTAAGTTTTTAACTTTAGCTTTAACGTTTGCTTGTCCACGTCCTTGTTTTGAGTGTTGAGCATCTAAAACTACAAAAATTTCACCTTCGTCTTGGAAAGTAATACCTGGTTTAAATTCATTAACATTAATCATAAAATTCTCCTTAGTAAATTATTTGTTTAATTATATTAAATAATTAAAAAATTGCATTTAAATAGTTTAAAAATTCAAATTTTGCTTAATTTGACACAAAAAAACTAAAATTTACTAAATTAGCTAGTCTGCTAGGTGTAAAAAATATTTTTAAAAGTGTGTAATAGTCTTAAAAGTTTTTGGTTAGATTTTACACTCTTGTATAATATACAAGAGTATATAAAGATACTCCTTGGCTATAAGATTTTTAGCCCAGAAACGACCATAAGGAGAGAAAATGCAAAAATACGAAATTATGTCAATCGTTAGTCCAAAAGCAGACGTTCAAGTTTTAGTTGACTTATTAAACGAAGTTTTTGGAAAAGAAAACATTTCTAAAGTTGAAAAACTTGAAAGAAATGAATTAGCTTACGAAATCAACAAGTCAAAACACGGACAATACGTTTTAGCATTTGTTAATGCTAAAGGTTCAGACATTGCTGAATTTACACGTCGTTCAAATATTATTAAAGATATCTGAAGAGCTTTAGTAATTAATTTAGACACAGAAAAAGGTCTTAACGGAAAAGAATCTGTTAAAGAAACTAAAAAACCAGTACGTAGAACAAGAAAATCAACTGCATCAGCAGAAGAAAAAGTTTCAAAACCTCGTACAAGAACAGTTAAAGCAAAAGCATCTGAATAATTAAATGCTTAAAAGTTTAGTTATTCACAGGGGGTATTATGTTTAATAAAATTACAATAGTAGGCCGTATAACATCAGATAATGCGATAGCACATACATCACAAGGTGTTCCATACGTACGTTTCACAGTAGCAGTTAATAGAAGAAACTTTTCAGCACAACAAAATGAAGTTACTGACTTTATCCCGGTTGTTGCTTGAAGATCAAATGCCGAGTTCATAGCGAGATATTTGAATAAAGGGTCTCTTGTTTTAGTTGAAGGATCCTTACATTCAAATCAATATCACAGTAACCAAACAAACCAAATAGTAAGAACGTTAGACGTTACTGCAGATCAAATCGTCGCTCTAGAGTCAAAAAGTGTCAGAGAAGCTCGTGGTGGTTCTTTAAACGCAACTCCTTCTCCGGTGTCTGCGCCCCAAACGTATACTCCGACTTATAAAGCATCACAAAGTGTTGTGAATCGTAATACACCTGCGAATGCTACATTTGAAAATACTAATCCAAAAACCGGTGCTACTAAATTACACGATTTAGAAGATCTTTTCGCAGCACCTGAGGATTTAAATTAAGGAGATAAGAATGGCTTTTTACAAAAACAAAAAAGGTTTTATTAACAGAAGAAGATCATGTGAATTCTGTGATAACAAAATGACATATGTTGATTACAAAAACGTTGATTTATTACACAAATATGTAACAGCAACAGGACAAATTAAAGCTAAAGCTGCAACTGGAACATGTGCTAAACACCAAAGAAAAGTTGCTAACGCAATTAAAAGAGCACGTTTCATCGCTTTAATGCCTTACCACGTTGTTCGTCCACGTATTCAAAAATCAAACTAATTTATATACTATTACACCACTTGTGAAAACAGGTGGTTTTCTTTTTGCAAAAAAACAAAAACACCATTCCTGTGGTGCTTATGGTTAAATTGAATTGGATTGTCTCTTTATTTTTTTATTGCTTTTTTGTTCAATTTCATTAATGTAGTAAAAGTATATATCTTTATAAATCTCTTTATTGTGATTTCCTACAAATTCTTCAATGTCATCAAAGTTATACAAGAAATAACCTATATCTTCTGCTTTCTTATAAATAAGTCACGTATTAGTTATGTAAAAATACTTTTTCTTGGTTTTCTTTTTATTTTCAAAATTATTATCACTTACATCTACATCTCATGATGGAATTATTTTTAACTTCTCTAATTTGATATCAACTTTATTTTTTATTTTCAAATTGTTATCTTTTTTGAATAACTCACATTCATAAGTTCAATTTATATCTTTAAAATTATTGGTTATTTGTTTTAAAAAATCATTTCAATAACTAGAATATTTTATGAATAAATAACGTTTTCTAGAGAAACTGAAAGAAGTTCCAAGTGATATAGATGATACAACAAACCATACAAGAGGAAATGGAAAACCGATACCTGCCTCCTCTTTTTTAAGAAAATTACTAGGAGGATAGATTCATGCAAAAAAGAATGATAAAGAGATTAGAAAATAAATTAAGCTAAAAAATGAAAGAATTGACAATGATGTTTCATATCTTTTGTATAAGGTTTTTAATGCTATAAAACCATCTAAATACTTTTTATTAATTGTTGCATTATTGCGATTTCAATATTTTAATTGCTTTCACTTGTAGTTTTCAACTTTGCTAAAATTTCTACCTATCGGTAAATAGAAACAGTAAAATAAAATCAGAGAAGATAGAGTTAATAAAACCCCAATAACAATTCATAGAATAAAAATTATTCAAATCCCTGTAGAATTCATTGTCATTAACCTTGATTAAAAATGTAATTTTCTTTTTTATTTGCTGTTCTTCTATTATTCTTCATCAATACCTCTAATTCACTTTAAATTACTTATGTATTTAAATTATAAAACTAAAAAGCTTACTTTAATAAAATAATAAAAAATGAATACTATTATAGTATTCATAATTTTAAACATTATTTATTTGGCTTAGCGATTAAGAAATTAATGTTTTTGCCAAGTGAAGATCATTTTTGCTCATATCCTGTTTGAACATTAGTTTCATTATACTTTGATGAATGTAAATCAGTTGTCATATCAATGATATCTCAATTATTTTCATTCAATGATTCTATTGAAAATTCAAATAACTTATCATTATCAGTTTTAAAGTATAAGCAACCTTTTTCAGATAATAATTGTTTATATTGATCTAAAAATGTTTTGTATGTTAATCTTCTTTTTTCGTGAGCTTTTTTAGGTCACGGATCTGAAAAAGTTAATCAAATTGTGTCTATTTTACCTGTAAATAATTCAGTTAAATTATTTGCGTCTTTAGTGATAATGAAAAGATTTTTTAAATTAAGTTCATTAATCTTCTTAAGAATTTTATTAGCTACTGTTAGGTATTTTTCAAAAGCATAATATGTAATATCAGGATTTTGAAGAGCTAATTGAGCAATCATTTCACCTTTACCTGCTCCGATTTCCAAAACATCGTTTTCTTTTAAGTTAACTGGAAATTCTTTAATTAAAAAGTCAGAATTTACTAAATTTGCTTCAGCATTTTTATCATATCTCAATCTCATGGTTTTATTATAATGTATAATTTAAAAATCACTATATGAATAGTTAAAAAGAATTTTTATAAGGAGCTAAAATGAGAATAATAGCAGGTAAATTACGTCACTTAATAATAGAACAACCAGATTCGAAATTCACTAGACCTACAGGAGATAAAGTCAGAGAAGCTGTATTTTCATCAATTCAATTTGAAATTGAAGAAACAACTTGTTTAGACTTGTTTTCAGGTTCAGGAGCTTGAGCAATTGAAGCTATCAGCAGAGGCGCTAGACATGTTGATGCAGTCGAAAAACAAAAGCAAGTTTTTACTGTTACTAAATCAAATGTCGCTAAAACTAAAGCAGATAATCAAATAAGTTTATTCAATGATGATGCTTTACATTTTTTAAATAAAACAAATAAAACTTATGATTTTATCTTTATCGATGCTCCATTTGCTGAATATGAATTAGTTAATAATTCACTTTTAACAATTTCACAAAGAAGTTTACTAAATGAAAATGGTGAAATTATTTTAGAAACTGACAAACCTAATTTAATTGTCTTACCTGACAATTTACAAGTTTATAAAGAAAAACAATATGGAAAGGTACATATCTTAAAAATATGTCTAAAATAAACAAATATACCTTACACCAAGAGTTAAAAGTTAGATGCAGTGAAATTAGTTACGAAGGTTATGGTGTTTATAGAGATGAAAATAACTTCCCTATTTTCATTAGTGATTTATTACCTAATGAAGAAGCGATTGTGAAAATAACAAACTTATATAAAAATTATGCATTTGGTTCTGTTGTTCAATATTTAACACTTTCTGATGATAGAAACTCTGAATTTCAATGAACTCCATCGTCTCCATTAGTCACTTTAAAATATCCGGCTCAAATCGAATTTAAAAACAACTATTTCTATAACTTGCTTAAAAGAAACTTACAAAACATAAATGTAGATGAAATTTATTCTCAATTTACTCAATCTCCAATTCAATTTCAATATAGAAATAAAGTCTCTTATAAATTAAGTGTCCAAAATAATCAGTTAACTATCAATGAAATTAATCAAAAGTCTAATGAAATAACAGATGCTAATAATTTATTTTTAGTTAAATCAATAATAAAAGAAACAATTAGTCAAATTTTAGACATAATTAAAACATTTCTTGAAAATACTAACAAACTAAAGAACTTGAAAATGTTTGAAAAAATTACATTAAGAGCAAATTCACAAAATCAAGTTGATGTTTGTTTATCAATTCACTCTGATTATGATTTACCTGCTAAATTAATCAAATTGCTTAATGAAATTACACAAGTTGTTTCATTAAGTATCAACAAAAAGCATAGTTTACAAGTCTTATTTGAAAAAGAGCAATTCAAAATGCAGTTGAATGATAAAGAGTATATTTGTAGCATTCAATCATTCTTTCAAGTGAATGATATTGTTGCATCGATGATGTTTCATAAGATAAAAGAGTATGTAAATAGCAAAAACAATGTTAAAACTATTCTAGATGCATATTGTGGAGTTGGTACAATTGGTCAAATTGTTACAAACAAAAATAATTATGTATATGGTTCAGACATTGTTTCGAGTGCAATTGAAAATGCAAATAATAACAAACTTTTAAACTCTGTTAGTGGTGAATATAAAACAATGTCTTCTGATGTTTATTTCACTAAGAATGTTTCTAATTTAGAGGATAGCATTTTAATTCTAGACCCACCACGTAGTGGAATAAGTAAAGAATTCATCAATTGAATAATTGCAAAACAAATCAAAAATATTGTTTATATGTCTTGTGATGTTAAGACATTAATAAGAGATTTACAATTAATTTTAGAAGCTAATTCTTATAAAATAACTTACATTCAAGGTTTCGATATGTTTCCTAACACACCACATATTGAAGCACTTGTTTTTATCGAAAAAAAATAGTCTTGCGACTATTTTTATTTTGCGATTACATATATTCCTGAAAGTATCATTGAAATCAAAATATATGTTGAAGCAACTATTCCTGTATACAATAAGTTTTTGTGTCAATTCTTTTTATTTGTGTGTAATGAAGCAAAGAATGAACCAGCACAAACATAAATGTTTGTCGGGAATGAAAATTCATTAAAGACTAATGAATAACCTAAAAGGGCTACATAAGTTGTTAATCCAGCTATTGTATCAGCCATAACATATGAGTTTAAGTTTTCCGTTATTGTATGTTGAATGACGAATAAGACTGATGCAAATATTATTATTTGTGTTACATCTTTAAGAGTTGAATAAGTCTTTATTGAACTCTTATTCATATTCGAAACTTGGAGTTTTTTATATTTTCTTGATATTAATCCTCAAACGTTTCCTGAAACAATTGAAGCAAGCATGTGTGCTAAAAATAGCAAGAATAAGTTAAGAAATAATATTGTTTGATTATTTAAGTTTTTGTTAAATAAGTAAATAAAAACATAAAAAAGAGATACAACTGGATTTATAACTGGAGGAACATTTTTACTAATGTCGTTGTATAAATCGTTTTCAAATTGGTAAACAAGCCCTCTAAGAATAAAGTATGAAAACAATCCTGCAGTAAATGTAGCTAAACCATATGTAAATGAAAATATAAATTTTAATTTAGCATATTTTTTACCTACATAAGTTAGTAGCAGTGACATGGTTGATAAAAATGTAACTGCTAAAAACTCTGCAACAAATAGTTCTCATAAAAATTTCTTTGTTAATATAAATTCCACCGTAAATCCTTAATATGTTCACTGATATTTAATTTAAGTTTTATTTAAATTAAATTATTGTTTATTTACTTCTTTTTTGATTTTTCAATTTGTTCTGGTTGTTTTTCTTCAACCACTTTTGTTTGTGTAGTTTTAACTGTTTCTGTTGTTGTAACTAATTTAACAGCTTTAAATGCTTTTCTTACATAGAAAATTCCTGAAAGAATTGCAAATACTAAAGCTACGTAAATTGGGATGTTTAAAATGTATCTAACAATTTGTTGGTGTGATGTTGCATTTAATGTTGCATAATGCAATCCAACTGTAACAGTTAATGTGATTGTAAGTCCAATAGCTAAAACAAATGTTTTAATTTTTCCTCATTTACCTGCTGATACATCGTATCCTTTTGATGCTAAAAATACTCTAACACCATCTACAATAATATCTCTTAATAAGAAAAGTGCCATAGCTCAGAAAGGTAAAACATTAATTACAGCTAAATAAACAAGTGTTAAGTTAACCATTAGTTTATCTGCAATTGGATCTCAAACTTTCCCAAACACAGATACTAAATTACGTTTTCTTGCAATTGCTCCATCAAAGTAGTCTGTGACCATAGCTCCAATAAAAATTGCAAGGATTAATAAATTAATAATTGTAAGTGCAATTTTGTATCCTAGAACGCTACCTGAATTCTGTAAATTTTCTAATGCAAAATATGATGCACCACCTTGCCCAGTTCCTAAGTAAATTAATAAAATGCTAATTGACATTAATAGAAGCATTGGAACAACTAAAATAATTCTAATTAATGTAAGCAAGTTTGGTAAACTGATTTTTTTCTTTTCTTTTACAACTTTTACTTTTTTAATTTTCTTTTCCTTCGTTGAATTCATTTTTAAAAATCTCCTCTATTTTGCTGTGTAATTCATCTTCTTCTTTATAAATTTGATTAATTGAGGCTTCATTGTATTTTTTAACTTCTGCAAAAGCTTTTTCTTGATTTGTGCCAAAGTATTCTAAAACATTAGGGATTTTTTTAGCTCATAAGTTTGAGTTGCAATCTCTAAGTTGTTCTAAGTTTTTAACAAAAATTTCGTGAGCAGGGTTTTTGAATAAGAATTCTCTAAATTCAGGTGATTTAAACACTTTAACAAGAATATTTCTAGTGTTATTGTTAATTTCTGACATTGTGTATTCACCAATTGATGGTACAAATTCATCGTGTTTTACTTTGTTAAGTTTGATTAATTTGTTAATCATAACGTTAAGTTCATAAACATACACAATTGCTTCTTGTGTAAATTCAAAGTGCGCTTGTCTTTGTTTTTTCTTTGCAATTTTATCCTTAATGAACTGGTATAAGATGTATGATGCTAAAGCAAGTAAAACAACACCAAGGATAACTCAAATTGCTATATTTAATTTATTATCAGGCATAACATCTCCTTTCTATTTTGTAGTTATTTTTAATTTTCATTTAGGTTCTTTTGCTACTACGTATTCTTTGATTAAATCTTCTAATTCTTCAGGTGTAAAAGTTCTTCCTTCTAACATCGATTGATGTAAGAAGTTTCCATATCCTCTGTAGTCAAATGAATTAGCTGGTTGATATAGTACGTATGAAATTTTTCCACCAGTTGATAATGTTCTTGAAATTTCAATGTCTACATCCTTTAGTTCTTCTTTGATTAATTTTAAGTTTTCATTTGCTTCTTTTTTAGCATTCACATAGTTTTCTGCTAATAAAACGATTTTTTCAATATCAATTGTTTCGTGTTGCATAAATTCTCCTTAAATTCAATGAGCACTGTGCGCTATGAAAAGAACTAAAATGTTAAGACCGAAGAAAATCAATGTTGATAAAGCATCTGATAATGTCGCTAAAATTGGAGCAGACATAACAGCTGGGTCTTTTTTAAATTTAATAGCTACAAGAGGAATAATTGTTCCTAAGAATTTAGCAAAGATAACTACAAAAAATAGTGATAATGAGCTTGCTAAAATAACAAATGAAAGAACTCCTCAACTTGCTGTTTTGCCATCACTTTCTCTAAATGATGGAATTGCAAAGTAAATATAAAGTCTGGCTACATTGACTACGAACATAATCGCACCAATAATAGCACCAATAGATACTTCACGACCAACTACTTTTCACATATCTTTAGTTCCAATTTCACCTAAAGATGCTGCACGAGTAATTGTTGTGGAAGATTGAGAACCTGCGTTTCCAGCAGCCCCTGAAATAATCGGAATAAGTCCAACTAAGATAGCAGAAGAAATTGCAACATTAATTCCGTTAACAAATCCTTCTGAAACGTCAGTGAATTTTTGAATAATAAATTGAGATAAAGTAGCTGAAATCATTAAGATAATTAATCATAAAACACGAGATTTAACAATTTGCATAATTGTTGTTTTAAGATAACTTTCTTCAGCAGCTTCAGGGTTAATCCCGGCAAGCTTATACATATCCTCTGTTGCTGAATCTTGAATAACATCAATAACATCGTCAGCTGTAATCATACCGATAAGGTATCCATCAGCTGTAGTTACTGGAAGTGTTGATCTATCGTGGTCAGCAAATATGTTAGCTGCATTTTCTTTTTTATCATTTGGATGAACTGTTGTAACAACGTTGTAAAGTTCATCTAAAGTTTCTTTTTCGTCATCTGCAAAGACTAATTCTTCTAGCGTGATGTCTCCAAGTAATTTCTTTTGGTCATCTACAACATAGAAGTTGTGTGTAAGTTCAATGTTGCTTCTATAGTCTTTTTTGATTTTTGAAATAGCCTTTTTAACTGTTCAATCAGATTTAAGAACAGACATATCAACGCTCATAATACTTCCGATGCTATCGTCATCGTAAGATAAAATGTTATTTAATTTTTGTCTTTTTTCTGCATCTGTTTTAGACAAAATGTATTTTGTAATGTTAGCTGGTAATTCTTCAAGAACGTCGGCTAACTCGTCAGTTTGAAGTTCTTGTAAAACTTCCATACCTCAATCTTGAGTGAATGATTGAGCTAAATTAACTTTTGTATCATCATCTAAATAAGCAAAGACGTCAGCAGCATCTTCAGTTTTAAGCACCCTTAAAATGTAAAGTTGCTCATTGATCGTTAATTCACCAAGTGCCTCAGCAAAGTCTGCAAGAGGATATTTTTCAAGCAACAATCTAACGTCTTTAATTTTTTTAGCAGCAATGAGAGTTTTTAAATTTTGTATTAACTCTAATTTTTGTTCTTCTGTGAAGTTCATATTACTCACTTAAGTACTTAATTAAATCTTCTTGGAAATGATCTAATTCAGTATCTATCATTGCTCCGTTTTTGATGATTTTAATTTGTCCATTTTCTTCTGAAACTACAATTGTAGTTGCATCTGATTGTTCAGAAATTCCCAAAGCAGCTCTATGTCTTGAGCCATAATTAGCTTCAAAACTTCTTTTTGTTATTTTGTAAAATGTAGCTGCATAGTAGATTTTGTTATCTCTAATAACCACAGCACCATCGTGCAATGGAGATGTTTTATTAAAAATCGAAATAAGCAAACTGCTTGAAATGTTTGCGTTAACAACAACACCATCAGTTCTTAAGTTATCAATGTTGTCATTGTTTTCAATCGTAATAAGAGCACCAATTTTGTTTTTTGATAAGTAATCAACTGTTTCTCTTAATTGGTTAATTAAACGAATTTGACTACTTTTTCCTAATTTTTCATATTTTGATTTTCTGATTTTATTTCCAACAAATGTAGAAATCATTGGTTTTAAGAAGTAACCCAAAAGTCCTAGGATTGCTATAAAAGTTAAGCAGCCTATAACTAATGAAATGATTGCAACAACATTCATTATGCACCTTTAACAAAATATGCGATTAGGATGATTAGCACCATTACAAGTAATGTGAAAACTATTCCAAGAATGTTAAAAGTCAAATCTTTTTTGTATCAAGGAAGAGCTTTTTGTGATTTTTTGTGTTCTAAAGCTTCTTTTTCTGCTTGCGCTTTAACACGAGCGTTATTTATCTCATTTTTTCTAAATTCAACTAAGTCAATGAATTTTCTTTTTTCTTTAGTTTTCTTATCCATATTGACTCCTTTTGTATATTTACTTTTTTAATTTATATAATTTTAAATTGTTTTTTTTAAAAATAAAATTTTTAAACTAGTTAAATAAGCATTACAGAAAGTAGTTTTAGTTAATTGACAAATTAATTTTTGATTTTGATATCAACTAAATTAGCTAATTTTAAATTATGCAATTGCAAAAATTGCATAAAAAAACAGTTCTTTAGAACTGTGAAAAATTAGCATATTTTTGTGATTAAAATATTCTTCAAAGACATCGATTATTTTAATTAAATCATACCTTTGTTTTTGAATCATCTACTTCATTTTCGTTTGGAATATTGAAGTAGTTTAATAATTCTATAGAAGGATTTTCTTTTGATGTATCTGCAGCATCTTCTTCAACTTTAAGAATTTCTGTATCTTGAGTTTGTAACTTGATTTCTTGTTCAATAATAGCTTGGGCATCTTCAAGAATAATTGTGTCTTGTCTGATGTCTTCTAGCTCATTGATTTGTTCTATAACTTCAACTTTTTCTTCTTGCACATAGATGTTTTTGTTAACTTGCTCATCTTCACCTGAACCAATTACAGTGATTTTGAAAAATCCTGCATTGTGTGGTGTATTGATAATTTCTTGACCTATTTTGATAGCTTCTGATTCATTAGCTTCATCGATGTTTAGTTTTTTGTAAACACCCATAATTGCTTCTTGAATTTGAGCTGATGTCGTATTCTGGTCATATTGCAAGTTAATTAATAATCTCGAAGGTGCAAATAATGGATAATCATAATAGTTTGGTTCAAAAAGCTTGTTAAGCGCTTTTGAAACTTTTGATTCTCCTGAACCTTGTGTAACGTTAATGATTGATTTACCTGAATTTGTCAATGCATTTTTAAAATCAGCAAAGTCAATGTTGATAAATCCTACTTTGTTTAAAATGTCATTAATTGCAACTACAATATTTTTTAAACTTACGTTAGCTAATCTGTATAAGTCTGCACTCGGAACTGATGGGTTCAATTCTGAAATTTTTTGGTTTGATAAAACTAAATATGCGTCTGTATTTTGTTTAAGATTTTCAATACCATTTGTAGCTATTTTATTTCTTGCTTTACCTTCATATGCGAATGGTGTAGAAATGATACCTAATACTAATGCACCTTGCTCCTTGGCAATTTGAGCAATTAATGGTGCTGCTCCAGTACCTGTTCCACCACCAAATCCAGCAGTTACTATTACAATTTTTGAACCGCTTAATTTTTCTTTAATATCTTCAATACTTTCTTTAGCAAGTTCTAATCCAAGTTCTGGATTTGAACCGGCACCAAAACCATTGTTACTTTTTCCAAGAGTTAATTTATTTTCGCATTTACTGTATTCTAATGCTTGAGAATCTGTGTTTGCAGCTATGTAATTGATGTTTGGCAAATTTTCATCAATCATCATATTTACTGCATTATTTCCTGCACCACCAACGCCAATGATGGTGATTTTAAAGTTCTCTCATTTTTTATATGGACTATTTTGGGTTAATTGATCCATTTTTTAACTCCTTATTTATGGTTAAAAAGGTTTGTAAAGATTCTTGCAAAGATATTTCTTTTTGATCTTGAATAATCTATTCTACTAATAATAGTGTTGTTTCGATCCTTTTCAATAAGCATATTGTTACTTTGTAAAATAGCTTGCTGAATTAATTTGTTTTCTAAAGTAAATAAAGTAAAAACGTTGTCAGCTAATAAATTTTGAACACGTAGCTGATTGAAATTGTTGCTAAATGATTCTTTTAAATCATTTGCGATAAATTCATTTTCTGAATTTACAATTAAGCTTTTTAAGTTTGGTAAATCTAAATGTTTTCTATTTAGATTGTAAAAATCTAAAACTAAGTTTGATAAGTGTTTTTTAAATTCATTGTATTTTGCTACAACAAATTTGTAAACTTCAGCATCTTCATCAAATCCATTTGAAAATTCATCTAATCTTGTGTGGTAATCAATCATATTGGCAACTAGTTGATTATTTACCTTAAGATGATTTGCTAATTTATTAACTAAGTAATTTAATGAAATATTGTCATATTTTTTGTAGTTGAAAATTTTTCCATTTTTAACAACAAAAAGTGATAAATAATTTTTGTTTAAGTCTACAGCAATGCTTTGAACAGCTGTATCTGTAATTTTACTTGCAACTAATTGTGACTTAAGATAGAAAGTAACTCTTAAGTTTGTTCCTGAATAAGGTTTAGTGAACATTTCTTTTAATGTTTCTAAGTTTGTTCTATCTAAACCTGTGTCAAATAATGAAAATACCTGACTAATTTTTGTGTACTCTCTATCTGTAGGTACATTTGCATATTCTTTGCTAATATCACCTTTAACTGTTGTTCAGTTAATTGTTGGTGAAGAAATGAAATTCTCTAAGTTTGAGAATTTAATGTGTTTTTGCATTAAGTTTTCAAGTGATTTTTCAACCTCTGAAGAGTTAATTAGATTGTTGTTATTATCTAATTGGTTGATAAATCTTGAAAATGATAAGTTTTCAAATAAATTGTCATCAAAAATTACATTTAGCTCTAGCTCACTATCATTTACAACTGTTTTTGTTGCTACAGCAGATTGCTGATATCACGCATCAAAAGTTATAATGTCAAATGAGTTATATTCTGAAGTACGACTTAAAACATTGAAGTAATTATCATTTTGATATTTAACAAGTACAAATTCTGCATTTGTATCTGTTATATGATAGTTTGCTATGTACTTGCTCATAATTACTCCTTTATTTTAATTTTTTAATAATTCTTAGTTTTGCACTTCTTGATCTATTGTTTTCTTCAATTTCTTGTCTAGAAGCTTTGATTGATTTAGTTATAAATTCTTTTTGTTCTTGAATTGGCATTTTTGATGGTATTTTAGATTTGGAAACTTCTGCAAATGCATTTTTTACCATTTTATCTTCGATAGAATGGAATGTAATAATGCTTAAAGTTCCATTTGTATCTAACATACCAAGTGCATTTTCAAGTAATTGTTTTAATGAATCAAGTTCATTGTTAACTTCAATTCTGATTGCTTGAAAAATTGCTTTAGCTGGATTTTTTTCTCTAAGTAATGCGGCTGGATATGCACTTTTTATGACATTAACTAACTCTAATGTAGTATTAATTGGACGATTATTACAAATGGCCTTCGCAACTTTTTTATTAAGTTTTACATCAGCGTATTTTCATAATATATCAGCCAATTTATCTTCATCATAGTAGTTAACTACATAATAAGCATCAAGTTCTTGCGCTTGATTCATACGCATATCAAGTTTTGCATCCTTGTTATATGAGAATCCACGTTCTGCTTGATCGATTTGTGGTGATGAAATTCCTAAGTCAGCAATAATTCCATTGACTTTAAAGATATTTTGTTCGTGTAATTTTGAAACAAAATCTTTAAAGTCACTTTTAATAAGTGTGAAATCATTACTTATTTTTTCAAGTCTTACTTTTGATTGTTCTAAAGCGTAATCATCTTTATCAAAAGCATATAAGTGACCTGTTGTAAGTTTTTTTAATATCTCCGATGAGTGACCACCCATTCCTACAGTTAAATCAACATAAATTCCATCTGGTTTTATATCCAGTGAATCTACTGTTTCGTTTAATAGAACTGAATAATGTAATTTACTTTGTTCCATGACCTGAAAGGGTTTGAGCGATATTTGCTATATCATCAAGAGAGTATTGATAGTTGAATTCATCGTATTTTTCTTTTGATCATAGTTCAGCAATTGAACCTACACCAATGAAAATAACTTCTTTTTTGATGGATAGTTTCTCAATGATAATTTTTGGTAATGAGATACGGTTTTGATTATCAAGGTCGATTTCGTAAGTGTTTCCTAAAATGTATCTTGCAAGAATACGTGCATTTCTATCAAAACGATTATTTTCTTCAATCATTCTGATGTAAGCTTTGTATTCTTCGATTGATCTAATTTCAGCATTACCATCAAAACCGATGGTAACAAAAACTTTCGAACCGAGTTCATCTCTGAAGACCGGTGGAATGACCACACGGTTCTTATCATCTATGTTTCTTGAGTATTCGCCGTACATATTTACCACTTCCTCCCACTATCCACCATAATTCTACACCAAATTACACAAGCATTCAAAAAATATTTATTTTTTTACCAAAATTTTTTAGATTTTTCATAAATGTGAAAAATTCAAAAAAATCAGACTTACCAAAATCTGATTTTTTTGAATTTTTGATAGTTTTTATGGAAAAAGTGCTCTTTTTCCATTTTTTACTAATTTAATAAATTAAATTAATTAAGCAAAATTGATGAAAATTAGTCAAAATTTGCAAATATTTGAAAAATTAGTGGGAGGAATTTTAAGAAAAAAATATTCAGCTTAATAATAAGTCGTGATTTTCATGGAAAATTGAAAAAAATTCTGATAATTTGCTCGATTTTTCTCAATGAATTTAACTTGCTTTAAATGAATCATAAATAACTCTTTGAAAAAGTTTAAAAAAGAAAGTTTAAGGTCGTATTTTTTAATTTTTGATAAAAAAACCTGCGCAATAAAATTGTGCAGGACTTTGAATTATTATTAATTTGTTGGAGCAGTTAATTCGTTTGAAGATGAGTTTGCAGCTTGTTGCTTTTTACGTTCCTCTTCTTCTCTTTTTGCTACTAATTCATTGATTTTGTTATCTAAGTAATTATCTATTTGATGAACATATTCATTAGTTTCAAAATCAATTCTACCGTCATAGTATGCAGTTAAATCAATCTCTTTAAGTGAAACTTTAGATAATTGAACACTCATTTCCCTATATGTATCTAAAGGTTTTTTGATGATATTATCCTTAATCATATTTGTATGTTCACCATCTAACAACTCGTTAAATTCATATGTCTTATAGAATGAAGAATAAATTTTTCTAACAATATCATTAATTGAATAATTTACAACTGCGATCATATTTAAGTTGTAGTTCAAAATGAATTTAATCTTTTCAATTATAGGTGCATATTCAGCCTCTTTTGGATTATTAATTAATGAAGCCGAATATAAATTAGCTTGACTTAATAACATATTGTTATATTCATTGAATTTTTCCTGTTCATCTTTCTTTTGTAAGTCTTTAAGAATTTTGTGTGAATATTTCTTTTGCTTGATTTCTTCGTTAATTCGATCAAATTGAGCTTTGTTTTCAGGATTATTAGGAAAAACTGCATCAATGTTCTCTTGATTATTTAAAAATTTAGAAACAACATAAAGGTTATTTGCAATGTTATTAATTAACTCTGTTGCTTTTGAACTTTGGATATTTGTATTTACATATTCATTTATTAAATCACTAACTTCAGTAACATAGTTTCATTCTCTTGGATTTATACCGTAAATATATAAATAAAGTCCTAGAACAGGAAATTCATCAGAACTTGCTAAAGTTGGTTCTTTTCTAAAAAGATCTGCTTGTGTATTAACTTGATTAATTTTAGCTTTAATTGTAGCTGTTCATTTTTCATATTCAATAGCAGCGAATGTTTCGCCTTCATCTCTTTTTTTAGCTAATCTTTCTTTAACAACTTTATATGAATCATTTGCATTTTGCACAGCTTTTAATAAGTAGAATAACTCAGTTTGGTTTTCATTATTTACTTTATTTTCAAGATATTTTGTAAGTTCATCAAATCTAGAAACTTGATATTCAAAGTCATCTACTGAACCACAAGAAACTGATGCAACAATAGGAAAAGCAACAACTGGAGTTGCTAATAATGATAAAAATAATTTATTTCTCTTTTTTAACATAATTTTAAATTGTATATTATTTGAAATTTAATTTAAATAAATTAAAGTTTTGATCGCTTATATTAAAAACATGATTTAAGTAAAATAAATTAGATAAATAAAATTAAAAAAAGGAATAAAATATAAGCATATTTCATTATTACAGTTTTTTATATAAGGAGATTAAATATGGCTAAATTTAAACGTGTTTTTATGATTGTTACAGATGGTTTAGGAATCGGACCAGATAAAGATCAAAAACGTTTTGGAGATGATGGTGCAAACTCAATTAGATCTGCATCAATGGTTGATGAATTTAAAATTGACACTTGAAGAAAATTAGGTATTGGAAACATTACAGACTTAAATGGTGACTACAGACAAAAAAACCAAATGGGTTATGTTGCTAAAATCCAAGAAGTTTCAAATGCTAAAGATACATTAGCAGGACACTGAGAAATGATGGGAATTAAAACTTTAGTTCCATTTCCTACATTTGCAGAAAACGGATTCCCACAAGAATTAATCGACGAATTATCAAAAGCATTTGATGGACGTCCAATTGTCGGAAACAAAGCTGCATCAGGAACAGATATTATTAATGAATTAGCACATGAAGAAAAAGAACGTGGAGCAATCATTGTTTATACATCAAATGACTCAGTTCTTCAAATTTGTGCTCATGAAGAATGAACAGGTTTAGATAACTTATACAAATATGCAAAAGCTGCACGTGAAATTTGTTCATCACGTCCAGAATGAAACGTAGGTAGAATTATTGCTCGTCCATACATTGGAGAAGAGGGTAACTACACAAGAACATTCAACAGACATGACTACGCAAACCAACCACGTGAAATGATTTTAAATGAATTACAAAAAGCAGGTGTTGAAGTTATTTCTATCGGTAAAATTAACGACATTTTCGTTGGACAAGGTATCTCAAGACACATTCCATCCGGTTCAGATGAAAAAGGAATGGATGCTACAATTGAATTAGCTATGCAAGATGGAGAAAATCAATTTATCTTCACAAACTTAGTTCAATTCGACTCACACTTTGGACACAGAAGAAATGTTCGTGGATACGCACAAAACATTGCTGACTTAGACGTTAAATTAGGAAAATTAATCAACGTTCTTAAAGAAGATGATTTATTAATCATGACAAGTGACCACGGAAACGACCCTCTTTACCCTGGATTCAACCACACAAGAGAATACTTACCACTTACAGTTTACTCTAAATCATTCAAATCACCAAAAGTGTTACCAGTTCTTGAAGGATTAGGAACAACAGGAAACATTGTCGCTAGAAACTTTGGTGTTGATATTGTTACTGAAACAGGTGAAGATATTTTCGACAAATTGGTATAGTATTTATTCAACTCATCAAGCTTATGCTTGATGTTTTTTTATTTCAAAATTTATCTAAAATACAAAGAAATATGTAAATTTTTCACACTAAATTGCAGTTTTTTATGTTTTTCTTTCCATTTTTTTTTTTTTTTTAGAATAAGGGTTAGAAAGGGTGAAATTATTTAGTTCATAAGACCAAAAAATACACAAGAATATAACATTCCATTCTCCACAACTCAATTATTCATTTTGTTTAGATTTAAAAAAAATGATTTTCATTAAACGCCCATCTAATTAATTAATCTATCAATTATTAATTATTAAAGTTAATCTTAACTAATTGAATATAAATATTTTTCTAAGTTTCACAAGTAATCAATTGAGCTAAAATAATTTCATTCTTTCTAAATGTCAATATTTAAATTTAAAAATTACACAAAAGGATTAAAAATAAATATGCAAAAGAAATTTTTATCATTACCTATATTAGTATTATCAATTTTAAATAGCATTTTAATCTTTGTTTTAATCGGATTAGCTGCAGCAGCAGCAGTAGCCGCAGGTGCAGCAACTAGTGTTGGTGCTGATGCAGCCGCTGCTGGAGTTGTTGGTGCCGGTGTAGGTACGATTCTTGTTTCACTTTTAATGAGTGGAGTTAGTTTAGCTGTATTTATTATGCAAATCATTGCTACTATTAGAATTAAGAGCGAAAATACAACAATTATGGTTTTATATATCGTTGGATTTTTCTTCCCAATTTGTACTATAATTGCAGCAAGTATGGCTATTTACAAAAAATTATACTAATATTAAATTTATAAAATCAAATATAAAAATAGAGAATAATACAAAAGTTCTCTATTTTTAATCTGACTGTTTTCAAAGTTAGAAAATCCTCAATTAAAAACTAAGTAATTGATTCAAATTGGTGTAATTTAATAGCGAAAAATGTAAATTTTTCACATTTTTTCACATTAAATCAAAGTTTTTTAACTTTTTCTTTTCTTTTTTTTTTTTTTTTTAGAATAAGAAGTGGGAGGAATAAAACTATTAAAAAATAATATCCTAATATGTATCATAATACCAAGATTTTTTCCATTTTATTACTTACAGTAAATTACCATTTATCTTTGTTAATATTTCATTGAATCATTTTATAACGATAGTGCTATCTAACAATAACAGTAATTAAAAAATAACAACTTCATTATAAATTGCATAATGTAATGTTTCAAAAAGTCACTTCCAACATCCAATAATCAGTGATTTCTTTCACTTGTGTATGATTATTAAATTCAATATTTATTATAATTTAAAGATAGATGCATGTGATTTAGTTCAATGTTTTAAATAGTTCAATAATAAACAATTAGTTTTACTCCTTCAAAATCTAAAAGTTTTGATTTAAGCAAACTTTATAAAAAGGATTACTTCAATATGCAAAAGAAATTTTTATCAGTTCCAATATTAGTTTTATCAATTTTAACAATGGTGTTTGCTTCAATATATTTTATAGCAGCTTCTTTAACTCCCATATTATTAAACGAAGTTTCTAAAGATAAAGAAGAGGTAGCAATCATTGCCGTAATTATTAGCATCATAAGTCTTATGCCTGCTATGGGATTAGGGTTTGCTCTATTTATTACATGCATTGTGGGTGCAGTTAGAATCTCTAAATGTAATAAAGCTACGATGATCTTATATATTATAGGTCTATGTTTACCAGCTCTTTTAATACTTCTTTCTTTCATCGGTTCAATTATAGCCATTGCTAAAAAACAATATTAATATAAAAATTTATAAACTTAATATCAAAAATTGAGAACAATAAAATGTTCTCTATTTTTGTTTCATTTTTTTCTATAAATGATCTGATCATTATTAATGAATTAGGATGTTGCGAATTTTTCTATGTTTTATATATGAAATTTTAACCATTTTATAAATAACAAAAATACTTATGACATAACCTTGCATTTACTAATATAGACAAAAAACAGTATATAAATTCAAAAATGATGGTGCTATTACTATGACAATTGATGAATTAATTAACAAAGATCAAATTTTGCATCAAAAATAAAAACAGTTACTGATTTTATAGTAAGGATAATACCAACATTTAGATTTACAAAAGATGTAGATGTATCAACAAAAATTAACCCAGAAGACATTAATATAGACACAGATATTTCAATTTATCAAAGTAATGATTCATTACCAGAAGTTCAAAAATTCTACAATATCTCATATAAAGCTACAAAAGAAGATATAGATGGAGATGGTGAAAATGCATTTTATATCTATACAACACTTACATCTAAAGAAGATACAAGAATAAAACTTGTACTAATACTCACCACAGTAATTAGTGATTATGTGGAATAACAATATATTAAAAAGAGAAACAAAAAATAAAGTGTAAGAATTGTACATTATTGTCGAATTGTAAAGTGAGTCAAAATAAGGTGCACTTCTTTTTTAATCTAGTTTTTTACTTAATGTACAAAATACATCAAAAACAATTGAAATTCATCTATTTTTTTCTTTTATCACTTAATGCAAGCCTCAAAAATAAAAACACCACATATAAATTTGTGATGTTTCGGATGCTGTTAACGTCTAATTCAATCTACTTTGTCAGTTGTTTTAGTTGCGAATTTAATTCTCAATACTTTCGCTCATAAATAACCGATTGATGGAGTTAAAACAAATCCTACTCCAAAAATAACAAAGTTTAACAGACACACAATCGCTACATTTCCTCCTTTATAAAATAAAGGTTCACGGAAGTTTAAGAAACCATATATAGTCATATCAAGTTCTTTTGTCAATCTATTTCCGTTCTTAAGCTCAACATCTTTAAATTGATCATAAATTGGTGTTGACATGAAGAATGTAATTAAAGCAAAGAAGTAGTAACATAACATTGTTATAATACTTAAATAAACAGTTTTCTTTGAAATTTGAATTTCTTTACGATTTATGATTAAAATCACAAATCCTAAAATTGGTGACACTGCGTGAATTATGAACGTGTTAAAAAAGTAAAGTGGTTTAAATTCTTTTAATTCAGGTACAAAGATTAATGTTCAATATATTAAGAATGTAATTGAAATGTAAATAATTGACAAGAAGAAAGTTTGTTGTGCTTTATGATTTTTCATTTTTAATGCAAATATAACTGCAGATATTGCTAAAAATGTATTACTAAGTCACGTAAATGTCAAATTAACTCTTCAAAATGATTGAAGCATTTTGTAACCGTGAATACTTGATCTATTTAGGAGTTCAGATTTAGCTTCATCTGATAAAGTTATTAATTCTTGTGAAATTTTTGTTGAAGTTAAATGTCAGTTTATTAGTGTTGCTAATATGATGACAAATACAATACCAATTGCTAAAAAGAATGATATTTTTTGTCTTGTTGTTAGAGAAGAAAAATTCTCTTTTGTTGTTTTAATTATTTTCATAGTTTCATTATATAAAAATAAGAAAGACAACTTAGATTTATTTTTGTCTTTCTTATAATCTTAATTTGATAAATAAAATTAAATTTTTATTCTTTGAATTAACAAAAATAATGTAAAATAGTTTTAGCGTGGTCGCGTAGCTCAGCTGGATAGAGCACGAGCCTTCTAAGCTTGTGGTCGGAGGTTCGAATCCTCTCGTGATCGCCATTTTTTTTATACCTTTTTTTGACCCTTATAAATAATTGAAGATATAAAAATTAAAAATATATATAATGTATGCATTATATATAAGACAAATTAATGAAAGGAGTAAGTTATGTATAAGATGTTCAAAATTTTGCCATTTAACATTAAAATGAGATTTTTCATTGGTATCATCATTGTTATTTTAAATGTTGCTTGCACAATGATTTTGCCAATTGTGCTTAGTCAATTCTTACCTTTACTTACAAAAGGTAGTCAAGAAATATACACAATTACAATTTTTAAGAACTTACAATTGTATGAATCATCAAGCTGAACTAATGCATTTGTATTCTTATTAATTTCAATCTTAGTATTACTTGCACTTACAGCAATAACTGCTATAGCTTCAACTATGATAATCATCGGAGCTGGCGAGAGAGCTTCGAATTTTTATAGAAATGCTTTATTTGCTAAATATCAAAAACTTAGTCTCAAAGATATTTCTAATTTAACAACCGAAAGTTTAATAACAAGAATCAATGATGATGTTGCTGTCTTTTGAGATTTCTTAGTCGGTGCATCAACGTCACTTGTTAAAGCACCATTATTTATTATTGTTGGATTAGTATTTGCTTTTGCAACAGATTTAGAATTCACTTACTCGATTTTAGCCGTTATACCTTTACTTCTTTTTGTTATGGTATTTATATTCATTAAGGTAAACCCTAAACTTAAACAAAACAGAAAAAATCTTGATGCAATTACAAAAGAAGTTGACGAAACTGTAAATGGTGCTAGATTTATAAAAGCAAATAATTTACAAGAACAACAAAAAAGAAAATTCAATCACGCTAATAATCAATGAGTAAAAACTGAAAAGAATATTTTTAAATTCTTTGCAATCGGAACACCTGCATTCTTTGGAATTGTTAACTTTATTGTTGTCTTAATTTACGCAATAGGAAAAGTTAAATTAGACCAAAACCCAAGCATTGATGGTGAGTTTATCGCAAAGATTAATGTGTTCATCGAATATGAATTTGTTATAGCTGGTGGAATTATTTTATTCTCACAATTCTTAGGTTCTATGTTTAGAGCAAAAATTAGTTCAGGTAGAATAGTTCAAGTTTTAGATGCTAAATATGATGATTTATTTGTTCCAAATGGAAAAATAATTTCACAAACTAATGATGTAACTGATTATTCGGTTGAGTTTAAAAATGTTAACTTCAAATACTTTGATACAGCTGAAGATTATGCAATTAAAAACATTAACTTCAAAATTCCAGGTGGTAAAACTTTAGGAATTATCGGACCAACTGGTTCAGGTAAAAGTACAATTGTTAACTTACTTGTTAACAATATGAAATACATTCAAGAAAACGGAAATATCTTAATTAATGGTATTGAAGTCAGAGACATCAACACACATAACTTACACAAGAACGTAGCTATTGTTTACCAAGATGCGCTTTTATATTCAGGAACAATTAAATCAAACGTTTTATTTGCTAAACCTAATGCAACTAATGAAGAACTTCAAAAAGCTCTTGCGACATCTTGTGCAAGAAACTTTATTCAGACATTCGAGGATAGAGAAAATCACAAAGTCGAACAAAAAGGCAAAAACTTAAGTGGTGGTCAAAAGCAAAGAATCTCAATTGCAAGAAGTTTAATTATTGACCCCAAAATCTTAATTTTAGATGACTCAACTTCTGCTCTTGATAACTTAACCACAAAGCAACTTATTAAAAATATTAAAGAAAATTACTCTTGTACAACAATTATTATTTCTCAGAAAATTAACTCAATCAAGCATGCTGATAATATTTTAGTTCTTGAAAATGGAAAAATTCTTGACCAAGGAACTCACGAACAATTACTTAATTCTTGTCAATGATATAAAGATGTAGCAACTAACCAATTAGATCAATAGAAAGGAGGAGTAAATATGTCTGATTTAAGAGGAGAACAAAAAGAAATAGCTCAAGATTTACAAGCTAATGAGCAAGTTAAAGTGTTTAAAACACTTAAACAATTACTTTCGTACTTTTGTAGAAGTAAAAAAATATTATTTGTTGCTCTTTTATTTTCATTACTCAACTCTATTTTCTATATCATTGGTAGTTTCTTAATTGGAATAATCATACAAATCTTCTTTGAACCTTATCTTAATTCACAAACAACTTACCCTGATAAATTTAATTTAACCAACTTTATATTAATGCTATCTGCACTTACACTTACGTTTATCTTGTACGGTATTTGTAGATATGTAGAACAAAGGTTATATATCAAACTATCTTTTGAAGCTGGTGCAACGCTTAGAAAAGAACTGCTTGAAAAGATATTAAAAATGCCTGTTAGTTTTTATGATAAAAACAAAACAGGAGACTTGATATCAACTTTAATTGTTGATGTTAACAATACGGCTAACTCATTATTCCAAATGATGACACAAGTTGTAACAAGTATATTCAACATTTGTATAACAATTATTGTACTTATGTTAGTTTCATCACTTCTTACATTAATTGTTTTACCTGTTACACTGATTTTATTTGGATTAGTTTTCTTACTAATTAAAAAATCACAACCTTACTTTGTTAAAGTACAAAACTCATTTGGGAGACTTAACGCTTTTGTTGAAGAAATGTTAACAAATACAAAAGTAACTAACTCATTTGATAGACAAGCATACGTTTATAGTGAACTTGAAAAAATCACATATGATATTAGAAAAAGTGCTTACAAAGGTGATGTAATTGCTAAATCATTTGATATCTGATATACACTTATAGCAAACTTTGTTATCTTGCTTATCTCAGGTCTTGCTGCAATCTTTTATTTCAAACAAATATCTGTTTGAAACTTAATCGGACTTGGAGTTGACCAAAACGGAAATGCAACACCTGCATTTATTATCTTATTTATTTCGCTTAACTGAAACTTTATGGGACCTTTCCAAAACATCTTATCAAGTGCATTTAATGCACAAATTGGAATTGCATCTTCATCAAGAATTTTCAAACTTTTAGAAATTGCTGAACCTGATACATCAAATCAAATAATTGATATTAACTCAATTAAAGGACACGTTCAATTTGATAATGTATATTTCAAATACAATCCAGACAAGCTAGAATATCAACTAAAAGCAGCTTCATTCGATATTAAACCAGGTCAAGTTGTTGCGATTGTCGGTCCAACTGGTGCTGGTAAAACTACAATCATTTCTCTTTTATCTAAATATTATGATTACACTAAGGGTTCGATTAAAATTGATGGAAATGAACTTAGAAACATCAAAACAGATAAATTAAGAGATCATATGACAATTGTGCTTCAAGATTCGTTCTTATTTAATGAATCAATTAAAGATAACCTTAAAATGACGAATCCAAATGCAACTGATGAACAAATTATTCAAGCTGCCGAAATGACACATGCCCATCATTTTATTATGAATATGCCTCAAGGTTATGATACAATGATCGAAAACAATGGTGCTAACTTGTCACAAGGTCAAAGACAACTCCTTTCATTGACTAGAGCAATTCTTTCGAATAAAAACTTACTTATTTTAGATGAGGCCACTTCAAACATTGATTCAGCAACAGAACAAATCGTTCAAAAAGCTATGTGAGAGTTAATGAAAAATAAAACAACATTTGTTATTGCCCACCGTTTAAGCACAATTAAAAATGCTGATGTTATTATAGTTGTTAATAATGGACTTATTATTGAAAAAGGAACTCACAAAGAGTTATTAGATAAAAAAGGTTTCTACCATCAATTATATACATCACAATTTGAATTCGAAAATTAAGACAAATTCGCAAGCTAGAAGCTTGCTTTTTTTATGCGATTGATTAAGCTTAAAAAAGTTTAAAGTGGTGCTTATCAGTCAAAGGTTTTTATATTGCTCTATATAAGGAGAATTATGAGAACTTTTAAGATACCTAATGAAATAATGATTTGATTTGGAAGAAAAGAAAGTGCTTTTAACATTTACATCAATTTAATTAAACTCTTACTCACAAAGAAAGTGTCTGTAGTTAAAGCATATTTGTTTAAAAAGGAACTTAAAATTCCTAGAACAAGTTTCTATAGAGCTTTAAATGTCTTACAAGGCAAAGGACTAATAGAGTTTAAAGATGGTAATGTTTCATTAAAAAACACTTTTAATAACTCAAAAAGGTATTTTAGATTATCTAAAAAGTCTAATTTTTCAGCAATAACAAAATCAGAACCAAAGAAATTAGTTTTAGAAACTGCTTTGAATACATTTTTGCTAAATAAAGTTAATAGAACAAAAGTAAGTGTCGAAAATAAATGTAATGAACTAATACATTGAAACAATCGTAATACAAAATGTAGCTCTGAATGCTTACAGAGAACAAAAGTTTCAACGTACAAAATGACCTTTACTTACAATATTTTCAAATATTTAAACTTAAGTAAAAAGTTTATTTATAGATTTATCAAGCAAATTAAGGAAAGTTTTAATTCACTACAAACATCTATTAACTCTAAATTCAAAAGATTATCAATCAATAAGCAGTTAAAAACATATCAAATTTGAACTGTTAAGACAGCTTCTGCTAATTGCTTTGCTTAATTAGGTATCTAATTTAGTTTTTCATATTCAAATATATATACAAATAAGCACTTATTAGTTTTATAACGCAAAAGGAGTACAAAAATGTTTAACCTTACATATGTTGGTATCTCTTTAGTAGCTATTCTTGTTTTGATTGGAATATTTTTACTAGTTAGCTTCTTATTGAAGAAAAGACAAAGAAAAGATAGTCCAGAAAATTATTTAGCATCTCTTAAAAAAGAATTAATCATCAAAGTAGCTAAAAATATAGATGAAAACTATATGGACTTAATCAGAGACATTGAAGAATGCTCTTCAGTTGATGAAGCTTTCGAAATGAAAAAGACAATTAAAGAAGCTATCAAAGAACAAAGAAAACAAAAACAATCTTAAAAATAAACATTTAAAAGTAAGTGTTTATTTAAAAAGGAGACAAAATGTCTAAAGAATT
Organism: Mycoplasma sp. 4404; assembly: GCF_034863325.1. Classification (NCBI taxonomy): domain Bacteria; kingdom Bacillati; phylum Mycoplasmatota; class Mollicutes; order Mycoplasmatales; family Mycoplasmataceae; genus Mycoplasma; species Mycoplasma sp. 4404. The sequence continues at coordinate 386,315 of NZ_JAYFFE010000001.1, forward strand.
AATAAAAAAATTAGCAAATAAAACATCAAAAAGTCATAAATTTACAAAAATGTTTGTAAAAGAATTTATTGAATTGCTCAAAGAAGAATTAAAGGAAAATCACAGAGTAAATTTACCAGGTTTTGGAACATTTAAATCATTACCACAATGATACGGTCCGAACTTTCCTTTACCAAATTGAGAAAAAGTGGAGTATCAGAAGATTTGTTTTAAAGCATCTAAAGGTTTCAAAAAATATATTAACGAACAGGAATAATATATGTTTTATTTAGAAAAAACACAAAGTTCTTCAGGTTCAGACCAATTAAAATCTCTATCAGATAATTTCATTAATACAGCAATGCCTATCTTACAAATAGCATTCATCTTATGTACTCTTGCTATTATGGTTGCTTTCGCATGATTTGCTATTCGGTTTGCTTTAGGTGTTAATGTTGAGAAAAACAAAAAATTAATGAAATACTCTGCTATTGGTCTATTCTTACTTTGGTTTACATTTGTGATTTTATTACCATTAATTTTTGCTACAGCATCAGGGACATCAATAACTTTAGACCCATCGGCCAGTTAAGTTAGAAACTAATGCTTAATGCTGTTTTAAAATGAATTACAGATACAATTATTACTCCAATTGCTTTTGCTTTTTTTAGTGTTGGTTGAGTAATATTTGTAGCTTTACCATTCTCTGCTGCTGAAATAATACAGGATATATCAAACTTTTTTGGTTTTAGTCTTGTTAGACAATTGTTCTTTGGTAAAGCAGACTTAAGTTCTGGTCAAATTCCACCTTTACCTTGAATGTTTGTTATTGTCCTAACATTTTCAATCTTTGTAAGTATTTTCTTACTTATTTATGGAATTTTCAAAGGGTCTTTATCACTAACACCTGATGGTAAAAGTAAATTAAGACCTGTAATTGGAAATGCGATTAAATCAGTTTTGATTTTATTAGCAATACCTATTTTATATGCTGCTTCAATCATCTTATTAGAAGTATCTTATGAAATGATTTCCAGAATCTTTGTTCAGGACAATGGTTTAAGTGAATTACAAAATGTATTCATTGCTTTAAAACCCAAAAACATTTCAGCTAATGAATGAAACAATCTTGTTGCTAGTCATTTATGAGATGTAGGAGCTATTTATAGTAGCTATAAGGAATTTAACTTTGGAGACGGTGCTTTAACAGTGCTTATGTTTGGGTCAATTTCAATTGTTATTCTTTTAGCAGTCTTAAAAATAACTATAGAAGTTGGAGTAAAAAGTATCTTAATTTATTTCAACATGTTAATTGCTCCTGCTCCTTTACTTTACTCACTTAAAGATGAAGGAAAAGCATTTAAAACATTCACTAGACAAACAATGTTAAATATTGGAGCAATCTTTGCTTTACAGTTCTTATTCAAATTTATGCTCTTATATTTCATTGCTATTTCACAAATTGACTTATCGACAAACATTAACATTGGTAATTCTCCATTTATTCAAACAGTTGTTAATTTCATTCTTAAGATGTGTTTATTAACTGCTGGTATCTATGGTATTTACAATCTGATGAAGAAAATAGACAGTATGGCTGGTTCAGCAGTAAGTAGCATGGTATCTGGTGCTAAATTAGCAGCTGGTGTAGCAACTGGAAACCCAGCAGCAATTTCATCAAGCTTAAATGAAATGAAAGCTAATAGTCAACAAGGACAAGCGGCAACTGCTGATTTAAAATCACAAAATGAGCAGTTATCGACACCGACTTATACTAACTATACCAAGGAGTTTAAAGATAAAAACAGCAATAATAACTCATTACCGAAAAGGAAGTTTTAATGAAGAGATGACAGACCAAAAAATTCAAAGAAAGTTCAAAGTTATTATTCTTTAAAAACCTTACATTCATAGACGTTAGTGTCTTTATAGTTATCTTTATTGTCTCATCATTAATCTCATTTTATGGTCTAGGAGAAATTAATAAATTCATTAAGTTAGGTGTTTTTGCCGGAATTACTTTACTTTGTTCATTTGTGCTAATTAAAAGTCCAAAACATGGAGTAAGGTATTATGTGGTCTTATGAAGATTAATTGTCTATTTAACATCAAAAAAGAAATATAACAAAAGCACAATTAGTGCTCTGATACCATATAGACTAGTCAAAAACAAAGACTATATAGCTAACAAAGAAGGAAGTACAGTCTTTAGTGTCTTACAAATTTTCGGAAAAGACATTACACAAGAAAGTGCTAAAGAGCAAGAAATTTACTTTAAGAAATTAACTGAATTGCTTAATAAAGTCGAAACTAAAATCAGTATTGTTAAATTACCAAGAAAATCTGACTTAAAAACAAATTTAGAGGACTTACAACAAAAACATTCACAAAATAATAGTCAAAACTTAAATCAATTATTTGAAGAATACAAAGAAGCAATCAATACTGCTAACACAGAAACAACTGTCGATACATACTTTATTGTAGTGTATGCTGGAAGTGAAAATGACTTATACTCTGAAATTCAAAAACTCAAAAATGAGCTTACTAACTGTAAATTAAGATATAAGCAACTTAATCAAGACCAAATTATTGCTTTATTAAATGAAATCTTTGTTTATGATGAAAACTTTTCAATGGAGCAAATAGCAAACAATAATAACTTACTATCATTCAAAAACTTAAATTTCAAAAAAGACCATTTTGTGATTGATGGTAATTATTATTCAGTCCAAACAATAATGGAGTTTCCATCATTACTCAATAATAACTATGTTCAAAAGACTTTTGATAGTCCAAGTGTTATTATTTGAAACTTAAGCAAAATTCCATCTGATGAGTTAGCTAAATTGGTTCATAAAAACTATATAAGCTCACATTTAAATATTTCAGAGCAAAAGAATAAATTGCTAAATTCTAAAAAACAAAATGATATAGCAGCTCAAGAAGAGCTTTCAGAAATAGCATCATTAGAAAATGAAAATGTATTTAAAAGCTCTATTATGATGCTCTCTAAAGCAACTAATAAACACTATTTAGACAAGATTAAGTCTATCAATATAAAAAATTTAAAAAGCTGAAATGCTAAAATAGACAACCTGATTTATAGACAATATGAAGCTTTAGGAAATGTGTTTTTTAGAAGCAAAGACATTTTAAAAGAACATCACGAACAAGTCGCATCGAATGTTGCTTACGCATGACCTTTTCTTTATGAAGAATACAATGATAAGAATTTCTTTTTAGTCGGTATTAATTCTTACAATCAAAAACCTGTTTTTATTAACCAAAAACTCAAAACAATGAATAGAACAAACCACAATATGTTTATTCTAGGAGAAACAGGAGCAGGTAAAAGTAGTTTCACTCAAAAATTGATTTTAGACAAATTAGCACAAGGAGACCAAGTTTTCATTATTGACCCACAAGGTGAATATACAGATTTTGTTAAGAAATTAGGTGGTATTTCTCTTAATTTAGGAGCTAATGGGGAAAGTAAAATCAACCCTTTACAAATCAGACATTTATTTAACCCTGATTTTAGCTCTGAATCTAAAGATACACCACTTACAATGTCTAATTCAGACTTATTACACTTACACGAAGATTTCTTTAAGCAATGAATTTGTACCTTATACCCTAGATTAACTGATAAAGATACTGTGTTTATCATTGCTGCTTTACATAAAGTTTATAAGAAATGAAACTTTATTAATAGCAATGAAGATATAGCTAATTTACCAGCTAATAAATACCCTTTAATGAAAGATTTAATTGATGCTCTTTATGAGCAATTAGTTGAATATGAGCAAAATGAAAAGATATCAGACTTACAAATCAAAGAATGATATTTACTGCTCGAAATCATCAAAACTGACTTTATAGATGGTAAATATGCTGAAAGATACAACAGCTATTCAACAATGAAGTTAGATGAGCAAATCATCAGTTTCAATGTTAGCTCATTGATGAACCAAGAAAGCACAACATTCAACTCATCATTCTACTTATTCCTTTCATACATCAAAGGGAAGATATCACAACAACATCATAAGGACAATATGATTTGAATTGTGATAGATGAAGCGCATAAATTCATTGATAGTAAAAAAGAAATAACTTTAGATTTCATCTATAGCACTATTAAGGAGATTAGAAAGTACAAAGGTGGTGTTATTATCACAACACAAAACCCTGAAGACTTTGCTAAAACAGAAAACCTTAAAGAGCAAGGAAAAGCAATAATGAGTGCTTGTCAGTATGCTGTGTTATTCAGACTTAAAGCAGCACAAATTCAAATTATGAATATCTTTTTCAGTTTAGAAAATGGACTGAGCAAAAATGAAGAAAACTCGATTTTAGCAGCTCATAGGGGACAATGTCTATACAAACTTTCTCCTGATGAAAAAGTATTCATAACAGTAAATTATTCACAAACAGAAAAAGACTTAATTTGAAAGGAAAAAACTTTAATCACACAAACAAATTAAACAATATTAGTCAATGCTTTTTAGCATTGATTTATGAAACAACTGGAGTTTTAATTTAAGTTCAATTCTTAAATGTTTCACCACAATATAACAAATAACAAAAAACAAAGGAGTTGCGATGAAGAAAACACCACTAATTTTGCTTTCGTCAAGTGTTTTAATACCAATCATACCTTTTACCATATCTGCTAGCACAAATATAAGTAGTGCTGTAGATAATAACACACAAATTGTTAATTCGAGAATTCTAATTCCTTTGGAATTAACAGGAAATTTCACTGAAAATTCTATAGATGATGTTTTATTGGAATGAGAAGATGATTTTATTGAAAAGACATATTTAGCAACAGAAATAGACAACTTAACTGATTTAAAAAGTATGTTAAATCGTTTTAGAGATAAACCTGTATCAGAAAAAGATTTTAATAACTACATATTCAAACCAGAGATATCAATTCATTATAACTACAACTATGACCCTGTAATGAATGTTAACACAGGAATTATTGATTTATGAAAAGAAGAAGAAAGAAGTTTTAAGGTAGAAGCTAAAGCTCAAAAGATTTTATCCTTTACAAAATTAGACATATTCAAGACCAATAAATTTGTTAGAAATCTTGAGTTTTATGATTTTCAAAGACCATCTCTTATAAATCGATGAGATAAAGGTTCTAAATATGAAGGTATTGAACCATATAAACATTATGTTGAAATAAAGTTTAAAGTAAGATATCAAACATTAACTGCTGCAGAATTACTTGATTGAGCTAAAGAACAGGTGAATGAAGAGCTTAAAAAGGAAAATCAATCATTATCAAGATTTAGATTAGAAAGTCAATCTGGAGAAACAAAACCATTCGGAATGGAAACTAAACCTTTCAACTCTGAACAAAGAGTAGAAAGCAATAAATCTATATGAGATAGATTTGAAAACACAATCAAAGCTAAATTTCAAGCTTTGAAAACTAAACCAGATAACTTTACCATTACTTTTGCTCCAGATAAAAGATATTCTAATAGACGAAAAATTACTTATAGATACACAAATGAGCATAGAAACATAACAACAGTGGAAGATAGCATACAAGTTGATGTTATAACAAGCTCATTGATTTCTAATGCTATTGAAGCAAGATTAAAAATCACACCAGGAGCTTATATTGATAAGTCATTTCCTAAAGACTATACACCTATTCCAGAAGAAAAAGTGGTAGATAATCTTTATGAAACATTCCCTGTATTGACTTTTTTAGCTAACCCAGATAATAATGAAATCTTATACATTAATGACCAAGAAGTACCTGTCTTAAATAACCAATATAGATATGAATTTAAAGACCTTAAAGCATCAACTATAGGAGAAACTAAATTAAGAGCATTAGAGACAGCTAAAGCTAATTTACAAAAGTTTAATGACCAAGTCGCTAAACATAATCTTAATAATGAGCAATTGTCTCAATCAGACAAGAAAAGACAAAAGCAACTAGAAGATGAACTCCAAAGAGCACAAAATGCTTATGATAGATTAAACACATACAAAATAGAAATTAAAGCATTTGATGAAACTAACCAAACAACCAGAATTGTATATTCAAAAGAAATTCAAATTCTTTCACAATTAGACCAAAAGTTTGAAGCTAAATTCTATGCGTGAAACCCTGAAGAAAACTCAAATCAAAAGGAATTATTAGAAAGATGACTTAAAGACCCTAAGGGTAATTATATTTTAGATAGCTCTAATAATAGAATTCCTAATCCTAAATATAACCCAAATATTAATGCTAAAACAGGGTCAAACATTGAGCTAGTAGTATTAGAAAAATACTCAACTCCAGGGTCAAAACACCCATGAGCTTACTTCACTGATGGATTTTTCAACTTACAAGACCCCTTAACACCTGAAGGTGTGTATAAAGAAAGAAATTGAACATCAGATAAAAGTGGTGTTAATAGCATCATAGCAGAAGCACAAGTAGTCTATGGTGGAGTGAAGTTTGATATATCAGATAACATCACTAACTTATCAGTCTATAAATTAGAAGATGGAGAATGAATATATGATGAAGAAATTGATATTGATTGAGATGATAAATTAAGCTTTTTTAAACAAGAAAATAACGTCTTTTCACAAAAAGGAGTGTGGTTGTTTTCAGTCAAATCAAATACAGGTCTAGCTAAATACAAAGTCTTTAACATCAAAGAACCCGACGCTAGAAATGAAGCTGTAAATGATGAAGTTTTCTCAAAATTAGTATCACATTCGAGAAACTTTTGAGAGCACAGTATGGGAAAACACTTAAGTGCTTACTTAAGACTTAAATACAACTATAGTATTGAGAATATTAAAAACTTAAGCTATAGTGAAGTTATGAACTATTGAAAAGAGTACTTTTCAAATATTTATAACAAATACAAAATTCCTGTAGCTGAAGTGAGATTTTTAGAAAGTAGAGTTAAAAACTTTATTAGTACTCACTATTCTCCAGAAGTTATAGTAGCTAATATTAAGAAACACAAGCAAGATAATTCATACCCATTATTACCTAACTATTCAAGGTCTGAATTACAAGAATACTTACAAATAGTTTCTGAATTAGACACAAGCTATGAAAAAGAAGTCAGCGAGATATGAGTTAAGTACATTACTAAACTAATGGATTTTGTACTAATCTCGTACCCTGAATATTTCCAAAAGAAAGTTTTACCAGCAGATGTTCAAGAATATAACATTACTGAAAAAATCAAGTTAGCTTTTATGGTAATTAATGAATTATCTATCATTGATTTTAATGATACTGTCTTTACAGTCGAAGAGTTTTGAAATTCAATTGATTTTTACAAAATAGTACCTGAATTATTAGGAAACAATCTTAAGAACTATTTAATTAAAAATAAAATCACTGAAAGATTTGATGGTATTGAGAATACCTTATGAGACCCACAGAAACACTTTTTCTATGATATTAAGGGTAAAAACATTTATAACCAATTATTTATTGAGTATGCTGCTATTGAAAAAGTAGAAAACTCAGAAACAAAATATAAACTAACTCTCAATTTCAAAGTGAAAGACAATAAAAGAGATACAACAATCATTGAGTTTGATACTGATGCTTACTTAAAACATAATAAAAGCACCAGAACGAACCCATTTGTAATCACATTAGAATATGACCTTTCAGAAGACATATCAGGAGCTAAAACATCATTAGCTTTATTATTAAATAACAAAGAATTAGAAGACTATTTGAAAATCAATCAAATAGATGAAAACTCATTTAACAGCGAAACAAAAATAAATGAATTTAAACAATCATTGCTAAATCAAGAATATGCTTTCTTTAATGATGAAGTTTATAAATATGCTAACTTACTTAACTTTAGCATTAAACCTGTATTTATAGCGTCTGCTCCAAGAACAAAACGAATCAATATTAACTTTGAGCTCAAGGATGAATACAAAGAGCAATACGAGCTTTTAAACTCAACAATTTCGCTTAAATACAATTTAGATGAAGCACCAACAATCAATAAGAAATATGCTCCTTTTCATTTAAATGTTGAGCATTTAGAAGACTATTTAATAGCAAATAAAATCACAGAAAGCACATTTGATACACCAGAGAAACAAACTGATTTTAGATTGCTATTAAACAATCCAAGAATGAATTTCTTTACAGAACAAAGTTATGAATATGTTTTAGTAAGTAGTTTTAAAATTGAAGCTAAAGACCCACAAAACCCTAACATTAAGACTTTAACTTTAAAATATGACTTACAACCAGACAAACAAAAAGACTATAGATTATTACCATCTATTCAAAGAATTCATTACAACATCAATGAAGAAAGAGAGTTTATTAATGAATATAACATTAATGGTATTGAGAACATCAAAGTTATTCCACACATTGATATTGAAGGTGAAACTGATTTAAATGTAGCAAGAAACTTTATTAAAGACAAAATAGTTGAAGCTAACCCAACAGTAGATAAAAACATCTTATTTATCTCTGATACTGATATTCGAAGAGTTATAGCTAACAAAAACATATCAACAGTTATTAAAGTTAGAAACAAAAGTAGTTTAAACTCTAACTCATATAAAGAAATACAAGTATTTAACACTGTAGATGAAGAGTTAGCAAAGATTACAAACACTAATTTAACTCAAATCTATATTGAACCCTTAAATCTTAAGGGTATCACAACAAAAAGTCAGTTAAAAAACACAATTATCGATTATTTAAATGCTAAATTAGCTAAACATCATATTATCTTTGAAAGAATGCTCAAGTTTGAAAACGAGCTATACCTAAATTCATTATTAAGACCTAACAATATCAATAGATTATCTTTTAAGTTTTTACCAAAAGTCAAAAAACTAACAGATCATCTATCTGTGATTGTATCTAATGATTTAACAGGAATTACCACAGTAGATGAATATAATCCTAATTTAGATATCTCTAAACCTAAAAGTAATGCTGGATTTTCTGATAAAGAAACAATTTTTGGTGAAGTTGAAAATGATGAAGATGAAAACATCATAGAAACAGTAGAACAAGAACAAAATAGCACACAAATTTGACTTACAGCTATTTTGTGTGTAGCAACAATTCTTACATTCGGTGCTGTCGGTATTTGATGAATTAGAAAAAGAAGAATTAGATAAAGGAAACTTACATGAAGCAAACAAAACAAAAACTAATTGTGTGAGCTTTATATGATGATGCTGAAAGCTCATATAAAAATGCTATTGCTAATCATTGAGATGATGAACTCTATGATTTACAAGTCCATAGTATAGGAATTAACCCTATTTGTTTTCCAGAGAGCAATAAGTATTTCTATCACAGAATTGATTTATCACTTATCAACTCTAATTTAATCAAACAACTCAAGCAATTACCTAAACCAGACATCATATTAGCATCTCCACCCTGTGAGAGCTGGTCTGGTGCTGATTGTAATGGAAAGATGTTTAAAAGCATAGATAACAATGGTAATTGAGTTATTAAAAACTCTAAATTCTATGATGAATATAACCAAAACTGCCACCCTGTTAAAAGAAGATTTTTCGAACAAAAAGAAAAAACCAGAATCAATGGAGAAGCAACTATAGGAGCAACAATTAAAATCATCAAAACTTTTAAACCTAAAGTTTGAGTTATCGAAAACCCTACAAGGTCAAAGATTTGAGATTTCCAAAGAAATCATTGAAACTTTGAAGGTTATGAGAATAAATCAACTTATAGCTCTTATGATGATAACTTTTCACTTAAACCAACTATCTTTAAGTCAAATATAAAGTTTGCTTTAAGGAATAATACAGAGAAAACTAAAGCAAAAAGTAAGCATATGTCTGGGTCATATTCACAAAGAAGCAAAATACCACATCAATTAGTAATCGAGATGCTTAAACATATAACTAATTGAATAAGAGAGCACAACAATAACGATTAAACAAAGGAGTAAAAAATGAAAGAAATAAAACACAAAACAGATTTCCTATATGAATACGAACCAATTTTTGAAGCATATAAAAAATTAACAAAATCAGAAAAGAAAGACTAAATATGACTCAAATGGTGCTATTTAAACTAGCAGAACAAGCAAAGGAAATCAAGAGCTTAAGACGTCAACTAGAGCACAAGAAAAAGCAATTATCTAAAGCAAAAGATGCTCTTAAATTTATTGCTACTTTATATAACAAGAATAATCAAGAAGATTTAAATAAATTGTTAGCAATCATTGCTGATGAATACAAGAATTCTTAATGAAATTTAAAGGAAAAAATGAATAACATAACAAAAACACAAAGTGATTTTTACAAATTATCAAGTTTCTTTGCTTCTAAATTAGGTGAACTTATCAATTTACCATCTGTTAAATTCTATAATGCTTATCTACAAATGAATGATAGAGATAAACAAATGTTTATTGAAAAATTAGAATGACTCTATAAAAACATCAAAAAAGCACTAAAAATTGAAGTGTTTTATGATGTTATAACAACATTAATAGCAGATAGTTTTAAATTACATGAATATGAACCTGCTTATCAATGAGTTAATTGAATTTATAGAACTATTAGAAATGCTGAAAAAGAAATTCCATACATAGGAGATAAGTTATTAAAAGAATGAATGGAAGAAAATTTGATTTTTGATAGAGATATGTATTTTGAAAGAATAACCAAAGACATTGAAGAAAACAAAGAACAGAGTAAATATCGACCTATTTATTCAAAGGTACAAGCAACACAATCTAAATATATTCATGTGTTTTTATATACCAATAAAGTTTCACCAATTGCTAATTCCAAACAGGAATTACTCAGAGAACACTTTTATAAGTATTTTGAATTAGAATACAAAAATATTATTACTAAATACTGAAGAAAGTGAATTCCACCAGTTTTTACTGAAATAAAAACATAAATAACAAAAAAACAAAGGAAGATAAATAATGAAAAAACAAATTCAAACACGATTTACACATTCATATGAATTAACTAAATACTTTGTAAATCTATTTTATGAAGATGAAGAATTCCAAGACTTTTTACATGAATATGGTGTCTATCATTCAATGGAATTATCAGAAATAGTTGATGAAGATTTAAAACAAAACGGTATAGGAAGTAGATATTATGGAGAATCAGAAGACATTGTTAGAGAAGATGATTGATTATTCTACGAAACTGAAATTATTGTAAGCAAATTCAAATGAGATGATTACCAATTTTACTTAAATAGATATGCTGAATACATCGATGAAAAAGAATAAGGAGATGAATAATGAAACAACTAATACAAACAGAATTTAAATCTAAAAATGAATTAATTGATTACTTTGTAAATCTATTCCAAGAAGACGAAGATTTCCAAACATTTTTAAGAGAAATGGGTGTCTATCATTCATATGAATTATGAGACATTGTTGATGAAGATTTGAAGAGAAACGGTCTAGAAAGTAGATATATCGGTACAACAGAAGATTTTGTTAAATATGATATTACCTTATTCTATGAAACTGATATCAATATCAAGTTATTCAAAGAAGAAGATTACCAATTTTATTTAAATAGATATGCTGAATTTCTTAAAGTATGAGAAAAAACTGAACAAGAAATTGACCTTTTAGAAAAACTTACATTAGCTAATTAGATAATAAAAAAATTTTAAAAAGAGATAAATTTAATTTAGATACAGCACCTTAAAAAGGTGTAAAATAAAAATATAGCTGAACTTTATTTTTTATGAATTAAAAAATCTCTTTTAGAAAGAAACACTTATGAAAAAGATAAATAAATTTATAAAAAGTATAAGTTTAGGAGCAATTGCTGTGCTCCCTTTTTTCACAGTTTCTTGTCTAGACAAGATTATTAAAGGAGTTATTCCACAACCATACAAAGGTGGTGGTGGAAATTACTTTGATAACTACAAATCAAGACCAAAAACTGATGTAGAAAAAGCTATATTAGCATCAGCATATGGTAATTACGACCTAAGATATTCTATTAATAACAGTGATGCTCCACAAATTGAACCAACAAAGTTTGAAGATATCGGGAAATTCACTGATTATCACTTTAGATTACCTGAATTAATGTATGAATTTACAAAAGTAAACGGTATTTTAGATTATCAAACTTTCATTAGAGATGAAATTACTAATAGATTGTATGAAGATGTAAGTGCTGCTACATCAACATCAAATGCTTTCTTCTATGAAGGAAGTTATAAATCTATTTGAGAAACTAAACCAGCTAAATTAGCAGAATTTGAAGATTTAATTAAAAATCATATTCTTAAAGACCAGTCAGTAGAGCAAAGGAATGATAACTATAAATATCATTTAAGTTATGATATTTACTTTGCTAATCAAGAAAGACAATTTATGAAGAGCGACGAAATCTTTATGAATGAAGATTTGAACAATTTAGCTGAAACAGGAAAAATAGATGATGATGAAAATGATGGTGTCCAACATTTTGCTGTTAATTTCTATGCTTCCATTTTAGGAGATTGATATAGAGAACTCTTATTTAGAGACTATATCAAAGCATTAGATAATTATGCTCAATTAAGAACATGACTTTATAAAAACTTAATTCTAAAGCTAAATGATGAAACTAAATCAGCTGAAGAACAGTTAAAAGAAGTGTTTTTAGATAAAGAAAATACTAAAGAAGACATGAAATGGTATTTAAATAAAGCAATTTCAGCAACATTAGAATTCTTACACCCGGCATATTACCCAGACTTAAACTTTGGAGACCCTGAATTTCTTAAATTAATTGGTTTCACTGATTATTTTGAAGAAACACGGGTAAAGTCTTGAGATGATGAAACATACAATTTAAAATATCGAAACAAAAGAGTTTTAGTACCTTTCTGAACTAATGAGAAATATACTAATTTAGATGCTGCTAAACTTTGAGATGAAGCTTATAAATTCTTAAATATTCTATTTGCTTTCTATGTACTTGTAAATGATAACAATGAGAAAATACAACAACAATTTGAAGCAATATTTAAAAAAGCAGATGGTAAAGTATCTGATAGCAGTGGAAAAAGATTTGATAAAAAATCATTTGACTGCTTTGGAGATAAAACTTTTGCTAACAATGATGGTACAGTTTTATATCAAAATTGAAATAACTTACTATCTTTCTTTAATAGAAAAGAAAACTATTATGCTATTGAAGTTTATGAAACATCATCATCTGACAAAGTTAATTGAACAATGACTAAAGAAGAAGCTATTGATGTTATTAATTCATACTTTAATCAAAACATTTCAAACAGTAATTTAAAGGACATCTTGGGTCTTAAATATAGCAGTTTTGATACAAAACCACTAGACACATTGACTGATGAAAGTGAAGAACAAGAATAAAATGAAAAAACACTGATTTAAGTTATTGTGTTATATTGGTGGAACAATTGCTATCATCGGCTCTACAACTTATGCCGTTATCAGAAATAGTGTGAATAAGGAGTAAAAATGAGATTAAAACATTTAGCAATATTCGGGTCTCTTGTTATAGCACCACTCATCACTTTTTCTCTCACATCTGCTTGTGAAAAGAAAGATGAACCAAAAGACCCTAAACCAATTGACTCACAACCTACTACTGAACCTATTACACCAAAAGACCCTGAACCAATCTCTCCAACTCCAGAACCATCAAAACCAGTTTCTAAACAATATGAATATGGTAATTTCAATTGAGAATACAAACCTGATGGATTCGAAGCCACAACACAGAATACTGGAGAAAATTTCTTATATCATCTCAATTTACCATTAATTCTTTGAAAATATAAGCAGCAAAGTGGTGGAGCATATGACTTTGTCCCTTATATGATGTCTCAACCTGAAAATAGAAGAATTTATGCAGCAGTCCAGTTTCCTGAATTTACAGACAGTAGCACAAGATACAAATGATTAGAATTTATTGAAAAATTAGAAGACTCAGTTTACTTATATTCTTCTCATTTAACCAAATTATCAAAATGATTTACAGATGAAACTAAATCTCTTGAAGAACAATTAGAAAATGTTGTGTTATTCAAAGGAGGCGATTATAATAAGTTTGATTGAATACCTGAAGCAGTCCTTAATAATATAGATTGAGATAATGATTGATTATTCAAAACAAAAGACCCAGAGCAAATGATACCTTATGGTGGTGTAGAATTAACTGAAGATAAGAAAACAGCATCTTATATTCCTGATGAATACAAAGAAAAATACAAAGATACATTAATTTACCCTTTCTATTCTCCAGAAGAAGTGCCAAACTTATATACAGCTAAAATATGAGAAAAGCTTTATGATTTACATAGACTTTTCAAAGCTCTATCAGTATTGAAACCAAATAAATCTGAAAGAAATAAAGAAGAAAGATATGATATGTATTTCCACTCTCCATACGGTCACATCTATTCATATCTAGATAGAGATGTCTATGAAAATGGAGAAGTGGTGTATCATACAACTGATAAGTATGCACCATACACTTTATCTAAATCAGAAGCTGTTAAAATCATAGACGAATGATTTAACACAGAACATGTCTATGATAAAGAAACCGGTGCTACAACCACATACAAAGAGATGTTTAATATTAGATATTCAACAATAGCTAAAGAAGAAACATCAGTAGAGAGCACAGCAGACAATTCAAATTAAAATTAATACAGAAAAACCATCTACATATTCAGTTATGTAGATTTTTTCTTTTCTTTGTATCTGGACATACTCCTAATTGACCCAGAAATACCCTTAAAACTCACGGAAACTGTTTTTGAATACATTAGGTTTCGTATTTGAGTTAGACATTTTAAACATAAATTGAAATAGGGAAATCAAGCAGTTAATTCTACTTAGTTTTTGCGTAAAAATTATTTTTTTAAAAAAGGAAAAATTAAAACTTTTGTAAAAAAATATTTTTATAATAAGCGGAAAAAATATGCTAAAATATAAACGAGTGAATAAATCACTTATACGAAAGCCGTCATAACAAGCGACCTTATCCAGGCGTATTAAAATAATAATAGGTGTATTTCTTATTGTGCCTAGCGGTTATGCGTAGGGCGCTATTTTTTTATTAAAATTATGAAAAAATTAGACACAGAATTTTATAAATTAATATCTATTTTTAATTCCATTTTTAAAACTTTTGAAAATGAAAACAAAAAACTTAATTTTCATTTATCAAATAATAAATTGTTTTATATAAATAGGGAAAATATCTATCACATAATTGGAATGCATTATATTTCTAATGCATTAGGTTATTCTAAAAAACAAGATAACATTAAGAAAATTAGAAGATTTATTGATGATATTTTAAATCAAAAACTTAATTATTATAAATTACAACAATCATTTAGAAAAAATATCAAATCACTAATTACAGCAAAATATTTAAAGAATAATCCTAATGCTTTTTTTAAATTAATTGTAGAAAGAATAGAAACATTCGTTGAAATTTGCACAAAAGATTTTGAAAACGAAGAAGAAATAATGATAGGCAAATTACCAAATGAAGATATAACATATCTTTGTGTTAAGAAATTTTCCAAAGATCTCTATGGTACTATTGGGTTTAAAAAAATTACTCGTAATGGTTATTATTATGATACTTATATCTCTCAAACAATAAAAACAATTAATAAAAAACATATGACTTTTGAAATAGAAAAATTTAAATATAGAACTTTTAACCTTAAAACCAAGTAGCAATTTCTGCTTGGTTTTTTCATTTTTTCCAGTTTTAAATAGTCCAAATTTCCGTTTTTCTTTTATTCATATTATCGTAAAAATATAAAAAGAATTCGTTTTTATAGTGGGTAAAAATGAATACAGAAAACCATCTACATATTCAGTTATGTAGATTTTTTCTTTTCATTGTATCTGGATATACCCCTAATTGACCCAGAAATACCCTTAAAACTCACAGAATTCTTTTTGAATAGAAAACCATATGGAAAAGATTTCTGCTCTTTTAAACACATTTAAAACACAAATTTCAAAAAGAGCACAACAAAATACACCTACACACATAAAAGATGTAGATTTTTTAAGAAATTTTGTTTTTTATACACTTTTTAAGTGTCTTTACATAGATAAAAGCTTTTTAAGAATATATTTTTTCTTCTAAAAGATTGAATTTGAAATTATTTTTATTCTTCAATATTTACTTTGCTGTTAATTTGTTTCTATTTTTTCAATGAATTTCTCATCTGGTTCTTCATCGATGAAACCAAAACTTAAATTTTCATTTGAATTGAATAGTCAAATTTTTTTAAGAGTATCAATTGAAAATATTGTGAATTTTCTTGTTGTATATCTTTTTACAACATGACTAATTCATGTTTCAGCATGAGACCCAATGTAATACTTATTGTCTTTGTTTGTAGCAATTGAATTGTTCTTCAGATAAATTGCTAAACTTCTTAGTTCCTTTTGTTTTCTTTCCGATAACAAGTGATTGTATTTTTGAATTTGTTTGACTAATTCAAGGGATTTATCAAGTTCGAATTTATCAGTATATTGCTTATAAGTTTTATAGAAATTGATATTTAGTATCTTTTCTATAGGTCTTAATTCATCCAAATTCCTTTTATAAGTTTTTGTATTACAAAACAGAGTTTCATAACCTTTTTTCATCAAATGGTAATGGTCTATGATGTAATCAGCATTTAAATGTTGTGCTAAACTTTTGATTCATTTAGCACCATCTCCAGAAACTAAAATCTTCATATTGTCTTTACCATACACTTCTTTGATTTTGTCTTTGATGTAAATAGACCAAGATTTCATATCTTTTTTAGCATTTTTCTTACCAATTGCTGGTGTAATCTCTAAAATAGAGTGTTTCCCGAGAATTTTGCTATTTTCATCTTTACCAAGATGTAGCATAATAGATCTAATATTCTGTGTCTCAATTGTTCTTTTTTGTATTCTAGTTTTCAAAAATGAATCATCAGCATTGATATAGACAACTTCTTTGTCTTTAGCTAATTCTTTATGAATAACAGGTTTAATTTGATTTCTTAATTTCTTTATAGTTAAGAAAACAGACCCTTTGCTAAAGGTGTTTTTGAAATATTCAACAATGTTTTTAGCTGAAAACTCCCTTAAGTATTGATTAACGATTTTTTCTTTAAGTTGAATACTTACTCTTTGTCTTTTGTTTTCTCTTAAATAGTCGTTTTCAAATTGAGAAACAATTTTCTTACCATTAACAAACTTATAATATTTGGTTATAAAGACTTCTAAAATTCCAAATTCGGTAATTAGTTTTCTTCTAACTTTTGAATGTACAAATCACTTATTTTGTTTTCTTTCAGATGAAATTTTGTATTCAAAATCAGCTCTTTCTATGTTCTTTTTAAGTAAGTTTAAAATTAATCCACTCTTCATATTACTCCTAAAAGTGATTAAAACGCATAATCATCAAATTAATATTTGTTTTACAAAAAAATTATTTTGATAACTACTTAAAACTGTATATAATAATTTTAAGACAAGAAATTTCTATATTCAATCTGAATATTAAAATGTTTAAGGGTATAACAATTTCAGATGGAATAGGACAATTTTTGTGAAATCATTTTGAAGGGTAAAGACAATTTTTACCTTATTTTGTGTTTTTATTTTTTTAAATTTAAACTTTTTAGTGTATTTTTTTATTTTGATTTTTGAATTTCCATTTAATAGACATTTAAATACAGATTCAATCTGTCTTAAAAAGTCTCTAATTGACCCAGAAATGCCCCTAAAACTAACAGAAACTGTTTCAGGGTAGTATTCTTCATCTTCCTGATTTCTGTGCTTTAAAATGCGTTTAAAATCAATAGCAATTTTTGATGAGTTTAATGAAATTAGTTGATTTCATCACTCCAAATGTGTGATTTTGTATGAAACATTCAATGCTTTTTTAACACAAGTCCCACATATGTCCTGTAGATATAAATATTAAAATATTTAAGGGTATATATATTAGATATATATGTAATATATAACTAATATAGAGTATATAGTTAGAGTAAGTAATTAAATAGTCTATTTACTTTAATAAGTATGTATGTGATTTAATTACTTAACTTTATAAGTTTAGTGTTGATTTGTTTGAAATTTTGATATACTCAAATTAAGTGAGTAAAATTCTTTAAAACAGAAAAAGTTAAAAAATGTGTGGTTTTTCAATACTTTTTTGTATGTTTTCAGAAAAAAATTAAAAAATTTACTTGACTTGCTCTTAAAAATATGTTAGAATTATTTTGAGCAATATTCAGACTGAATAATTCTGATATATACCACTTATAAGTTTCTACTACAATAAAGAATGACCATATCTTTGATATGGTTTTTTCTTTTTTTGTAAAAAAATCACAAGCAAAAGCCTGTGATTGAATCATAAAAGGGGAATATTACAACTTCTTAATGAAGTTGGTTATTTTCTATACCTAATTATCCTATTGCTACTTTCGAACCAGCTGTATAGACTAAAACGTATTTTCTATCTGATTCTGGAATATCTCATTTATTTAATACAAAGATTGGAAGGATATGACTTTGCGTTCCATCTAATGTAGAAGCATTTCAAATGAGATTATCATTTACATAAAGTTTAAGTCTTAAATCTCCATAGTAACTTGCATTAATTGGGAAGTAACCATTAAAATTGTAAGCTTTTGCAGTTTTTGAAAAGTCTCCTAAGTTATTTGAAATAACTGATGGTAATGTATTTCCTGGAATACTTGGATGTCAAGAACGTGAATTATCTAAATCAAATTCAAGTCTAATTTTGTCTCCAGTTACAAAATCAATGTGTCTTGCAGTTGATGAGTCAATTAATTGTTCAAAGAATGCTCCACCAATGTTTGCAAAATCTCTTGTTGAAGAGTTTTTAGACGCAGTTGCGTTTAAAACAAATGTAAATGAGTTGTCTTCTGTAAATGTTTTTGTGAAGACTGATGTATTTTTATCAATATTAAACTTATCACTTGTTATATTTGTTTTAACAAATGCTTGAAGCAATGCAACTCATAAAGCGTTTTGATAATTGAATGCTGTGCCGTCAGAAATCTTGTAATTTCAAGCACCGTTTGCATAGCTGTTAATTACATTATTTAATCAGTTTTTATTCACATTATTTGTTCCATCTTGTAAAAATCTTTCTTTATATTTGATTTCATATTTTCTAGGAAATAATCAATAATCATCAAGTGAATTAGGAACAATAGTTGAAGCAGCAGGTGTTAAATCAGGAACTACACCTGTTTTAACTCAATAGTTTGCTATTGGGCTTTTATCTTCTTTAACAAATGTTGTTGCTAAATAAGGATAGTTTCCTTGGTTATTTAAAATTTCTAATTTAAGAAGCCTCTCTTCATTGTCATCGTGATTATATTCAAATGTAACAACTTCATTATCATAATCAATTGAACTTTTATCTAATCTAATGTAAGGATCATTATTGCGTCCTCTTAAACGAGTTTTGTATTGAAGTGTGATTAGACCTGAATCAAATAAAGGTTTTAAATCACGGATTGAAAGAGTTTGATATTTAGATGTGTTATCAATAGATAACAATTTGAATGATCCTTCAAATATTTTTCTAGGACCAATTACATAATCTGCATATCCATCATCAGCATTATTTAGACAATTCAATACTAAATATGTTGCATATTGCATGTTTGTTGTTAAGTAATTTAGTAAATTACCTTTATCAATTCTTTCATCAATATTAGCTTTAATTTGTTTAATTTCATCTAATCTAGAAATAAAGAATTCAACCTTATCTGTGTCATGCTCAAATTTGTATGATAAGTTTTCTTTATCAGCCAAGAAATCTTTTAAGTAGTACTTAGAATTATCTGGATTGTTAGAGATTTGAACAATTTGCTCAAATGCATCATTAACTTTTTCTGTTGCAATTGTATTAGCAACATTAAGGATATTTTCTACTTCATTTTTAAGAGTTTTTAATTCATCTAATGATTTATTTTCATAATCATCTAAAGTAGATAAATCAAAGTTTGTAATTTGATCTGAACCAAATAATGTTTCATTTTGTTTTACTTTATTTAATAAATTTAAATTTTCTCTTATGTATGCAACATAATCATCTTTACTTTCAGCAGATTGAGCAGCATTAACAATTATGTTTGCGACTTTATCAAATTTATTTCACTCACCACTTAATTCAAATAAGTATTTAGAATCTAATTTATTTCTGATTAACTCAATTAAATTATCTTTTGTATCTTGAGCAGTAGCTTGAATATCAAAATTATCAATTTGATCACTTGTATTGTTTTGAACAATATTAATTAAAACTATATAACTTTGTCGAGATATAACTACATCAACTTCATTATTTTGAATTTGGTCAATTGTTACTGATTGAATAACCTCTTTATTAGAATTGATTAAGACATATGAGTTAGGAACTAAATTACTTTCAATAGTAATTGAGTTTTCATCCATATTAATTTTTTGAGTAGTTGATGAAACTAAATTATTTTCTAAATCTTTGAAATTAATTGTTATCGTTTTTCTATTTTCAATAATATCAAGATTTATTGATGTAGCTCAAGGTTCAATTCCTGAAACAGATTTAATTTTTACATCTGTAGGTAATTGTTGAGTAATAAGGTCTTTAATTTTTCTTTCATCGTCTTGATAATTAACATCAATGTTAAAGTTATTAATATCTTGTCTGTGTGATTCATTATTAGCTATCACAACTTGCACACTATAGTTTTGAGGTAAAACTTTAACATCAACAGTATCATTTTCAATTTGATTTATTGTTATGCTATCTACAACCTGTTTATTTGAATTTGTTAATACATAACCATCTGGAATTAATGAATTTGAAACTGTAATTGAAGTTTCATTCACATTAATTTTTTGAGTTGTAATTTCTACAATATCGTTGTTTAAATCCTTAAAGTTAATTGTTATTGTTTTTCTATTTTCGACAATTTCAATTTGAATTTCTGAAGCTCAAGGAGTTACTCCTGAAATTGATGAAACTTTAACGTCACTTGGTAATTTTTGTTTAATAAAATCACTAATTTTTGTTTCATCATCTAGATAATTAACTTGAATTTCAAAATCTTGAATATCTTGTTTATGAGACTCGTTTTTGACTATTTTAACTTGTGCATTATAGTTTTTAGGAAGAACCAAAACATTAACTGAATTATCTACTATTTGGTCTACGACTTCACTTTCAATTGCTTCTTTATTCGAATTAACTAAAACATAAGAATCAGGAACAATATTGCTGTAGACAGTTAATTGATTCTCATCCATATTTATTCTTTGTGTTGTTGTACCAATAACAGAACCATTAGCATCAACAAAATTAATTGTTACATTTTTTCTGTTTTCAACGATATTAACATTAAATGTCTCAACTCAAGGTTTAACATCACTAATTGAACTAACTTTGACATCTACAGGAAGATGTTGCTCTATTAATTCTTTGACTCTGGTTTCATCATCTTGATAGTTAACTAAAATATTAAAGTCAGAAATATCATCTCTATGAGAGTTATTTTGATCAATATGAACTCTAACTTCATAGTTTTTAGGGAGCACAGTTAAGTTAATAGTATTATTTGTAATTTCATTCACTGTAACACTATCCAAGATTTGTTTGTTTGAATCAACTAGAACATAATCATTAGGAACTGAATCTGAACTTATAACAATTGAATTTTGTTTAGCAGGAATTCTTTCCTCTCTTTTTTTAATAACACCATGTGAATCATTAAAGTAAATTGTTATAGTTTTTCTATTTTCAACAATTTTAATTTGAATTTCTGAAGTTCAAGGAGTTACACCTGAAATTGATGAAACTTTAACGTCACTTGGTAATTTTTGTTTAATAAGTTCACTAATTCTTGTTTCGTCATCTTGATAATTAACTTGAATTTCGAAATCTTTAATATCTTGTCAGTCATGGTCGAATTCATTTCTTGCTATTGAAACTTGTACATCATAATTTTTAGGTCATATTTTAATAAATTCATTTGATATTGGAGCTTCATCTCTTATCAACTTATCAACCACTCCCCCGTATTTATTCAATAAAACATAGTTTTCCGGATCAGGATTAGTGATTTCTCATTTACCATTGATTTTTTTTGCAATACTCTTAAGAGTTTCAGGTTCTTCATCCCTGGTATAAGCGTTTCTTAATATCACTTTTACAGTTTCTTCAGTTTTATTTGTGTATTTTAGACCAAAATACACAGCAGGTGCAGTTACTGCTCCAAGTACTCCTGTGAATGCTAAAAGTATAATAATCTTTTTATTTCTTTTTGAAGTTTTACTAGTCATAAATTTGTCCTTTTTATTATTTTTAAATATACTAAATTAACACTTTTATATTATTAAAAAAATAAAATAAATTTTGAGCTTGAAATCAACAAAAAAGCAAGCTAAAAGTAGCTTGCAAATTTGATTATTTTTTAAGGTCGTTTACTGAACCAATGTAAGCGAATTTTTCTGGATTTACATCAATAAATTCACCATTAATAATTCTAACAACTGAATCTACAGTTTGATCTAAAGGTACAAAAACCCCTTTTCTTAATGTGAAATGTTCAGTCATAAAGAAGTTTTGTGAGAAGAAGTTTTGTAACTGTAATGCTTTTTTAACGATTGTTTTTGATTCGTCATCTAACTCATCAAATCCTAAAATAAGCATAACATCTTCAATTTCCTTATATCTTTGTAAGATGTATTTTGTGTCTAAAATAGCTTGATAGTGTTTTGAACCAATAATTTCAGGATTTACGTTGTTTGATGAAGAAACCAACGGATCAAAAGCAGGGAAAATGTTTTTAGCACTAATTTCACGTGAAAGCACAAGTGAAGAGTTTAAGTGGTTAAATACAGCGACAGCTGATGGGTCAGATAAATCATCCATTGGTAAGAAGACTGTTTGAAATGATGTAATTGAACCATTTTCATTTGTATAAAGTCTTTCTTCAGCTTGTGAAATTTCAGTGTTTAAAGTTGCTTGATATCCTCCAATTGATGGTTTTTTATCAAGAGATGCAGCAACTTCATTTCCAGCTTGTAAGAAACGGAAAATGTTGTCAATGAATAATAAAACGTTTTCTTTATTGTTGTCTCTTAAGTATTCAGCAGCAGTAATTCCAACTGGTACAATACTCATTCTTGAACCTGGGTTTTCATTCATTCTTGAAATGTACATTGTTGAGTTTTGCATTAAGTTAGATTCAGTTAAATCATTGTATAACTCAATAGCTTCTCTTGAACGTTCTCCTGAACCAATGAAGATAGCTGATGTATTAGTTTTTTGTTTTGATAGGTTGAAAATAATTTCCTTCATTAAAACAGTTTTACCAACTCCAGCTCCACCAAAGATACCGATTTTATCTCCATCTAAAATAGGAACGAAAAAGTCGATAGCTTTAATACCTGTTGTTAAAAGCTGTGCTCTTTTTTCGTAGTTTGTATTTGTTACAATTGTTGAATCCATTTCAACTGTTTTTGTAACTTTTGTTTGAGGTGAGCTTAAGTTATTTCCAAGCACATCGTAAATGTGTCCTTTTGCTTCATTTCCAACAGGAACCATAAATGAATGGTTTAATTTTTCAATCTTATCATTGATTGACAAGTTATCTTTTAAGTCTACGATAACTGCTAATAAAGTATTTTCATTAAGAATTCTTTTAACTAATAAATATGAACCATTATCACTTTTAAGAAGCGAATTAATAGCTGGTAACTTTTCATTTTTGAATTGAATTTCAATTACGTCACTTCATAATTTTGTTATTTTAGCGCTCATTATTTACTTCCTTTTAATTCATTTTTAATTTTGTTGTGAATTTGTTCCATTAGTTTTTCATCAGTAGTTAAGAATTCTTTAGCAGTAGGTAATTGTCATTGTAGATTGAATTTATTTGAATATTTGTTAAGTAAGAATGCAAAGTAGTTTTTAACTAATTCAGGATCTTTAGTTGTATCGTTAATTAAATCTTCAACAACTTTCTTGCAAGTTGCATTAGATTTTTCGTATTCAATAATGAATTTGATTGCTTGATTAATTTGTGAATCAGATAAGTTATTTAATAAGTTTCATTGAATGATACGTGAAATTAAGTAAATGTCTTTTTCATCGTATGATGAAACACCTTTTTGATTAAACATTTTTTCAATTTGGATCCCTCCTAACATAAGTGAATTAATGTCATCATTAAGGTCGTATTTAACAGCAAGTAGTTTAGCTTGTTTTTTGAATGATCTGTATAACTTACCAACAATTTTTGCGCTTTGGTTCATTAATTTGTTTTGAACTCCACCACCAATACGTGAAACTGATAAGTTAACATCGATAGCTGGATATTTGTTAAGTGCAAATAATTCTGAGTTTGTAACAATTTGACCATCTGTAATTGAAATAACGTTTGATGCAATTAAAGATGTAATGTCGTTATCAACTGTTTGAATAATTGGAAGAGCAGTAATTGATTTTCTATTATGGAATTTACCACTTCTTTCAAGTAATCTAGCGTGTGCATAGAACATATCACCAGGGAATGCTTCTTTACCAACTGGTTTGTTGATTAATAAAGCAATTTCTCTAAAAATGTTTGCATGTTTTGTTAAGTCATCAAACACAATTAAAACATCATCTTCATAAGATACATTCTCAGCGTGAGCCATAGCAATATATGGAGCTAAATATTGTTCATATGGTTTATCACTGCTTGCAGTTAAGATGATTGTGTATTCATCAGCACCATGTTCTTTAAGTAAATTGTAAACATTTGCAATTTCGCTTTGTTTTTGTCCAATTGCAACATAAATACATTTAACATTTTTATCTTTTTGGTTAATGATTGTGTTTAAAGCAATAAATGTTTTACCAGTTTTTCTATCACCAATAATAAGTTCTCTTTGTCCTTTTCCAACAGGAATAAGCAAGTCAATTACTGAGTAACCTGTTTTTAATTGCTCATCAAGAGGCATATAAGACATTAAGTTGTTATTAACATTAAAGATTTCTGAAGTTTGCTCATAGAATTCAAATTTTTCTTTAGTAACTTCAGGGAATAAAATGTCACCGTTAATGTCAACGATTTTTCCGAAGTAGTTTTTTGCAGTTTTAACTTTTGTATCAACTTTAGCTCTAATTACTTCTGTACCAATTTTATATTCTTCAGGATTTTGTTTAATTAAACAAAAAGCACGATCTTCTGTTCCTGAAATCACCATCAATAAAGCATCTTTGTTATCTTTTAAATGGTAAATTTCATTTTGTTTGTAATTTGTTTGGCCACTTATTTCAACAACATAGTCATAAATGGCTGATATGTATAATTTATTTTCCATGTTCTTCCTTTACTTTAAATTAGCTTTCTTTTTGTTTAAAGTGCTAATGATTATTGTTCCAATTAATAAAAGTGTAATAAGTGTACCGATTGTAATTAAAACAATGTTTGTGTTTTTTGTTGATTGTAAATTTTCTTTAAGAATCAATTCATTGTAAGCTTTTTGGTATTGTGCTCTGATGTTTTCACTTTCATTAGTGATGTCTTTATTTCGAGTTACGATACCTAAATTAATGAATTGTTTTTGAACTTGTTCTAACTTTACGTTGAAAGTTTGAAATTGTTGATTTTTAAATGTGCTTACTTGTTCAATTCTGTCTAAGTCTAAAATTAAGTCTCTTAAAGTTGATAGCGCTTCGTTAACATCGCTAAATGTGAAATTAAAAGAATTTAAGTTAGCTTCAATAACTGATTTAATTTCAGGTACTGAAA
Organism: Mycoplasma sp. 4404; assembly: GCF_034863325.1. NCBI lineage: Bacteria > Bacillati > Mycoplasmatota > Mollicutes > Mycoplasmatales > Mycoplasmataceae > Mycoplasma > Mycoplasma sp. 4404. The sequence goes on from NZ_JAYFFE010000001.1 coordinate 412,131, forward strand.
TTTGTTTTGAAAACTCGCTATATAAGTCTTTATATGCAGTTGTCAATAAATTAAAGTAGGTTCTTCCTTTAATTGTTTGTGCGTGAATAGAGTTAGTGAATGCATCTTTTGAGTCTTCTGATAATGATAAGTTGATTAAATCACCTTTATCATTTTTAAAAGTTACATCCTTGTAGTATTCAACTGCATCATTTATGATGTTTGAGAATTGTTGATTGTTAATAATTTTTACTGCAACAAAGATTTGGTCAAAGACAATTTCTTGAAGTCTTCTATTTCCAAGTTTTTCAAAAACTAAATCTTTGGTAATTCCAAGTGCATCATAGTAACCTAACATCGAAGATTCGATTGCATTATTTACAACTTGCATTGATTGAGCATATTGTGCATCTGAATATCTAGTCACTTCACGTTCATAAGATGTTTGTTTCTCATCTGATGTATTTGTTAAAGTAATTGATGCAATTAACTTACCACCTTCTTCTCTTAAGCCTGTAACGTTGTATTTAAGTAATTTTAATAATGGATTAAAGAAGAAAACTGCTTCATTATTGAATTTAGCATTTTGTGAATTTACTAAACTAATTAATTCTGCATTTGAAGTGTTGATGTAGTCACCTGTAAGTATTGGAGAAAGTCTAGGAACGTTTTCTTCAGCAACTGAAACTACAATTGGGTCTTCTTCAATTTTTTCTTCAGGCAAGATTGGAAGAGTTGGTTCTTCAACTTCATTGAATTCTTTGTTTTTCTCAATGTCGAATTTCATAGTTCTCTTATTAAGAACTGATAAGAAATAAGCATCCCAAGTTTCAAAACCTTTAGGTACATTTAAATCTAATTTTGCATTGTCATCTAAGACTTTGAAAACTTCTTCATCTTTTGCATATTTTGGAAAGTCTTCTTTTTCTAAAAGAATATCTCTTCAAGATGAAGATAGCGATTCAATATAGCTATTTATTTGGTTTAAAATCGCACTTTGAGTAAGTTGATTATTAATTACTTTTGCGTCTTCAGGAATGGCAACTTTTCCTTCTGTGTCTATAGCACTTACTTTTTCATAGTTATCTGGTGTAGCTTCACCAATCATAACTGGTCCAAAATCATTTTTAAAGTAAGTAATATCTCCTAATTTGTAAGTTTCATTTGTGAGTAAATTAGGGAAAATGATGTTAAATCCATTTTCAATTGGATTTGAAACTATTTGATCTTTTTGAGCCTTTAAATAATTTACAAACTTTTTATAGTAAGTAATTCTTTTTAAATGTTCAATATTTGGTTCTGCTAAATTTTGCTTTTCATAATCTGCTACTTCTAATTCAAGCTTTTTAATATACTCTTCAAGAACTAATGGTAATTTTTCACTGAAAATGTTTTTTTGCATTTCTTTTGTTTCAGGAAAATTGGCAACAGGTTCTTTTTCTGTTTCAGTTGTATCGCTTGCTGTTTCGTTTTCAGTTGTAGTTGCTGAAATAACCAAAAGCGGTAATACTAATGAAGAAGAAATAGCTCCTAATTTAAGTCATCTTCTTATTTTCATAAATCCTCGTTTTCAAATAATGAAAAGTAAATTTGAGCTTTAAGCTTGAATGCTTTTCTTTTTAGTTTTTCTAATCTGTTGATTAAATCAATGTCATTAGAAGCATATAAAGCAAATTTTGTTTTTAGCAGTTCTTTTTTAATTTCTTTGTATTTTTTATTTAATGAATGTAATTGGGTTTTATTTTTGTCATCTTGGGCAAAAGTATCAAATGAATTATTGTAGAAAAGGACAATTTGATTTTCATTACTTTGGACAAATAATGAATCAAATATTAAAAAGTATTCTTTTGAATTTGTTTTAAGTGAGCATAAAACTTTTTTGTGACTTGAGATTGTATTTTTCTCAACTTTTTGTCAACTATCTTTTAACTGATGATTGATTTTTAATTCAGAAATCTTAAGATGTCTTTTAACATTTTTAGCTGATACTAAAGTTAAATCGATCATTAGTTACCCTTTCTGATTTCGTGTAATAAGTCTTTTTTCTTGCTAAGCATTGAGATTTGTTCAATTTCTTTTTCTCTTTTAACTTTTAAGAATTGTCTTTTTTGGAATTTAATTTTTTCTTCTAAATCATTAAGAGTACTATTTTGAGCAACTAACTTATATTTTTCATAAATCAAAGCTGACTCAGTTAAAAGTGAAGAAATAGCAAAGTTTAAGTAAGACTCAGTTTCTGAATCGATAAACTCATTTAAATCTTGTGAGATTTTATGAGTGTTGATATTTGAGTTCAATAATTGACTGTTTTGATGGTGTTTAAGTGTGAAATTATTCATATTTACAGGAAGAAGTTGAATATGTTTTTCTTTAATCTTTGTTGAGTTAATTACAAAGTTTAAGTTTGCATAATCATTAATTTTGAAGTTGTTAATAATGATTTTTGGAAGTAGTTCATTTAAGTAATCAACTTCATTTTTCTCGAAGCTAAATAAGATATTAAATCCGTTGTCACTAGCAAACTTAATTGCTTTTTGACCGATAGCAATAATACTATCGTTAGATTTATTGATAGCTTGGAGCAAGTACTTTTCATGTTTTTGATATGAGTTAGTACTATATTTTTCTTCTTCTGTAATGTAAATTCAAAGTGTTTTTAATCCACCTAAAGTAAGCAAGTCACTTTTTTTATTAAGAGCAAAATCATTGATTGAATATTTATTAATAATTTGCTCAATTATGAATTTTGAATAGTTAGCTCTATCTAAACAGTAACCAATTTGTTTAGATAGTCTAAGTAAGTTAACTAAAGTAATATTTTTCTTTGATTCAACGATTTTATAAATCTTTTTAAGAGAATTATATTTTGATTCAATGGTTTTACTGTTCATTAATGATTCCAGGACCTATAAATAATTTATAAACATTGTTTTCTTTTAATAAAAGAACACTCGGTATAAATTCGATAATGTAATTCTCTTCAATTAGTTTATTTATGTATCCATTAAAGTCTGAGTTCAATTGTGAAACAGAGCTTCTAAGTATTGTATCTGATACAGAAACATTTTGTTTTTGTTCAGTTTTAGGAATTTGATCATATAAACTAAATTTTGAATCAATAGTTCAGGTGATAACAAATTTATCTAATAAAAGATTATTTTTTCTGCTAATTCATTTTTGAATACTATCTGTTAAAGGCTTTAAATCTTTTTCAGTTAAGTTGTATTCAATTAAAAATGAATTTCAGAAACTTTCATTTGAAACATAAGTCGGTTTGCTTTTAAATCTTTCAAAGTCAGCAAATAATTTTGATTGATAAACTTTTGCTTTTTCTAAGTATGCTAAAAGCTCTTTATTTTTCATTTTATTTTTCTTAAACATAAATTATTTACCTCTCTTTGTAAAGTGTTTTCTTTTTTCATAAAACAAAGCAAATATCTTGATAAATCCAGTATATGCTATAGATGAAAGTGCAAATAGAATATAAAGCATAATTGTGACTAGTGTAAAAATTGTCACTATATCTCAATTCTTTGTAAGCACTAATAATGCTCAGTTATCATTACTTAATGTAGCGTGTAAGGAAATGCTAAACACTAATGAAATTGTTAGAGAAACTAACATAGCTAAAAGCATTGCATTTTCTAAATTATTTAATTTATTAGCTTTATTGTATTTAACTAATCCAAAGTTAATTACAAATAAAACAAAGAATAACAAGTTAATAATTAATCTGTGAAAGTAGTTTAATTGAGTGTTTGCAACTAATAAAACAAATAATGAAACTAACTCTAAAATTACAAATGCTGTTTTGTTTGTTAATAATTGATTTTTGAATTTTGTAAATCTACTTGCAATTACAAGTCCATTTAAGATTACAACTAACGCAATGAACACAGCAAATAAAGCAACTTTTATGGTTGTATCTTCGCTAATATCGATTGGTTTGTAAGCATATTTTGCAAGTGTGTAAATCGCAAAGAACATTACAGGTAAGATGAATGTAAGAATTAATTTTGTAAGTGATGCAAATAAGCTGTTTCTATAAACCACACTTGATAAGTTAGAAATGTTTGAGTAAACTTTTAAACTTAGAAGTAAGATAAGTGCAAAAACTAATCCAAAAATAGATAAGTTTTTGTAAAGTGCATTTTCACTGAAAATTCTAGTTAGTTTATTAATGTAAACGTTGTTCACAAAAATACCAACAATTCTTTGTGTTTCAATGCTTCCATCTTTTGATTTTGAAACTTGAACGTTATTAACCATTAAAACAAGCATTGTTAATCCAATTCCGAGTAAAACGTATTTGGTTATAGTATAGCTTCAATCTAAAACTAATTTCTTGATGTTAATTGAAAAACTTCTTGATTTTTTAACTTGTGTATATACATCAAAAGTTAAATCAATAACTAAAAGTGGTATAAGTAAAAATGAGTTATAAATTAATCATTTTGAAGAAGTATCTTTTGTAGTAGTTATAAAAGTAAAAGTATAAAATCCAAATGTAATAAGTGCATAAGTAATGTATGCAACATATCAGTAGATGTAACTTGAAAACTTCAAGTTATTTTTGTTTATGACAAAATAACTTTTAGTCATAGCGATAATAATTAGCAATGATAATAAAGTTAAGTTGAATAAAACAAAGAAGTTAATACTTGAGTTTATTTTGAAACTTCTATCAAACAGAATCGAATAATCAATTCCTGTTTGATCGCCTTTGTTAATAAAGTAATTGAAAACAATTCCGATTGAGCTTATTAACAAGAATGAAAGTACAAGTGAAATTAATTTAAGAACATTTTCTTTACTTCAGTTTAACTGTAATAAATTGGTTTTACTATTAACTGAATGAGATTTCTGCATCGCCACCTCCACTTGGATCAAAGTTAGCTGATTTAACTACTGCTGTTTTACCAAATTTAGTAAATGCTTGTGAGCGATTTAATCTGTCAGCCATTGTTTGGTTATCTACGTAAATTGTTCTAAATACATTCTTACCTGATTCAATTAATCCGTATAATTCTGGACCTCAGTTATCGTCTAAGTCACGTGCATTACCTTGAATGTATAATGTGTTAACTTCTACAGGACTAACAAAATGTAATTTAGGTCTTTCAGGCCCTTTGATAAGCATTGCAGATCATTGTTGAGCTGCTAACGTGTCAGCATTAACTGTGAATGTATTTGTGTTATTGTAAAGAGTTAAGTTTTTGAATACTCTATTGTGGAAACGCATTCCTTCAAGACTTCTGATGTTTTTGTTTAATGAGAAATCAAGTCAAGTAGGTCAAGAACCATCTCCGAATTCTCCTTGGAAAATTCTTTCATTGTATCTATCTTTGAAAGCAATATCAAGACCTTCGTTAATTTCTGCTAATGTATCATCTTTATCAAATCTAAGTCTGTTAAATACAATTGAACCTGGCATATTCGTGTTATCTTGCATAGCTGCAAATGTGTAGTCAAATGTAATATTTTTTACACCACGTAATGCAATAGGGTCAATTCCTCAATCTTTACTTAATAAGTCATTTGAACTGTAAAGATCTAATTCTTGGATTCTCTTATCTTTAAGTGCAATAAGTGAAGTTGTATCTTTACCTTCAAAGAATAAAGTTAATTTTTGAATTGATTCAGGAAGTTGTCTTAAAATGTGTCTAAATTCTTGACGTTTGTCTTTAAGACCCATATTTTTAATTACAAGTACATCAATTTGTTTGTTAGCTTTTTTAACTTTATCTAAAAAGCTTAAGAATGAATTGTAACCTTTTGTGTTAGCTGCATCAAGAATTGCCATAACTTTGTTTGTTTTGACTTTTTCTTTTGCAATAGCACTTTCTGGTTTGTATTCATAAATTTCAATCCCTTTATCAGCACCTGCTCCATATCTTGAATATTCAGAAGTTTTATTTTGTTTAGAGAACCCTTCATATTCAAAGTTTCTAATTTGTTTTGAATTTCTGTGATATTGTGATTCGTAAGCAAAATATGAATTTTTATGTCTTGCTATGTATTCATTACGAACAACATTATCTTCTAAGTTAACATGTGCAAAGCTACCAAATCCTGTGTCACCTCAATGGAAACCTGGGACCATACCTTTGTTAAGGTAACTTTCAAGTTCTCTATTTATAGTTTCAAGCGATATCTTAAATGCGTATGCTTGTTGAGGATCTTTAAGTAATTTAAAAAGATATGAGAAATCTGCGTTATCTCCATAATTAGTTTGAGGATTGTTATTAGCAATCTTAATGATACTCTTGTTTAAAAGCTCTTTATCAGCTTCTGTTAAATCATTTGGATTTTTGTCAAATATGCTTTTAATAACAGAAAGATTTTCTCTAATTTCTCTTTTCATTTCCTCTTTGACTTTTGTAACTTTGTCAATAGGTTTAGGTTTCATTGTTGCAAAATCTAAATCTTTTGCAGCTTCTGGGTTAGCGTAACCTTCGATTGCATTTGAAGGTTCTGTAGACGGATCTGGCTCAGGTTCAGGTTCCGGTTCTGGTTCTGGAGGAGTCACTATAATTGGTTGTTCAATAATAGGATCTGTAGGTTGCTCAGGTTCTGGTTCTGGATTTTTAGGTTGTTCTGTATAAACGCCATCATCTGCTTTATCAGGATCTTCTGGTTCAGGTTCCTTTGGTTGCTCTGGCTTTGGAGCAGGATTTGGGTCAGGTTGTGGATCAGGCGCAGGTGTTGGGGTTACAGGTTCTGGATTAGTTGGTTCTGGATCAGGTGCAGGAGTAGGATCAATAGGTTCAGGTTCTACTGGATCTGAGTTTGCTGGTTCAGGGTCAGGTACTGGTTGTTCTGGATCTGGCTCTGGATTAACAGGTTGCTCTGGTTCAGTAACAGGATTTGTTGTTTCTGGTTCTACTGGTTTTGGATTTTCAACAGCTGGTTTTTCTGGTTCGATTTTGACTTTAATTTTTAAGTTATTATCTTTGTTTGAAGAATTTTTATCACTATACAAAACATCATTTTCATTGATGACTGTAGCGATTCCACGTGACTGAGTAATAACTCCTAAGTCTTTTGTTTTTGGTTTAGCATTATCACTAATTGTTTTAGCTGCAACAACACCTACAACAGCTAGCGCAGAAACGGCACCAATATTGATTATTAATTTTTTTCTTTTAGCTTTAATCATAATTAATACCTTTCTTTAATTATTTGTTGAATTTGTATTCTTCAGGAATTAAATTTGCCCCTTGTTTGAATAAGTAAGTTTGAATGTTTGGATATAACTCTTGTAATGCTTCACGGTATGATGATCTTTGATTTTCTCCCCCACCGTAAATTAAGTCATATTGTTCTAATTTATATTTACCATAGAAACCATCGTAAGTTTCACCTTCAGATCTGAATGCTTGAGTTAAGGCAGTTAATGACACACCTGTGGAGTCAGCTGTTGCATAGTTGATTCCAACAATTTCATTATCAATTGTTCTAACTGATGAACCTGATGCACCAAATAAAGGTTGTCAAGCTCCTATTGAGTAACCTAATCCGTAGCTTAAGTATCTATCTCCTGTGTAAGTTGAAGCAGAATCTCTAATTACACCAAATTTGTAACCTTCGTTTTTTCTTGAATTAATTAATGGAGAAACGATTGTGATGTCAAATACACCAGGCATATCAATGAAATTTCTTACGCTTAGTGATTTGTTTCATCCACTTCCGTATTCTTTTGTGAATACTTTTTTATCAACTTGTTGACCTTCTGCAACATAGACAGGTTTGTTAGTTCAAATACTTTGACTAAATCCTGAGTCAATAATTGCAACTTCAGATGGTTCTAACATCTTACGGATAAATAAGTGGTCAGTTTTAGCATCTGGAAATGCAACTGAAATTAAGTTGATTTTTGATTTTGGAATACTTGCAGTTTTATCATTTGTTAATCTAACATTAGGTATCATTGTTTTTTCATCTTGTTGATATGTAGCTTTTAAGCTCTTTGTAGCAAACTTGAATTTTTCATTTTCATTTCAGTTTGCAAAATTGCTTGTAGCTAATTTAGCTAATTCGGCAGCCGAACTAACTGATTTCCGTTCACCAAATGTGTCTTGTGGATCTCCAATAATTTTGTTATATTCATATGTATTATCTGAATTACTAAAATCAAATTCAAGAACAGCAAAATCAGCTGCTTCTTCCAATTCAGATAATGGTGAGTTTGGGTCTACGTAATCTCTTGGACTAGTTTTTAAAAAGTCAAGACCAGCATAAACTAGTTTAACTTGTGATGGTTTGAAACTAAATACATCAACTGTTGGTTGAAGTTCATTAACTCTTAATCATTGGTCAATTGGAGTTTCATCGTTAAAGTGGAATAACTGGATATTTACAGTCTCACCTATTACACCTTGTTTAAGTCAGTTTTTAGCTTCATTATATTTTGCTAATCATTTTGGACTTCATTCTTCAACTTCAATTCTTTTGGCTTCTGCATATAAAGGTGGTAAGTCATTTTCTCTAACTGCTAGAGCTTGTTTTTCATATCTATCAGCTTCTGCTTGATTACCTGCAGATAAAGCTATATATTTTTTATCTTCATATGACTTGATTTCATCGTCTTTAGCTTTAATTTTTGCATTAACTTCTTCCATTAATTTGTTGTATTCTGCGTCAGCATCTTTAACCACCTTTGTGTATTTATTGTAGCTATCTGCTTCTGCTTGTAAATCATTAATGTGTTTGAATCTTGATTGACTTGATGCATTTGCAGTTGATGCAGCAAATGCTTGAATAACGTGAATATTTGTCCCGATATATCATTTTGTTGGATATCCATTTTCATCAAGTTTGTAATCTAAAATTCAAGCAGAACCATTGTACATTCTGTTTTGTTCTATTAATGGGTTAGTGTTACTAAGTTTGATTGCATAAGATTGAAGAGCAGTTTTCTTGTACATTTCATTAGCTAAATATCTAGGTAACCCTCTGTTTAAAGGAACTGAATCTCAGTAAGCTGCTTTTGTGTCATCTCTTAATGGGTTTAATGATAAAGTTCCATCAGCATTTACAACAGAGAAGTTTCTAACAACAGCACTTTCAAATGAAGGTTGACCTGCCGCTTGAGCTTTTCGATCATATTCTTCAATTTGCTCTGGTGTTAATTTTAAGTTAGCAGCTAATTTTGATGAATAATCACCACGGTAATCTTTAAGTGCTTTTACATACCCTTGTAAATCAAGAACATTTTTTTCTGATTCTGAAAGCTTTTTATATGCTGCAGGATCGGTTTTGTAGAGCTCAGGCATACCTGGAATATTTAATCCAACACCTGGATTTGTAGGTCTTGTAGGAATTTCAGGTTCTACAATAACTTTAGGACCCTCATTACCACCGCTATCTTTTGGTCTTTCAGGATCCTCATTTTTAGGATTTGATGGATTTTCAGGTTGTGGTTTTGTTTGTCCACAAGAAATACCTAAAGATGAAATTGAAACGATTGATCCAAATGTTCCAAGCAACATTAATTTAAGTTTATTTTTTTTCATAATTTACTCCATTTTTGTTTAGCATCACTTGAAATTAAAACTAATTTTAAATCCAAAAATAAATATATAACCAATATATATATATATATATATATATATTGATGCTAACATCAAATTATAACACTTTACAATTTAATTGATTAATAAATTTATTATTTTTATGTAAATTATTCAGATATTTATAATTTATAACTTAATAATAACACATTTGAAATTCATTTATGAATTTAAAGTATATTTTTTAGACCGATTTGGACTTGTTTTATAGAAAACAAAAATTTATTAAAGAACTTATAAAATAACTTGATTTTAAGTAAAAAAATAATTTAAAATAAGAATATGGCTAGACAATATTACAACAAAAGAGATTATGAGATTGATTGAGAGAATAGTGTTATTGTTTTAAAAGATCATATGATTAAGCAACTTAAATCTGATAATAAGTTTTTAAAATACAAAAAAATCGGAGGAAGCACCGTTTCTGAGATTTTAATTAAAGATGCATTTAAGAACGAATTTAATGCATTTTGTCACATTGCGCACTTAAAATTACCAGTGTTATCGCAAAAATACATTAATGCAGGAACTATTTTAGAACCTAAAATATTTGATTTCTTAAGAAAGATGCATCCTAATGTACTGATTGAAAACTTTGTTGCTGCTGATTATGAATATAACTATTTCAAAGACAAAGATGATGTTATTATGGGAGTTCCTGATGGATACATTCCTTCAACAAATATGATTCTTGAAATTAAAACAGCACAAGATAAAAAATATGAACTTTGAGGTGACAAGGATGTTGACCCTTCATATAGAAAACAAGCGCAACTTTATTCATATTTAAAAGGTGCTAGTCATTATTCAATTATTGCTTTATTTTTAAGAGATGATTTGGGAGATTATTTAAACCCTGAAAATGTGGATATTAATCAAAGAAGGATGAAATCTTACACATTCCCAGTTAATAGAGCAGATGTTGAAGATGATATTAAAAAAGTTAAACAATGATACTATCATTACACAAATACAAATAAATCCCCTAAATTTGATCCCTTAATTAACAAAGATCAACTTGAATACTTACAATGTGAAACATTTGAAGAATGAGAAAAACTTTTAAACAAATGAAAACAAGAAGGTAAAGCAGATTTTAATGTAAAAGCTTAGCAAAAACTTATTAACCAGATAATGGTTAATATTTTTTTACACCTTTGTCAAGGTGTTTTAGTATTTTTGACTAATAAAAAAACAAAAAACTCACACCGCTTAAAATGTAAGTTTAATGTTTATGAATTTCTATTTTCTTCTAAAAATTCTCTTGAATAAAAATCCTAAACCTGTAGCAATTCCAACGATTGGTGGAACTATTACTCCATAAATTCAACCAGGAGCACCTTGTTTTTTACCTTCTTCAACTTTTGTAGGTTCTTCAGGTTTATTATCAACAGGTTTTAATGATTCATTTAATTTTTGAGCTTTTTCTAATACTTCTTTAACTTTTTGAACAGTTACTTGTCCATTAGCTTCAGAAACAAATTGTTGTTTTTGCTCACTTGTTAAGTTGCTTAACTTATTAATTTCTGCATTTACATCTGTTTTAGATGTAGCTAAATTAGCATCACCATTTAATGATTTTTTAGCTTCCACGACAGCATTAATTTTTTCGTTTAAGTCTTGCATACTATTTTTAAAGTTTAATTTATTACTTAATTCACTAGTTTTTGCTAATGCATTATCTAATGCTGCTTTTTTAGCTACATCAGCTTCTGTATAGTTAGGTGTAGATTTAACTTTTTGTGTCTCATTAAACACCTCTAATGCATTATTAACATCTGTTGCATTTGCAAGAATGTTTTCAACAACAACAACTGATTCTTGTGAATTCACTGATTCTTTAGCTTTTGTTTTTTGTTTATCTGTCAAGTTAGTTAAATTATCTATAGCATCATTAGCTTTAGCTTTTGCTGCTGATAATTTTATGTCACCATCTAGACTATTAAGGGTATCTCTTAATGCGTCTAATTTCTCATTAAGATTTTCAACTGATGTACTAAGGTCATCTTTAGTTTTAAGTTCTTGTAAAGCATCAAATGCATTTGTGAATGCAACTTGTTTTTCCTGTGAAGCTTGTGTATATTGAGATTTATTTTTTACATCTTCAGCATTCTTAACAACATCAAGTGCGCTGTTAATTGCTTTAGCATTATTTTTAATGTCATCAATCTTAGAAACTTCATTTAAGTTGTTTACTTCGTTTTTCGCAGTGTCTTTTTGAGTATCTGATAAGTTTGAAGCAGCTTCGATAGCAGCAAGCGCTTCTTCTTTAGCTGTTTTTAATCTATCAGCACCATCAAGAGCATCGTGAGTTAATTTTAATGTATCTAACTTGTTATCTAAGTTAGCATATGATTCTTCAAAGTCAAGCATTGTTGTTAAATCGTTTAAAGTAGTAACTGCATCATCGAATGCGCCTTGGTTTGAAGCTTGTGTGTATTTGATTTCTGATTCAACTTCTCTAGCAGATTCCACTTTAGCAATTGCTGCATCAATGCTTGATGCATTTGAAACCACTTTATCAATTCTTGTCTTATCTGATTTAGCTTTCACTAATTCAATAGCTTTTTTCTTTTGAGCTTCTGATAAATTAGGTAATGAGTTAATTTTAGCTATAGCATCTTCTTTTTGAACTTCAAGTAATTTTTCTTCAACTTTAGCAATTGATGTTTTAGCTTCAATTTCATTTTTAGCAGCATCTTTTTGAACTGGTGTTAAGTTTTCAAGTGCTTCGATAGCTTCTTTAGCTTTTGCTTTAGCATCAGCTAATCCATCTTTGCCATTCAATAAACCTTTAGTTTCAGATACAACTTGTAATTTAGCATCTAACTCTGCAAACGGAGTTTCAAAGTCTGTGTAGCTTGATAATCCATCTAATGCAGTTACAGCATTATCAAAGTTTGTTTTAACATCATCTGATGCTTGTTTGTATTGAACTTCTTCTTTTACTGCAACTTCGTCATTAAGTGTTTTAATTCCACTATTGACTTTTTCTGCATTAGCTGCAATCGTATCGATTTGTTCTTTAGTTGTTTTTGAATTAATTAGAGCTTTAGCAGCTGTTTTTTGTTCGTCTGATAAGTTTGTTAATTGATCAATTTTATTTTTAGCATCTTGTTTTTGAGCTTCTAATAATTTGTCAGCGACATTAGTGATAGTTGTTTGTTTTTCAACTTCAGCTTTAGCATCTCTCTTCTCATCATCTGATAAGTTAGGTAATGCATCAATAGCAGCTTTAGTAGTAGCTTTTGCAGTATCTAAGTTTTGCTGACCATCAAGTGAACTAATTGCGTTTTTAAGTTCTTCTGTTTTGTTTGTGATTTGATCAATTTGACTTGTTCTAAAATCCATAATAGATTCAACACCTTCTAAGTTATCAAATGCTGTTTGAGCAGCTTGTTTTTTACCTGAATTAGCTTCTGTAAATTGTAGTTTTGATTTAACATCATTAAATCTTTGAATTTGTTCAATAGCAGCATCAACATTCGTTGCGTTTGTTACAATGTCTTTTGCTCCTTGAACTGTTGTAGCAGTATCGATTTGACCATTTGCTTTTCTAATTTGGTCAGGACTTAAGTGTGTTAATTCAGTTAATTTAGCTTTAGCACCAGCTTGTGCTTTTTCTAAGTTGGTTTGACCATCAAGAGCATCAATAGCATTATTAAGAGAATTTGTGTCCTCTACAATATTTGCAATCGATTGGCTAAAGTCAGTTGTTCCTTTGATTGCATCAATCTTTGCTTTTGCAGCATCAAATTCTGTTTTTTTATCTGTAGGTGTTATTGATGCCTCTGTGTAGTTAGGTTTTATTTCTTCTGCGTTTGCATTTTCAAGAGCTTGTAAAGCATTATTAAGTTCTTTAGCACGTTCAACAATAGCGTTAACTTTTTCAATTGTGTCAATAGCTTCTGAATCAATTAAATTGTTAGCAGCTTCTTTTTGTGAATCATTTGATAATTTATTTAATGCTTCAATAACTTCTTTAGCTTCTGCTTTAGCATCAGCTAATTTTGTGTCACCATCAAGTGCATCAATAGCATTTTTAAGTGCTTCTTTCTTAGCGACAATATCAACAACATATGGACTTGTGAAGTTCTCATATGTTTTTGTATCTTCTAATGGTGTAAGTGCATTATTTGCGGCTTCTTGTAAGCTTTCTTCTGCTTGTGTGTATTTAGGTTTTGGATCTTCTTTAAGTTTGTTTAATGTATAGACTTGTTCAATTGTAGCATCAACATTTGTAACGTTGGCAATAATGTTTTCAACACCTTTAACTGTTGTAGCAGCATTGATTAATCTTTCAGCAGCAGTAACTTGGTTAGCACTTAAGTGTGTTAAAGTAAGTAATTTAGCTTTAGCATCTGATTTAGCTGTATCTAAATTTGTTCTTCCATCTAAATGTTTAATTGCATTTTTAAGAGTATTAATTTTATTGTCAATATCTTGAATAGCAACAGTGTTGAAATCTAAAACATCTTGTACGCCATTAAGTGCAATAACTGCATTGGTTAAATCATTTAATTTTTCTTCGCTTGCTTCTCTAAACTCAATTGTGTCTTCAGCTTTTTTAGCTAATTTTAATTGTTCAATAGCTTTATCGATATTTGTTACATTTGTAATAACAGTTTCAACTTGTTTTGATGTCGCTGCTTGATCAATTTGATTGAAAGCATTAATGAATTGGTCATCTGATATATAGATTAAATCACCTAATTTTTGTTTCGCTAATTCTTTAGCATCATCTAAGTTTTTTACTCCATCAAGTGCTCTATCAGCATTTGATAATCTATTACCAATAGAATCTAAATTAACATAATCTTTTGTAAACTCCATTGCATTTTCATAAACTTCAGCATCTTTTTTAGCTTCATTAAATTCTTTTTGAGCACCTTCTGATGCAGATGAATATCTGATTGTCCTAATTGATTTATTTGCAACTTTTAAAGCTCCTAAAACAAAATCAATATCTTCAGCATTATATGCAATTTTTTGTACCATATCTGGTTCTGTAGCTAATTTAACTTGCTCTTTGGCTTTTAATTTTTGTTCTGTACCTAAATTCTCTAAATCATCAATCGCTGTTATTGCACGTTTTTTTATTTCAATAAGCTTGCTGTCACCGTTTAATCGTGTTTCTGCATCTGACAATGTAACTAGTTTGTTATCTAAATAAGAATCAACATTATTAAAGTTATCTACTGTTCTTAAGTTTTCTAATGCACTAATAGCATTATCAAATGCTCTTTGTCTATCTATATCAGAAAGTTTGTAATTTGATGTTTCTTTAACTTCGATTGCTTTGTCCAATTTATCAATTGCACCATTAATTTTAGTTACATAGTCTTTTAATAAGTTAACATCTGCAACTGTAGTTTTAACATCAATTTGATTTTTAGCTACTTGCTTTTGTGTGTTTGATAATTTTTCTAATCTATCAATTTGTTCTTTTGCAGATAATTTTGCATCTAACAATTCTTTATTTGCTACTCCATCTAATCTAGCTTCTTCTGATGATAAGAAACTTGATAATGAGTTTAAGTTAGCAATTGGATTTGTAAAATCATTTACATTGATTGCATTAACTATTTCATCATATGCGCTGTTGTAAGAATTTTTAATCTCTTCAGTTGCATAACCGTAGTTAATTGATTGTTTAACTTCATTTGCGTGATTGATTGATTGCTTCAATGATGGGATTACATTATTTAATTCAGAAGCATTTGAAACAACTGCACTAGCATTTTGATAATTAAATGCATCTTTATTAATCTCATTAGTCAATAAACTTCTTTGTGCGTTTGATAAGTTAGTTAATGAAGCAACCTTATTTGTTAAATCTTGTTTTTGAGCTTTAACAAATTTAGATCTTACATCTGCTGATGAATTTTGATTTTGAACTTCAGAAATTAAACCATTTTTCTCTTGATCATTTAAGTTTTGTAAACTCTTAATTTGAGTGATTGTTTGTGTCTTAAGATCATTTAAGTTTTTTACTCCATCAAGTGAATTAATAGCATCGTTCATATTTGAT
The DNA here is from genome assembly GCF_034863325.1 of Mycoplasma sp. 4404. Taxonomy (NCBI): domain Bacteria; kingdom Bacillati; phylum Mycoplasmatota; class Mollicutes; order Mycoplasmatales; family Mycoplasmataceae; genus Mycoplasma; species Mycoplasma sp. 4404. The sequence goes on from NZ_JAYFFE010000001.1 coordinate 427,713, forward strand.
ACTAAAGTATCAATATTTGGAAGTTTATTAGCAAAACTTGTGTATGCAGCAAGTGGTTTTATAAAGTTATTTAATGATTTAATAAGTGCATCTTGTTTTCATGATGTCGCCTCTTTATAAGCGATAGTTTCTTTTGCATTTTTTGCTTGCTTAGTAACTGCTACAGCTGTGTTTAATGCAGAAGCATTTTCTTTTAATGTATTTACACTTGCGATAGTTTTTGCATTATCAATTTCTTGTTTAGCTTTTTTAGCTAAATATGCAAGTAAGTTACTCATATTTTCTATTTCAGATTTAGCCGTATTCTTAGCTAAAACTAATTTAGAAGCACCATTTAGATTTCTTTGTGCACTTATTAATGCTTCAGAATTTTCACTTAAGTTATTTGATAAGTTTTCAAAATCTGAATAAGTTTTAACACTTGATAATGTATCTAAAGCAGTATTAAATTTAGTTTGTAAATCATCATCTGCTTCAATGTAGTTTTGTGTTTGTTTTTCAGAAGCTATATTATTAACTAAGTTAATAGCTTCATTTACTTTAGAAACATTGTTTTGGATTCCATCAACTGACTCAAGTGTTGTGCAATTTTCAACTAGTTTAGTAGCTTTTGTTTTTTGTTCTTTTGATAAAGCTGAATTTTCAATTACTGCATTGGCAGCATTTTTAGCTTTTGTTAATCTATCAACTCCATCAAGGGCATTTGTTTTTGCGACTAAGTTATCTGTTAATTCTTTAAGTCCAGGAATCGGTTCTGAAAAGTCAATATTTCTATCAAATCCTGTTAAAGCATCTTTAGCTTTAATAAATTCATCTTGAAGACTTGGTGTAGCTTGTAAATAATCAACTTGTTTTATTTTATTTGCAGCAGTTTGTAATGCAGTGTATGCCGCTTCAGCTTGAAGAGTGTCCTCTAAAATCTTATTAACTTCAGCTATTTCTTGACATTGATCGATAAGAGCAATAGCGTTTTGTTGTTTATCTTCAGGTAAGTATTCTGAATTATGAATTCTTTCAATTCCATCTGATTTTGCTAAACCTAAATTATGTAAACCATTTAAGTCATTTTTAGCTTTTTTTAATTTATCTAATAAAACTGAATAACTTACTGGTGGAATTGTAAATTCTTCTGAAGATAAAGTGCTTTCAACTTCATCCAATACATTTGTAAATGCATCTTTAAATTCTTTATCAGCTTCTGTAAAATCAGGTTTGTATTTAAATTTTTTAGCTTCATTAAATTTGTAAATAAGTTGGTTTAAATCCTGAGCATTCTTCATAATTCTGTCGATTTCATCATTATCTGAAGATGCGCGCATTTGATCTTTAGCAGCTGCTTTTTGTTCATCTGATAAGTATTCTAAATTATCAATTGTATTATCTCTTAATTCAGGAACTAAATTGATTTCGTAAGTTGTATCAACTCAGAAGTCTCTTGTGTAAGGGACTTCTGACATATTTTGCATTTTGTATGTGAAGTGCTTACGTAGTGGGTGATTAGGTATTTGAGGTTTTTCATATGATTGATTTTCAACATTGACCGTAAATGTTCTTCTATTTACTTCTCTTCCAGTATTGTCCTTAAATACGTAAGTTACAGTATGATCTATTGGAGTGATTGGAATTTGGTAATTAATATTTGTATTGTGGTTAGCGTCTCTATTTAATGGGAATTTTGAAGCTATTTCTTGTGCGCTATCAACTAAACGATAGTGCTCTGGGACCATATTCTTAATTCTTTTGTAGAAACGTTCAATGTTTTGTTCCATTATTCTTTTTGGGCCTCATACATTTGAAGGTGTTCTATTTGAGAATAATTGAACGTTATATCAGAATTTTGAAACTATTAATTGATCTAGAATAGGTTGTGCTGCAATACCTTTAAATAAACTTCTACCACCTGAAGTAAAGTATTTTGATACATATTCATCTTTAAAGAAGTTAGTATCAGAGTGAGAACCTTCTCCAACATAAATTGTGCTTGGGAAGTGGCCAGGAACTTTTTTTAATGGATCATTATTTGTTCCATAATGTTGTGCTCAACCTTCTTTAATTAATCTGTCACTGATAGCCCCATAATAAGCACTTGAAATTTTTGGAGCATTAAATCCATATGCTTTAACAAAATTGTCAATACTTCTATTTTCTTGATTTCCTTTTGATCAAATAAGTGCATACTCTGAAAGATGGCCTCCTAATGAGTGGCCAGTAGAATAAATTTCTGAAACAGGTTTTTGACTTATTGTTGCTAAAGAAATTCACACATTCTCTGCTTGACCTGGTTTTTTTCATAATAAAGCTAAATCATCATCGTAATCATTTCCACCATTAGTACCTGCAATTGCTAAAACACTAATAGTGTCGTTTTCTAAGAACGGAAAATCAGATTGGTTAATTAATCAAGATGCTTGATATCCATTACTTTCATCTCAAGACTCAAACCTTTTTCAATAACGGGCCATATTTTTGTGAACTGTTTCAAAAATTTTGTCGTGCTCATCTCGCTTATTTTCTGGAACTTCACCTAAAAAATATGCTTTATTTTCTTCTCATAAATCACGATTTGTATCATCAAACTCAATATCTAAGAAAGCTTTACTACGGTAAGATAAGTTACTGAAAATTAAAGCATCACGAGGTGAAAAATCTCATTTAAGTTTATGAGCATCATTATTATCAGCAATTCCATCTCCATCTGTATCTTTTAAGAATGGGTGAGAATTGTATCCAAAATAAGTCTTACCATCTTTTACAAATGTGTAGACCTCATCTTTATTTAAAATACCATCACCATCTTCATCGCCATTAGGATTTAAAACCGGACGATCCAACATAAGTGAATCATAATAACCATCTAACATTGTTATTTCAGCATTTTTTATTTTTCTCGCTGTTTCCTCTGTCAATTTAACACGTTCTGTTCTTTCAGGAGCTTGTAAATTAGCTGCAATACCTGTTGAAATTGCAATCGATGGAATAATGATTAAAAGCGCTGATTTTAAACCAATAATTAACTTTTTATTTTTGTTCATAAACCACCTCTTCTTAATAAATAAATTGATGCTTAAATAAGACAAAACTTCTTTTTGTCTTTACAAATCTAATTATAGTTTAATTATTTACTTTTGGATTATATAATTGCAAATTAATCTGCATAATACCTTAATTTTTCACAAATGTGAAAAATATATTCTTCTGATATGAGAAATGAATTAGTAATAGAATGAAGTTAAGTAAATAATATTTTAAAGTTATTTGCTTAGAAGTCAATAAGATACACAACATCAAAAATTCTCAATCGAAAATGTTTCATTATATAAAATTAGTTTTCTTATTTTATAATTGGCATCATCTTTGTTGTAACAGTTAATTTAATTAATTCAACATTGGACAACTAAGATAGAACATTTGTCGCAAGATTTGTTATGTGCTACACGCTCACTATTGGTTATAGTATTATATTGATAGTTTCATTAGTTTGATTGTTGAATTTTCTTGGATTTCTTCGACTTTGTTCATCCTGTCAATTAATCTATTTTCTGTAAATTTATCTTTTCTAGATAATCCAGTTAAATCATTAGTTTTGAAAACTAAAAATTTAAGTAAAACTAAACTTAAGAAACAAAGACATATATAACATTCGATATGTCAATAGGTTGATAAATACATCGGTCTAATTGCTAATAAACTTTTTAACCTTCTGTAAAAGCATAAAAAAGAGTTAAATTATTTTTTAACTCTTTTTTTCATTAATTTAACAATAAAGAAAGTTGCTATACCAAAAGTTATAATTCCAGTTGTAACACCTAAAATACTTCATAAAATAACATGTGTTTTATTAGTTTTAGATTTTTCAGATTCTATTGAAACATCTTCTAATTCTTTTTTATTATCAAAATTATTCTTTTCTATAGTTGAACTTTCATTAGTAGTTGGATTTTCATTTATTACATCTTTATTTTCAGTTGCAGAATCTTCTGTTGTAGGTTTGTTATTATTTTGAGACGCTGAATCTGTTCCTGTTTCAGAGCTTGAATTAGTTTCATCTTCTGATGAACTTTCATCAGTTATATTTTTATTTTTAGTAGTATCTTCAGCTTCTGGCGAACTATTGTCTTCAACATTAGATACATCAGATTCTTTTGAAATCGGATTATTTTCTTCTGAACTTGAATCTGTTTCAGATTCATCAGTTTTTGGAGAACTTGTTTCTTCTTCTCTTGAAATCTCACTATCTGATGACTCTTCTATATTAGTACCTGTATCTGTTTCTACTTCACCTTCAGAGCTTTCTGATTCACTTTCACCGTCATTGCTTCTAGGTGGATTATTTTCCGTATCTGATTCACTAGGATTATTATTTGTATTAGTTTTAGAAATGTCATCTAATTCTTTATTTTCTTCATCAACTGCTGTGACTTTATTTAATTCATTAATTGGCACTTCAAGAGTATGAGCCTTAATTCCAAATACAACAAAACTTTTTTTGCTATTTACTCATTGATTATTATGTTTATAAAAACTCAAAATATCTCTAGTTTCATAGCTTGCCACCAAATCAACGTTTTTTTCACCTTTATTAGTTACATCAACAATGATTGAAAAATATTGATCTTTGTTTAAAATAATTTCTTCTTTTAAATCAATCGTATAAAATCCTTTATCACCAGAATTTGGAATTTGTACTTCTTGAGTTAATCTTAGTTCACCGTCTTCAGGATCAGACATTGAAGAATTTTTAACATAAATTTTGATTTCAGCAGTAATGTTTGAACCTTTAAGCGCAAAATTAATTGACTTTAATTTTTCTACAATTTCATCATTTGCTTTTTTAACTGGAAAAATATTTGCCATTGTTCTTTCGTTAGTGTCCAAAGTTGCAAATAAAGAAAATGAATTTTTTGTATCATAATAGTAAGTATTTTGATATGCATTATTATTTTCTACTTCAACTGCCATTACTTCATGAATTAAATCTAATGAATCGTATGAAAGCATAAAGTAGCCCTGAGCATGCATTTTTTTAGTTCCTCAACTATTTTTAATAATAAAACCACCTTTTTGTTTCGGTGTTTCAGGTCCAAAATTAGATGCATAATAATCATCATCTCAGCCTACAATAACTGAAGCATGATTTCTGACATGTCTTTCTTCAGGTGATTTAGTTATAATAATTGAATTTGGTTCGTTGTATCAAACCGTGTCAGGATGAAAATTCATTTCATTAAAAGCATAAGCAACTCCCACAGAACCGTATTTGGCAATCGCTAATTTAATATCATCAACAGTATGATTAATTTTTACAGCTTTTTTAATTTTGGCAATTGTAGGGTTATCAAAATTAGGAAACTCAGTTTGATTAGTTTGAGCAATTGGGGATGTATTTCTCATCAAACCATTAAATGCGTGAGATAAATAATTTCCTGTGCCTAAAATTCCCTTTCATTCTTTAGCATCGGGATTTAAATTTAACTTATCTGCTTTATGATTTCAACTATTACTTATGTAATCAATTGCATGTTCATCAATATCCAAAGAATTTTTAGTGTAATTGCCTATATTATTTTTTAAAATATTGGTTTCTAAAATTGAAGCAATTGTATATGCTCAACAAAGACCTTCATGACCTTGATTCTTAACGTCAGTAACTAAATTGTATTTTCTTGCATCAAAAAAAGGCATTCTTGCAATTTCTTCTGCACTTTTAGTTTGAAAAAGTTCTAATTTTGGTGCGTCAGAATCAGCTGATGTGCTTGTGCTTATCACACTAAAAGGTATCAATAAACTTGGGCTAACTAGTAAACTAGTTAATATTTTTTTATTTTTTAATTTCATATATTTATTTTAAATAAAAATTAATATTTTTATAAAGTATTTTAATGAAAGTCAAATTTTCCAAACAAATATTGCTTATTTTATAAGGTTTTAATCGTTAATTTAAGATATTCAAAAAAATATTTTGCTACTTTTTTAGCTATATAAGTCATAAAAAATGCTAATTTTTATAAAAAAACTCTTTAAAAATCAACTTTTTAAGAATTTAATAAACTAAAGAATATAAAAACCAGAGATCATTATTTTTAATTATCCCTGGTTAGCCCTGTTTCCCACTTTGTAGCATAAATTAGAAAACATGGGAAAAAGAATACAAAACTTTATTATTTGTTCCATTTCTAATTTTCAAATATATTTAATCACACATAACTTAAGTGCATTGAATAAACTTCAATGTGCTTTTTTGTAATAAAAAAGTAGCATAAGCTACTTAATTTTGACTTTTAAACTTACTACACAGCGTTTTTCATTTGCTCTGCTTTAGGTAAGATAGCATAATATGAATATTTGTGTGCTGGATCTTGGAACAATTTAACTTTTGAATCATCCTTTGTACCCTCTAACTCAATTAAGTACTCTTCATAAATGTTACCTGTGATAATTAATTTATCAATGATTAACATTAATTTACTAATTGAATATCTAGTAGGTGCATAAGCTGCATCGTGGTTGAAGAATTCATAAACTTTCTTACCATCTGATTTGACAATTAATCTAAAGAAAGTGTCTAGAACCTTTTGTCTAAGTTTAATCATTTTTTGATATGTTTGGAAATCACTTACAGAAAATTCAATATTATTAGGTAATTCCGGTGCATCCGCTTTGTAGTTTTTAATTGGATATGTTCTTTTTCCATCAACTAGTGGTCCTAATGTATGAACTTCATATGTGTTTTCTTCAAATTGTTTAGCTGTATCAACTATTGTGTAAGAAACTTCTTGACTTTCAGGAAGTGTGAATCATTTACCAAATCTTGTAGCTGCATCTGTATACATAGCTGGTTTAGGATCTTTTTGAACCTCTTGACCAGCTAATGCATTTTTAGCATCATTGTAAGCCGCTTTAAGTCCCTCAACATCAAAGTTTAATGCAGTTCCATTATTTGAAAAATCTAAGTAATTTACAACATTATTAACATTATTGTAAGCAGTATCGAACGCATCTTTTCTAGCTTGCTGTTCATCATTTGCATATTTGTAGCTAGCTTTAACATCTGAATAATCTGCAACAGCTTCTTTTAAACTTGAAACTAATTCATTTAAGTAATTAGCATTTGTTTGAATGTTTTTAAGTTGTTCTTGGTTTTCTGATGCTTGGATTAATTCTTTAATCTTAGTTCTTTGCTCCTCTGTTAAGTTTGAATATGATGATTCAACTTGAGAAATAGCAATTGCTTTGCTTTGCTCGAATGTAATTTCAGGATTTGGATTTGTTTTATTATTTCCCGGATTCGGTTGTGGGTTGTTTGTATTATTGCAAGAAAGAGCAACGATTGGTAATGACATTGAAACTAATGAAAGACTACCAAATAAAATTCTTTTATTAATTTTTTTCATATAGCCTCCTTTCTATTTTGTTTTGTTAGGTTATTTGAATTTAAATTAATATTTATTATTTTTTCAATCTTGAACTTCTTTAGGTGTAGCTAACACAAAGTGATTATCATTGATTTTAATTCATTCAGGTTGATAATCTTCTGTGTAATTATGCATTGCAGGATTATATTCATATCCTAGCAAGCTACCTTTATCAGAATCGATTGATGGAACTGACTCGAGTAATGATTTCGTATATGGATGAAGTGAGTGCTTCATAATTTCTTCAGTTGTACCAACTTCAAGTAATCTACCTTTATTCATAACAGCAATTCTATCCGAAATATATTCAACCATACGTAAGTCGTGAGCAATGAACACAATTGTAAGATTATATTTTTCTTTAAGTTCATTAAAGATGTTTACAACTTGTGCTTGGATAGAAACGTCAAGCGCTGAAATTGGTTCGTCAGCAATAAGTAATGTAGGTCTAAGCACAACGGCTCTAGAAATCCCGATACGTTGTTGTTGTCCTCCTGAGAATTCAAGTGGATAACGTTTTAAAACTGATTCATCAAGTCCTACACTCTTAAGAATGTCTTTAACTAAAATTGTTTTACATTCATTTTCAGTTAATTTATTTAATTCTTCACGTTTTGCTTTGTATTCAGCTAATTTAGCTGAGACTTCTGATAAACCTCAAGTTTCATTTATTGTTTTTTCAAAGTCCACATATAAAGCATCATACGCAATGTTCTCATTGATTGAAATTTTGTGATCTAATTCTTCTTTGAACTTTCCAAATAAAGAACGATATTCTTTTTTATCAATCATTGAGTATAAATGTTTAACAACCTCTTGGTCGTAGTTAAATAAGTAAATTTCTTTAGAGTTCTTTGTATTCGTTAAACCTTCAGAAACAACTGTTTCAATATTAACGTGTGGATTAAGTGAGTTAGCTGGATCTTGAAAAATCATTTGCACTTTATTAACCATAAAGTTAACGATTTCTTTATATTCTTTAAGTGATTTACCAAGCTTAAATCCTCTAACCATTTTCTTAGGTAATAATTTATCAAGAATTTTGATTTGGCCAAAGCTGTGTGGTGTAAGTCCGATAATAGCACGTCCAATTGTACTTTTACCTGAACCAGATTCACCAACGATACCTAAAACTTCACCTTTGTAAATATTTAAGTTAAAGTCTACTACAGCTCTAAATGCTTTTGAACGAGAACCATATGTAACATCCACGTTTCTTAATGTTGCTAAAACTTCCTTACCTTGAGGAACTTTTAACATTTCATCTACACCTTTAATGTTATATCTTATGAATTCTTTTTTTCAGAAAAGGAATTTTTTTTGTGTTTCTATGTAATAGTCTTTTTTCATAACTTATTTTTTAGAACTTGCTAAAAACTCCTTTCATAATTTTGCAATGTGTGCAGGTGGTGTATATTTAGGTGCTTTTTTATCTAAAAGTGCTGATTTAACTCTATGTGTTTCTGAAACATAGTAAAAGTCAGGTTCAACTTCAAAATCTCTACCAAGTGCATAATCATTTCTAACTGCAAAAGCATCTCCAACAATATTATTTAAGTTAGATGGAACTGAACCTCTAATTGTTGAAAGTCTTTTACCATTATTAACGTCAGGCATACTTAAGATTAAACCTCAAGTATATGGGTGTTGTGGATATTTTAAGATTTCTCTTGTAGTTCCTTCTTCAATGATTTGACCTGCATACATAATTGAAATGTAGTCAGCTATCGAAGCAACAACTCCAAGGTCGTGAGTAATAAACACGATTGACAATTTAAGTTTTTCTTGTAATTCTTTAACAACTTCAAGAACTAAAGCTTGAACTGTTGGATCAAGCGCTGTTGTAGGCTCGTCCATTACTAAAATTTTTGGTTCAAGCGCAACAATAGCAGCTATAACAACACGTTGAATCATACCTCCGGACATTTCGTGTGGGTATAATTTCATAACAGCTTCAGGGTCATTAATTTTTGTCAATTTAAGGAATTCTACAGCACGTTCGTATGCTTCTTTTTTGTTTTTAACAACTCTGTTAACAAGCATACCTTCCATAATTTGTGCTCCAACTTTCATAGTTGGGTTCAATGTAGACATAGGGTTTTGGAAGACAGCTGAAACAACTCTTCCTCTATAGTGTGAACGTTCTCAATCACGCATTGAGAACTTTTCAACGTGATTATTGTAAAGTTTAATTTCACCACTATCAATTACAGCATTATCTCCTGTAAGTCCATAAAGAAGAGATGTAATAACTGATTTACCTGAACCAGATTCACCGATAATTGCATGAACTTTTCCTTCATAAATTTGAATAGATGGTCCACGGAGAACTTTGTTCTTTTGACCTGGTACAGATGGGTTTAAGAATGATAAGTGAATGTCTTTAATTTCTGCAGCAATTTTAAGTTTTGTTCCATCTGAAAATTCTTTGTACTCAACATTTTCCATAAATGTTTCTCAATCAAACATATTTTTTCTGTTCCCTAATCCAATACCAGAAAAAGCGTTTGTGATTGCAACATTTATTTTTCTTTTAAAGTGTTCTCATTTAGACTTGAATGATTGTTTTTCTGATTGATTAGATAAGTTATTATCTTTTTTCATAAAACTCTCCTATCTTTGTCTTCTTAATGCATCTTGAACTGATGCACCAATTAATTGAACACTTGTTGTAATTAAGATTAAGAATGTTGAAGGAACAAATACGTATCTTAAGTAATCAGGGAATAATTTTTGACCTTCAGAAATTAAGTTTCCTAATGTAGGAACATCATCGATAGCAAGACCAATGAATGCAAGTGATGTTTCTGATAAAACAACACCAGGAATTGTGAATACTAATTGAGTAATTAAAATAGGTAATATAACAGGTACATAGTTTTTAAGAATTTTTCAAGTTGGTGTACCTAAGATTTTTGATGCTGATACTCATTCAAAGTATTTAGCACGCTTAACTTGAGCTCTAATTTGGTTAGCCATACCTGTTCAAGATGTAAGTGAAAGTGAGAATACAACAACTCAGAAACTAGGTTTGATAATAATAGTCATTAAGATAAGGATGATAATTGTAGGAACAATTGAAATAACTTTGATGATGAAAGTCATAATTTTGTCAAAGAATTCAAATTGACCCATCATAATTCCAATTGTAAGTCCAATAGCAACCTCAATTGCTGTTACAACAAATGCAAGTGCAATTGAATACCTAAGTCCTCATCATAATCTAGCTCAAAAATCTCTTCCTAAGTGATCTGTTCCAAGAATATGGAATACACCCTTGCTATCTACTGTATTGAAAATAAGTTTTGAATCATCAACACTTGTAACGTTAGGATCTTGTGATGTAAATGGAATAACAATTGCTAATAAGATTAATGAAACTAATGTAACAAAACCAAAAACTCCAGCAAAACTTCTTGAGAATCTGTTAATAAATTCTTTGAAAACTCTTGGTTGAGCTTGCATATGCATATCAGTTTGGAAGTCTACAATTTTTCCGACAATTTTTCAAGACTGATACACAAATGGTTGTGTAATTGGGTTTGGTGCTGTTGCTAATTCTTCTTTAGACATTGAAGCAGTTGCTTCACGCCCTTTAATTTTGCTTGCTGTCTTTTCGAAGAATTTCTTGACTGATGAATTAAATTTGTGTAAATGTTCTTTAAATTTCATTAAGCACCTCTCCTTCTAATTCTTGGGTCAATTGCTTCATAAAGAATATCTCTGAATGCATATGATAGAACTGTAAGAAGTGAGAACATAACAATTAAAAATAAGATAACATTGTAGTCTTTTGAAGTAATAGCATTAAGCAACATACCTCCTGAACCAGGAATTAAGAAAATTTGTTCAATGAAGATACTTCCGATGAATGATCCAAAAATAACAGCAGGGAAGAATGTAGCAATTGGGAATAGTGCAGGTTTAAGTGCGTGTCTTCAAACAAATCTGTTTCTTGACACACCTTTTAAGTAAGCAAACTTAGCGTGAACTGAGTTAAGCTCTCTGTTAAGCTCTGTTCTAATATATTTAATATAAACAATGATGCTTCCTAATGAAAGCGCTAGACCAGGCAGTATATAGGTTGCAAAATTATACTGGTCAAATACATAAGGTATTCCGACAACACGTCCGATAAAGACAAGAAGTAAAGCGAAAATAATAGAAGGAACAGATGAGAAAATTGAAACAATAACAGTTGAAACGTTATCAACAAGTCCTCCTGGATTTTTACCAACTCAAATACCAAGCGAAATACCGATTGTAACTGTTAAGAATACTGAGAAAATTCCAACTAAGAATGATTTGTAAAATCTATCTCAAATAAATTCAGTAATAGGGCGCTCAGGGAAAAGTGAATAAGAAATACCAAAGTCACCGTGGAATAGACCATTTAAGTACTTAAAGTATCTTGTAAGTAAAGGTTGGTCCAATCCATATTTTGCTTCAATAATTTTTCTTGCAGTTTCATCCTTGCCTTGTGTAAGTGGGTTTTCACCTGGAACTGAGTTAATTAAGAAGAATGTAATTGATATAACAATAAACCCGATAACAATAAATTCAGCAATAATTTTTAAGAATTTTCAAGATGTTTTTAAGAATGGTGAATCAATTGAAAGAAGTTTATCTTTAAGTTTTAATTCAACATTTCTTTTGCTTCTGAAGATAACTTTATTATCGTTCAGTTCATAAGTTTTATTATCTACTTGTACTTTTTTCATTAGTTCCCTTCTTTAGTTCTTGGTAATTTTGCCATTGGTGGTCTTGTCATATCGTATGCATATTGAAGTGAGAATCTGAATAAACTATCAACCCCTCCAACTTTTGTAATTTCTCAGTTTGTATCAACTTCCATAAGTGGAATTACAACCGCTGTATCTCTGATAACTTTTTCAAGTCCTGCGATAAATAAGTAAACTCTTGTTTGAGATCAGTTTTCTAAAAGTTCCTCATCTGTGAAGTTACCTGAGAAGAATGAGTTAATTCTTGAAGTGTATTGTGAAATCGATTCATCTGGATGTTGAAGTGATAACTCAATGAATTTATTTCAGAATACTGGAATTGCATCATCTGGTTTTGCGCTTTCGCTTCTTAATAATTCTTCTTGGTTAAATTGTAATCTTTGTTGTGTTTCATTTGTTAAGTTAGCTATTTGTTCTGTTGTAAATTCAGTAGCTAAATATGTAATAAATGCATTGTTGATTCTGTTTGTTTTAATGTTTTTGTCATTAATAATCATATACCCAAGTAAGTTTTCAACATATTGCTCTGAATATCTTGCTTTTTTAACTTCATTTAAACTTGCAAGCGCAAGCGAAACTGGTTTTGCGTATTTTTTAACAAATGCTGCTATTTCGCTGCTACTTTGTGAAGCTTTTGCTGAATTATAATCTGATGCAATGTTTACATAGTCCCCTGATAATGAATTTGAATTAATAAGCGTATTAATTCAATTAATGTCAGATTGCATTAATGAAAGTTTTGAAACACTAGCATCTTGTTTTTGAAGTTGTTCAATAAATAATTCACCTATGTAGTCACCATAAATGTATGAACCAACAGGGTTATCTTTGAAAGCAATTGTTTTTTGGTTGATTGTATCAACTTCATCACGTTTGAAGAATACTGATACATAGTCCTGTGCTCCATTACCACCTAATCTATCGTAGTTTTGATAAATAATTTGGTATGCGCCTTTTTCAATAAAGCTTGCATAGATGTTTTCAGGTAATGTTTTTGTTTCAATTGAAATGTAACCATTTGACATAGTTTCAAGAGCACCTTTTAAGAATAAACCAGCGTTCTTTTGTTCTTCTGAACCATTGTTTAAGAATTCAAATTTAACTGATTGTAATTCTGGATGTTTTGCTTTGAATCTATCTAAATAGTATTTTGCTGTTTGAATATCGTAAGTTAAATCTTTACGTTCAGTTTTTTCAAATGTGAATGACTTAGCTAAGTGAACAACGAATTCGTAGTTTTGTAAGTCAAATTCTTTACCATTTTTAGTTGCAGATTTTTGACCTTCAAAGAACATTTCAATGTTTTTACCATCGAATGTTTTGTATTGTCCATAAGATGTTCAAGTGTTAACAGGGAATGAGAAATCTCATCCAACAAATTTAAGAGCTTTTTCTCTGTTAACTGCAAAATACATTGCATTTCTTAAATCTTGATCTTGTAAATATGAATTTCCATTTGTTTCGCTATCTAAGTTGAAAGCAAACGCAATTGTTCCATACCCTGTATTTTTGTTAAGGTATTTTTTCATTTTAGGATCAGATCAATAAAGGTTCATTTTTGAAGCAGGAATATATGTTTGTGAAATTAAACCATCTTCAAAGAATAATGAGTTTGTGTTCTTGTTAGTTGAGAACATAATTTTGATTTTGTTTGAAATTGTGTTTTCAGCGTCAAAGTAATCTTTATCTTTTTCAAGAATAATGTAACCGTTATCTCCTAAAAGAATACCTTCACCATTTTGTGCAATTTTAAATGGACCTGATGTTAAGAATGTTTTAGGTTCTGAACCATATTTATCAATTCCACCAGCAACAGTTTCAACGTGTTTTCTATTGATTGGGAATAAGTTGTAAAGGATCGTGAATAATAAATATGATAAATCAGGTGTTTTGGTGTCATCAAAAATCATTGTGAATGAGTTTTCGCTACTTGAAAGTGCTTTGATTGTTCCTTGTAAGTCTTTGTTTGTTTTATTAAACTCTTGGTATGGGTTTACATACATATTTTTAACAATCTTAATTTGCTTTTTCTCACCATTAACTAAAACTGTAAAGTCTTGAACTTCTTTATCTAAAGCAAAAGAAGAGTTTTCAGGTAATGATAAGTGTTCTGCAATGTAATCGTTATCGTAATCTAAGAATAATTGACCTGTATAGAAACCAAATTCTAATGCAGCTTGCTTAATTGCTTCAACTTCCACAGTATCAAGTGGATTTCCATTTTCATCTTTGATTTGTGAAACAAACACTTCTTGGTTTGGATTTTGAATGTATCTGTTCAATACTTCTGATCAAACATAATCTCTACGTCCAAATGGGTTTTTATATGATTGTTTGAATTTTTGTTGGTACTCTTTTTGAGCGTCAATAAATTTATCAACTGCTCTAATTCCATATTTTCTAACTGTGTCTAATTTTTGAGACCCTGTGTTAAGGTCTAAAATGTATTCTAAGTAATCTCTAATATCATTTGAAGTTACAAAGTCACCGTTAGATCACATATTTTGTTTTTTTCTAGTGTACCCTGTAATAGCCATATAGTTATTAGGGTTTCTAGGGTTTCTGTAAGCATAAATAGTACTTTTTTCTTGGATATTTCCATCTGATAAGTCAGCTAATCCACCCACTGTTTGGAAGTTATCGATTCCATAGAATGCATTTGAAATTTTACCTTTACCATCATTATCTAAAAGTTCACTTCTAGATGCATTTAAGTAGTCAGTAAATTTAGCCGAATCTTTAACTGTACTATTTTCCATAACAACAAAGTTGTATGAAGCTTTGTTAAGTAATGATTTAAGTTGAGCTGTAGGACCTGTTTTTAAATATGAGTCCACTAATGATGGAACAATTTTGTCCATTGATTTATATCTAACATAGTTTAAGTTGTTAATCGGTTCAGTTGCTAATCCTAAATCATAATCAATTGATTTAGAGAATAATCCACCTGATTGACAAGATAGTAATGCAATTGACGAGACAACAGGAGCAGAAGCTGCTGTTAATGTCAATAATAATTTATTTTTTAATTTCATCTTCTTCTCCTTATTATCCTGAAATGTTAAATTGGTAATCTACGTAAATAATTGTTTTTCCTGTGTCGTTGTTGTTTTCGTCTTTTTCAGGCATTATCTTGATTGGTGATTGTTCATCAGCTTTACCGTTTTCAATCATTGCATCAAGGTCACCAATTGTAAATCCACCTACTGTATCTTTGTTTTCATTAGCAAAATCAATATAGAATCTATGTTTTGGTTTTAATAATGAGTTTCTATATTTAGACATAAGTGCATAATCAGAAATTCAAGATTGGTAACCTAATTGTTCAAGTGTAACTTTAGAATCTGCATCACCTTGTTTTTCATAATAGAAAATGTTGTTTGTTTTATCAATGTTAACAGGTAAGTAGTGCACTTCATTTGTATCAATGTCAGTGAACTTAATGTATTTAACTTGCTCTGCTAATTGATTTGGAATGTATCCATACATAGCAACTGCATCAAGTTTTTTATTTCTGAACATACCTGAAATTGTTCTTTCTGAAACTCCATAGTTAAGAAGTTGTGAAACAAAGAATGCTTTAGGTCTTGAAGTAATTTTGTTTCCTTCAAAGTCTTTTAATCTAATGTTGTTGTCTTGGATGGCATTTCTGTTTTCATCATAAAGTTCCATACCAATTTTTTCTTTTTCAAATCTATCTTTAAAGAATCCATTGTTATTTGAGATGAAGCTTCCAAAGTAGTTTGAATTTCTTCTTCCATCTTCATTTCTTTGAAGCATTGATGTGTCATTTCAAATTCCAAAAATCGGTTCCTTGAATTCAGTTACAAGTTTTTTATTCTTTTCAATTGATTCGTTAGCTAAATCGATATTGGTTCTTGAAAGTTCTGCTTGTAAGTTATTGAATTCTTGCTCTTTAGCAGCTAATTGTGCTTTAAGGTCAGCGATTCTTTGTTCTGTTTGATTGTATTCGTCGCTACCTTGTTGCATTGAAGCTAATTTTTGTTCTTCAGATTTAATTTGTTTTTTATGATCAGCAATTGCAGCTTCAGCAGCTGGAATTAAATTTAATTTTAAGTTATCAACTTTAGATTTGAATTCAGCAATCTTAATGTTTGTTTGAATTTGGAAGTCTAAAGTTTGTGCAATATATTCTTTATATTTATGTGATTGAATAGCTGCATAAATACCTTGCACCATATCTGATTGACTATTTTTAATATCGTTTAAGTAAGCTAATTTAGTTCCATCAACAATGTAATCAAGTCCAGTAACTGATTCATTTACTCCACCTAAGAATTTTGGTAAGTTACCAAAGTTTTCAAAACTTGGTAAGTAAGTTGTTTGAACATAATCTCTTGTTAATGTTTCAGCAATTGAGTAAATATAATCTGTGAATTTGTCATTTAATAATGGTTCAACTCTTGTTTCATTGTAGTTGAATACATCGCTTGATGGTTTACCTGAAGAGAATCCACCGTAGTAAATATCACCGATAAGAAGATTTTCTCCAATAACACCAAAGTTTCTAATAAATGTAATGTTTCCTAATAAAAGGATTAAGTCTTGAGTATCAAAATATTGTTTGTAATCACTTACGCCATATTTTGAAAGAAGTTCATTAAGGAATTCTTGTAATTTAGTTGCATCAAATTGTAATTTTGATTCTGGGTTAATCAATGAAGCGTCTTCGACATAGTTTTCTCTAAATTCAGGACTTTCAATTCTAATTCCATATTCTTTTGAGAAGAATGCTTGGTTAGCAACTAAATCAGTAGCAACATTAAAGTCTTTAACTGCAAGAAGTAAGTTTGAGTTTTTAAACGCTTTCATTGCATAGTTAGCTAAAAGTTGTTGTGATGTACCGATTTCAACTTTTTTATCTGTTGAAACTGTGAAGTCACCTGCTAATACAACTGATTTAATTTTGTTTAAATCAAATTTTGATTTTACATAATCTAAATCTCAATTGAATGATTTAGAAGCGACATCAAATGAAGCTTTTGAGTAGTCGATTGATAATAATTCCATCATTTTGTCAAGCGAAGCAAAAGCAAGTGATTTTGCAGTTTTGTTTGTATCTAATCTTGTTGCATTAACTTTGTAGTTAGCAACAAAAGCTTCAATTAAGTTTGAATCAGCTTTTTTGTAAGCTGATGAGAATGGATTAAGTCCAACATATTTCACAGTTTTATCAAAAGCATCTGGACCACTTGTAAGTAACTCACGTAAGTTTTCTAAAGTTAACATATTTTGGTCTTTGTCTAAGTAAGTAAACAAGTCTGATGAGTTGTTACCTAATCTAGCAATTCCAAGAGCATATGAAAATGCAATAGAAAAGTTATTTTGTCATCTTCCATCAACTGATTCAAGACCCAATTCAGTAGCGTACTCATTCATTGTTTGACTAAGTCTGTCTTTTGAGTATGTGTATGTACTTAAGAATGCTGAGCTTGAAACATATGGGAATGTATATTTAGTTGAGTTTTGTAAATCTCTGTAGTTTGCAAATGTTAAAACAGGGTTAATGTTTGCTCTATTTTGCATTCTGTATTCTGTATCTATATAACCATAGAATGTGTTAACAATATCTCTAAGTGAACCTTGTAAACTTGAACGAAGTGATAAGTATTGTAATGCTTCTCTGTGTTGTTCAGGTGCATCTTGACCTGGTTGAGCAAAGTTTGCTAAAACAGAGTTGTATTGTGGATCGTATTCAATTTGGTTTCCTCTGTTTTTAAATAATTTAAAGTAGTCATTTAAATCAACTGCATTAAATAAGTCTTTAAGGTAAATTGCAAGTGAACCACCTAATCTCGTTGCATTAGTGTTTCATCCTGAATCAAATAAGTCAGCTTTGATAACTTCTTGAAGTGATTGAACAATTAATCTTTCTTGTGAACGAATGTAGTTTCAGCTTTCTGTATCAAGTTCAACATTTAAAGGAACATTAATAACTGGTGAACCATCTGGTTTTTTGAAGTTAACTTTTGTAATAACTGTTTTGTCGTTTACAGTTTCAGTTTCATAAACTCTAACTTTGAATTCATCATCATTGATAAAGTCAACAAATTGCGCAATAGGTTGTCCAGAACCATCTGTTAATTGTTCAATAACGTTTTTAGCAGTTACTTGTGCAAATTTAATTTCACCATTTTCGAATTTTTTGAATACTTTAGATTTTCCAGAAATTGCTGGGTTAAGTGTTCCTGATTGTTCATCAAATGAGTTTGCAATAAATAAGTCCCCTGGAGCAACTTTTCTAAGTTTAGCTGCTTCAATCATTCCTTCATAATCTTGTAAGAAACGTCTTTGTGGGTTAGCTAACACTGTGTAGATGTCTTGTCCAGCTACACCTACAGCACCTCACATTTGATTTTTAGTTTCAACTTCTTGAGAAACAACGTTTCCGTTTTCGTCAAGGATACCAAACCGGAATTTGATGAATTTACCGTTTTCAGTTGGAGCACCTAAACTGTTTGTTCTAATAACTGTAAGGTTTGTTCTAGCTTCTAAATAGTTTTTAAGAGATTTGTATGAGTAGAATGAAGAGTCGCTAGCTCCACCACGAGTTGAAAGACCACCAACTAAAATAGGGTTTTTAGAATCGATTCAAGATTGACCTTGATCAAGTGTGTAGTGATGTCCATATTCGTGAGTTGCAACATATTTTAAGAAGTCTGTTGAAATACCTTCAAAGTCTTCAATAAGAGTTCCTAAAACAAGTGGAAGTCCAATTCTATCTGATTCTGAAACACCTTTGTATTCACCTTGAACAATTTTGTATTCATATACCCCTTTAGCATTTACAGATTTTTCTAAGTGTGGTCCGTTTAATGATTTAAGTAAGTGTGGGTATTTTTCTAGAACTTTTTCAGCAAGTCCATTATAAACCTCTGTATAAACCTGGTATTTTCTTGAATCAAGTCCTCTTAATGTTTGTCCATTAGCATCTTTTTCTTCACTTGTGTAACCTAAAATAAGAGGAGTGATTGAACCTAAATATCCAGCAGCTTCCTTAAATTGAGCAAATCCGGCTGGTGAATAATTATTTGAAGCACTTGCAACAAATTGTTCACGTAAGATAAATCTGTTTGAGTCTTCAAGTTTAACTGAAAGCATATGTGTTGATTTAGAGTTTTGAATTGTAAACTCTTTAATTTCACATTCTTTAACTAACGCTTTTTGTTCTTCATAAGTTTTATCTTTTAAAGTAGGAACTTCATTGATTGCTTTAACAAATGAATCAAAGTAGTAAGTTTTATCTCCTTCTTTATAAACAAAAAGTTTTGTTCCAACATATGAATTAACGTCATAAAAATCTAAGAAGTGAATAATATCTTCATTTACTGCTTTTACAAAGTTTCTATATGTAATTGATGAAGCTTCAGAAATTCTTGTAAAGTCTAAACTTGTTCTAACATTAAAATCACCTCTAGCAGCAATAACTTGATCAAGTTTTGCTTTATCAGTTTCTGAAAGTGAATCTCTATCAAAGTTTTTAACCGCGTCTGAGTCAGCTTTATTTTTGTAATCAAAGAAGACTTCAAAAGTTGTTTTCTTTTTTTCTGTATTGTAATTACTGTTAACATCTTTAATAATAACTGGTTTGAAGTCACTTAATGAAACTGTACCAAAGTTAGGTTTGAGTTCCTCTGCAACTTTTGCAAATTCTTCAGAACTAATGTTACTTGGCAAGTAAACTGTTTGAATTTTTTCAACATCAAGTTGTGGTGCTGAACCTGGAATGTAAACTAAGAATTCTTTGTTAATTAATTTTCTTGGAATAGTAATTTCTCTAAATGCCGTATTGTTAGGCAGCATTGAAGAGTTTTTAATTGCAGTTGCTAAAGGAATGTTGTTTAAGAACATATCAACATCAGCTTTAGGAACTTCATAATTAAATGTTGAATAAGTTAACGCATCTTGTGCATTTCCTCTACCACCAACCGTTGAGTAGTAAGGTAATGAACCAAAAAATGCATCAGGGAAGAATTTAATTTCACTGTATTCTTTGTGCAATGTTGAGTGAGAACCTAAAGTAATAGCATTACCATTTTGCTCAACTCCAGGAACAATTCTAAATGAGTCTAAAGTTAAGAGGTCAGGACCTCAAGATACGTTTGACATAAATCAATTTGAAAATTCAATAAATTGTTTTGGTCTAACAGCTAAAACATACTCATTGTAAAAACTGAATGAGCCGTATTTAACTTCTAATATGAATGATTCATTGTATCTTTTGTAATATTCTTTGAAAAATTCATCAAATGAATATTTTTCTGTTTCGCCAACAAAGTTGTATTCATTGTAAGTTTCATTGTTTGAAACTACATTAGCAACAATTTTTGATTTAAGTGGATCTAAAACACAAATTTCAGGTTTAATTTGACCATTTTCATCATAGAATTTTTTAAAGTTGTTTACAAATAATTTTTGATCAACTGGATTTGTCGGTCCATTCTTTTCGTCAGAATTATTTGCATATCCGTAAATTGAACCAACAGCAATACCGGACGCTCCAGCTAATATACCTAATGCTAATAAAACTTTGTATTTTAAAGCTAAATTTTTCATATAGTACTCCTTTATTGAATTTCAAATTTTGATTAAAAATCCTTATTTATATATAAATATATAAATAAATTCAATTTTACATTAAATGTAGATTTTTCAAAAGCTTATTATGTTCTTTTTTAGTTCTTTTTTGATCATTTTTACTAATAAAGTGAGGAGAAAAATGAAGAAAATAAAAATATTTAAAAATAAATGACTAATAATTTTGGGTTCACTAATGGTCGCAGGTTCAATCGGTGTAGTAACTTGATTAATTGTAAGAAATATTCAGTCTGCACCAGTGTCTAGTGAACCAATCGAAAAGAAAGAAAATAAAAGCAAAATCAATGTACCCATTGTGCAACCTGCACCTATTTCTAATACTCCTGTAGGCGTAAATGAATCGAGAGTATTGTCAAACACTGTAAATTATGAAGATGCAATTTTTAGCAAATTTAATGCACTAACAGAACTAAATCAATCAAACCTTAGTTCATTTACTAATGCTAATTCAAATACTTGAATAAATTATGTAGCAAGCATTTTAAGTGCTCAAGCAAAAATGCATTTATTAGATTTCCCTGACCTTAAATGACATAATTCAACCTTATTGCATGGTAGAAATGTTTACAAAGACTTTTTTATTCAAGAACCTCAAAATATGAATAAATTTTTAGAAAACATAAAACAATATAGAGAATTTGTTGTAGGACAAATGAAATCATCAATTAAGTGACTTAAAGAATTTAAAAATTTATGAACTAATTTTGAATTTCACAATTTAAACACAACAGAACAAGAAGTGTTGAATAAAATAAATAACATTGTTGAAAGTCATATTTTAGAGTGTGAAAAAATCATAAACTTCCTTGAAAATCACATATTAACAAAAGCAAATGTAGAAGAGTTTGTTCCATTAATTGAGGATTTATGTTTTAAAAATGACCAGTTATGAAATAACTATCACGCTGAATTAGAAGGTATTAAAAGTAATTATCAATATTTAGATAAGTTAGATAATGAATTAATTAGTTTGAATTTATCAAGTATAAAATTGATGAGTCTGAATTGACAAATTCAATCAAATTTAATTCAAACTAACAACTATTTAAGTGCTCATTTCAAGACAGATACAGAATTACTTTCAAGACTAAAACACCTAGCAAATAGTGAAATTAGGAATAAATTTATCGAATATTCAACTCAGAAATACAACAAATTTATAACACTTTTCAACTATATGAAAGGTTATATTAATGAAACGAATTCAGATGAGCTCAAAGATATAATAGATGAAACTATCACGAAATATAATCAAATTATTGATGAAGATCCTATTGAACAAATTTATAAGACAATAACATTTGTAGCTGATAGTTTACAAATTATCTACAATAAAGTTCTTGAAATGCAAACTGCAAATATAAACGTGCTTAATAGAGCAACAGGTTCATATCAATCTTACAAAGACTTTTATAACAATAATTTCGACAGATTAGAACCATTATTAATTGAAAAAGCAAAATTAGAACTTCAGGATTTCTTTTTAGGTGAACAACTTTGAATGATCGCTAAAAAAACCAAAGAAGCAAATATTGCTCATAATGAATTCATTAATTCAAGTTACTTTAATACTAATAAAGAAGAAAAAATTAAATTTTGATTTACTCAATTGCAAACAGCAAAAGAAACTTTAGAAAGTTTAAAGCAAAATTCAGATTTTAGATTGAACACTGTTAAAAATGAAATATTAACTATAAACAGTTTTGAACCAAATTATGATTTTGCAAAAATTGAAAGCAATAATAGTCAAATTACATCAGTCCAAGAAATGTTACTTAAAGCATTTTCAAGCATTAATAATTTCGTAATTAACACTTTCTGAGAAAACAAATTAACCCTTGCTGACTATAATGAAAGTTGAATCACTGATGAAACCAGACAGCAAGTTAATGATTTTAAAGAAGAATATAAAGCTAATTTAAAATCAAACTTACAATTGAATTTTCAAATTAATGTTTCAAAATTCACTAAAGTAAATGAATTTCTAACAAATATACTTACAAATCTGAAAAATGATTCAAATAGAAAACAAAATATCAAAACATTCTTAACAACCAAGATAAGTGAAATCAATAAATTAGTTGATGATAATTTTAAATGTGTAGAGAAAGCTAAGAAAGACATTAAAGAAGCTGAAAAAGACCCTGAGAAACTTAGACAATACAAAGAAGATGGTAGATATGAATTAGATTTAATGGCAATTGATTACCATGGTGCTGAGTATAAAAGATACCTAAGTTACAAAGAAACCTTGGACATAGCTATAAAAAGATATGTGACTGATCCTGCGAACATTGAAAAGTTATTAGAAAAACAAATTTCTGATAATCAAAAATTAACTGAGGATTTAAACCTTATTAAGTTCAAATTTAGTAATTAAAAAAATTAAAAACTGGTTTTTGATACCAGTTTTTAACTAAATAAATTATTGATTGTTTTTAATGTATGTGTTCTCAACGAATCTTAATAATTCAATTGAACCATCGTATTGAGCAAATAATAATGCTAAATCAAATGGTGTAAATTCACTATCATCGTCATATGTTTTATAAACGTTTAAATTGAATTTTAAGTATGAACTTCTTGAAATTGAGAAGTTATCTGAATTTAAGAAGTTGTAGTAAGCTACTCTAGCTTGTTGTAATTGTTCTTTTTTCTCGTTTTTTGAACTATCATCAGCTTTTAAGTACGCTAAGTTAGCTTGATAGTAAGCTGATTCTAAATTCATCATTTCTGTGTATAACTCTGATTTAGGTTTTCCTGATGCTTCTTGTTCATCTGTTAAGTATTCAAAACCATCAGCGTTAGCAAAAATTATGTTTCTAAATGTTAAATCTTTTTTAACTAAATTATCAATAGCTTTGTGTGTTGCGTCATAAACAACTTTATCTTGGTGATCTTCGCTAATTGAAGTTTCTGATAATTCGGCTGAAACTGATTTATACATTTGTCTAATGAATGCATAAATTTCTTGACCTGGAACAATGTATAAACTTTGTTTTGCTTTCTTATCTTGTCTTCTAAAGTTTTCAATGTTTGAGTTTTCTGTTTCAATATCACCTGCAATAAGTTTCATAAATGTTTCACCAGCAGCTGGTAATTTACCAAAGTTAGCTGAATATTCAACGGCTTTTTCATTAAGTGAAGCAACTTTAGAATTTAAGTCATCAAGAGACATTGAATCATAAGCGTGATCTCTGAATGTAGTTGCAAATTCACCTCATTCATAGTCTAATTCGCTTGTGAATCCTTGGTAATCATCTAATGCATAAAATACTCCACCTTCTTCTCTAGCAGCTGTCATTTTTGCATTTAATTGCTCAAATTGTGAGTATTTTTCGTTTAAGTATGCTCTAGCATCTGTTTCATTTGCAAATTCACCGTGTTTTAAAGAGTTAGCAAATGCTGTATATTCATCTAATAAAGCTAACCCATTTGTGTATTTATCACCTGATCTGTTGTCTTGGTAAATGTCAGCAAATTTTACGTAAAGCATATCCATGTTACCATCGTTTTCATCACCAACTTTTTGTTCTAATACTGATTTGAAGTCAGCTAAAACTTTGTAAGTTTCTGCAAAACCTTCTGTATTAGAATCAGCAACAAATTGATCTCATTTATTAATAATTGTTCTGAAATTATCTACAGCACTATTGAAAAAGTCTGTAATTTCGCTAAATGTAAATTCAAACATTCCATCAGTTCCTGTTAATGCTGAATATGTATCAATAACCGCTTGAACTTTAGCTTTATCTTCATTTAGAGTAGATGAGTATTGTTCGATTGTTGTGTAACCTGGATGGTTAATTGTATCTAAATTGTATGAACTTACTAATTCTTTTAATTTTGCTTTGATAGCTTCTAAATCAGCGATTGTATCTTCTGCAGTTTTAATTCTTGCTTGATATTTTGAAGCTGATTTTGAAAGTTGTAAAACAGCTTCCATTTCTTCTGATTTTGGATCAATCCCTTGAAGTTTTCAGTATTCAAATAAGTTAACTAATGTGTTTAATTTAAAGTCAAAAGCTTTAATTAACATGTATCTATCAACTGCTGAAACGAATTGTTCTTGTGAAAGAGCTTTAATTTCACTCATTTGCTTAACAGCTCATGTATTGAATTTTTTATATGATTTGTAAATTGCTGAATTTTCATCTCCATCATACATTTGTTCATTTCATTTTGCCTTAACTTTTCTATTGTATAGAGCGTATGTGCTACCGTTGTAGGCTCCATCATACATTTCGTTAGCTTTTGCGTTAATATCAGCAAGAATTTGTGTTGTATCAATATTGTATTTTGATAAATCATTTTCCGATTTTGAAAGAACGTATAATAACCCCTCTAATGTGGTTTGTTTAGGGATAAATTGGTATCTAATAACATTGAAAAGATCATCACGGAATTGGTTGTAAAGATTTGTGTAGTAAACTGAAGGTAAGTATTTAAACCCTGTGTTTTTGTAGAATTCTGAGAACTTGTCTGCGATTTCTTTAGAAACTGGTTTTAATTGCTCTAAAACTTCTACATCAATGATTTCATTTGATAATGGGAACTTAGAAATTCTTAATGAAGGAACCATTAATGAAGGTTTATATTCATTGAATGAATTTGTGTTGTAAATGTATTTGCTTCAGAATTGAATTTCTAATGCTTGGAAGTTAATAAATTGTTCGTCTAAGTTTGTAGATGTATTTAATGCTTCTTCATAGTTTGTTTTAACACCATTAACTAATTGAATGTTTTCATCAACTTTTGCACTTTCTTCAGCTGATAAAGTTGAACGATCCATACTTGATAAGTTAACTGCAACATTTTCTAAATCTTTAATTCTTCATTGGAATAATGAATTCATGAATTCTTCTTTAGGAAACGGCATTTCAACTTTAGCTTCAGGGAAGTAATTTTTAATAATTGTATATCAGTTTAAAGCATACATTGTTTGAGCATAGAAATAGTTAATGTTATTGTAGTCATCTTCTTGAGCTTCATATTCTTTACTACTTTTTTCTCATGTTGAAACAGCTCCATCAATGATTGATTGGTTTGATTTATAAAGTTCAGGGTATTTTGATTTAAATGAGCTTAAGTAGAAAAGAATTGCTTTTGTGATTTTAAGTAATGATTGCTTACCTGAAGGAGCTCTCTTTACCATTTTTGACTTAACATCTTCTAATTCGTTTTTAACAATTTCTAATTGATCGTTAAGAGCCTGAATTTCTCTTTCTTTTTCTGCTAATGTTTCCTTGTTTGCGCCTTCAGTGTCGGCTTTAAGATCTTCTAATTCCTTTTTAGCTGCTTCAAGTTGTTTTTCGATTGCAACAACTTCTAAGTTTTTATCAACAAATCCACGTAATAATACGTCTGCAGCTTGATCTTTTAATGTTTGTAAAAAGTCAGCTAATTTCTTAACGTCTGAATCTGATAAAACTTCTTTTTTATCTAATTCAGCAATTAAAGCAAATAATTCATTTTGTTTTTTTGATACTAATTGATCTAAGCTGTCTCCAGATTTAGCAACTGAACTGTATTTGTTAAATTCAGCTTGAATATCTGTGTTTAATTTTGCTTTTTCTGCTTTAAGTTCTGCTTGACTTTTTTGTGAGCTTGATGAGTTATTACATGATACTAATAACATTGGTGAAAGTAATGCTGCACCACTTAAACCTAAAACTAATGATTTTAATCTTGCTTTCATATGATTTATCCTTTGTTTTATTGATTTTTTTAGTTAATTTGATTTTATAAGTTTTATTATAAATTAATTTATTAATTTATAAAGAAAAACGCACATTCCAAGTGATTAGAATATGCGTTATATCAAAATAGAAGTTAAGTAAGAACTACTTAACAACCATTCCAGCTACTTCGTCAGCAAAGTTTGATTGAACTTTTTCAATACCTTCACCAACTTCAAATCTAACAGCTGAAACTAACTCATCATTGTGATTTGATAAGTATTTTTCAACTGATACTGAATCGTCAACAACAACAGGTTGTTTAGCTAAAACGATTTCTGATAATTGTTTGTTTAATCAACCTTCTGTAATTTGTTGTTGTATTTTTTCTGGTTTAGAGTCAAAACCATTTGGTTTCTCAAATCCTGCTTTGATTTCTTCTAATTTTTCTGCAGGGATATCTGAAACTAATGTGAATTCAGGATTCATAGCTGAAACATGCATTGCCACGTTTTTAGCAGCTTCTACATTGTTACCTTTAACTGTAACTACTGCTGCAACTTGACGGTTAACATGAACGTATATACCTAAAACTTGGTCTTCTTCAGCAACTACTCTTTGAATCCGACGAAGAGAAATTTTTTCTCCAATAACTGATGTAGCTTGAATTAAAGCTTGTTCAACAGTTTCGTTGTCATTCATTTTTGTAGCTAAGGCTTCTTCTAAGGTGTTAGCCTTTGATTTAAAAACTGATTTTGTAACTTCGTTTAATAAGTTAAGGAACTTGTCGTTCTTAGCAACGAAATCGGTTTCTGAGTTAATTTCAACCATAACAGCTTCTTTATCTGTTCCATGAGCTGAAACTGCACCTTCAGCAGTAATACGACCTGCTTTTTTAGCAGCTTTAACAATTCCATTTTCTTTTAATCATTGAATAGCTTTTTCAATGTCGTATTCTGTAGCTTCTAATGCTTTTTTAACATCGATTAAGGCTGAATTTGTTCTAGCTCTTAATTCTTTAATTTTTTCCATTTTCATGTCTGCCATGATTACTCCTTAATTAAATTATTTTGTGATTAATTAGTTGTTTGAGTTTTCTTCTTGTTTTTGGAATGAAGGTAAAACAACTTTATCGTCTTCTTGGTATGCAAATTTAACTTGTCCACCACGTGCTTTAACAATAGCGTCAGCTAAAATTGTCATAATTAAAGCGATTGATTTTGAAGAGTCATCGTTTGCAGGAATTCCGAAGTCTAATAAATCTGGGTTAGCATTTGTATCTAAAATACCAATAACTTTGATTTTCTTTCTTTTAGCTTCTTTAACTGCGATTGCATCTTCATTTGGATCAGCAACAATCATTACTTGTGGTAATCTGTTCATGTTTCTGATTCCATCTAAGTTTTTGTGTAATTTATCTAATTTCTTTTGTAAGTCTAAAGCTTCTTTCTTTGTGTATCCAGCAAATCCGTTAGCTGCTTTAGCTTCTAATTCTTTCATTTTGTTTACACGTGACATGATTGTTTGGTTGTTTGTTAATGTACCACCTAATCATCTTTCTGTTACGTATAATGAGTTTGTTCTTTCAGCTGCTTCTTTAACTGCTTCTCTAGCTTGTTTTTTTGTACCAACAAAAATAAATTGTGCATTTTTAGATGCTAATGTGTTTACTAATGAGTAAGCGTATTCTAAGTATTTTTGTGTTTTGATAATGTCAATAATGTGTGATCCTTTGTTCTTTTTGTTTGGAACAATGTAATCTTTCATTTTTGGGTTTCAAGCGTGAGTTTTGTGTCCGAAGTATGCTCCGGCTTCTAATAATTTTGTTTTTGAAACAATTGGTGTTCTTTGTTGTTTTTCAACAACTTTAACATTTTCTTTTTTGTTTTCTGCGTTGTTCATAATTTTAATTTCCTTTTAGTTTGTTTTGCTACGTAAATATTTCGAGCACCTAGCACTATGATTAGCACACCCAAGTGAATCCATACTTACTGATATATTTGTTAATTTTTGTAAGAGTAGTTTTAAAACTCTTGTAATCTATTGTATTACATTTTTCATTATTTCAAAGTTAAAAGTTTTAGGGTCAAATCTATATTAAAAAGCGCTACACAACTGATGTGTAGCACTTTGAAACTAGAGATTAATTTTTATTAATGTATCCATCTCTAAGCATTTCGTAAAGAATTTCTGTTTTAGTTTTTCTTGTGAATTTATCAATAGGTTTTGTTTTTCTATAGTAGATGTAAACTAAAACTTGATCTTTTCAATAGTTCGAGTTATTTGTACTGTTAGATCTGTTTCCAACTATAAATTCATAGTTGTAACCATTTCCTCTTTCCGCTTTACCAAATGCACGTTTTTGCTCTTCTGTTCATCTATTGAATTCTTGAGCGTGTCTATTTTTAACTGTTGTTCAAGCCATTTCAGTTCCATCAAGGAAGATGTTTTCGAGTTCAAGAGTTGTTCCGTTTCAGAATAAGAAATCTGAAATATTTCCTTTTTCTTTAGCGGCTCATAAAGCAAATGTCGTAAATCTGAAAACTGCTTTATATGCATCATTTTGTTTGTAAGCATTATTTCTAAGACTTGTGTTATATCTACCTGATTGAATTTCTTCAAACATATATTCTCAGATAGGAATGTAAAGTTCTTTAATAAATTCTTTAACTCTACCCACAATTTCAAAAATACTTACGTCAAACTCAAATTTGTATTTTGGTGATGATGAGCTTCCTTGATTATTGTTAGATGAAGATGATGAGGATGATGAAGATTGATTTGGATTCATCAGACCATCAATAATCTTGTAAATACCAGTTTTTTCAGGTTGTAATGTTGAGCTTTCAAACAATCTGTTGATAAATTTGACAAAAGTACCATTACCCATATTCTTGATAATTTTTCCAACGAATGGTCCTTTTTCGAGAATTTTATTCATTGAAATGTTTCCATTTTTATTCAAGATGATTGACATAATACCATGAATAACAATATCTTTAAGAGCTTTAATTCTGTCTTCGATTTGTTCAAAGTCAGTTTTTTGAATTAATTCATAAATATTGTCAACAATAGTTCTAAGTTCATCTGAACCTCTAAGAGTTTTGAATAATCCTGAAACCATGTTGTCAAAGATTTGTGAATCTGAATCATTAAATGCAAATCCCATTCCTTTGAACATATTTGAAATAATAAGTCCTATACCATGAGAAATTTCAGCATCTTCATTATCTAAAATGTGGTTAACTCATTGAACAATATATTGCTTAATTTGAGGTGATTTAGGTGAAACAAAGATTTCATTAAGCACAGATGAGAATGAATTACGTTTAGCATAATCTTCTGATCTATCAAGTACATCAGTGAATACTGTAACTAATAAGTTAATTAAGTTTTCGTTTCCTAATGCATTAACAGCCATATTGTTAATTGCTGTGTCATAATCGTTTGTACCTAATAACGCTTTTCCTAAACCAAATTGAGAAATAACTCTTGTTAATTTTTGTTTATTATTAAGCATTTGTGTAATGATGCTTCTGAATAAGTCGATAATTTTTTGTTTATTATCTTGAATAAATGGATCAAGAAGAATCTTCTTAACTGTATTGAATGTTGTAAAGTCAATTCCTTTAACAACTGCTCCTACAACACTTGAACCAAATTCACTGAATGAAGCAGATTTTTTGTATGTTGAAACAATGCTATCTACAACTGATCTATAAATTCCGGCACGTTGTAAGATAACTGGTAAGTTGTCGATTAATGTAGGAATAAATTCTTCAAGTTCACTTGTTCTTGGAATTTCAAGGAAGTTGATAAATCTATTAAGTAATTTTTTAACAACACCTTTACTAATGTCATTGTTAAGTGTTTTAACAATTATTCCCTCAACTAAATCACCAAATCTTTTAACATTTTCATTTACATTTAAGTAAATCTTAAGAATATCGTAGAAAGTAGTTGTGCTTTCTAGGAATTGATTATTTTCAACAATGTAACTTGAAACTTCTGTGATTAATGCTTTTAATTCATCAGAAGTTACAACTGAGTTAACTAACTGTACAAATGAATCTTGAGAAATAACTTTTTCTCCTAGGTAACTATGTGTTTCATCATCAAAGATATTTCAAATAATTTCACCTAAGTTAATTCTGTTCTCAAATAAGTGAAGTGCATTTGTAATGAGTGAATATAAATCTTGTTGATGATTTGCTTGTTTAAGTGAGTTGATTACTAAGTTAAGCAATCTGATTGCTTTTTGTTCAAATCCTTCTTGTTTAGTAATTGCACCAAGTGCATTTGTAATGGCTGAAGTAATATCTGAAGTTGTGATATTAGTTTGTCTTTGCAATAATAATTTAACTATAGAATTTGCAACTTGCTCAATAATGTTTAATTCATTATCGAATCCTTCAATGTTAGCTAAAAGTGATTTAACTAAATGCGTAGGATCGCTGATGTCATTGAAAATTGAAGCATAAGGTGATGATTGAAGATATCTTACAACTGCAGTCGCAACCATATCTTGAACATTTTGATCTCTTGTGATTGTGTAAATAATTCTAGAAACTAAGTTTGTAATTGATTCTTTAAGATCAGGTGTTTCTAAAATAATCACAATTAATTCATCAAATGAGTTCGCATTAGCTCAACTTGATCAGTTTTTGAATAAGAATCTTAAGACTGTGTTGATTAAATCCTTAACTTCAGGCATTTTTACAACTAAATCATAAGCTTGTTTGATTTGGTCTTTTGTAATACCGAAGCTTTCAAGCAATTTATCTAATGGTAACTTAGAAATGATTGTTTCTTTAAGTTCGTCATTAACTTTAATAGTTTCAATTATTGCATTAACTAATTTAATAACTTCATCTTGGTTAACTGCTAATGTTGAGAAGTGTTTGAATAATGATTTAACAATGTTGAACGCATCTGATTTTAGTAATCCTTTGATGTATTCAACTACAGCACTTATAGTTTGGTTTGTATCTTTAGTTGAAATAAATGTGTCAACAAAGATATTTGCAACATTAGGTAATAATTTAGCAGAGATTGCAAATGAGTTTAAGTTTTGTAATAAGTCACCTACAACTTTATCTAAATTAATTCCAGCTAATTGAATATTGTATTTTCTACCAAATGTATTGATTAAATCTAAAACAATAACTTTAGTTGAGTTAAACTTGAGTGTTTTTTCAATGATTAATTGAATTTTTGATTTAAGTGATTCAGTTTTTTCTGAGTTAGTCTTGAATTTTTCAATTACATCAAGTGGTAAATTGATGTAATTTGTTCAAGATTTATCCTCAAGTAATCATGGAACAAACTCAATAAGTAAATCATCTATCTCACTAATTGAAATAAGTTCATTTACAAAGTTTCCTAAATGTTCTTTAGTTGTGTATTTGAATAATGTATTTGAATCAGAAAGCTTTTTGATTTGTGAATTTACAAGTTTTGTAATTGTTCCATTATTTCTTAACGCAATTATTACTTTAGGAATTAAGTTAATAATTGTTTCATAGTTATCAGTAACAACGTCAAGATTAATGATTCTGTCAACAAATCCTTTAATATCTGAGAGAACTTGTTTGTTAATTAAATCTGACAATGCTTGTGGAATTTGACCTAATATAGCTAAGATTTGTTCATTTTCAGCTTGTGAGGCTTCTGTCAACTTATCAAAGAAGATATCCAAGGCAGGATTTACAAGTTCGAGAGAATCAATAACTGATTTTAAGTTATTTGATAAATCTCTGAACAATTTATCGACTTCAGGAGTAACTTCAATGTTTAAGGTTCCGAATAATTTCACAAGTGATTTATAAACAAAATCTTTTGTAACTTGGTTAGTTAATAATCCGTTTAATAATCCGGTTGTATCTTCTTTAACTGATTGAGGATTAATTAAAACAAACGCTTTCTTGATAATATCAATGTAAGAAGTTACATCAGCAAATTCGTTTGCTCTTTTAATTGCATTAGATGCAATCTTTTCAAATAAGTTCTTAAAGTGTTGATTACTTAAGACAAATCCAAGAAGTGAAATTAATTCATCTCTAGAGAAGTAGTCTTCAAATGAATTTCCTGCTTTTGACATTATTTGGTTAACAATACTTGTAGCTAATTCATTAGCAGGAATTA
The DNA here is from genome assembly GCF_034863325.1 of Mycoplasma sp. 4404. Taxonomy (NCBI): domain Bacteria; kingdom Bacillati; phylum Mycoplasmatota; class Mollicutes; order Mycoplasmatales; family Mycoplasmataceae; genus Mycoplasma; species Mycoplasma sp. 4404. The sequence continues at coordinate 460,308 of NZ_JAYFFE010000001.1, forward strand.
CATTGAATATATTGTCAATAATTTTTAGTAAATCATCCTTGCTCTTTGTGAATAAGTCAGAAGTAATGATTTCTTTAAATGTCGAAACAACTTTTGTTTCAAATGCAGATGGATCTTTTGAAATTCTTTCCTTAATTGTTTTAGTAAATGAAGAAAGAACTGATGAAATTGAGAAGTTTGTAATTCCTGATTTTTTAATGTAGTTAATTAAAGCATCAAAAGCGATTTCTGAAACACCAAAGTTTCTATCGATAATTGAGTAAATGTTAATAATGTTTTTAGCTAATTGCTCAGGTTCTTGAACACCTGCAAAATATTTTCCATAATCAGGGTTCTTAATAAATGCTGCTAAAGCTTGTGAAAGTTTTTCAATTGCATTTGTTCCTGTCATTACCTGTTCAATTATGTTTAGAACTTTTGGTTTGATTGAAGCAACAAAGTTTTCATTTGAAGCTATAGCAATAGCTAATTGATCAAATGAGTTTGCTTCTCTTAGTGTTGAATTATTATCAATAATAAAGTTTTTTACTAAATTAATAATGTCTTTAGTATTTTGTGACTTAAGAATATCAATAAATAAGTCTGATAAAACTTGAGCATCAATTCCTAATTTATCAGCAATTGATGCAACAGGTATCATTGCTGCAACTTTTTGGATATTTTCATCAACATAGTATTTGGAAATTACATTAGAAACTAATTCTTTGATTTGATCTGAGTGATTTCAAATGTTTGAATTTAATAATGTTTTAATGTATCCAAATTCTTTAATGTTTAATAATGATTTTACATTTGAAGTAATGTACTTGATTAACTCATCTAAACTGTTTGACTCTTGTAGACCTGCATTAACGATTTCAATTAACTGATCAACCATTGTATTTGTAGGGTTGTAGTTAATTAATTGATTTAATGTTTGTTTAAGTGCTGTATAGAATTCAATTGGTAATTCTGAAGATAATAAACCTTGATCAGCAAGCATTTTATTTAATGCTTTATGCATTAGTTTATCTAAACCATTTGAACTTAAAATTGTATGAATAACACTTGCAAGTTCATATTTGTGCTCAGTTGTAACATTTGAATTTTTAAGAGCTTTGAAAATAACATCTTTATGATTTGTGAAAATCGAGTCTAATAAATCATTATCAACAATTGCATCAATTAATGAGTTAAGTAATGTTGGTAAATTACTATTTCTTAAAACGTCGTTAGCTACTTGTGATGCGCCTTCCGATGAAACTAATTCACCTAAATTTGCCTCATTAATCATTGAAGTTAATTTTGTGATTGTTGAATCTTTAACTAAGATTGTTGAGACTAAGTAGTGTAATAAGTTTTTGATGAATTGTTTGTTTTCTGAATAAATAGGAGAAGCTAAGATTTTGTTTACAAATGCTTGCTTATCTTTGTTAAATTCAGCAACAATTAATGAAACAATTTCATTTGGTAATGTTTTAATTACACTTAATGGTTCATCTGCGTTTTTAGCATTTGAAAGAACTTCAAATACCTTGTCAAATACAGGTTGATAAATGTTTAATGAATTTAATAATGGGATTAAATTATCCACTAAATCACTTACAAAGTCTTTACTTAATTGTGAATATAAGTCAGGAAGAGTTGATTTAACAACATTATTGATTAGCTCTTTTAATGTAACTTTGTTATTTTCGTTTTCAAATAATTCAGAAATGAAATTACTTAAGTTAGATTTCATTTGCTCATAATCAAGCCCTTTAAGAACTGTGATTATTAAATCATTGTAAGTTGTAAATTGCTCTGCAGTTGCAATTGAATTAAGAACATTTGTAAGTTGATTTAAGAATACAACTTTGAATGAGTCATTGTTTAAAACGAATTTAACTAATTCTTTTAAGTTATCAAATGAAACATAATTTTCAATCTTTTCTTTTAAGTTTGCAGGAACTTTCGCGAAAATTGATTCAAACATTTGTGAATCAGTAGCAATCTTGTTGTAAACATTTCTGATAATTTGATTAATATCTTGATTGTGTTTTGAAAGTAAGCTATCACATAAAATCTTGATTGCTTTGATAATGTTTGTTTCTTGATTTTCTCCACCAAATTCTTCTGCAAATGATTTTAAAATTAATGTACCTAAATCGGATAATTTTGTGTAGTTTCCATTTTGATTAAACTCTTCTAGACCACTGTAGATATGTGCAAAAATGTTGAATGTATCACTGTAGTTTGGTAATAAGTCAAATAAATCAGAAAGTAATCCATCAATGTTTTGGACATCTTGAAGTAATCAACTAATTGATTCATTTGTTTTCACAAGGTTGCTTATAAATCCAGTAACCATTTTCTTAATTGTTGGATTTGATTTTAATGCATCAAATGCAGTTTTAAGTGAATCCTTAACATCGTGAATAAAGTTAGCATCCTTAAGAACTAAAATTACTAAATCAGTTAAAGAAGATAAGTTAGCAATTTGTTCTTGGTTATTTAAGATAAAGTCAGTTAAACTTGTTCCAATATTTACAAGAGGTTCTGAAACAACAATGTCGTTAAGTAATTGTTTAAGTTCGTCTGCTGAAACATTAAGTTTTGTAGCAACAGAATCAAGATTTAAATTATTAATAAATTCTGAAACTTTATCATTTGTTTTAAGTTGTGATAATAATGATTGAATAAATTCTTTTAATGAAGCTTTTTCAATGTCACTAAGCGGTGCACTTAAAAGATTTTTAATAAACTCAAATTCTGTCACCTTCAAGTTTTTAAGAATTACATTTGGTAATTGTGAAGTTAAACTGCTTAATGTAATGTTTTCATTATCGAATAACGCAATAACTTCAGCAATTAAATTGTTAAGTTTATTATCTGCACTTAAGTTATTCATTAAGTTTGCAAATACAGTATTTAACATTGAATTGAATTTAGCATCGTAAGTAAATCCTGCTTTTTCAAGTAAAACTACAAACACTTTTGTAAGAGTTTTGTTAATTGTTAAATCAGTAACCACATTATCTAAAATTGGTTTGATGTTTGAAGTTAATATAGTTTTGAATTCAGGTTTGTTGATTACTAAATTAATTAAGTCAGTAATGTTTTCAACTGTTTTTAATTCTGTAATGTTGTTAAAAATTAAATCAAAAACATTTGGAATTAGTGAATTAATTTGTTCTGTATCAAAAATCTTGTTAATAATTGTTTTAACTTCATCAATATCTGCATATTTAGCTAAAGTTTCATTTGAAGAAACTGTAGAAATTAAAATATCTCTGATTTTTAAAACAACCGCATTGTTTTCATTTAATTCAGTAAATACATTTTTAATAATTTCTTTTCAGATAGGTGCATAAGAACTAAATGTTTCTAAGTTAGCAACTTTTTTAACTAAAGCAATAGGGTTAGAAGCTAATTTTGATTTTAAGAAATCAATAATTTTTGAAGGTAACACTCTTACATCAGCATAAGGTGTGCTGCTTGATTTAATTGTTTCAAGTTCACTAAACACAAAATCAATAAGTGGATTAATAATGTCTAATGATTTTACAAAGTTTAATAATTCAACTTTTGAGTCGTTAACAAATGCTGTGATTTGTCCATCGCTAGCTGCTTGGTTGTATTTTTTAGCAACTGATTTAAGTACATTACCAAGTAAGTTAGAAGCAAGTTGATCATCAGTTAAGTCAGCAACTAATCTTTCAAGGTGTTCTTTAACAGTTTCTAAGTTAGGAATTACTAATAATTTTTGAATTAATGCATTTAAATCTTCAACATCAGCAAATTCTGCAAAATTATCTACATAAGATTCAACTAAGTAATTTACAAGGTTATGTAAGTTTTGATTTTTAAGCAATGAATTAACAAGTGAATCGACATTTTCTTCACCTACAAATGAAGTAATTTTTGTTGATGATAATGCTTTTGCGACCATTGAAGGGATGTTTAAACGATCAAGATTGTTTAAAACATTCTTGATAAGTTGTTTAATAAATGTTTGATTGTTTGTTACTAATTTTGAATCATTAATGAATTTAAAAATTTTGAAAACATTAAATTCATTTGTTTCTTCTTCAGAATCTGAGTTGTTCATTTTAGCAACAAAATTGTCAATAGCAATTTTTCCTGCTTGAGTTGTAATTTGTTTAATGTTGTCAAGTGAAGCTGATTCGTTTTGATTTAATAAGTCAGCAAATTGAGAAATAAAATCCGAAATAAAATCTTTAATTGAGTCTGGTTTTACTCTTGTTAAGCTATTTAATAAACTATCAACAAAATTATCTGATTGAGCTTTGATAAGTTGACTTGATAATCCATTGTTTTCAAGTAAGTTTCATAAAATGTCTTTAAGGATATTTTTGGTAACATCATTTGAAACAATGTCTCACGCAAAATCAGAAATTGAGTTTGCAATTTTCTTAATATTTTCTTTATCTGATAAGAAAACTTTGATTAATTGTTGTAAGTTTTCTGCTTGTGCAAATTGTTCAGAGTTACTAATGAAACTTTCAAGTGCAAGTCCAATAACTTTTGAAATATTTGGATTAGTTACAATTTGAGTGATTAATGATTTAAGATCATCTTTTTCAATTTTGAAAGGTTCAACATATTTGTAAGCAAGACCTGTGATTGCATCTGAAATCATTTCGCTTTTTAGCGCAAATAAGTTTGTAATTACACCTTGAAGAGCTGAGATTAATTCAGGTTTTTTATATGTAATGAATTTTGAAGAAGCAATTGCTCTAATAAGTTTGAATAAGTTTTCTTCTTTAAGAACTGATTTAATGAAAATTTGAGGAATTTCCATTAATTCAAGTTTGTCTTCTCTGTTTAATCTTGATAATTCATTTTGAAAATCTAAGTAAATTTGTTGAATTAATCCTGAATTAACAATAGATTCAATGATTGTAACAAAACCATTTTCACCATTGTTTTCTGTATCTAGAATTAAATCCTTTAATTTACCTTCTGGATCGAGTTGTTTATAAAGTTCATTATTTGTAAGACCATTAATTGCTGAAGCAGTTACATTTCTAAATGTAGCTGACATTCTTAAAAGTCTATCAGGGTAATTATAAGGAGTTCTAAGTTTGTTAATTTCATCAATGAATGGAATTGAAGAATCTAAATATGAATTTGTATCAGGTCCGAATAATTGTAAGTTAGTTACAAGAGGTTCAATTTGGTATTTTAGTGTTGTAGAGTCGGTGAGTAAATAATCTTGGTTAAAGTTATAAGTTGGATCAAAATTTGCGAGGTCAAAAGATGGAGATGTAAGTTTAATATACATATCCATAGCCATTTTTTTGTATCCCCTTGTGTTAGGGTGAATATCAATATAAACATCAGAAATTTCATCAGAATGAGCAGATCAATAATCAACATTGTATGCATTTAGCACATTAACATCTGTAATTTTCGCAACATCATATAATGAGCTGTTAATTTGTTGTAATAAAACTTGAGTTGGATCTATTGGAATGTTTCCTAATTTAGATTGGAAGAATTTATCAATCGCTCTTTTGAAACCAGAAAGTGGTAATGGGTAAGCTACTAAGTTAATGTTTGCTTTTGGAGCAAGTTTTTTAAGTTCATTAACTAAAAGTAAAGCTCTTTTTCTAACTTCTGGAAGTGTGTTTGTAAGAACTTTGTTGAAAAACTCAATAATCTTTCCATAGTTAGGTTTTTCTTTTCTGAATTCATTAACAATTTCCATTGGTCCACTTTTTGAAACTGTATCAATTAGCAAGAAGAAAAAGTCATTAGCACTAATTGACATAGTGACTAAGTTTGCTTCTTTTAATTGCTCCTTGATGATTGGACCCATTTCTTGCATATTTTTGTTTTTGAAAGTTTTGTTAACAGCAGGTCAATCAGGTGTGTCGTTGTAAGGGTTGTCATAGTCGATTCCGAAAATTTTAAATCAGTCAACTATACGAGCACCAGAAGCTGCGAAGTTTTCAAAATATTCAAGTCTATTATTTGAATTTTGATTTAGTAATCTTGCTAAAAACGCAGCATAAGAAGCTCCAGTGATTTCTCCGTTAGCTTCTAATTTACCTGGATAATCCTTTGGAAGCGCTCCATCATATCCAGCAGTGATTGAATCTCCTAATGCAACATATCTAATTTTTTGATCTTTTGATATGAAGTTATTTGAAACAAGACGTTTAGATAATTTTTCTTTAGCACGTTCAACATCAGTTTTTCCATCAGGGTTTTGGTTTGAGTCATTACCTCCGTTTTGAGAACCGTTACCATTATTTGCTCCTGGTTCAGTAATTTTAATTTCACTAGATGGATCAACCGGTTCAGGTTTAATGATGATTGGTGCATCGCCATCGTTTAAATCAGTTCATCTACCGATTGGTTTTGATGAACCTGGCGCTTGACAAGACGCAGAAACAACACTAGCTGAAGTTAAGATTGCAGCTAATGAAATTAACGTTAACTTTTTTTGTTTTTTCATAATCACCTCTCTTATATACACTATAAGTGTATATAAAACTAATTTCATAAAATTTTACCAAATTAAAGAGTAAACAAGCAAATTGCAAAAATTGTTAAACTATTTTTAACAAAGCTAAAATAAAAGAGCAAGCTTTTAACTTTCATAGCTTGCTCATAGTATTAAAAGTTTTAATTTGCAAATGGATTGAGTGAATTCAAAACACAATAAAATATTCTACTTCAGTACAATAATGAGATTAATTGTCCTAAAGTTTCTTCAAAATTGTTTGCAATTTCAATTGTAATTGAGTTAACTTCGTTATTAAAACTTGATAAATAATTAACAAAAGTTTGATAAGTTTCATCTTTAATTTGATTAATTGATAAGTTTTGAAACTTGTCAATTAAGTCATCATTTTCAAGGTTTGAAGACAACTGGTAATCAAAGAATCTTTGTTTAATTAAACCAAAAGTAACAAATTTATTTCCCTTTCCTGAAAGCAATGGCTGAGTATAAGTTGCAATTTGCTGTGGAAAGTTTATTGATGTACTGATTGTTTTAATTTGCTTGGTTGTATTATTGAATTGATTTGCAAATCAAGCGAAATAATTATTTAAAAATGAATCATATGAAACAAAAATATTAGCAAATCCATCTTCTTTGTTTTTAAGAACACTTTCATTGATTAATAAAGCCAATTCAAGCGCTCTGTTGAAATAAACATCAGGATTAAGAATATTTTTTGAAGCTTCAACATAACCATTAATAACTTTTTGAATATTAATCCCCTGAAGTGACATAATCAATAATCCAATTTCACTTACTACACTATATTCTGGATGGACATCATTTGAAACAAATAAAATATTGTTGCTTGCAAATTTAAATTTGCTTAAGTTTGAAAAATTAGTTTTGCTACCTATATAAAACATATGATTTTTGATCATAAATTCATTTGAATGTTGCTCAAAAATATTTGTAATGTATGAAATTCATTCATTTTCATAATCACTATTTCCGGTTTCATTTAAAAACATAAAACCAACATTATCGCCAATTCCATTTTTAAAAGTTTGAATTAATTGTTCAATTTTATTAATTGGAATTGATGGATTAATAAAGATTAATTCAATTTTCTTATCCTTATTAATATCGATTTGTCCAAAAATAAATTCCACTGCAGCTTTAATTGAAAGTTCAATTGTTTTAGAAGTTCAAATAATTAACTTAGAAATATTTGTTGAATATAAATTGTTGCAAAATTGAATTATTTTATCTACACCATTGAGCCCAAAGTTTAATGCAATATCATCGAAACCTAAATATGATGAACCATCAAAATTTAAAGATTTAATTTTATCAATTACTTCTGAGGCTTGCTTTTGTTGAATTTGCAACTCGTGTTGAGATTGAAAATAATTTTTCTTAATTGAAATTACTTGCATTTAACTACTTATTCTTGTGATTATTATTTTTATTATCGTATTTCTTATTTTCAACAAAATAACTATTTGTGTAATTAATTAAATTTCTGAATCCATTTTTTGTCGCTTTTAGTTCATTGTAATATTTTTCTCTTTTGTAAAAGTCTTTCCCTTGATGGTTTGGATGATTTTTCTTAAATGAACCTAAACCTTGTTTTTTATTGTTATCAAAATTTAAAACAATAAAGTTGATAATGTCGCCAATTGAAAATAAATCTGACATTTGATGATGTGTAAAATCTGTAATATCTTTTCTGTAAATCAAAAATGAATTACCATATTTGTCGTGAAGTTTTATAAACTTTGAACCTGATGTAATTATTTTTGCTGAAGCAACGTCACCAGTTTTGTAGCCTAAAAATGATTGTGGATTTTCTTTTCTTGAAACTTTTGAATTTTGCTTATTAATATTTTTGTTAAGTAGTGTATTCATAATTATTTATTATTATAAATAATTTATTTTTTTATGTATGAAACTAAAAGCTCTATGGCATAGAAATAAAAAGTTTTAAGTTGCATAAAAAAATAAGCTATACAGCTTAAATTTCTTTTTTGATTTTAACTAATTCAATTTTTGAATTTAGCAATTCTTGCTCTAGTTCTTTGATATTTTCAAGTTCATTTTCAAGTCTTAAAGCTTCCTGAATTGTAGGTTTTGTAACTGGTTCTTTAGGCGCAAATAGTTCACAAGTTTCATTAGCTTTAATAATTGAAATATTTTCTGTACCGATTTTTCTAGCAATATCAATAATATCATTTTTATCGTATGTTAATAATGGACGTAAAATTTGCATTCTTGTTGCTTCTCCAATTGTCGATAATGATTCAATTGTTTGAGATGCAACTTGACCTAAATTATCACCATTTGAAATTGCTTGTTGATTATATTTTTGTGCTATTTGTTCAGCTATACGGTAAAAACTTCTTCTCATTAAAGTGATTTTGTATGATTCTTTTGAAACAAATGAAATGTAGTTCATTAAGTGTGAGTAATCTGCAATCAATAAGTTTGATGTTACTTGATATTTATTTAAAACTTTAACCAGATTTGTAATTTTTTCTACAGTTCTAATATCTGTTTGAGGAGGTGTGATAAAGGTTAAAAAGTCAACTTTGAGTCCTCTTTTCATCATTTGTCAAGCAGCCACTGGAGAATCAAAACCACCAGAAATAAGGTGAAGAACTTTACCTGACACTCCTACAGGTAAACCTCCTAAACCTTTAGTGTAATCAGAGAAAATGTAAGTTTTTCCGTTTCTAACTTCAACATAAAAAGTTTGATCAGGATTATGTACATCGACTTTAAGATTTGTGTTTTTTAAGACTACACCACCTAGGTAATTGTTAATTTGGTCTGATGCGAATTCAAACTTTTTATAATTTCTTCTAGCAGCAATTTTAAAAGTTTTTGAATCAGGTCTGATTGATGATAAAACTGCATTTGCGAAAACTTCCATATCATTTTCAACTACCATAACCGGTGAGTATGAACTGATTCCGAATACATAATTTAAGTTATTCATATTTTCTTCTGAATAAGGTAAATACATTCTGTCAAATTCAACTTCTGGAGCTACACCAACAATGTGTTTAATATTAATTGCAAGTTGATTAATAAACTGTTTTCTGTTTTTCTTTTTCAGCACTAACTCGCCGTAACGAATCAAAATTTTACTGTACATATTTCTCCTTTATTAAAAACTTTTTAAGTGCTAAATAAGCATTTTTATAATTATTTTCTTCTTTAATTACATTCTCAATACTTTTGCTAATATCAATGTAATTAGCAAAAGTTTCTTGATTATTTATAAATGAGTCATTTCTTTGAAGTTCTAATCTTATATTGTTATAAATTTCTTTGTATTTTGCGTTGAGCGAAATCACTTTAATTAAAGTAGCTAATTTACTAATGAATTCATCTCAAATCGTCTTAATTTTATTTCAGGACTTTTGTTTTTTGAAATTTCTTTCATATAAATAAATTAATTCAGATCTTAATTTATTTATTTTTGGATCATTTGGGATTTCAGGATGATAAATGCAAGATAAATAGGTATCAATAGCTTCATCAATTTGAATTTGAAAATTATCATTTAGTTCTTTTAATTCTTTAGATTTTGATTCAATAACTACATTAGTTTTTTCATAATTTTCATATTTAACAACTAAATCTTGAACTAATGTTTGGATGTTTTTTAATGATTTATTTTCAAAAGATTGTTTGATTTTGTCAAATGCGTTCTTTACTGCTTCATAATTTTTTTGTTGAATACTATTTGGTGCAAGTATGTTTTTGTGAGTTTTATTCAATTTAGAATATAAATCACGAATAATTGGAATTGTTTGATCAATGAAATCTTTAATAGCAAACATTGAATTAACAAGGTTGACTAATTTGTAAAAAGTTCTATAAATTGACTTAATATTTACATCTAAAGTTTCAGCAGTATTTTTACCTTTAATAGCTGATTGAAGTGCTGTTGTTTTATCTTTTAACTCTATTAATTTACCTTTAATTTGCTCGTTATTTTTATCTTTTATAGCTTGCTCGAGCACTTTTGGTAGAGATTCAAAAAGTGAATACTCAATATTTTTTGATGCAAAAATGATTTTTGTATAGTTTTCCAATTCTTCTTTTCTCTTTGTTATGTTTTCAAGAGCTTTTAAGAAATCAGCTTTAACTTTAAGATCATCAATTAATGTGATTTGAATTGATAATTCAGCTAATTTTTTTTGAAGATTTTCATATTGATTAGGTATTGCTTTCTCATAACTTTTAAGCTTGCCATTTAAAAAGTCCCTAATCTCCAGAATTGTTGAAGTGATTTCATCAATGTTGTTTCAGTTCTTTGAATAGTCATCTGAAATTTTGTTAAATTCTATTTGTTTTTTAGAAACTTCTTTTTGTTGTTGTTTAATTGCTTTATATTTTTTGTAAGATTTAACTTTTTGTTTTTCAGCTAGCAATTCATCAAGTTCAGAAAGTTTAACTGAAATTTCTTGATTTATAGTTTCGATACTTTGTTTCACTTCAATCAATGAATTAAGCATATTCTCAAGCTCGTGATTAAAATAAGTCGTTGTTTTAACTTTTGAATATAAAGATTGATTTTGATGATTTTGTTTAGTTATCGCATCTTTTGAGCGTATACTAAATTTTTGTAATGATTGTTTAAATAAGTTCACAGAAAGCAAGTAGACTAAGAGTAAAAGAACAATAATTGAAACAATTATTATAAGTATGAACAATACTTTTGCCATAATCTCGTACCTCCTGAATCTATTATTAAATTTTCTATATTATATTACTTTTAGCTCTAAATGATAGCCTTATCAAGCTGTCTAAAAACTAATTTAAAGCAAAAAAGCAGATAGATTTTCTATCTACTTTTAATTTCAAAATTCAATACTATTTGTAAGCTAATTTTTCTTCATACATTTCTTTATCAAATGCTTTGATAAATTCGGTCATTAAATCAATTGTAGCTTGAATATCAACAAGTGAAGCTAATCCAATTGGACTGTGTAAGTATCTTTGTGGAATTGAAATTGTCATAACTGCAGCGCCACCAGGAGCAAATTGTAATTCAGCTGCATCAGTGCCTCCACCCTCGGCAACATATTTGTAAGCTGGAATTTCTTTTGTAGCAGCAATATTTGTTAATACATTAATTAATTTTGGATCTGGCAATGTTCCACCATCTTTAACTAAAAGACTTACTCCTTTACCTAAAACTGGTGTTCCAGGTTTTGCACCTGTTGTATCGTGTGCAGCGCCTGTGTCAACAGCAAAAGCTACATCTGGATTAATGATTGAAACTGATGTTTTAGCACCTCTTGTTCCGACTTCTTCTTGAACTGTTCCTACTAAGTAAACATCACATCCTAATTCTAAATCAGCAATATTATTTGCGATAAATTCTAAAGCAGTCACACCTGCTCTATTGTCCATTGCTTTTCCACCAATAATGTTATTTGCAAAATGAATTGTTTCTCCAGATAAGAAAATTTTGTCCCCAATTTGAATGTGTGCTTCTTCAACTTCTTTTTTAGATTTGAAACCTAAATCAACAAATAAGTCCGATTCTTTAAGTGCAACTGCGATTTTGTCTCTATCCATAATATGGATACTTGTGTGTCCGAATACACCATAAAATCTTTCATTTGTTTTTGATGAAACTACAACTGCTTTTGTTCCGATAACTACAGATGGTCAAACACCACCAATTGTTGTAACTAATATGTTTCCGTTTTCAGCAATTGATTTAACCATATAACCAACTTCATCCATGTGAGCAGCTAACATAACTTTAGGTGCATTAGCAACTTTAGATTTTTTGAAGAAAACAATTGAACCAAATGCATCACGTGAAATTTCAAAACCTGGTTTAATGTTTTTTCTTAATTCATCTGCAACTGGTTCTTCAAATCTAGAAATAGCTTCAATTGACATATATTTTTCTAATCTAGAAGCTAATTTTTCATATTTTTTTTCCATACAAACTCCTTATATTTATAGATGTTATAAATTTTATACATTTTTAGCTTTTATTTCACACATAAGCTAATCTTTTTTATGAATATAAGTACTTGCTATTTCATCAAAATACATTTGTAAATATTTCTTCATTTCAGGTGTTAAATTTCTAATTTGATTAAATGATTTACTTAACTTTTCTTGACTATCATTTGAAATTTTATCCTTGTAAATAAAGCACAACTTTCCACTTGTGTCTCAATAAATAAGATTCTGTTTATCATAAATTTCGTGAATATCAGGTGATAAATTTAATAAATTATTTGCATCAGAAATCATCATTAATGCATCTCTTTTAATTTTATCTCTTAAATCAATGATGTTTTTAGAAAATCATTTTTCTATTTCGTTTCTTATTCTTTCCTTTATTTTGTAAACAGGATAAATATGAGCTCTTTCAATTATTGTATTTTCTTCTAAATTAAACGATTGAATTGATTCAGTAGGAATTTTTTGGACTTTTGATCTAGTTCTTGAAATTTGATTTTCTATTTCATTTTGAATTTTAAATAATGTTTCTAGTGGTTTTTTGACTCTTTTTATTTTATTTCTAAATTCTTTTCTAGTTTCATCATCATTAAGACCTTTTGTTTTATTTTCGTATTCAATTGTATGAATTAAATCTTGAATAGGTAAAAATGAATTATTACCACTATTTTTGAAGTAACTAATAAAATCATTTTCTTTTTTCAAAGTGCTAAGTAGATTGTTGAAATCATCTTCATTTGCTATAAAGTTCTTAAAACTATTGTAATATCAATTGTCTTTAATAATATCCAAATACATAAGTGGATTATTTTTTAGATTTTCATAACTAGACTTTACTTCGGAACTGTTTGGTTTTTCATAACTACCTGTTGGATTATTACCTTTTAATACACCAATTAAGTTATTAAAAGTTCCTTTATAATCAAAATTAACATAATAATTCAGAGCAGCTAATTCCTGATTATTTAAAAATAAGATATTTTTATCATTTTTGTTTTCTCTAGGTTCTTGTTTTAAACTGCTACCGATAAGTGAAAATAATTTTTCCCTACATTTAAATGTGGTGGTTTTATCCTTAAATCATCTTGTAGTAGTTTTTAAATCTAAGGATGTACCTGCAAGAAATTTTATATATCAATAAATTAATAGTCCATTTGAATCAAAAAAGCAATAGATTTTTGCATTAAAATGATTTTTGCTGTTTTCTTTAGAAAATACGTTTAAAATGCTATAAATTTTAATTTGTTTTTTTAAATTTACAAATTCACTAGATTCAAAATTCATAATAATTAAAAATATTTTTTAATAACTTCAGTAAATATATCTTCTAAAACTTCAACAGATATGCTGTTTCCGGCTGTAAAAATCATTTTATTTTCATGAACTAAACCGGTTTGGCGAACCTTTAATGCATCAACTTTATCGAACCCCATATATAGATATGCTTCTTCTGAATTTATTAAAACTAATTTTTCTTCTTCTAATAAGAATTTCAGTCTTGCATTTGCACCAGAAGCTGTTAATGTAGGGCCTTTGTGATCTGTTTTATAAATGTAAGATTCACTATTGAAATTAGTGTATCCTAATAATCTAGACTTATTGATTTTGTTTTTAGTTAATGTAAATGGTGTCTTTTTGTATAAAGTTAATAATTTTGTCAGATCAATATGAACAGCATTTTCATCAATGATTTGATTGAGCATTAAGTTTTTTTCATTCTTTTGAATGAATTCAAAATCTTCGCCATCTAAAATAGAAACCATAAAAACTCTTTCTCTATTTTGAGCCGAACCTGAATCAACTGCATTTAAAACTTTTCAATAACTTTTATAACCCAATGTTTCCAATGCATCTATTCATTTGAGAAAATCGTTTTTGAATTTAGATGAAACCAATGCTTTAACGTTTTCTAATAATAAGACCTTAGGTAATCTATCTAAATTATTTTTAAGAATTCTTTCAATTTCATACAATAACCCTGATCTTGTGTTTTCGTTAATTCCTCTTTGTTTACCTTGTTGTGATAAATCTTGACAAGGAAATGAATAAGTAAAAATATCTATGCTTTTAGGTAAAGTGTTATAAGCAGTAATGTCTGTACCGCTCTCTCTCTCTCTCTCTCTCTGAAGCCATATCTTTCACTCATATAGTGATTATCAACATATGAATAAAGATAAGAGAATAAATTTCTTAATTTATTTTCTGGTATTCTCATAAAGTATTTTTTATTAACTGGTTTTTTGGAGTCGGCAGAAAAAAGATACTTGTTTAATTTATCAAGCATTTCTTCTTTAGTCAACTTATTTTCTGGTTCTAATATACCGTAGTGAATGCTTAAATATGATACAATGGCATCAATATAAAAATCACATGTTCCTAGTGATTTAACTGAAAAATTCAATTTCTTAGATATATTTTTTAATGCTTTGTATTGCGAACCTATTCCTGCAAACATTTCGAATAATGTAATTTCTTTTTTCATGATTTTTTTATTTTAACGGAATTAGAGAAGCATAATTAATAAGTTGAAATATTTTTTTAATTGAATTAAGAAAATCTATTTTTTATATTATAATATTTTTAATTATTGGGGTAGTACTCAAGAGGCTGAAGAGGCGGTCCTGCTAAGACTGTAGTGGTGGCAACACCAGCGGAGGTTCGAATCCTCTCTGCCCCGCCAATTGTTAACAAACCACTCTTTGAGTGTTTTTTTATGCACTTTTTTACTACTTTGTACATTTTTGAAGAAATTTACTAAATATATGTATGAAAAAGATTAGTTGATTCAATATATTATTAGTAATTATTTGTTTAAGTTCAGGTGTTTTCATAAGTGTTGTTAAATTTACAGAAATGAAACAAACAAAGAAAATAGATGACGAACTAAATAAGCAAAATAAAATTTACAAATATACAGTAGCTGGTAATGTATTATTTCCTGCTACATTTGAATCAGACAAGCCTTTAACATACAGAGATGTTTTTAATAAAGTAAAGCTTAAAACAAGTTCAGATATAAGTAATTACAACCTAGATGATTTAGCAACTACATCTAGTGTCATTAATGTTGGTTTAAGAAAATACAAAATAAAATGGGAAGAAATCAAAGATGTTGAGACTTTAAAATGATTAGGTCTAAACTCAAGAGTTGCAAAGTTAATTTATAAACATCGCGAAAAGAATGAAAGTTTACACTCATGACGAGAATTGCTAGATATAAAAGGAATTTCTACTCGTACTATAGAATACTTGCAAACGGTTATAGAATTAACTTAAGATGGTTTAATTTCTTTTTAATTTTATCTGTATTTTGTTTATTGCTAGTCACTTCAGATTTAATTTTATTGGTATATTTAATTCCACTCTTTATTTTTTCCATTATTTTAAAAAGAAATGACTTCGTAATTTTGTTAGCAATATTATTAACATTTTTGATATTTTTTAATCTTAAACATATTATTATAAATGCATGATTCTACAGTAATAAAGGTGTCTCCGAAACTTACACAGTGATTGATATGTCCGATAAAGCTCTTTATGTTGAGGATAAATTTATGAACAAATTCATACTCAACAGGTCTGAATTAAAATCTGCTAAAGACCAAATAACTATCTATTCAAAAATATTTATTTGAGGAACATTGAAGGAACTTAAAGTAAAATCAAATTACTTGCTAGCTAATGAAATTGATTTTTTAATTAAACCTAACAAAGTTATTGTTGTTAATAATTGGTTCAATTTAAGACATATGTTTTATAACCATTTTCTAAACAAAAATAAAGCATATTCTGATTTTATTTTCCCATTAATTTTTGGTATAAACACATCTACAAATAACGAAACATTAACTACCTTAAAAGAAATGGGAGTAGTTCATTTAATGATTGTTAGCGGTCTACATCTGGGTACTATTTACGTATTCGTTAGAATGATATTTTCAAAATTTGATAAATATGGAATCTTACAAATTCTTATACTTACTATTTATTTTCTATTTTGCAAGAAATCAGTGTCAATCATAAGAACTTATTTATTTATACTTGTCATTCATTTTTGAAAAATATTTAAAAAAGATCAAGAATTGAATGTCGGTTGCTCATTATTCGTAATAGCATTTTTATTCTTATCTTTTAGACCATATAGTGTTATGAATTTAGGTTATTGACTATCATATATTTTGACTATCGTTATGTTAAATGTAGATTTGGATAAATTTTGAAAACCTAAAAAATGAAAGCAAAAAGCAACAAACTTCTTTGTAGGTTATTTCGTACCCTGATTCATTTCTATATCCATAATTAGTGCATATATAAGAGAAATTAGTTTAATATCTTATGTTTACTCAATTATTTTGACACCAATATTTCAGTTTTTAATTATTTTCTTTACCTTAACTTTACCAATAACTTTTATAGCGGTTCCATTTGCTGAGTTAGCACAATCTTTCATCCAGCTATTATCAAAAGCAAATGTTACATATAAGTTTTATTATCAATTTTGATACTACATAATTTATCCTTTTATATACATTTACATTTCCAGATTAATGTTCTTAAAAATGAAAAGATTAGAGAAAGTTAGATCATCTGACTTTATAAAACATAGGATAGCTGAACTTGAATTAAGAATGGAGAAATTAGAATATGCAAATTAGTTCAAATAATAAAAATAGAGGGATGTTTTTAGAAAAAATAATCAACAACACCATAGCTTATTTATGACAAGAGAACATTGCATTCATCGAGAAAAAGAGCACTCCTCTTGATATAAAAAATATTCAATCAAAGACCAAAAATAATGTCTTGGGTTCATTTAGAATTAAGAAATCAACAGTGGATTACGTAGGTATGTATAATGGTCAATTTATTTGTTTTGAAGCCAAGAGTACAAATAATAATTCACTCACTAAAAAATTATTTAAGAAACATCAAATCGAATATTTAAACCTTATACATAGCAATAAAGGCATTTCTTTTGCTATTGTGTACTTTTCATTATATGATGAGTTCTATAAAATAACTGTTCCAGAATTATTACAATATTTTAAAAATAAAAGTAGTGTCAAATATGAAGAAATAAAAAGAAATTCTAAAAAGTTATTTTTAGAATTTCCTGGATATTTAACATTTTTAAATTAAGCTTTAAAATCTATTAATTCACGTAAGTATTTTGAAGGTGTATATTTAACAACACGTCTTTGTGGAACCACAATAAAATCAGCATCATTTTCTGATTTTTTGAATTTGTTTACCATTTTTCTTTGTGGTTTAACTGTTGTTGAAAAAATTCCTAAATGTGATAATCTAACTTTATCTTCCATGATTAATTGTTCTTTAAGAACGAAAACCATAGCATCGAAAACTCTTTCAACATCTCTTGGTGTCATTTCAGCACGATCTGCAACTTCTAAAATGTATTCTTTTTTAGTCATTTCAATGTCTCCTTTTAAAAGCTTGTAATAACAATATTATAATACAAAAAAACTTTTTTCCACAATTTTTAGGGATAAAAGTAATTATTTTTGTTTGATTGTAGGTTTAACTTTTGTTAAAGCGATCTTATCATAATCTTTGAAGCCAAGTCCATAATACATAGCACCTGCAATTTTGTTACTGAAAAACAAAACAGGTGTTTTTTCTATGTATAGTATCCTTTCGCAAATGTTCATTACACAATCCTTTGCATATCCTTTCTTTCTTGCTTCAGGAATTGTGAAAACACCTCCGATCATAACTGCATCTTTTGATTGACAGTTAATTGATGCATGTGATAAAACTTTCTCATTTTCATCTTTTAGCACATATCCTCAATATGCACCTTTTTCAAATGATCTTTTTAAGTGTTTAATATCAAGCGTATGTGATGATAGCCCTGCGAATTCAGGAATTAATTTTCTACTTTCAATGATATTTTCAAGATCTGAAATTTTAATCATTGTTGATTTTAAATTAGTTGGTTTCTTAAAATCTTTTTTATTTAAAGTTAAAACATATTGATAAGTAGGGACAATATTATTTCCAATAATTACTGATAATGCATTATTTAATTCGTTATAAAGTTCTTTTTGATAGACAAAGTTCTTGATATTATATTTTTTAACAATATTCTCTAAATCTTCGTATTTACCTCTTAATTTTCTTCCGAAAATTAACAATGTATCATGGAATCTATAAAAAATTAAAACAGGTCTTTCATTTACATAGTCAATGTAACTATCAATATTTTCGCCTTCTAGACCAAATGTTTCGATATCTGCAATTAACATCATATTAAGGTATTTGTCTTGTGCATAAAGGAATTCTAAAATTCTATCCTTATAGTCATTAGTTAGCTTTAACATTTTTCTCATATTTTAATTATACTCTTTTGTAATAAAAATAACCAGTGTATACTGGTTAAATAAATCAATTTCTCTTTGTGATTGTTCTCTCACTGATATAGTTTTTATAGTATGCATTATTGAAAGCAATACCTAAGAACATAAAGTAAACAACTCAGTTTATAAAGAATGCAATCGTAAGGAAGAACCCTACAGGACCACCATATTTGTCATAGTTAATGTGTTGATTGATTGTTTTAAATAATAATACTAATAAAACAATTGGAGTGGTTGATAAGATAGCTCCTTTATAAACAGATTTAATGGTTAACTTAAATGATGGAATAAGTTTGAATAAGCCGACTAACATTACAAACACAAAGACAAATGAAATTAATATATAAACAAACGTATTTAATCAAATCGTTCCGTTATATTTTTCTGTTATTTTTGTTTCAATGATGATGTCAATTGTTGAAAAAACTCAGAATAATATTGATACAAATAAAACTAAGAATAATCCTTTTATTTTATTACCTCAATATGAACCAATTTTATTATGTTTGTAAATGTAGTTATTTGCTGAAATTAACTTTCCATATCCTGTGCTTGATATATATAGTGATGATAAAAATAGGAAAATGTTAGGTAGCAATGCTTGCAAATTGAATGCAGATGTACCTTGATCTTTCATTTGAATGCTTTGTAAGTAGTTTTGCGACCCAGGGATGAATCTTGACATAATAATTGTTATGAAGTTATCTTGGAAATTGCTTCCAACTAGATTGTTATAGCCTGGAATAAAACCGAAAAATATGTTTAACAAGAAAACCACATATATTACAGGGACAAATGATATTAATAAGTAAAATGCAGTAGACAATCAAATAAAGTTATATTCACTACTTGTGAATTTACTATATACATTATCCACAACTTTTAAACGTTTTCTATGATCTGATTCATTTCTAACTCAAATCAGTATGCTTGCGAAAAATCTAATCAAGCATTTCTTGATTATAAACTCATAAATCTTTGAAAAAAATGTAAATCTTTCAGGAAAAATTAAGTTTTGATGAAAGGTTTTTTTAGTTTTTTTAGTTACATTTTTAAGTTTTATTAACTTATTATAATCAGTGTTTGTATTAGTTTTTTTGTTTAATAAACTCATTGATTTTTTCTAAAACAATATCATTTGACAACTGTGGATTAACTTGTCCATTAGTTTCTTTCATTAATGCACCAAGTATAAATTTAATGACTCTTTCAGGTCTAGTTTCATATTCATCTAACATTGAAATATTATTTTTAATAATTGCGTCTATATAACTTGCAATAATATTTTTATCTGTTATTTGTTTTAATTTATGCGCATCTAATAAGTCGTTTATGTCACCTTTATAACTTGGTAATAGTGTTATAAGTTTTTTAAGCGACTTACTTGAAATAATTTCTTGGTTTAATAATTGTAAACTCTGAACTAAATATTCAGGTTTAATATCAAGATCAATAACGTGTTTATTTTGTGCATTTGCTAATGAAACTACTTCTGAGAAGAAAATTTTTGATAAAGCTTCCTTATTATCATAATCAATAGAGTCAAAGTAATTAGCTAATGGTATATCATCAATTAAACTGTTAATGTAAATATCTGCAATATTTGCATCTTTATATCTTTTTACTTTTTGGTTTGGAAGCTCATTTAATTTAACATTATCAATAAATGCTTGAGATAACTTAATGATCGGAATGTTTGGATCTGCAAAATATTTGTAATCAACAGAACCTGTTTTAGTTCTCATAACTACGTTTGTGTTAGTTTGATCATCAAAACGTTTTGTTTGTTGTAATATTTCTTCACCTTTAAGAAGTTTTTCTTTTTGAATTTTAATTTCATTATCAATTGCTTTTTTGATGTTAGAAATTGAGTTCATATTTTTTATTTCAACTTTTGTACCAAATTTATCTACACCATAAGGTTTAAGAGAAATATTAATATCGGCTCTTAATGTTCCTTGTTCTAACTTACCTTCAGAAATATCTAAAAATTGCACAATTTTTCTAATCATGTCAACATATAATGCAGCTTCCTCACCACTTCTAATCACTGGGTAAGTAACAATTTCAATTAAAGGGATTCCAGCTCTATTATAATCCAATTTTGTAACTAAATCGTCGTGGTGTTGTCTTGCAGTATCCTCTTCAAGGTGAATTCTTTCGATACCGATTTGTTTTAATCCATCTGAAGTTTGAATTTCTACATAACCGTTGCTTCCGATTGGTCTAAAAAACTGCGTAATTTGATAACCTTTTGGTAAATCTGGATAAAAGTAGTTTTTTCTATCAAAATGTAATTCATCATCAATTTGCATATTAAGAGCTTTTGCAAGTTTGATTCCATATTCAACTGCTATTTTATTAACTTGAGGCAATGTTCCTGGGTAAGCTAAGTCAATTTGGTGTGCTTTTGTATTAGGTTCTGCATTAAAGTCAATTCCGGCTGGTGAAAACATTTTTGTTTTAGTTTTTAATTCAACGTGAATTTCAATTCCTATAATAGTTTCAAAATTATTCATTTAAATCTCCTATAAGTTCTTCAAAGTATTCTGCATAACCTAATAATTTTTCATCTGAATATAATTTTGTTTCAAGAGCTAAGTTATATGGCATATTTTCATATTCACCTAATGGAATTGTTATTGATGGGTGACCTGATAAATTTGCACCAGTTAAAATAAAGTCCATAACACCATTTTTTGATTTATCTTCAAATAGTGGAGCAATGCCTGCGTAAGCTGGAAAGATCAAAACATCGCCTTGTGTTTTCAAGTCCTCAAAGTATTTAGCAATAACTCTTCTAGCTTTTTGAGCTTTAATAAAAATTTCTTCTTGATTTTCTGAATATAAAAAGTAACTTCCTAAACTTAATCTCTCTTGAACCATTTTTCCAAATTTTTGACTTCTTGTATTAAACATAACTTCTTCTCAAGAGTTTCCATCAACCCTTGAACCAAAAGCTATTCCATTTAAGTTAGCTAAATTTGAACTAGCTTCAGAGAAAGAAATGATTTTATAAACAATAGAAATTGTGTTTAAAATATCAAAATTTGGTTGCACTAATTTGACTTCTATACCTTGCTCTCTTAATTTTTCGAGTAGCTGGTTAAATCTTGCATTCACATAATCTTTTGTTAATGAACTAAAATCAAGAGCAACTACTGATTTTGGTTTTGTTTTAATTGCATTGTTTATTTGAACATCAACTGAAGTCATATCTTTGACATCTTTACCAAAAACAGCTTGTGCAGTAATGATTGCATCATTTACGTTATGGGTAAAGTAAGCAACTGTATCTAATGATGAAGCATAAGCGAACATTCCATATCTACTAATTGCACCATATGATGGTTTAAACCCTACTAAACCATTGAATGAAGCAGGCAATCTAACACTATCTCCAGTATCTGAACCTAAGGCAATGCCTATATTTTTTGTCATTGTCGCAGCTGAACCTGATGAAGAACCACCAACATAACGTTTAGTATCCTTAGGGTTAACTATTGAACCATATGCACTATGAGTTCCTGTACCTCCTAAAGCTAATTCATCATTATTAACCTTAGCAACCGGAATCGCACCATTTTTTAAAAGTCTTTCAACAACAGTAGCATTGTAATAAGGTTTGAAGTTTTCTAAAATCTTACTTGAAGCTCTAGTGATTTTATCTTCTGTGGCAAAAACATCTTTGATAGTTAAAACAACACCATTGAGTAGATTGCTTGAATTTAAAACTTGTTCTGATTTTTCATATAAGCAGCTAACTGCATTATTGTTATCATTTTGAAGTTCATTGTATGCAGCTTCAAAATTACCTTTATTTAAAAATTCTCTACTCATTATTTAACCACCTTTGTAAGTAAAATAAAGTCACTATCTTTTTCTTTTGCATTATTTAAAATGTTTCCTTTTGAAACTGAATAACTCATATCTTCAATGTCCTCACGTAGGAGTTCTAAAATAGGTTGCTCATTAATTCTTTCCATTGGTTTTACATTTAATAAATCAAGTTTGTCAAGAAGTTTAATTCCATCTTGAATATCTTTTCAAATTAACAAAATTTGTTCTTGAACTTCTTTAGTAGGTTCAAACATTAATGATTTAACTATTTGGTTTAATTTTTCAATATCTAATTTTTCCATAATTAACCTTTCTTTCAATTAGGTAAGCAATATAACTCTAAATCATTTAAATAACTTAAATTATTCTTCATGTTTTTATATTTAACATAATATGAATGTAACATTAATCTAGTTTCTTTTTTACCACCATACTTTTTGTCACCGTAAATAGGAAAACCTAAATTTGATAAAGTCACACGAATTTGGTGCTTTCTGCCTGTTTTAATTTGTGCAATTTTTCGATTTTTTTCTGAATAAAATAAAGTTGTAGCTTGCTTAGCGTCTTTTATATTATTTTTTGAAACTTTCATTTTTTTATTTGATTCATCTTTGTAAATTCAATTGTTAACTACAAAAGGTTTATGTTCAAAAAAGTTGTCTAACTTAATATCACTGATGAAAATATATTTTTTAACGATGAATTCACTATTATCATTCAATTGTCTAGCCGCTTCATAAGTTTTAGCATAAGTGATGATCCCACTTGTTTCTTTATCCAAACGACCAACGTGCGTTGGTTTAAAACTATCAGTAGGCACATAGTTTAAATATGATAAAACTTGTTCATCTAACGAATCATCTTCATCGTGAACTGAAATTCCAGTCGCTTTATTTAAAACTAAAATATTTTCATCTTCATATAAAACTTTCAAATTAACTGAAGTTGATTTTTTAACTTCATATTCTTTTTGGAAATCAGATTCACTTAAACCATAAATAGTGATAGCATCATTCTCACTTACAATTTGATTTTTTTGAATTTTTCTTAATCCATTTATTTTAATTTCATTTTTCCTAAATAACTTTTCAACAAATCCTTTACTCAAATTAGGGAAATATTTTTGAATAAGTTTTAAGATTGTTCTTCCTGAATCATTTAATGTTGCTTTTATTTCTATCATTTCTACCTGCTTTATTAATGTAATTATATTTTTTTATTTTATTAAATAAAATAAAAAATGTAATATCAATTTTTAGTCAAAACATATTTTTTACCCTCTAATAAAGTGTTGAACAACATATAAAATGGATATTAAAATTGCTGAAAATATAGTCTGCAAGACTTAAATGAAAGCTATATATTTTATGTAAATTAAATTTAATTTATATAAAAGAGACAAATGAAACTTAGAAAGTTATTAATTTTATCAGGTGTTTTGGCACCTACTATGACTATCACAGGATTTGCTGTATCATGTTCTTCGACAGAACTAGAAGATAAAACCACAGATGAAGAAAGAGCACAATTTATTGTAGTATTCCAATCAGCTTATTCTCAATTACCTGAGAATAGTGTCATAGACACATTACCTTCACGAATGGCAAGCAAAATTAGAGAAATCAAATCAATATGTGAGACTTGATTGAATAAGTTAAAATCTTCTCAAGCAATTTCCTAGAAAAGAAATTGAGGAGTCTTCTAAGAAAATCTATCAAATAAGTTTACCAACCGCTTCAGCTTTAATTGCTTCATAAAAATATTTTAATATGAAACGGACAAAGCATACTCTTTGTTCGTTTTACTCACTTTTATCAGAAAAATAAAAATTACTATCACTAAATTTGTGATAGTAATTTTGCATCTTGAATATAATTATTCTTCTCTTTGACTTCCGAATAAGTCGAAGTCTTGATTTTCATCTTCTACACCTTCTACATAGTTAAATTCAGTCATTTTAGGTAAGTCCCTCATACTTGTTAATTTGAAGTGATCATAGAATTTGTTTGTAACTCCATATAGAACAGGGTTACCTGGTGTAGGAGAAATCCCGACTTCTTCAATAACACCTTTCATTAAAAGTGTATTAACAACTTGATCAGATGCAACACCTCTAATTGATGCAATTTGACCTTTTGTAACTGGTTGTTTGTAAGCGATGATACCAGCGACTTCGATAGCAGCATTTGATAATCTTTGTTTTTTAACAACTGAAACCATTTTTGTAACATAATCTTTGAATGTTTCTCTAGTTGCTAATTTGTAAACATCATTGAAGTTAACTACTTTAAGCGCTCTTTCTAAGTCATTAAACTCTCTTAAGAAATCTTGCATTACTTTTTTAGCTTCAGCTAAAGTAGCTAGTGAGAAAATGTCTTTAACTTGTTCTAAGTTAAGTCCATCATCTCCTTGAATGTATAATAGTGCTTCTAAAATTTTATTTTTCATCGTAAAGTTCTCCTCTAATAATTGAGATTTCTTCAAATTCTTTTTCTTGAATTATTTTTAAATATTGTTCTTTAGCTAAAACTAATACAGCAAGCAATGTAACAACAAAGTGTCCCATACTTGGTTGTGAAAAGACCATTTGGAAAGTTAATTTTTCATGTTTTCTAAGTAACTCTTTAATCATTCCATATTGATCAGATGGTGATAGTTTAAATGTTTCTAATTTTGCTGTTCTAAGTTTTTGAGCATAAACTCTTTCAAACATTTTTCTTAAAACAGCAATTAATTTAACTGGGTTAGAATGACCGTCTAACCTAGTGTCATTGGTATCAACGATAAATTCATCAACATTTGATGGATCTTTGATGAAAATATCTTGTCTATCTAATTCATATGTTTTAAGAGCTTCTTTAATCGATTTAAATTGTTCATATTCAGCTAACTGTCTCAAAATTTGTCTTTTATCTTCTTCAATTTCTTCAGGGATTTCTTGTCCTGGTTCTTGTATTGCCATAGCTGCTTTGATTTTAAGTAATGTAGCAGCCATAACTAAATAATCAGCAGCTAAATCAATATCTTGCTCTTTTAATTGAGAAATAATTTCTAAATATCTATCTGCTATTTCTACTAAGTTAATTTCATTAATACTGATCTTTTTATCTTTAACTAATGCAAGTAATAAATCTAATGGTCCATCAAAATTAAACTTTTCAACTTTAAAGCTATATTCTGAATCGTAATTTGTGTAATTAGTTTTCATCTTTTTCCTTCAATAATTCTGACTCAATTAAGCCTTTAACTCTTTCTGCTAATTTTGATGTTTCTTGATTCATAAATGTAGATGGTTTTAATGCTGGTAAAAATTTAACAGTAACTTGCTGTCTTTGCTTTTTGTGCACACTATCAGAACCTAAAGAGTTTATTATTACAGTAGGAATAATTGCCATATAATCTTTTTGTGCAACTCTAAATGCACCAGCTTTAAACTCACCTAAACCTTCACTTTTCACTCTTGTTCCCTCAGGAAAAATTACACCATATGTTTTTTGAACTTTAACAAATGCACCGAAATCTCCTAATGCATTTAAACTGTTTTTAATACTCTTTCTGTCAATAAAAACAGTGTCTAAAAGTGACAAAGTATCCTTAACTATTTTTTTCTTTTGTAGCTCGCTCTTAGCTAAAAAAGTAGGTATCATAGCTTTAGCACCTTGTTCATATGATTGTTGCTCTGTAGCTTTCATTAAGATTAAAGAGTCAAAGTTTGACTTATGGTTAGCCACTAATAACACAGAACCATTTTGTGGAAGGTTTTCATATCCCTCAATTTTTACATCCACATTGTAAAGGTTTAACATTTTTTTAGAAAGTTTGAGTAAGAAAGCATATCTTTCGATTAATTTACTTGTTTCAGGTGATTTTCTATATTTTCTAGCTTTTCATTTAATTAAAAAGTATCTGAATAATCAAACTGGTGAAAATAAAATCATCTTAAAAATTACATTTACATTATATTTTTTCATTTTTCTCCTTAGAAATAGCAACGGAAATAACTAAATTATCAACATATGTAATAGAAATACAGAAGTTTTTAAATTCTCAAATATTGTTTTTTTTAACTAAATCAATATTACGAAAATCGATGTAGCTATTATCAATTTTGTAAATAGATTCTTTAATAGCTCATGCTCTGGCGAGAAATTTAGCTTTCAAATTTTGATCAGTTATTTGATTATATTCTGCTAATTCTTGCGTTGATAAAACTCTATTTATAAAAGATGTTTTTTTATTAATAAATCTATTAATATTAGTTGCATCCACACCTATTTTGAACATGTTTTATATTATATAAAATTATTTGATAAAAGGAGTA
Organism: Mycoplasma sp. 4404; assembly: GCF_034863325.1. Classification (NCBI taxonomy): domain Bacteria; kingdom Bacillati; phylum Mycoplasmatota; class Mollicutes; order Mycoplasmatales; family Mycoplasmataceae; genus Mycoplasma; species Mycoplasma sp. 4404. The sequence continues at coordinate 487,282 of NZ_JAYFFE010000001.1, forward strand.
TAAAATAGACTTTTTTACCTATGTAATAGGTGTATTAGTATCATCACTGTCTTCTTTGATTAATGCTCATTTCAAGATTTTTGCAAACTGATCATATTTGTTTAAAAAGTTAAAGAATACATCATCTTCTTTCGAATTCTGAAGGTTATATTTAATTTCACTACTGAATTTGTTAGTTTCATTAAATATAATTAATTGTAAAATTTCCGATGTACTAAATTCATCACAAATACAATATGGATTTGAACGAATAAATAAGTTTATTATATATTTTAATATTTTAATTATTGAGATAGCTATTAAATTAGTAAATAGAAATCCATTCATATCTTCAAATGATTTCAGAAACTTTTTATAACTACTTATCAATATATTCATCATTTGACTATTTTCATAGTTATCTACATCATTTTTTAATATATCAATTAAATCTTTCTTTTTAGGTATTTTGAAATTTGTAAAAGCAAAATGTAATCCTAAATTTTTATTATCTCTGCGAATTTTCTCTCATAATTTTGGAGCTTCATAACCATCTTTTACATTGATGATGGTTTTAATTTTTGAATATTTCATTTCTTTTTCATAATATTCATCTGGTTCAATATTATTTAGACTACTTACATCAAAATTATCATCTCTATTTTCTACGAAATTTATCAATTTGTTGAAATAAATTAAATCCTGTTTATCTATATTGACTTTATCTTTAGAACTTTCTATGTATAAGTAATTTAGACGATTTAATGGTTTCTTAGAAATAATATTTACTTTATTACTATCTTTTCTACTAAAAACTCTAGATCAAACTGTATTTATTCTCTTTTTGTAATGGTCATTTAATTTTTCAGTAAATATATTTTTAGAATACATAATATATTTAGCAACTGACTTATTAAGCTCCTTACTTTTACTTGATAAGTTCTCGATATCAAGAGGTCAATCATAAGGAATAACCGAAATACTTTTATCATCTCTTTTATATAACTGAATAGTATCTAAAATTAGTTTATCCTTATCTGCATAAGGAAGATGTTTGAATAAGAAAACATTAATAGGTATACCTACTCAATTTGTATGCGTTATTATAGTGTAATGTTCATCTGATGTTTTTATCATTTGATTTAAATTATTGAAAATAAATTTCTTATTTTTAAAATGCTTTTCTGTAATATTTGTAATATGTAAGTAAATATATTTATTGAATTTGTGAATTCTGTCTCTTTTTGTGAATTTATGAACAAATCTGTTTAAATTTTCCAAAATAATTTCTTTATTTTGATTTACTTTCTCAAATAAAATATCATTAATGAACTCATCATTAGTATTTGTAGGATTATATTTCGAAATTTTTTCATTCAGTAAATCAATATTTGATATTTTATTAGAAATGATATCTGTTATGACTTTGCAAAATAATTTATGATCTATATCTTTTGTTTTGAATAGTAATCTCATTTCTTTAAACAAGATATCAAATAATTCAAAACCTATAAATTTATATGATAACTTGTCATTATCTTTATTTATTAATCCTAATCTTTGTTTCACAAAATATAAAATAAATTTTACATCTTGAAAATAAATGAATTTCTTCAATTCTTTATTTAGTCTTTCAATTTTATTCTCAAATTCAGATGATAATTCTTCATTTGCCAATTTCAATACAAGGGTATTCGATGCATTAATTACATTACCTATTCGCCTTCTGCATAAATAAAGTTTACTTAATTCTTTATCTTTCTTTAACTTAAGATGTCATTGTTGACGTCTTTTTGTGTTACTTTTAGAAATATTTGTTCTTTTTATTTTTGCCATATATTAAAATTATAATATTTTTTAATAAAATAAAAAAACACCATTAAAGGTGCTAAATATTCTTTGAAAACTGAATAGTTATTTTAATAATTCATTAAAATGTCTGAAT
>NZ_JAYFFE010000002.1:0-132767 GCF_034863325.1 Mycoplasma sp. 4404
CTTGGTAGGCCATTACCCTACCAACTAGCTAATGTTACGCACCCCAATCCTTTAGTGAAGCTTTAAGGCTCCTTTTATATATAGAACATGCGTTCCATATAAGTATCCGGTATTAGCGATAATTTCTCATCGTTATCCCAATCTAAAGGGCATGTTAAGTACGTGTTACTCACCCATTCGCCGCTAAGTTCAAAGAACTTCGCTCGACATGCATGTATTAGGCACACAGCCAGCGTTCATCCTGAGCCAGGATCAAACTCTCGAAAAAAATTGACTTGTCATGTCTTGTATATATCTAGTTTTCAAAGAACTTCTTTGCTATCAAAAGCATGAATATTATAACACTATTTTTTTTATTCAAAGTTTTTTTAAAAATTTTTTTCGAATTTTTTATTTGAACTTTTGATTAAAAAAATACTGTCCACATCATAGTTTAATGGACAGTATTAAAGTTTTTGTTATTTGTATATTTTTGAAATATCAGCAAACATCGAAGTTTCTTCATTGTATTTTCTTCTATTATTAGTGTCTAATAATTTATTATATGTTTTCTCTGTTATTAATTTGTCATCATATAAAACTTTTAAATAGTATGCAATAACTTCATCCGAAAAGAAATATTCATAATCATTATATAAAGAAATGATGTCTTTAATTTCATCATAAATAGTCTTTCTTAATGATTCTGGATATTTCATCTCTTTTGAATGTTCAGCAAATTCTTCTCTATCAACAATTTGCAATTCTTTATCTGGATAACATTTTATGTCTAAATCATAATCAATAAATTTAAGAGTGTCATCTTCAAAAATTGGACGTGATGCAAGGTTTATATAATAATAAGAACCACTTTCTTTTAAAAGAACAATTGCATTGTACATTGAATCTTTCGGAATAAATCAAATTGCATTTTCTTTATATCTTCACCCATTTACATCTCTTTCATATTCAGCCACTTTAGTGTTTTTTAAAAATAAAACAATATGTCTCTTATTATGAAAAATTACTTTTACAGAATTTCATTGTCTATAAAGATGACCATTATGTTTATAAGCTTGAACATTAATCATTTGTCCAACTTTTAATTTAGAAAAATCTCATAGCATAAATCCCTTTCTGTTTGCTTGTAAATATCTTAACTATCTAAATAATTTATGAAAATCTAATTTAACTTTATTATCTGTAGTTTTTATTATATTGTAAACATTTTCATTTTTTGTTGATCTTGCCGTTGTTACTCATCTATTTTCAGGAAGTGTTATTTCTTTTTCTAATAAAATTTCATTTTCTTCAGCAATATTATTGTTATTCAAATCTTTTCATAAATAAATAACTGAATTATTACTTGGTTTTGTAATGAAATCTTCCGAAATATATGGAATAAATAAAGCGTTTGTATATTCATTTAATGAATTTGGATAAATTCTATTATTTAATTGCTCTTCTCTTTGCTGAGCTTGTTCTGATGTTAATGAATTTGATAACAATGCACCTTTATCAAAAGTTTTGTGACCAAAAAAATTGAATGTATCTAAGTATTTAATTTTTGATGTTGCAGTAACTTGATTATTATTTGGATTAACGAAGACAAACCCTGTGTACTCATTTGAATCTAAGTAACCACTTAATTTGATTTTATGTTGATTTGCTTCATTATTTTCAATTTGCGAATGCTCTGAATCAATTCATTTTCATCCACTATTATCATAATATAGTTGTGAAATAGTTTTTCCATAACCCATTGTATCTAAAAATAATTTGTAAAAATCAACTGATTTATCTTGTTTTATTTTCTGAAGATTTAAATATTCAGTTTTAGTTCTATATCCTACTTGAGGTTGATATTCAGATAAAGCAAAAGGTGTTGTTGGCAGAAGAATTGAAGATTGATTTTTATAAGTTCTTGTTCTGTTTGAATTTTCTTGAATTGTCAAATCACCTTGTATGTATCATCCTTGTCTATATTGTGAATCAAAATTATTCAAGAAAACTTTACTCATATCATCAGCTAAAGATGTTGGTGAAATTGTGTAAGTTGTGGATGAAGATGTTTTGTCGATATGAGCATAGCTAAAATAACTCATTGTAAAGATATCTTGACCTTTATTTCTTGAATCTTCCATAGCAGGACCAATTGGATTTGGTAAATTTATATTAAAGTAAGGTTCAAAACCATATTTCAAATATTCTCTAGGGACTAATTCAGTCAATGAATAATAGTAGCGAATATTATTTGATGAAAGACCGAACTTTGTATCAGGCGAATAATACAATTTTGAATGTTCTTTTAATTTTTTATTAAGTTCAATTACATCAGGATTGCTTGGTTTTCCGTTTGAAAGATCTCAAATATCTTTTGGACTAAAAACATTATGAATAAAACTGTTTTTTTTGTTATTATCTGCTCTTAATATTTCTCAAGTTTCATCAGAGATTTTTGATTTTGAAGTTACATCATAGTTTAATAAATATTGAAATGAATCAACAAACGATTTATTTCAATATTGAATGTAAAGATGATTATGCTGATCTTTAATTGTTGCTCCAGGTGAATAATAAATAATTGACGGGTTAACTAAATCTGAATCATCATTTTCAAAACTATAATATTTTGCAAGTACATCTTTTTTAAATGCAATTTCTGCATATGAGTTTGCTCAATGGTGCATATATTCGTGGAATGTTGTTTGCATCATATAAGCAATAATTTCATAAAGGCTCATTCCTGATTCACAAAAAAAGAAACCATTAATAAAGATATTTTTAATATTTGGAATGTATAAGCCGTTTGCAGTATTATCTATTACACTAAAATTATTTATATTTATAGCTTCAAGATCAAAAACTTCAGTACTGAATGGAATTTTTCTTTTAAATTCATGAGCATATAAAACTAAACCTTCAGGACCTAATAAATATCTACGTTCACTTTTGTCTTCACTAACATAATATGCATAGTCTCTAAAGGTCACATTTGTGTATGGATCTATGTATTCAAAATAGCAGGATCCATTAGTTTCTTCATATTCATGCACATTATTTTTTTCAGTTTCAAATCTATTTAATATTTGACTAACTTCATCATTACTTTTTGATGAAGTTTTCATAAATTCTTTATCGTTAATTGAGACTACATTAGAAGCTGCAATTGTAGGATGTGTGTAATTTGTAAATCTTAATTTAACTTGATTAACTTGTTTTTTATCACCATTTCCGGAAGATTTAAAAATATCTAGAAAACTGCATGAATTAGTCACAAGTGTTCCTAGCCCTAAAATTGAACCAGTTAAAAACAATAAAGATTTACGTAATTTAGTCATGTTTAAATCATACACTTTTTATCTTAAAATAAGATAAGAAGTGATGTAATTATTTTTTTCATAAATGTGAAAAATTTACTAGAAAATATTAAATTTTTGATAACTGTATCTCAAAAAGTTATAGAATAAAAGTGTAAGAAATCGGAGGTGCTTATGTACAAATACAAAGCAAAATTAGTAGCTAGTGGTGAAGTTATTGCACAAGCTAACACAATTGACGAATTAGAAGGTCAAATCAAAGGATTTCGCCGTGGTCAAAAACACGGATTACACACCAAGGGAAATGAAAAAATTGAAATATTCCATATAGAAAGAAACAATTTGGAAGGTAAATCACATTCTAAAGAAGTTTCAGTTAAAGTTGTTTAATTTATTAAATAGAATTTATATATTATTTTTATAGATATGTGCCACCAATTTTTGGTGGTTTTTGTTTAAAAAACTCTAATTGCTATATAATAAAAAGAAAATTATAAGGAGTTAAAATGTCAAAACCTAGATTAGAAGATAATTTTTATGAATACGTTAATTATGAATGATTAAATACTGCTACAATTCCATCAGATAGATCATCAATGTCAGCATTCGGTGAATTAGATATCAAATTAGAAAAATTACTTAAAGACTTAACAGTTCAGTGAGCTAATGGTCAAAAAGAATTACCTAATGATCCTATGATGAAGCAGTATGTTGAATTTTACAAAATGATTATTGATAAAGATAAGAGAAAAGAAATCGGAATAAAACCGGCTAAAGATTTTCTTAAAAATATTGAAGAATTAAAATCATTTGAACAACTTGCTTCAAATTTTGATTACTTTAATAATAGATATGTATCTTTACCTTTATCTTTTGGTGTTGGAGAAGATTTTAAAAATAATAAATTACAAGTTTTATGACTTGATGAATTTAGCTTAATTTTGCCATCAAAAGAAACATATGAAAATGAACAAGAAGCAAATAGATTAATGACTGTATGAATTAATATGGTTTTTGATTTATTACAAAAATACGGATTTGATGAAAGAAAATCAAATGATTTAATTAATAAAGCTATTGCTTTTGATTTAAAAATTAAAGATTATGTTCTTTCAGATGTTCAAAAGGCTGATTATGTTTCATTATACAACCCTAAAGAAATCTCATGATATACCGATAAAAGTTCAATTTTTAATATTCCAAACATTGCAGAGCAATTAGTAGGTCAAAAAGTTGAAATGATACCTTGTTCGAACGTTAAATTTATTGAAAACTTAAACAATATTTTCAATAGTGAAACATTCGAAGATTATAAAGCCTTATTCTTTATTAAAAACTTAATTTTTGCAGCTTCATATTTAGATGAAGAAACAAGAATTAAAGCAACAGAATTTAAAAATGCAATTTACTCAATCCAAAAACCAAGAGATTTAGAAATGTTCGCTTATGATTTAGCTACTAAATATTTCAAAGAACCATTAGGTATGTACTATGCAAAACATTTCTTTGGAGAGAAAGCTAAAAAAGATGTAGAACATATGGTTGCTAATATGATTGAAGTCTATAAGAAAAACTTGGAAGAAAACACATGATTATCAAAAGAAACAATTAAGAAAGCAATTACTAAATTGAACAAATTAGGTGTCATGGTTGGATACCCAGAAATCATCAGACCATTTTACAAAGATTTTGTTGTTAAGACATATGAGCAAGGTTCAAATATTTTAGAAAATGTTTTATTCTTTGAATCAATTAAGACTCAATATAACTTATCGCAATACAATCAATTAAAGAATGATAAGTATTGATCAATGTCTCCAGCAGAAATTAATGCTTACTTTAATCCATTTGCAAATCACATTGTTTTCCCTGCTGCAATTTTACAAGCTCCTTATTATGATATTAATCAATCTTCATCTGCAAATTATGGAGGAATTGGAGCAGTTATTGCTCACGAAATCTCACATGCATTTGACAACAACGGTTCACAATTTGATGAAAATGGAAGCTTAAACAACTGATGAACTGATGAAGATAGAGTGAAATTTGACGAAAAAATTGCCGCTGTTATTAAGTTATATGATGGTAAGGAAACTAAATATGGAAAAGTTAATGGAAAACTAACAGTTTCTGAAAATATTGCTGATATCGGTGGAGTTTCATGTGCCTTTGAAGCTGCTAAACTTGAAAATGACTTTAATCCAAAAAACTTCTTCGAAAACTGAGCTAGAGTTTGAAGAATGATTATCACAGAAGGAAGCGCAAAAAGAAGATTGGAATCTGATGTTCACTCACCTTCAGAAATACGTGGAAATGTTGTTTTATTAAACAATCCAGATTTTACAAAAACTTATAACTTAAATGAAAATGATCAAATGTTTTTACCTGAAGAAGAACAAATCAAAATTTGATAATTAACTAAATTGAAAAATATAAACCTCAATATAACGAACACATTTTTAGTGATAGTTATATTGAGGTTTTTGATTAAATATTGAAATTTAAAAAAATAAATAGACGACCGCTGTCAAACTAGAACAAGAAAAGTAGACAGTTTTTTATTTTATGCCTACTTTTCTTGTTTTGATTTAATTAAGGTTATAGGATCTCACTTTACAAATCAGTGAAATTCGATTTTAGTTAATCTTTAAATTCATAAGTAATTGATTAATAAATTCAACAGTATCATTTATTTGACTAAGTATTTTTGAATTTATTAATACATCATATTTGTCATTATTTTGTTTTGAATTATCATATTTATGAAGTATATTTAAATAATTTCTTAAATGTTTTTTAAACTTAGAATCATCAGTTTCAGATCAACTTAAAATTTCATTTTTAATTTCTTTCAATTTATTGACTATATAGTCTATTTTGTTCAAATAAGCAGATAACAATTCATCCTTATTTATATATTTTGCAATTTTATCTAATTCAGATGCATCAAACGAATAAGAAATATTATAGTTATCTCCTAGAATAGAATAATCTGCATTTCTAATTTTTGTTTTAAAACCTTCCAAACCTGATTCCTTTAAATATTCAGATTCATGTCCAAATAAAGTAATTAACTCATAAACTTTTGTTCAAGTGTCATTTTTTCGATATTCCACTTTATTAAAAATTGACTTAAATTTTTCTAAATATTTTGCATATTCTATAGGAATCTTATTTTCATCTATCTTATCCAAATTCTCAAGACCTAGTCACTGGTTAATAGTAAGGCCATCGAATATTATTTGTGATGTTTCATTACTGTACAAATTACCTTTAGGATTTAAATAAACCCTATTATTGTATTTATTTATTATGTAGAAATTATTATCTTTATTTCTAGATGAAAATTCATATCACTCATCCACTCCTTTTAATGGGTCAAATCAAACTAGGATATCTTCAGTAGGTTTGAATCATTTTTTTGCATCATTATGATTATTCGAATTTTGATAAGTGTTTAAAATTTCAATATCATCTTTTATAATAGCATCATAAAATAGTGAGTGATTATTCTTATTATTACCGTTTATTTCGTTTTGAGACATTAATCAATATTTATCTTCGGGAAAACTAGTATTTTTGTCTCTAGATGATGTTAAAGAGTTTATTACTCATATTGGAGAATCATTTTGTTTAGTATTTTTATTTTTAAAATAATATGCAGAATTAATATAGAAGTAATATCTTTCTACTTCATAATTCTTAGAACTACTATATGCATAATTAACATATCTTGGATGAATAATATTATTATAAACATAATCTCAATAAGAACTATCATGATTATTAAATTTAGAAAACATTCCATTTAAAATTTCATCAAGTTCATGATTATGATTATTCACTACAGGAATTTGAATTAGAAAATCGGAATTCTCAATCCTGTCCTGTATGTGCTTGTCAAAGTCTGAGATTTTCACTGGAGGAACTTCGTCATAATATGAAGTAATTTTAGGGATGAAAATCCTATCGTCATTATATTTATTAGCGACTGCATATTTTTCAAAATTATAATTTAACTCTCACAGATTAATAAATTTATCTGCTAATTCAATGAAATTAAGAATAGGATCACTACTTTTGTCAAAATCAAATACAGCGTTTAAGTTTTTATGATTAAAGGTACTCATTAAAAGGTGAGTAAATCAAAATTGATCAAACTTATTTTGTATTGTAGACTTATTGAATTTTGCAACGTCATTGTGGAAACTAATATCATACTCTTTTGAAAATTTTTTAAATTCATTTCAATTTATTTTAAATTTTGAGTTAATTGGTTTAATGTCATTCATTAAACTGCTCAATTTTTTATTTGTATCGCTAGAAACACTTGCTAAATGGTTTGTTTTATGAATTGATAAAATGTTAGGTTTAGCATTTTTTAAATAATTTAATAAAATATCCAATTTTCTATGCTCAAAAGATTCAAAAGTAGACATTTTGTTAGGCTCATCAGGTAACTCATCATAATAACTTTTAATTTCCTTTATTGTTGTGCTAATTTTGTATTGAATTTTATTTCTGTTTAAAATAAAATTATTTAAAGCCGAATCGTAATCTATTTCTATATCTTTCAAAAATGTAGATTTCAAGTTTGCTGATAAAAAATCGATTTCATTCTTCACTTTATCTTTTATGTGCACAGCATAATCATCACTCACTAGATTAAATGATTTTAATTTAAAAGCAGGTTCAACATCCACTTTTTCTCATATGTTATAATTCTCTCTCAAATACACTTCTTCATTACAACTGTTAATAAAGAAAGGAGGTGTTAAAATTGTTGCAGTTAATATAGATATAGATAGAAGACTTTTATATTTTTTCATTTTCATTTTTAATCAGCAGAAATTGTCACTGTTAATAAACCACCTGCCAATACCCTCTTAATTAATTCATATTTTTCTTCAGTGAAAAACTTGCTTTTTGTTTTTGTTATCAGTCTAATATCTAATTTTTCTGCATATTCAAAATCTATTTTATCAATTTTAACACACTCAACATTTGTATCAGTTCCTGTACTGAAATTTCAATAACCTTTTTTCTTAACATTATTTGAGTTAATGACGTCATTATGTCAACCACTTCGTTCAGTATATGGTCATACTTCTAAATCGAAAATATCTACTAACTCTTTCTTAATTTCATATAAGGTGATATCTGAATTAGCTAATGCTGAATATTTTTCTTTGAATTTATTTAATCTATATTCTGAATTCGTAAAATCTCAAGACAGAGCTACTCTTAAACTATTTTTATTTTTCACAAATTCAGAAATATCTAATTTTACAATTCTTGATATTTCATCAAAACCTTTTCTGAATACTTCACGATAACTGTTGTTTTCAATTTTATTTCTTGGCAAACCGAAAAAGTGGATTGTGCAACCATTAAGATCTGCAGGGATTTTTACTATTTCCGGTTCATCTTCTTTGTTAGTTATATCAGGAATTTTTACTCATATTTCATTTTCTAAAACATCTTTTAATGTTTTATATTTAATTGAACCAAAACCAGACATTGTATATGAATTATTAGAATGGACAGCCTCAAATTCTAAAGCATTAAAAGTTTCCAAAAATTCCGGATCATCTGATGGGTCATAATCTCTAGCACCTAAATCCCAAATATATCTTGAAGAAGATGCTAACGCTGCTTTTCAATCTCTAGGTGCTTTATTGTGTGCGATTTTAGAGCTTTCTGCTTCTAACAATGCAATTGTTCCTGTAGTCATAGGAGTAGCAAAACTTGTGCCAGTTTGATCTTTATAAAGTAGTTTAAATAAATTTTCTGATCTTCTATTTTCTGTCTCAATAGGTAAATTATTTAACTCACCATAATTAATTATTAATGGGAAATCACCTTTATCATAAGAACCTTGTTGACTAAATCTTGAGACATATCCTGAAGGATTCATAGAACCAACATATATAACGTTTTTTCCACTATTAGTATTAGCCGACATACTATCGATATATTTTAAATCTAATTTTTTTCTCAATTTTGAATTAGTTTCCATATGATAAGTTAAACGATCGCAAATTCTTAATAAAGATAGCCACTCCTCATCATTACCTGCTGCTATAAAAAATTTCATATTATATTTGAATGCATATGAATCAATCATGCTCATAATAGGTGCATACGAATATTTATGGTCCAATAATTTTTCTAATTTTTCTATTTTCTGATTTCTTTCATCCCAATTGCAAAAATTACTATATCCCATTTTTAAGACTTCTTGAATATTTTCTTTAGTGTTTAAACGCTCGTTAGTATATAAGTATCATAAAATTATGTGTTTTATTTCTAAAAACATTTCCAGATCTTCTTGTTCTAACTTGTCATTTCAAACACCTTTCCTTATCAGATACATGTATAATTCATCAAAATTTTTAATATTGTATTCAGCTTTAATTTTTTCAAATCTAGAACTTAGTTTGTTTAAATGATTTCAAACATTTTTTGCAACTCCCTCTTCGAAGATTGTGGATCCTCCAAAACTCATATTTATTAATTTAACATTGTTAGACAACATTTTTCTTAGAATGGAATCTAGAGTTCTTATTCTGAAATAATCAGGAGTACGACCAAGTGACTGATTTATTATTTTCGTATCATCTGTTTTATGATCATAATATGTCAAAAATGTTTTTTCTCCTAAAGAGAAAGGATTAAACATATTAAGTGAAGCTGAATGAATTTCTGCATTTTTTAATATACCTAAATGACCACTCATTATACTTGCTACAGTTGTTGCATGAGATGAAAAAAGATTTTCAAGCGATTCTCTTTGTATCACTTCACCTAAAGTACCTGAATTATTATTCAAATTTACTTTATTATTTACTCAAAAAATTTCTTTATTGAGCTTTCATAACATATTTCTTGTTAGTTTTGAATTTTCCATTTTCTTGAATGACTCACTTGATATAACGTCTATTGAATCTTTGACAAAATATTCCATATCTTTCTTATCTGAAATTTCTTCCTTGCTATATTTAGGAAGATATAATTTTAAATTATCTGATGTTTCATCGTTTTGTAGAAATAATCAAGGATTAACAAGTCCTAATTCAATAATTCCAATTTTTGTCTTTTCATCATTGTTTTCATTAACTTTGTTTATCGAATCTGAAATACCCAATTTTTGGAAATATTGGAGATAAGGACTTTCATTTTCTTCTGATTTCATTAATTTATTAAATTCCTCGATATTTTCAAGTTCAATATAATGATCATATAAATCTCGAACCATTTCTTCGAATTCTTCGGAACTCGGTTTTGCACTTACACTTAATGAAGAGCAAATAATGACTGGTGAAATTAATGAAGGTAAAAGCAATTTTTGAAATATTTTTTTAATTTTGTTCATTTTATTCTCCTGAAAATAAGTTTTATACCTCTAATAACTTTATTCTACTACTTAATGAAATAAAAAATGAAAAACATTACTAAAAAATTGTTTTTTTTCACATTTTGTGGAAAATATGATTTAAAACTTCAAAACATGTGGATAAGTTACTTAAGGTTAATAATCTTTTCAATTTCTTTAGTTAATTCAGTAATAGTTCATTTTTTGGAAAAATTACTATATTAATGAGGTAATTATGGTAAAAATCGGAGTCTATTTAATGACTTTTATGAAATTGATCTTTAGTTTTAGTTTTTTCGCTATTTCATGTAAAACAAATAACTATCAATTAACTAAAGAAATCAATGAAAAAAATCAGAATACAAATTCTTATAAAATAACAAATAATCTATTGAATCAGAAATATTTAAATAATTTTGTTCCATTATTAATTAATAATAAAATTTCGCTAGGTTCGACAAAAGTGAATTGAGAAAACATCAAACTTGATAAAAACAATCAAATCAATCTTAATATTTTTAACTCTCAGTATCAAGATATGATTGATAATGTATTTAAAGTTTCGTTTCATAACTATAACCCTTATAACAATGTAAACTCACAATCAAAATATATGATTCACTCAGGCACTATCAGTTTATTTGATTATCATCTTGATGATAATGGTGAAGTTGAAAAATTGTATTTCGCCACAAATGCTCATGTTCTAAATAATTTTAGAAAGAATTGTTCTGATGACTCAATATTTTCAAATATTGTCAATGATAATCAATTATTAAATGACGAAAGTAGTTTTATAACTTCACAAGTTCAAGTTTCGAAAGTGAAATTTTATCCGAATAAAAATCAAGAAGTTAAAGAAATTTTTAACTTTAATCCCAGTGATTTTAGAATTGTATATTTAGCATTAGATTTTCTAAAGTCTAGTCCTAAAGATTACATCCACAATATGGATAATATCGAAGAAATGATCGACTTTGGTATATTGGAACTTGATTTAAAAAATCTTCATAATAAAAGTAATTTGATTTTTGAATACTATAAAAACGAAAATTTAGTCAGATGTAAAAAGATCTCATTCAATGAATGATTAGAGAAATTTATTAATATTGAAAAAATTAACGCAATCTCTTCTGATAATGATTTGAAAAATCAAGAATTTTATTCAATTGGTTACCATGATAAGAAAAATGAGCTTACTTTTAATAATTCAAATAAATTAAATCATTCAGAGCAATTTCATTTTTTTGAAAACTATCCTGGTTTTGTCGATATTTTGCTGAACTTTAGATACATAAAGCATCTAAATAATTTTAAGTATCTAAATAAATCAATTTTCAAAGTAAATAAATTTGTTAATTATGGTTTAGGATTCGTAATAAATGATTATCAACCATATTATGGTTCATCAGGATCTCCGGTTGTTAATCAAAATAATCAATTACTTGGTTTAATGTTTGCTACATATGATGTTGATTTTAAAAATAAAGCATCAATATCTTGTTTATTAAGATCGCCTGAATTAGATTATTTACATAACTTCGGGTCATACAACATAGAACCATATGATTTAATTTATGGAGGATATCAAAATCAAAAATCATCATATAAAGATGCAATTAGAAATTTATATGGAGATAACTATAAAACTTGATTAATAAAATAACCAGGTATTAACCTGGTTAAATAAATTATTTGTCAATATTTGTTTTTAAAACTGATAAGAAAGCTTCTTGTGGCACTTCGATAGAACCTAGTTTTTTCATACGTTTCTTACCTTCTTTTTGCTTCTTGAGTAATTTTTGTCTTCTTGTTACATCCCCACCATAAAGTTTTGCAGTAACATCTTTTCTATAAGCTTTAATTGTTTCTCTTGCAATAATTTTTCCACCAATTGTGGCTTGCACAGGTACTTCGAAGTTTTGTCTAGGTATTGCATCCTTGAGTTTTACACATAACTCTCTTGCTGCTTCATATGCTTTTTCTCTATGTGTAATTATTGAGAATGCATCAACTTTATCACCATTTAATAAGATGTCAACTTTAACTAAATCTGAAGGTCTATATCCAATTCACTCATATTCAAATGATGCATAACCTTTTGTGGTAGATTTTAATCTATCAAAGAAATCAAAAACAGTTTCAGCTAATGGTAATTCATAAATTATTCTAGTTCTTCTAGAGTCAACTGTCTCTAAAGTTTTATAAATACCTCTTTTATTTTGACAAAGTTCCATAACATTACCAATATATTCATTTGGTACAAAAATACTTGCCTCAACATAAGGTTCTTCAATTTGTTCTATAAATGTTCTATCAGGGAATAATGTAGGGTTAGAAATGTATTCAATTTCTCCTTTTGTAGTAGTTACCTTGTACTCAACACTTGGGCTTGTCGCAATAATTCCAACTTTATATTCTCTATCAAGTCTTTCTTGAAGAATTTCCATATGCAACATTCCTAAGAAACCAACTCTAAATCCAAACCCTAATGCTTTTGATGTTTCTTGTTCTCATGTGATTGAAGAGTCTGATAATGAAATTTTTTCTAAACTTTCTTTAAGATCCATGTAATCTTTTGTGTCAATTGGGTAAAAACCAGTAAATACAACAGGTTTCATTTTTTTGTAACCTGGAAGAGCTTGTTTTGTTGGATTAGAAATTAAAGTGATTGTATCCCCAACGTTAACTTCTTTTGCATCTCTAATTGCTGCTGAAACTCATCCAACTTCTCCTGCGACTAATTCGTCTTTTTTGGTTTCATTTGGATTTTTAATACCTAAGTCAATAACGTGATACTCATTTCCTGCATCGTGTCTTGACATAAATTTAAACTTATCTCCTGTTTTAAGCTTACCTTCGAATACTCTGATAAACATAACAACTCCACGATATGGATCAAAGTAACTATCAAAAATCAATGCTTTTAAAGGTTTATTATCATCTGCATTTTTAGGTGCTGGGATATATTCAACAATCGCGTCAAGCAATTGATGAACACCTTGTCCTGTTTTTGCAGACACCAAAATAGCATTATCAGTTGGTATACCGATAACTTCTTCTATTTCTTTTTTGACACCTTCAACATCAGCACTTGGTAGATCGATTTTATTTATAACAGGTAAGATTTCTAAATTATTTTCAATCGCTAAATAAACATTAGCTAAAGTTTGAGCCTCAATACCTTGTGTTGCATCCACAAGCAATAAAGCTCCCTCAGAAGCTGCAAGGGATCTAGAAACTTCATAATTAAAATCAACGTGTCCTGGTGTATCAATTAAATGAAAAATATAGTCTTTATACTTGATTTGAACTGCATTTAGTTTAATTGTAATACCACGTTCCTTTTCAAGATCCATTGAATCTAAAAATTGAGCAGTTAACTCTCTTGTGTCTACTGTATTTGTGTATTCTAAAATACGGTCAGCTAAAGTACTCTTACCGTGATCTATGTGAGCTATTATTGAGAAATTACGAATTTTACTTTTTTCCATAGTTCTTTAAATTATAGATGAAAATTTTTTTCATTTTTTGAATTTTTATCTTATAATAATACCAGTGCTTTATCCTTGAACTTGATTCGGATAAAGAATGTGATGTCCATGAAACATCCTTCTTGTGTTAAATTATTAAACACCTGTCACTAAATAATTTTATGTAAAACACATAATCATTATTATGCATTACATAACTTCGCCACAGCTTTCTAGCTGTGGTTTTTATTTCAGAATTCACTGAATAAAGGGTGTAACTAGAGAAAAAATCCTTAATTTTTCACAAAATGTGAAAAAAATAAGAAAAAATTACATATTTATTACATAATATTTGAAAAATGTGCTTAAATTTAAGTAGATAAATTAATTTTCAGGAGATGATTATTATGAAAAAATTAAAAACTTTACTTATGAGTATTGCTGGATTATCAGCTATTGTGGCACCAGCCGTGGCAGTATCATGTAAAGATACTAAAAACCCAGAACAACCTGCTAACCCAAACACAGGTTCACCTGTGCAAGCTGACCCAGAAATTGCTGAATTAGATAGAATTGGTGAAAGATTAGTGGCTAAAGGAGCTGAATTATTCACATTCTTACCAGAAAAAAGACAAGATGTTATTGACAAATTAACAAAAGGTGAAGTAAGAAAAAGACAATTATTCTTCTCTAACTATGATGGTCAATTAGCAACAGGTGTTGGTAGAGATTACAATGTTACACAACCTTCAACAGAAATTAAGGCTATTAATACTGAAAAAGGAATTCAACACATTAAAAGTGGATACATGATTGCTAATGATGTAAAACCTCAATACGAAAACAAACAAGGTATTCAAGGGGCAAGTGGATGACTTAACACAGTTTACAATGAATCACAAGGAACAGTTACAATTAAATTCAAAGTTGCTAAATATGTTAATGATGCAACACCAGTTAAGAGTTCATCAAAAACATTCGAAGTTACATTAAATCTTCCAGCTGCTACTACAAATTAAACAAATACACCAGCTTAATAATTTTTACATAGATTTTATACAACACTAAATTAATTAGATTAGTGTTGTTTTTTATGCTTTTGCAAAAAGAAAAACACTCATTCCTGTTCTTAATAGAACTAAAAATAAGTGTTTTCTTAATTGTGATAAAAAAGGAAAATCTATTGACCAAGTAATTTTTCTTCAGCACTAATAATTGATAATGCTTCTTGCAATATTTGTTTTTCATCTTTATCATTTGTGTCTATGACATAGTACTTAAGGTTATATTTTGAAGCTATCTCTTTAAAGATTTTTAAATAGTTAGAATGTAAATTTTTAAAATATTCGTAATTAGAATCAAAATTCTTCACTTCTGATTCTCTATTTCTTGCAAACAATCTTTTCTTAAATGTTTCAAAATCTACATCCAAGAAAATTGCAAAATGTGGCATTTCATCTTCAGTTACTAACTTTTCAAACATAGCATCATAAGCCTCTAAATATTTTTCACTTTTTGCTGATAATATCAACTTAGCAAAAATATAATGTTCTAATGCGAATCTATCAACAAAAATGTGATCTTTTTTAATATTTGAATTTGATTGATTGTATTCATCTAATAATTTTGCAAACTTATCTGAATGATTTTCAGCTATATAAGATTGAAAACTAATTGTTAAATT
Source organism: Mycoplasma sp. 4404 (assembly GCF_034863325.1). NCBI lineage: Bacteria > Bacillati > Mycoplasmatota > Mollicutes > Mycoplasmatales > Mycoplasmataceae > Mycoplasma > Mycoplasma sp. 4404. Next base: position 15,832 of record NZ_JAYFFE010000002.1, read on the forward strand.
TGGTTTATTTTCATACAATCAATTTAAGAAAGTGTTGAAAACATCATCGGATTCTTCAAACTCTCTTAATATTTTTGAAGTAGGAAACTCTTTTTGTAAGTTTTTAACTAACGAACTTTTTCCTGCAGCAATCATTCCACTTATACCTATAACCATAAATGCCTCACTTTAATAAATTTGGATAAAAAATCAACTCGATTAATTTAATGAGTTGAATTTACTTAAAATTATTATTACTATTTAACTAAATCTACATCATATAATGTATTAACTGATTTACACATTTTATTAAGGGTTTTAAACTCTTGTTTAAACTCTTCTAACTGCATAAACTTTTCATAATCTAATCTTGTAGATCATCTTTCTAAAACAATTACTACTCCCTCAGGATCGACAGAATATTCGAATGATAAGTTTTCTTCTTTCATTCTTGTTTTTTTAGTTAATATAAATAAATAATCAATAAATCCTTTTAATTTTTCTGGATTTATTACATATCTTGATGCTTTGGCAAAAATCAAAATCGCCTCCTTAATAAGATCAAGTTATTTTTTTAAACGAGCAAAGAGCATATACTCATTCCCTTGATTAATATTATCAAATTTTTGATAATCTTCTATTAAATCAATAGAAAAACTATCAAAACCTAATGCTGTTGCTACTTCTTTTGTTTTATCTTTTAATACAACTGATAAATAAGTTGATACTGCATAAATACCATTTAGAAGTCTTACTAAAATTTGCTCTAGTCTTGGTAAATCTTCTTTTAATTTTCACGGTTCTGTTAAATCAACATATTTATTCAAGTCGCTTGATAAATTAATAGCAGCTTTTAATGCTTTGTCAATTTCTAAATTGTCAAAGTGTTTTTTATACTCAGAAATAGAATTTCTAATTTTTAAGTCTATGTCCAAGTCATTTTGATCTTTTGATGACTTGTATTTTAAAGGACCTGAAAAACTATTTGATTTCATTTTTAAAGTTCTTGAAACTAAGTTTCCATAATTATTAATTAATTCAGAGTTAATCACATCAATAAATCTATCTTCATCTCAAACACCATCTTCTCCTAATGTGATTTGTGATGTTAAATAGTATTTAATCATTTCTTTATCGTATTTAGCTAATAAATCATATGGATCAACTACATTATTTTTTGATTTTGACATTTTTCCTGTCGGTGTAACTAATCAACCGTGCGCTTGAATTCTTGTAGGTTGTTTTAAGTTAAGCGCTTTAAGGAAAATAGGTCAATAAATCATATGGAATCTTGCGATTTCTTTGCCAATTAAGTGAATAACTTCTGAGTCTTTGCTTGCTCAAAATTTCATAAACTCATCTGGTTGTTGTTTGTTTTTTACATCATACCCTAAAGCAGTTATATAGTTGCATAATGCATCTAATCAAACATAAAGTGTATGTGTTTGGTCTTCATCAATTTTGATACCTCAGTCAATATTAGTTCTTGTAACTGATAAATCTTCTAGTCCTTTAAGTAAGAAATTATTTTTCATCTCATTGATGATTTTGTTAGGTGCTAAAAATTCTGGATTACCATCGATATACTCAACTAATCATTTCACAAACTCGTTCATTTTGAAGAAATATGAATCTTCTGAAACTAAAATTAGCTTGTGACCACTTGTCGGATGATAATATCCATCTTCTTTTTTAACTGCTTGTGTTTCTGTTAAAAACTCTTCATCTGAAACTGAGTACAACCCATTGTATTGTCCTTTATAAATAAAACCTTTTTCTAAGAAATAAGAGAAAATGTGTTTTACTGAATCTTTATGGAATTGTGATGATGTCCTTGAAAAGAAATCATATTCTATTCCAAAATCAACTCACATTTGTTTATATTTAGCAACTAAATTGTCAACAAATTCTTGTGGATTTACATTTTGCTCAGCAGCTTTTTGTTGAATTTTTAAACCGTGTTCATCACTACCTGTAAGCATTTTAACTTCATAACCAAGTAGTTTTTTATAATTAGCTAAAACTCAAGCAACTGTAGTTGTATATAAGTGTCCGATGTGTAAATTTCCACTTGCGTAATAAATAGGTGTTGTTATATAACTTGTTTTTTTATTCATCTTCTCCTCCACTTTTTTAGGTCTATAAAGTTTTTTAATTTCAGGTAAATAATCATGATTATTTTTATCGATATTATCATGAAGATATAAGTTAGGTAAGAAATGAACACCTCAACCTGTCTGGTATCTTGCTTCAAGTAAAATAAATTTAGGTTTATCGTCTATTCTAGGATAAATAAGTTGAACTCTTTTTGGCTCAAATTTATATTTTCTTAATAATTCAAAAGCATCAACCATTCTTTCAACAGGTAATACTAGTGATAAAAATCCTTTTTGTTCTATTATTTTAGAACAACCTAAAATTAATTGTTCTAAATTTAAATGAATTTCGTGCGTTGCAATTAGTTTTTCTTGTGAAATGTTATTTTTAACTTTTGTTTTATCATAAGGATAAAAAGGTGGATTGCAGAAAATAAATTGATATTTCTTTTGTGCAATCTTTGTGTGCTGTTTGTAAAAATCATTAAAGTCTTGGTTAATAATATGAATTTGATTTTCCATATTATTAAGCTTCACATTTTCTTTCGCTAACTCTGCTGCTTTTTTTTGAATTTCAATTGCATCAATTTTTAATTTGTCATATCTAGAAGCAACAAAAATTGATAAAGCACCATTATTAGCGCCGATTTCAAGTGCTCTAGTGCTTTTTTTATTTAAATAAATAAAATTACCAAGCATAATGGTGTCAACTGAATAATTAAACATATCTTTATCTTGTTTAATTACTAATCCAGCATCAAAACCTAATGAATTTTCCTCTAAATTTCTATTTTTATTTTTCATTTTTATCCTTTAATAAATATTTTTAATTATATTAAATAAGTTATATAAAAGATAACTTTTCATTATAAAAGCGCATAGCTCTTTATTAGCTTTGCGCTATTGTTTTATTTTTGAAAATTTTTTCTTGATTTTGAAAAATTTTGCTTATTTTTAGAAGCTCTTTCAGCTTCTTCTTTTTGCTTTTTAGCTAATCAAGCTTCGTATAAATCAGCTAATACACAAGTAATTTTACCTTCAACTAAATCAACTTCTGTAACAACTACATCTACAAAATCACCAATTGTAAATTTTCTATCTTTAGAAACCAATTTAGTTAAGTTTTCATTAGCTTCATATTCTCCATCAATCAATGTTGACTTATGAACTAGCCCACTAGCTTTAAAATCGAATTCAACAAAGAAACCAAAGTTAAGCACACTTAAAATTTGAGCTCTAAATGGTGAACCGATTTTATTTTTTAAGAATTCAGCAAACTTAAGATCATTAACATTTCTTTCAATTTGAACTGCTTTTTGTTCTGATTTAGTATTTAAATCACCAAATACAGGTAAGTTTAATCTAAACTCTTCAAGTTTTTCAGTTTGTTTATTAATAATAAAATCTCTAATTATTCTATGAATGATTAAATCTGGGTATCTTCTAATCGGACTTGTAAAATGGCAATAATATTCACTTGCTAATCCAAAGTGCCCAATGTTTACATCTGAATAAATTGCTTTTTGCATTGAACGCAAGAACATTAATTTAATAAAATCATCATCTCTTTCAGCTTTAACTTTATTAACAAAATCAGCAAATATTTTAGGAGTAATTGAGTTCGCTTTAAGTTTTGATGCGTCTATTGAAACTGCTGCTAAAGAGTTTTGTAGTAATTGAATTTTATCTTCATCCGGCGCTTCGTGAACACGATATAAGACAGGTAACTTAGCATCAAAAAGATATTTAGCAACTGTTTCATTTGCTCTAACCATAAAGTCTTCAATTAAAACTTCGCTAAATCCACGTTTATTGATCACTATTTGTTCAACTCTACCATATTGATCAAGTTTAATTTTAGGTTCATCAATATCAAAATCAACATATCCTTCTTTGATCTTGTAATCGTGAATAATTAAACTTAATTCTTTAGCTACATTAAGCATTTGTTTTAATTTAGCTACATTTTCTTGGTTTGAATGATCTTCATTAATTTCGCCTGTATTGTAGTATTTGTCAACTTGTTTGTATGTTAATCTAAATTTACTTTCAATAATACCTTGTGAAATATCTGCTCTAACTGTATTTCCATTTTTATCAATTTCCATTTCGCAAGCTAAAACAAATCTTTTTACATTTGGATTAAGCGAACAAATTCCATTTGATAATTCGACAGGTAACATCGGAATAACTCTGTCAACTAAATAAATACTCGTCCCTCTGCTTAAGGCTTCTTGGTTAATGAATGAACCTTCTTTGACATAGTGAGAAACATCAGCTATATAAACTCCAAGGAAATAATTTCCATTATCTAACTTTTTAACTGTGATTGCATCATCGAAATCTTTTGTATCATCACCGTCGATTGTTACAATCATTTCGTTTGTAAAATCACGTCTATTTGTTTGGTCTTCATTATCAATTGTTTCAGGAATTAATTTAATTTCATCTTCAGTATTTTCAGGGAAAGCTGATGGAACTTTAATTTGTTCTAAGTATGATTTAACAAAAACCATTGGGTCAGCTTCGTTTGTAATAACTCTTTCAACACTTATTGTTATGAATTTATCTTCGTAAGCTAAAACTTTAGCTAAAACTAAGTCATTTAATTTGTTTGGAACACTTGAAGGAATTAATTTAAATTTAACACTTTTAAATCTAGCATCAATAGGCGCAAATGATTTAACACCATTTTTTTCTTTTATAAATCCAACAAAACTTTCATTGTTTCTTTGAATAATCTGTGTAACTACACCATCTTTTAATTCTTCATCACCTTTTTGAAGTTTATAAACATTAACCTTAACTTCATCACCACTAATAGCTCCATTAAAATTAAAAGTTTTTACATAAACACTTTTTTTAGTTCCTTCTTCTTCGTTGATGTCATAATCAACAAATCCAAAGTTACCTTTTGTAGCAACTTTTAAAATTCCTGCAACTGTTTCTTCCAGTTCTGGTGAATAATATTCATCATTATTATTTCTAAAAACTAAATATTCAGATTGCAAATCTGAAATAGCTTTAGTCAAGTCTTTGTTATTTCTCAATGAAACTTTAAAATGTTTTGCAATGTCTAAAAATGACCTTGACTTATATTTTCTAATGTAATTTAATATTTCTTGTTTTTGCATACTTTTATTTTTTCAGTACTATTCTTAAAACAACTGAAGCAATAATTAAAATTGCTCCTAAAACTATCATTGAGTATTTTAAGAATTTCTTAACTCCTCTTTCTTTTGAATTTTTAAATAACTCCAAGTCTCCTGAACCAACTAATGCTCCTGAAAAACCATTTGAATCAGGTGACATTAATAATGAAACGAAGACAATTAGAATTCCAACCATTACCAATATAACTGTTAAAAATGTTGACATTATTACTCCTAATATTTACTTATTTAATATAAGTTAGATTAATATTTTAAATAATACCACAATATCTGTTTTTTGTGCTTTACTGATATAACTATATGCTAGATAAAAATGATTTTTTAATAATAAAAATAATAAAGTTTAATAAAATTAAAATAATTATGAAAAAACTAGTTAAAAAATTCTTATTAACAATGCCAGTTGGAATATCTGCTGCATTACCAATTGTTGCGCTTTCTTGCAACAATCAACAAAAAGAGGATCAAAATTTAAAATCATTTAAAGGTGACTACTTAAAAACAGCGAATGTTTTATTTAACAATATTGTCAATACAGCACAAAAATGATTAAATATCATTGAAAATGATTCTGCAGCTAATGAAAGATTAAATAATTTCTTTAGTCAAAATGAAAATGCTAAAGACACGGTTATTTATGTTTTAAAATCAGATCCAGAATCATTTAAAAACAACATTATCGACTCAAACTTAAAACAAATTGAACAAATCATTAATGGCGAAATCCAAAATACTTATAAATACTTTAATGAAGTTTCAAGAATCACATGAGCTATAACTCCACAGTTTCTTAACGGTATTCTTTCTACATTTATTAGATTTATGCCTGAAAGTGAAGAAATTCAACAATCAATGAAATCTGACTTTACTAAGTTAGTTGGATACTTATTTTATTCAAATAGTAAAGCTGAAATCATTAAAAACTACATTCTAATGAACGAGAGTGAAAATAGAGCTAATAAAATTAAATCATTGACAAATGATGCTGCACTTAAAAATTCAGTTGATCAATATTTATTATCAAATCAAAATGTTATTGCTGAGTATAAAAAATTAAATGATGCACAAAACTATGCATATGATTCAATCACTTCATTATCTGAAGAGAAAATCAGAGAAATGTCTGATGAATATTTAAAATTCCAAAAACAATTTATGAGTTTTAGAGAGCAATTTAATGTTCCATATCTTGAATTAACACAACCAGAAAGTTCGCTAAATAAACAATTTAACTCATTAATTGTTCCTAACTTTGCAAAAATGCCAAATATGAACGACATTGGTAAACCTATTCTTGATGAAAATGGTAAGGAGACTTACAAAAACCAAGCAACAACATATGATAGTTTATTAGAGAAATACAAAAAAAACCAAGAAATTAAAGCTCTTATTGAAAAAATCAAAGCTAAAAACTTAAAAGAAAAAGTAACAATTGAAAATCCAAGTGTATTAAATGATCTTACAAATGGAAAAATGTTACCTTTATCAATTTCATTCACAACTAACTGAAATCAATCTTTCAAATTTGGTTCTGTAATTTACTCAAAAAACAAGCAAACAAATTCATTTGATAAATTAAATCTTGAAGAAAAAATTACACAAGGTTCAAAATTAGTTTCATCAATGATTAATGGCTGAAATGCAGATCATATTTTAAAATTATCACTACCTATTGAAATTATTAATTATTGAGGTGTTTTCAACCCTAATGAAGCTAATACAAAGATAAATAAACAATCAAGCGATGAAAATATTAGTGAATTAACAAAACTAACTGACTATATTACATTAGGATTTAACTCGGTCCAACCAATTGAATATAAGATTAAAGAAGAAACTAAAGATAACAACAAATACAATTTATTGCAAATTGGAGTTGTTAGAAATTCATTATTAGGTGGAAGACATTACAAAGATTTTTGAGACACATTCTTCTTAACCCCATCATATGAATACTTAATTGATAAAAATGCTGTTAAACTTTCTGAGCAAGGAATTAATCTTAATGCTTCATTTGACTTATATATAACATTGAGTGATGAAATTTATGAAAACCAAATTAAACCATTAATTATTGACAAAATGTCTGATGAAGAACTTGCGAAAGTATCTGAATTAAAAGCTAAAATTTCAGCACTTGAAGATAAAGAAATCACAATAACAAATGATGATAAGGAAATGATTTCCAAATTTGGTTATATGTACAGATTTAAAGATGTAACTGATGAAACATATCCAACTGAAGCTATTCCTGTTGATCAAATTCCATCTACACTACCTCAAAAATACTTAATTGATGCAATTGATAATTACATTAATGTATCAACAAAAGGTTCAGAATACATTTCTTCTTTAGAAAGTGAAATCTCAAATTACACATCTAGAATTGATACATACAAAAAAGAAGTAATTGCACCTGCTGAAGAAAAACTTGCTGCGTCACAAGATGAAGAAGAAAAGCAAAAATTAAGAGAACAAATCGAGCTTTTCAAAGCTGAAGTAGATAAATTAGAAGGGCAAAAAGAAGAAGCAACAGCAAAATTAGATGCTGCTAAAGCAGAAAAAGAAAAATGAAATATTTTTGACACCAATAAAGTTACATACTTCAAAAACAAATTAACTGAATTAACTGATCCGAAAATTGCTAACCCTAATAAAAATACTGAGAGTGATCCTGAACAAATTTCAGATCCTGAAAACTCAATCAAATATAATAAAGAAGAGCTTGAAAAAGTTTATACAGCTTTTGACACAAGAAGAGCTCAAGAATTCAATAAATTAGTTATTGGATTCACGTTTAAAGTAATTGATTAATTATGAAAATAAATTACATTTATAAAACTCTTTTAGAAAGAAATGCAAATTTGAATCTATTATCAAATGACGAATTTGAAAAATGTGTTTAAATAATTCTTTCCAGCCCAAAATTAATTAACACATTTGATTGAATGGAACAAACTTATGGTGAACCAACATTAGTTTCAATGTTTGACAACATTTATCTTGTAGATTTATCAACTCTGACACCTAATGGAAGATCACTGTGCTAATTAACAGAAAGAAGTTTGTGCCTGAAAATGATGCTTTAAGTCTTGCACATAGTTATTTTAGTTAACTGCTAAGTGAGCAAGACTATAGATTTTTAAATACAATCAAACCACTAGATACTAAGACATCTTCGTAAATTCATACATCTAAAGACATTCGAGATAAAGGTGGCGAAATATTTTGCGAAAATAGATATGGTGCAGTATTTGCCTACCATAATAGTGCTGATTCATATTATTCTTCTAGAGGTTTTAGAGTTAAAGTTAAAATCATTTAACCTATGCACATAGATGCAAAAAGTAAGATATTTAATTTGATATCTTGCTTTTTCTTTTTAATTAATTACTAAAAAAGATAAAAAAAGCTACCTAAAAGGTAGCTAGTTAATGATTTATTAGAATTTATCTTGTGGTAAGTAAATTGAACCATCAATACTTTTAATATCTGAAATAGAGATAAATGCATCGTTGTCAACTTTACGAACATCTTTAATAATACGTAACACGTGTCTGAATAATGCAATTGATGTAATAACATCAATATCTTTTCCTTCGTATCCACCTGTGGCTCTGAAAATTGTCATACCTGTAACAATTTTCTTGTCACTTGTGATAATTTCTTTAACTTTAGCAGCATTCTTTGTAAAGATTTGAACTCTAACAAGTTTAAATTTAGGGAATAATTTATCTAATACACCGATATAAACAACGTTTACTAAGAATGTAGCGATGAAGTTAGGTGAGAAGTAAAGTTCAGCGTGTCATACTTTTGCTTTCAACGCTTCTGCTTGTCTTGTGAATTCAGTTACTTGTGAATCTGTTAATCCCATGTCAATTTTATTCTTAGCAACTAATGAAGGATCAACTTTTGATAAAAGAATTGAACCTGGTAATCAAGACCCAACTAAAACAGCGACAATCATAATTGCTATGTTCATATATCCACTAATTGAACCGAATGATTTTTGTTTTGCGTTTGCGTATCATTCACCGATAACACCTGTAACACCAGCTGTTCCTCCAATGATTTGGATAATAGCAAATACGTAAGCTAATAATACTCCATAAACAATTGCATAAAGCATTAATGCTAACACACTACCTGATGAGTATGAGTCTCATAATAATGGAACTAATCCTGAAAGTGATTGGTAAGCTGTAGGTAAAGCGGCTTTAACAGCTTTGTTTGAGAAGTCCCCGATAATATATGTTGAACCAGCACCTGGGATCATTCCGATTCCGAATGAAACTAATGATGAAACAACTAAGAATAAAATTGTTAAGTTTGTAAATAATTTTCCAACTTTCTTATAACCGAAAATGAAAATAGGAATACTTAAAATAACATAAGCAACTCAGAAGACGAATTGGTCAATTAAGTTAAGCACTGTTCCATCAACTTGTCCAGCTATAGAAACTACTAAAATTTTTGCTCCAGCTTGTCCAAAAGCAGCTAAACCAAAGTTGTAAATACCAACATTTTTAACAAAGAATACACCAATGATACCGAAGATAACTGCTGTAATATTTGTTATTAAAATAATTTTTCAAAGCGGCATTTGTTGGTAGAAGTAATTTAATTTAAGACCAAAGTTAGACATTCTTGTTCTTTTGTATAAAGTGTTCTCTTTTTTAATGTGCACTTTTTCTAAGTTTTCAACTGTGTCTTGTCATTCAGAAGAATTTTGGTCTTTATGACTATTTGACTTTTTAAAAAGCATTTTGCTCCTTTCTTTAAAATTAAAAAATATGTTACCTATCAACAAGATAACTAAATTACTATTCTTATTCTATCACTTTTACAAATAAAGCGAAATTTTAAAAATACTAAATAAAAACCACATATTTTTAATATGTGGAGATTGGTCGCTTAAACGAAATGGTAGACCGTACAGGGTTCGAACCTGCGACCCACTGGTTAAGAGCCAGTTGCTCTACCGACTGAGCTAACGATCCACTAATATTATAAAACTTTTCAGAGTGATTTGATAACCTCTAATTTCAATGATCTAATAAATTAAAATTAACTTTTACTGTAGTGCTCTAGGTTTAAAAGTTGAATTCGATTTCTCTAAATTAAAAATAAATAAAAAATTCCATACATTAATTTGTGTATGGAATAAATTTATATTAAGCGTTAGCTTTTTCTTCTCTTCATCTAGCTACTTCAGCAGCACAATCATCAATAACTTGTTCAACTAAATCAAGTGAGTCAATAATAGCACCTGAGGCTCTTTCATGTCCTCCACCACCTCATTTAACGGCAACATTTCTAACAATTGGTCCATTTGATCTAAATTCAACTCTAACTTTTCCGTTTTCTTCTTCTGTGAATTGAACTCACATTGGGAATCCATCGATGTTAGCAATTGAATTTACTCTAATTGATTGTTGTGGTGTTTTACCAAATTCATTTGTTGTTTTTAAATCATTTTGAATGTAAGCTACACCATCTCTTGTTTTTAATGTTGTCATTAATCAAGCACTGTATTTTAAGTCATCTAATGTAACTTTAGCTAAATTTGAGTGGATAAAGTCTTGTTGTAATCCTGCTTCATATAATTTAGCAGCTAAATTTAATGTTCTAGCTGTAGTGTTATTGAATAAGAATCTTCCTGAGTCAGTGTTGATTCCTAAATATAAGAAGTTAGCAGCTTTTTGTGTGATTTTTCAGTTGTTTACAACCGCGATTTCTGTAATCATTTCATCAGCCGCAATATATGATGAATCAACTCATCTAATGCAATTTTCGCCTAAATCATCATCGTTTGGGTGATGGTCAATTCTAATAACTTGAGCAAATAAGTCTTTGTCTAAAACTTCTCTATATTCAATTCTGTCTTTGAAGTTTGCATCTACAACAACTCCTAAAGCAGTTTTTAAAAATTCATCTGATGGAATTTCATCCATTTTGATATCTAAGAATGAGAATGAACCTTTTGAATCACCTATTGCATAAACTTTTTTATTTGGGAAGTTTGTTTCAAGTAATTCTTTTAATCCAAATTGTGAACCTAAACAGTCTCCATCTGGACGAATATGGTGAAAAATAACGATGTTATCGTATTTTTCTAATTGTTCAGTAACTAATTTTAAATTACCAATGACCATAATTATTTAGCCTCTCACTCAATGATAGCTTGGTTTAAGTCAGCTAAAACGTCTTTAACTTGGTCTCAAGATTGAAGAGTAATTCCGGCAGCGTTATCGTGCCCTCCACCACCATATTTGTTAGCAACTAAGTTAACTAATGGTCCATTTGAACGTAATCTTCCTCTAACTGTTCCATCTTCAAGTTGAATGAATAATGCTCAACAAGAGTTGTCTTCAATATTAGCTAATTCATTTACGTATTGAGCAGCTTCGAATGAATCCATATCATATTTCTTTAATGTTTCTGCATCAATCTCGTAGTAAAGAACTCTTCCTTCTTTTTTGAATCCATTTAAAATGTTTCCAACAAATTTAAGTTGTTTGAATGTTCTTTTTGAAAGTTCTTTTAAGATGAATGATGGGTGGAATCCTGTTTCCATTAAGAATGCTACTAATTTGTGTGTTCTAGCTGATGTGTCAGGGTATAAAAATCTTCCTGAGTCTGTGTTGATTCCTAAGTAAATGTGTGATGCAGCTTTTTGTGTAACTGTTCATCCTGCATCAAATGCGATTTGAGCAATCATTTCAGCAGCTGCAACATAGTGTTCATCGATTCAGTTGTAATCGTAATCGATGTCAGCTGAGTTAGGGTGGTGATCAATTCTTAATTTAGCTGTTGTCTTGTTTTCATATAATAAGTTTGCACATTCAATTCTGTTTCCACTTGAAGCATCAACTACAATACCTAATGAGTTTGTAAAGTCGATTTTTTCAATGTCATCAAAGTGATAACCCATAAAGTCAAATAAGTGTAAGTTATCCCCTACTGTGTAAACATTTTTGTTAGGGTAGTTTGTTCTAATTAATTCTGCAAGTCCAGCTTGTGAACCTAAACAGTCTCCATCTGGACGAACGTGGTGAAAAATAACAATATTGTCATATTTTTCAATAGCATCAATTGCTACTTTTGAATTTCCTATAACCATAATAATTTTCCTTTCTTAATAGTGATTTTTTTAATTTAAATTAAATATTTCTAAATTATATAGCATTTAATTTTTATTAACATAACTTTCAAGATACTCTCATAGGTCTTAAAATCTTTATTTTCATTATTCAAATTGTTAGATTAAAAAAATAGATGCAATTTGATGTTGCATCTAAGATCTTAAGATGTTTTTTCACTTAATTCACTAATTAATTTAAGTTTAATAACTGCTGTTTGTGGGTTTTTTGATGAAAGTTGTTTTGTAATCATTGATTCAATTATCACTCCTATATATGGATAGTCCACAAAAATCTTATCAACATAAACACCTAAACTATCGTAAATTGATTGGTAACCAATGTCACTAATTCTAAAGTGTTTTGAAGCATACGTGTTAATTGAAATAAACGAATCGTGAGTCGAACAAATAATATTTGAAACATTATTTGTATTTGCGAAAGCAATAATTTCTTTAACTTCATCTTTATTTTTCTTAGCACTGATTGGATATCTCATATAAGTCATACTATATTCTGAACAAGCTTCCTTGAATCCTGAAATTCTTTGGAATTTTTGATAATCAGATAACTTTTGATCTTCTAAGAAAATAATTTTGTTTGAGTTTCTCGATCTTGGGACTCTTCTAATAAATGATTTTGTAAGTTTATAAAATGCTTCTCTATCATCTGGAACAACTCAAGAAACACCATCAACTTTGTGTCCATAAACTAAGACAGCAACATCCTTAATGGTTTTAAGGAAATCAAATAATTCTAGATTTTCTTCACTAAGAAATACAACGATTGATTTTGGTTTTCATAATAAAAGATATTTTAAAGTTTCAATATATTCATCAGCTGTTGGTACAGTGTAAAATGTAACAACTCTTCTATTATTTTTTGATGCCCCAGCAATAATTCCTGAAATAATGTTTTGAATATAACTTTGACCATAAAGAGGGCAGATAACAAAAATCGAGCTTACTTGAACTTTATTAATTCTACTTCTTGGATTAGGAACATAATCATATTCCTTTATAACTTCTTCAATTTTTCTTCTGTTATCTTTAGAAACATAACCATCATTATAGAAACGACTAATTGTAGCAACTGAAACACCTGTAAGTTTTGAAATCTTTTGATATGTTATCGGTTTTCTCGAAACTCTTTTACCAAATCTACCAGGCATTTTCACTTCTATTGAGTCATCTAATATTTCTAACGCTTGCTCGTGGTGGTTTTCTAAAATTCCAGGATCTAATTCTTCCCTAAACTTCCTTTTGCTCTTTTTATATTTATCATTAATCATATAATTCAAATTTGATTTCATATTTAAATTATATAAAATCTAAAATTAATTATTTTATATAAAAAAGCAAAAACTTCAAAGACTTTTTTGTGCTTTTTAAAACTTTTACACCTATAGCAGTATGGTAAAAGTTTGGAAATAGCATTTTTTATTAAGTTTTTTCATTCCATGAATATTGTTTTATAATTTTATAACTTTAATATTCAGCTACAAAAGGAGTTATTTTACTATGAGTAAAAAAATCAGAACACGTTATGCACCAAGTCCAACAGGATACTTACACATCGGTGGAGCTAGAACAGCTTTATTTTGTTATTTATTTGCTAAACATTTTGATGGTGATTTTGTTTTCAGACTTGAGGACACAGATGTTAAACGTAATGTTCCAGGTGGTGAAGAATCTCAATTAAATAACTTGGCTTGATTAGGAATTATTCCAGATGAATCTCCATTAAATCCAAATCCAAAATGTGGTAAATACAGACAAAGTCAAAAGTTAGATAGATACAATGAAGTTTTAAACGAACTTTTACAAAAAGGTCTCGCATATAAAGCTTACGACTCATCTGAAGAATTAGAAGCTCAAAAATTAGAATCAGACGCTAAAGGTATTCCAAGTTTTAGATACGACAGAAACTGATTAAAAATTTCTGACGAAGAAAAACAAAAAAGAGATGCTAATGGTGAATATTCATACCGTTTAGTGATGCCTAAAAATCACACTTTAGCTTGAGATGATATTGTTAGAGGTGAAATTTCATTCAACTCTGATGAAATAGCTGATTGAGTTATTTTTAAATCAGATGGATATCCAACTTATAACTTTGCAGTAGTAGTTGATGACCACGATATGGAAATTTCACACATCTTACGTGGAGAAGAGCACATCGGAAACACACCTAAGCAACTTGTTTTATATGAATACTTAAATTGAGAAAAACCACAATTTGGACATATGACAATTATTACAAATATGGAAGGTAAAAAACTTTCAAAACGTGATCTTGTAACAAAACAATTTATCGAAGATTACAAAAATGAAGGATATATGCCTGAAGGTATTTTCAACTTCTTATCATTATTAGGATGAACAGCTGCTGATGCATCTGAATTAATGAGCAAAGAAGAAATCATTGCTAAATTTGATCCACAAAGATTATCTAAGTCGCCTTCAAAATTTGATGTTTCAAAAATGGATTGATTCTCAAAACAATACTTAAAAAATACAGACAATCAAAAATTAATTGACTTAATGAATTTAGAAAACTCAAATTTAGATTCAGAATGATTAAATATTTTTGTCGACACATTTAAAGCTAGCTCTGTAACAGTTTCAGAATTAAAAACTCACTTAAATTCATATTTAAACCCTGAATACTCAAAAACTGAATTCAATGAAGCTGAATTAAATACAGTTAAAGAATTTGCAAATAACTTCAAAAAACTTGCAGCTGATGACTTCACAATTGCAAACATTCAAGAAGCAATTAATTTAACCTCTTCAAATTTAAATGTTAAAGGTAAAAACTTATTTATGCCAATTCGTCTTGCTGCAACAGGAATTGCTCACGGACCTGAATTAGCAAAAGCTATTTGATTATTCGGAAAAGAATTAATTTCAGAAAGACTTAAAGAATATGAAAATTAATTTCAAATCAATTATTAAAGTTCCTACAAATGATGAACCTCAGGTTATTGAGTTTTTAGCACAACTTGATTTATATAACAAAACTGAAGATGGTGTTATTGAACTTAAATTCAATGAACCTAAATACAATGAAACAAATAGAATTGACATTTCAGAAAATGAAGTTAATATTTACACAAACTTAACAACTGTATGTGTAAAGAAAAATGAAGAGGGTAATGCAAGCATTTCAGTAGTTGACCCTTCAACACAGAAAAAATTTGAAATTAATTTAAAAACTGTATGTAAAAACTTCTTCACATCAATTAATGAATTTAACTTTCAATATGACTTATTCACATACGAAAATGATGAAGTTTTAACATCAATTAATATGACATTAGAACTTTATGAATAATACAAAAATACTTTTATGCCTTATGCACTTGCATAAAAATCAATACATATAATAAATACTATTAAAATAATATGGTATTATTTATATACAACGTTAATTATATTTAGAGGTAAGAGAAAGGAGTTGCGAAAGCAGCTCTTTCTATTTACATTTTTATAGGAGAAAAATGTTTGATGAAAAGATTTTAAAAGAGCAATTTTCTAAAGTTTTATCAGCAAAAATGGAACACGATCCTCTTTTAGGAAAAACACTAGAAGTGGTGGTTGATTATAGAAGTTTGGATGAAGTTAACAAACTTGGAAAAGAAATTTCTGCATTTTTAGAGACACAAAAATGATTTACTGATGATATAAATTTAGCAGTATTATCAAAAGGAACAGACCTTAAAATTTCAATGGAAATGTTAGATCAATACATTGATAAATATATTGAAGTCAAAACTCAAAAAAGTTTTGAAGGACAAAATAATTTTGTAATTAAATTAACTGAAGTTCAGCCAGATCACATAGTGGGTAAGTGAAATAAAAAAGGCCAAATTAGAACAATTAAATTAGATATTTCTAATATAAACGAAATTGAAGAATATATTAAGTTTTAACAAAAAATAAAGGAGTAAATAATGGCAAAAGCTAAAAATAAAACACAAGTTGATGTTGAAAGTCAACAACTATTTAAATATATTGAACTTCAAGCAGAAGGTCTAAACTCTCCATTTGAAGAAGTTTTAGAATTATTTAGATCAGAAACTCAAAAAGCAATTACTAAACAAGTGGATCCTAATGCTGAAATTCAATTTGAAGTAGACTTTGATAATAAAGCTGTAAATATGTTCAACTTAAACGGTGAAGTTATTGAAGATGAAGAAATTTCAGAAGATGATGAACCTCAAGTTTTAAGTGAAGATGATGTATTAGCTAAAATCTACACAATTCAACTTTCAGAAGCTAGAAAAAACGATTCAAATGTTCAAGTTGATGATGTAGTTAGAATTCAATTTAAGTTTGCTGGATTATCAGACAAATTAAGAAGAGCAATCACAAGTGGTGTTAAACAATCTTTAAACTTAACAAACAAATCAAAAGTTGTTGAAAAATATTCAAAAATGATTGGACAAAAAGTTCCTGCAGTTGTTTTAAAACACTTATCTAACAACTCATACAATGTTATGTTAGAAGATAAACAAACAGCTTTCTTACCTGGAGCTAAAAAGCCTAAGAACTTGAAATTAAACTTAGGTCAAAAAATTATGGTTTATGTTGATTCAATTAATCCTGAATCAAGATTAAGCATTGTTACAGTTTCATTAAACTCAACAGAAGAATTAGTTGAAATCTTAAGAAACGAAATTCCAGAAATCAAATCAGGTGAAATCGTTATTAAAGACATTCAAAGAGTACCTGGAGAAAGATCTAAAGTTTCATTTGCACTTAAAGATCAAGATAGTGATCAAATTAATTTAGTTGGTTCAATTACAGGACAATTTGCTTCAAGAATTCAATCAATTGTTACTGAATTAGATGGTGAAAAAATTGACGTTATTGTTTACTCACCAGACACACTTGAATATGTTAAAAATGCTATTGCTCCTGGTAAAGCAGTTGATATTAAATGAGCTGATGAAGAAAGAAGAAAAGTTTATGCAATTGTTAAACCAAGCGATGCAACAGTTGTTATCGGAAAACAAGGGATTAATATTGAACTTGCTTCTAAATTAACAGGAACAAGAATTGAAGTATTAACAACTGAAGAAGCACTTGTAAAAGGAATTAAATTCAAAAATGATTATGTTCATGATGTGCACTACTTCAACACAACTCAACCAAAAGTAAATGCAAGTAAAAAACAATCAAAAACAAACTCAATGCTTAAAAACATTGATATGTACATTGATACAGACTCATTATTTGAAGACTTTAACAACAATATTTATACAGAATTAGAAACAGAAACAGTTGTGGAAGAACCAAAGCAAAAAGCAGAAGAAGCTAAAAAACCTGCAACTAGCGAAGTTAATAAAACTAATAAAAATAAAACAGAAGAAATTAACAATATTTTCGAAGAAGAATCTTCAAACCTTGAAAAACTTCTTAACTCATTAGATGAATACAGTTTCGTTGATGAAATCGACAAATACAATGACGAATTCACAGATGAAGTTGAAGATGAAACTCTTGATGAAGAAGCTGAAAACGCTAAAAAAGAAGAGAAAAACAGAAAAATGCTTAATGAATTTAAGAGAACTAAAAATCAACTTAAAGACTTTAAAGTGGATGATGACCTTACAAACTATGGATTATCAAACGTAAAACTTGATTTAGATGACTTAAATTCAGATGACTGAGATTAAAACAGTTTTTCGTAAGTGTATTGCGACAAATCAAGTTTTACCAGTTGATGAACTCACTAGATTCAGTTACGATAAAGAAAATAATTTATTAGTTTTAGACTTACATAAAAACAAAAAACATAGAGGAGCTTATTTTGTTGCAAGTTTAGAAAACTGACAAAAAATAAGAAAAACAAAAGCTTTAAATAGAACATATAAAACTAACATATCTGATGAACAATATGATTCATTAGAAAATGAACTTAAGGAGGTGTTATATGGCTAAAAAACAAAACAGAATTTCAAACGTAAATGAAATTAAAGAGCAATTACAAACAACAAAAACTGAATTAAAAGATGGTGTATTTATTTTCACTGAAAAAATGTCAATTGCTGATTTTGCACAAAAAATCGGAGTACCTGCTACAGAAATTATCAAAAAATTCTTTATGCAAGGTAAAATGTACAACCTTAATACACTTTTAGATGAAGAGCAAATTGCTGAAATGGCAATTGAATATGGATATGACTTCAGAAAAGAAACAAACATTAATGGTTCAAACTTCCTTGATGAAGTTCAATTTAAAGATGATCCAAAAGATTTAGTTAAAAGATCTCCAATCATCACTGTTATGGGGCACGTTGACCACGGTAAAACTACATTAATTGACAAAATCAGAAACTCAAACATTGTTTCAACAGAAAGCAGTGGAATTACACAACATACAGGTGCTTACCAAATTAGTCACAAAGGTCAAAAAATCACTTTCTTAGATACACCTGGACACCAAGCATTCACACAAATGCGTGCTAGAGGTGCTAAAGTTACTGATATTGTTGTTTTAGTTGTTGCAGCTGATGATGGTGTTATGCCTCAAACAAAAGAAGCTATTGAGCATGCTAAAGCAGCAAATGTTCCAATGATCGTTTTTGTTAACAAAATGGATAAACCTAACAAAGACCTTGACAGAATTAAAGGTGAATTAGCTGAAAACGATGTTCTTATCGAAGAATATGGTGGAGATGTTCAAATCGTTTATGGTTCAGCACTTAAAGGTGAAGGACTTACAGAATTATTTGATGCTATTATGTTATTAAGCGAAATTTTAGACTTAAAAGCAAATCCAAAAAGATATCCAATGGGAACAATTATCGAATCACGTGTTGATAAAGGAGTTGGAGTTGTTTCTACAATTATTGTTGAAACAGGAACATTACACAAAGGAGACTTCTTAATCGCTGGTTCAAAATACGGAAGAGTTAGAATGATTACTGATTCTAATGGAAACCAAATTGAAGCAGTTGAACCGGGAGCACCAGCAATTATTTCAGGTCTTAACTATGCACCTGATGCTGGTGATAAATTTGTTGGATTCAATGATGAAAAATTTGCTAAGAAATTAGCTCAAGAAAAAGCTACAGCTGATCGTATGGATTTACTTCACTCAAAAACTATTACAGATCAAAATATTGATGGTAAAAAAATTATCAACGTTATTATTAAATCAGACGTTTACGGTACTTCTCAAGCTATAAAAGATCAAATTGATGGTCTAGAAAATGAAGATGCTATTGTCAAAGTTATCTCAGCAGCAGTTGGAAACGTTAATGATACAGACTTACTTTTAGCTAAAGCGTCAAATGCAGTTATTTTTGTATTTAACTTGAGAGTTTCACAAAATATTAAACAAAATGCAGCTGCATCAAATGTTACTGTTATTTCTCACGATGTTATTTACAAAATTATTGAAGATGTTCAAGGTATGCTTGATGGTGAAAAAGCACCGATCTATGAAGAACAAAAAATTGGAGAAGGTCACATTATTCAAATTTTCTTCTACTCAAAAGTTGGAAACATCGCTGGTACAATGTTAGATGAAGGTGTTGTAAGATCTAACTGTAAAGTTAAAGTTTACCGTAAAGGAAAACTTATTCACGAAGGTGTTATTGACTCACTTAAACGCGAGAAAAATGACGTTAAAGAAGTTCTTAAAGGTAAAAACTTCGGAACACACATTAAAGGATTTAATGATATTGAAGCAGATGATGTCCTTGAATTCTATGAAGATGTAAGAGTTAACTAATAATTAGTATGAAAAATCTTAAAAATTTAATTACTGATATTACTAATTTTCCTAAACAAGGAATTGTATTCAAAGATATAGCACCACTATTAGCTAATCCTAATGCATTTGCCTATGTCATAGACAAAATGGCACAATTGTGCAAAGAAGCAGACATCATTGTAGCACCTGATGCAAGAGGATTTATCTTCGGAACTCCTGTTGCTTATAAACTTAATAAACCATTTATAATGGTTAGAAAGAAAGGTAAACTGCCAGGTCCTACAATTTCTCAAAAGTATGACTTAGAATATGGTGATAACACTTTAGAAATTCAAGATAAAATTCTAAAACCAGGTCAAAAGGCAATCATTATTGATGATGTTTTAGCAACTGGTGGAACTACAAAAGCTATTATTGATTTACTTCAATCTCAAGGTGTAAAAGTTCTAGCTAATGTTGTTTTAATGGTCTTAAACGAACTTGATGGATACAAGAAAATCAGTAAACTAATTGATGTAAAATCAATTCTATAAATTGCAAAATAAAAATACTAGACTTACGAAATCTAGTATTTTTTTACATCACTATTTAGACTTGACTTCAAGGAATAATTCTGTTAATTGCTCTGAATCAACACTTGAAGGAGCTTGGGTCATAAGGTCTTCATTTTTTGAATTTTTAGGGAAAGCAATAACATCTCTAATAGTTTTTTGGTTAGATAAAATCATAATTAATCTATCGATTCCAAGACCAATACCACAGTGTGGTGGGACTCCATATTCAAAAGCTTTTAAGAAAAATCCGAATTTGTTTTGTTGTTCTTCTTTTGACAGATCGATCATTTCAAACATTTTAGTTTGAACTTCTTCGTCATAAATTCTAGCTGAACCTGAACCTAATTCAAACCCGTTAAGAACTAAGTCATAACTTTTTGCTCTAATTTTTTCTTTAGGTAATTTATCTAAATCTTCTAATGGATTATCGAATTGAGTGAATGGATGGTGAGCTGCTGCTCATTTTCCTGTTTCTTCATCATATTCGAACATAGGTCAGTCAATAATTCATTTGAAGTTATATTCATCTCTAGCTCATCCGTATCAAGAATTAAGTTCAACTCTTAATGCTCCTAAAGCTTGTGAAGCATTTTCGAATTTATCAGCACAAATCAAGTATGTTCCTTCACCAAATTGTGAAATTAATTCTTGGACATCTGCTGGATTTAATTTTTGGGCAAAATTTGTTTCAACTAATTCTTTATTTTCATTAACGACCAAGTAGAATAATGCTTTAACTTTGTTTTTCTTAGCTATTTCTTCAAGTTTCTTGTATTCTTTTTTGTTAATTTTTTCTACAAAATGAAGCAATCTAATTGAAGGAGCTGATGTTATGATGCTGAAATCACTGTTTTTAGCAAATTCAGGAATATCAACAATTTTGTTTTCAAATCTAAAGTCAGGTTTGTCTGATCCATAATCTCTAATACAGTCATCAAATCTTACTCTATCAAAAGGAACTTTGATATCAACATTCATAACTTTTTTCATAAAGTGTTTGAATAAACCTTCAATGTATGATTGGAAGCTAGGAACATCCATAAAACTTACTTCGATGTCTAATTGTGTGAATTCAGGCTGTCTATCTTTACGTGAGTCTTCATCTCTGAAGCATCTTGCTATTTGGTAGTATTTTTCAAATCCTGAAATCATTAATAATTGTTTGAATAATTGAGGACTTTGTGGAAGTGCATAAAATGCATTTTCTTTATTACGTGTAGGGACTAAAAAGTCTCTAGCGCCCTCTGGTGTTGCTTTAGATAAAATTGGTGTTTCGATTTCTGTGAATTCTTGAGATTGTAAGTATTCTCTAATTGCAAAAATTACATCATTACGTAATTTAATGTTATTTTGCATCACATTTCTACGTAAGTCTAAGAATTTATATTCAAGTCTTAATTCTTCTTTAACTTCAATGTCATCTCTAATTTGGAATGGTAATTGTTCTTTAGATGATGATAAAACTTTGTATTCATCAACTAAAATTTCAATATCTCCTGTAGGTAAGTCAGGATTTCTATCTTTTCTTTCACAAACTGTTCCAGTTACTTCTAAAACAGATTCTTTTGTGAATGAAATAGGTGTTTTAAATACTAATTGCGTAATTCCAAATTTGTCACGTAAGTCAACGAAATTTAATTCACCAAATCTACGTTTGTTAGCTACTCACCCGTATAAAGTAACAACTTGTCCAACATTTTCTAATCTTAATTGATTATTTTTAATTGTTTTTTTCATATTATTTTCCTTCTTCTAATTCTTCAATAAGAAGTGCAACATCAGCTAATTTAGAATCACTGATTGTGATGTGTTCATCGCTATTTTCTAAAATAAAGTTAAGTGCAGAAATGATACCCTCTTCATTTTTTGAGAATGTAACTTTTTCTCCTGTAACCATATCTCTAATGATTAATAAGTTAGGATCAATCATTTTGTCATCATAGACTAAGAAGTCAGCAGTTCTCTTTGCTGCTTTTTCAAATAACTTTTTATTTTTAATTAAAGAGTGTTCTGTGTAAACTGATAAACCAGCTGTCGCAATATAATTTTGCCCCATTATAGTACCAAAAGCAATATTATCTTCATCATTTGTCATCGCAATATAAACATCAGCGTGTCTTAATTCTGTATCTGGTTTTAAAATTTCCATCGCATTTTCTCTTACAACATCAACAACACGATCAATTCCCATTCCAAAACCAACACTTGAAATATTATCTCCACCTAATTGAGCTATTAAGTTTGAATATCTTCCACCACCAATTAATGTAAGTCCACTTGTTGAGCCTTTACCTGCTGTTACAAATTCAAATACAGTTTCATCATAGTAATCGAGCCCTCTAACTAATTCATTTGAAACTTTGTATTCAATATTTGCTGCATCAAGTGCTGTAGTAACTTTTACAAAGTATTCTTTTGATTCATCTGATAAATAATCAGCAATTTTAGGCGCATTTTTAATAAAAGGTTTTTGTGAATCTTCTTTATCATCAAGAATTCTTAAAACTTTTTTGCTTTCTAATCTTTCTTGTGAAATTTTGCTTAACTCAGATTTGTAAGGTAATAAGTAGTTATATAAAGCTTCTTCGTATTGTTTCCTACTTACTTCATCACCAATTGTGTTGATTTTTAATTCTCAATCAACCATTAAGTTATCTAAAATGTGTGCAGCTAATAAAATAACTTCCACATCTTTTGTATAAGTTTTTTCACCTACAAATTCAACACCTGCTTGATAAAACTGTCTGTATCTACCTTTTTGTGGTTGCTCATATCTGAACATTGGTCCATAGTAAGCAAATTTACTAAATCCATCATTTAATCATTTTTGTTCGATAAGTGCTCTAACAAAAGGTGCAGTTCCCTCGGGTCTAAGTGCTATATCTCTGTCACCTTTGTCTTTAAATTCATACATTTCTTTTTTAACAATTTCTGAATCATCCACAGAACGTCTGAAAAGTGTAGCTTGTTCCATAATAGGCGTTTCCACTACAACATAACCTGCTTTAGCAACTGTTTCAGTGAACATATCAGTTACAAAATCTTTTAATAAAAACTCTACTGGTGAATAGTCTTTTGTTCCTTTAATTTTTGTAATCATAGTAACTCCTTAATATATTTGGAAATTATACTTTTTTCTCTTGCAGCTTGTTTATTTGTTTAACAATTTTTAAAATTCTTTTTCTGATTTTGTTTTTAACTAAATTAGCTCATATAGTTTCTAAAAATGGATGAAATTTATACATATGAGATTGAAATTCAGTTTTAATTTCGATCTCTTTTTTAGCTTTCTTGTAAGAAATACTTGTAATAGTTGAAAACCTTTTACCTTTCGTTTTAACTTGAAAAATGTAATGTTGTTTTGTGTTATCTCAATCAAGTAATTGGAGCTTATCTATTTTTGATTTTTTAAGAAAGCCGGTTGGTTTATTGACTAAATAATCAAAAACATTTTTCATATCTTGAACAGTTTTGTTAATGTATGAATAAACATAGTAAGTTTTATTCATTGATTCAATCATCTTGTTGTATTTAAGTGTAAGTAAGTTATTGTTTTCTAAATACTCTTGCAACATCACACAGAAGTTAAATAGAAAACCATAATTTTCAAAACTTAAATGCTCATTAATATCATTTGAAAATGAATTTGAATTGTATGCAAATAAAATGTTGTTTGGATCATCCATTTTATTTTCAAATTCATAAGGAATTTTAAAAGTATTAAGTAAGTTGATAATTAACTCTGAAGCATCTAGTGGAATAAAAATATTTGGTTTATCTGTTAACTTAGTTTCTTTTCATTTTAAATATTGATTTGAAATGAAAAGATAAGCTATTTGGTCATTATTTAATTCAACAAAGCTATTTTTAACTCTAGCAAACAACTTAATATCATTATGTTCATCCATAACAATAATTAAGTTAGCATTGTAATTAGTTGATAGAGCTCATTTAACAATAGAAAAAGTTGAATTTTTATTTTTTAAATCTTTGTTAAGTGTTGGATTCAATTTTGAAACCTTAACATTTAAATTTGATAAAAATCTATTAATAATGTAGTTTGATAAATTGTCGCTAATAAGCGTATAAACAACCAATTTGTTGTTTGAACTAAAATCAAATTCAGATTTAACTGATTTTAAGAAGTTTTCATAAGCTGAGTCAATAACTTTGTCTGAGTTTAGAACAATCGAATAATTTGAATCAGAAACAAATATGTGATCTTTAACTTCATAAAGCTCATTAATTAACTTCTCTTGTTCCTCAAGTGAAATTAATTTATTTTTGTTGTAAATTTTTAAATAAAATTTATTATTAGTTTCTTTGTAATCTAAATAAACTGAATAATCTAAATCCATATTGTTTACAGTTGTATTGATAAAAAAATCATTTAGCTTATCAATATTAAAAGTATAAACGTGGTACTTTTTATCATTTAAAAACCTAATCAATAAATCTTGAAGTTTTGAATTAATATTAACTTTGTTTTTTAATGCAACTAAAACTTTTCTTTTTCTATTAAAAATTGACTTTCTAGGAAGTGATTTATCAAAAAGTGAAATCAAATTAAGCAATGTATAAGCGTTTAAATTGTTGTAACCAAGTTGATTTTGTGTATCGAATTCAATTCCATAAACAGTTGATTTCGCTCTTGTGTAAAATTCACCGTTTGGAAATTGATTATCAACCTTTCTAACAAATTCATTAATGTCTGAGTTTATTAGTTCTTTGGATTTATAGAAATTAAATCAATGTGTGATTTTATTGTTAATTTGACTCATTTTCACCTTTCTTAAAATTTATTTTAATTTTATCAAATTAAAAAATTACTTTTCAAGCATTTAGAGTAAAATTAAAAACATAATTATTGATTAAAAAGGAGTTTATTTATGTCACTAAAAGCAGGTATTGTAGGTCTTCCGAACGTAGGTAAAAGTACATTATTTAGTGCAATTACTAAAAAGCAAGTTGAATCATCTAACTACGCTTTCACAACTATTGAGCCTAACATTTCATCAGTTCCTTTAATTGATCCAAGATTACAAAAAATTGCAAACATTATCAAACCAGATAAAATTGTTTGAGCTACATTTGACTTTGTTGACATAGCCGGACTTGTTGAAGGTGCATCAAAAGGTGAAGGATTAGGAAATAAATTCTTATCAAACATTAGAGAAGTTGATGCAATTATTCACGTTGTTAGATGTTTTGAAGACAAAAACATCTTGCACGTAGCTAATTCAGTAAATCCTGTAAGAGATAAAGATGTTATTAACTATGAGTTAATGTTAGCTGACTTAGAAACAATTAACAACGTAATTAATAGAGTTACTAAAAAAGCTAAATCAGGTGATAAAGATGGTTTAATTGAATTTAATGCTGCTAACAAAGTTAAAGATGCATTACTTCAATCAATACCGGCTCGTGATGTTGAACTTGATGAAAATGAATTAAAAGCTGTTAAAGGTTATCATTTACTCACATTAAAACCAATAATTTATGTAGCTAACTTAGGCACAGAACAGTATGCAAATTACAAAGATGATAAACTTTATAATGAGCTTAAAAATTCATTAAAACCAAATGAAAAAATCATTCCAATTTCAGTTCAATTAGAATCTGAGTTAGTTGATTTATCAAATGAAGAAAAAAACGAAATGCTCTCAATGTATGGTGTAGAACGTAGTGGTCTAGATGTTTTAACAAGAGAATCATTTGATCTTCTTAATTTAGAAACATACTTTACAGCAGGTAAAATTGAAGCAAGAGCTTGAGTTTATCATAAAGGTTGAGCAGCTCCTAAATGTGCAGGAATTATTCATACAGACTTTGAGAAAAAATTCATTAAAGCAGATGTTATTGCATATGAAGATTACATTGAATACAATGGTGAATTAGGTGCTAAAAACGCTGGTAAAATGCGTTCTGAAGGTAAAAACTACATTATGAAAGATGGTGACGTTTGTCACTTCAAATTCGGGAAATAATAAAAAAATCATCATTTTAGATGATGATTGTATGGGGGTTTAGTATAGTGGTAGTGCTGCAGTCTCCAAAACTGAAAGTAAGGGTTCGATTCCTTTAACCCCTGCCAAATTTCAAATAAATTTTCTGGTGTTTTCGAAGTACCAGATTTTTTTATTTTTGATATTTATTTTAATAGAAGAATTTAAGAATATTTTTAGCTATTTTAACTTTTAAAATAGACATAAATTACAGAACATGAGGAAGAATAATGAACAAATTAAATCTAATTTGTGTAGTTAGGTCAAAATGCAAAGTTAGAGAAATCAAGATTATAAATGTTAAAGTTAAAGATTTTGTAAATAGAGATTACAATGAAATTACAAATAATGTTATTGCAAGAGATGTTTCATATATAAAAGCGCCAAATGATATAGATGAAAATAACGATTATCTTTCAGTTGCAATACATCATAAAACAAACAAATTTTGAATTGAAACTTATCAAGAAGAAATGATACAGATTTAGTTATTTCACACATCAAGGATATCAAGTTTAAAAAACCTTGAATTCTTAATTCAGATCACAGATTTCAATATTCATCATCTAAATATCTCGATGTAGTTGCAAAAAACAATGAAAATGTATCTATGGGTAGGGTTGGAAATTCATTAGACAATAGGGAAGTTGAATATTTCTTTTCAAACATCAAATCTGAGTGTTTAAACTTTGTAAATCACAAAACAATTTGCTTTGATAAACTCAAAAATATTATCAAAGATTACATTGAATGATATAACAATGAAAGATTTCAATTTGTGTTAAATTGAAAAACACCTCAACAATATTGAGATGCTTTGAGTTTTTTATAAATTGTTTATAAGAATTGTCCTAGTTTAATTTTTCTTGTTCTTATAAAATTCAGCAATCTAGTTGTAGTAATCTAGAATCTGATTTAACCCAAAAACATGCAGAATATAGTGATAGAATAATAAAAGGCTTTGATTATGATATAATCAAATAATTAAAAATATTGAAAGAATTTAAGGATAAGTATGTCACAAATAATTGATGAAAATGTTTTATGAAAAGCAGCAGAAAAACTAAGAGACAAATGTGATCCTGCTGATTATAAAAATGTTGTATTGGGCTTAGTCTTTTTAAAATATGTTAGTGATAAGTACATTGCTAAATATGATGAGCTCAAAAAAGTTGGTGATGGTAGAGAAAAAGATCAAGACTATTACATTCAAGATCATGTATTTTTAGTACCTGAAAATGCTTTATGAACCAATATAGCAAGTCACTCTAAACAAAGTGATTTAGGTCAAGTAATTGATGATGCCTTCATCGAACTTGAGAAACACAATAATCAACTAAAAGGAATTCTTCCTAAAACTTATTCTAAGAGTGATTTAGATAAATCTGCTTTAGGAGACTTAGTAGACTTTTTCACTAATGATTTAAATATGGAAGATGCTGATGGTGATTTCTTCGGCCAAGTTTATGAGTACTATGTAGGTGCTTTTGCTAAGCATATACCGACAAAAGGTGGAGAATTTTTTACTCCAAAATCTGTTGTTGAATTAATGGTTGATATTTTAGAACCTTATAGTGGGAAAGTTTTTGACCCATGTTGTGGAAGTGGTGGTATGTTTGTTCAATGTTCTAAGTTTGTTAAAGAACATCAAGGTAATGTTGATAACATCTCAATTTATGGACAAGAATCAAACCCTGGAACTTGAAAAATGGCTAAAATGAATTTAGCTATTAGAGGACTTGAAGGGAATTTAGGTGAAAAAAGCGCTGATTCTTTTACAGATGATTTGCATAAGTCTTTAAGAGCAAATTACATCATTGCTAATCCACCATACAATTTAAAAGATTATTGAAAACCATCTCTGGAAGGTGATCCTAGATGAGTATTTGGAAAACCGGACATGAAGAATGCTAACTATGCATGACTTTCATTAATGTATTCTAAATTAGCACCTAATGGTAAAGCAGCAATATTGATGCCAAACGGAGCTACAACAAGTAATACTAAAGATGATTACAAAATTAGAAAGACTATGATTGAATCAGGTAAGGTTGAAGCAATTCTAGCATTGCCTGATAAATTATTTTCAAATGTTACCATTTCAGTTCAATGCTGAATCTTAAATAAAGGAAAAACTAACACCGATGTTTTATTTGTAAACGCATACAACTTAGGGAAATTAGTCTCAAGAAAAATAAGAGTCCTTGAACAAGAAGATGTAGACAAAGTTGTCAAAGCTTATCGTGATTTTAGAGAAGGAACTCTTGAAGATATACCAGGTTTTTGTAAGAGAGCCACATTAGAAGAAATCAAAGAAAAAGATTTCTCTTTAAATCCTGGAAGATACGTTGGAGCAGATGAGTCTAACAAATTATCTCCTGAAGAAATTCAAGAAGAGTTAAGAAAGACCACTGCTGAATTATTAGAATTAATGAAACAAAGTAAAGAACTAGAAGATAAGGTTAAAGATATATTAATGGAAGAATTAAAATAATGTTAACTATCTGTTGTTGCTTTGATGTCTCCAATATAGGAATATTTAGTTCACCATACATTATTGCATTTAAATTAGATCGTGTACTTCCTGTGAATAGCGATTTCACTTGCTTTCAATATGAATTTGATTGACAATAATAACCGACATAACGTGGATTTATTTTGCTAGAATCGATAGAAAACTTAATTAAGTAGCCTGCATAAACTATTTTATCCGGACTTCCATTGTGAAAATAATTTCTACCGGTACTATTACCGGTTCTAGCAAAAACTATGTCATTTTCATTTAAAAAGTAGTTTTTATATTTTGGATATTCATCCACGTTTATACATGCAGGCAACGGTATGTTAATTCTTGAGTCATCTGATATATCAGTGATTCTGAGGTATTGTGGCGATGATGGTTCACATTTGTATGCTGAGGCACCGATTCCATATGAACCTTTATTACCTATTGATATATCTTTTAACTTTACTGTATTCATATAAAACTCCTAGAAATGAGGTATTAGTAATGAAATTGAAAAATATGGTAAATATCATCAATGGTTCGACCCCAAGTACTTCTAATCCTGAATTTTGGGATGGTGATATAAAGTGAATAACACCAAAGGACATGTCTTCGTTAAAGACTAGATATATTTCTTATGGTAATAGAAATATAACAGAATTAGGATATAGCAGTTGTTCTACTACTTTAGTTCCTAAAGGAACTGTTCTTTTAACTTCAAGAGCTCCGATTGGATATGTTGCAATAGCAGAGAACTCACTATGTACAAATCAAGGGTTTAAATCAATGATTTGTAATGAAAATCTAGTTAAACCTACGTATTTATATTATTGGTTACTTAAGAATAGAGAATATTTAAATTCAATTGCTGGAGGTTCGACATTCAAAGAGCTGTCTAAAGAACAACTTGGAAATGTTGATATCGAATTACCAAACTTAGAAATTCAACAACACATAGTTAACACTATAGGAACAGTTGATAATTTGATTGAAAAAATTGAGGAGAAAATAAATTTTTTAAAAATAATGTCAACAAATCTTTATTCTCAAAATTCTGAATATCCATGTATACAAAATCTATCATTAGCAGATGTATGCTTAATAAAAACAGGAAAAATTAATGCTAATGAAGCTGATAAGACCGGTTCTTTTCCGTTTTTTACATGTGGTACTAATGAGTTACTAATTAATGATTATGCTTTTGATTGTGAGGCTATAATAATTGCTGGTAATGGTGAAATCTCAGTTAAACATTACAAGGGTAAATTTAATGCATATCAAAGGACTTATGTATTAGAACCTCAAAAATATTTTTACTTGTTTCTAAAAGAATGTGAAAATAATATAAATGTTTTGAAAAATAATTCTCAAGGGTCAGTAATTAAATTTATTACTAAACCGATGCTTGAAAAAATATCAATAAATCTAAACAATCATTCTGAAGAAATTAATGAGAAGACAGGTCAAATTTACAACTTAATTTTAAATTATAGAAATCAAATCTCTTTATTAATTAAAATTAAAGATATTTTATTAAGCAAATATTTCTAGATAGTTAACACTATAGGAAGCGTCGATCATCTTATCGAAAATTATCAAAATCAGATATCAAAAATATTAAACATATTTACTATGTCTTTATCTGATAAAAGTCTCATTCCTTTTGAATATTACTCGCCTCAAATTATTAAATCTGGTATAAAAAAATATAATAATACCAAGAATTATTTGGACACATCGTCCGTAGAAGGTATTAACAATATTTTACAATTTGATTCATTCAACTTTGAGGACAGACCGTCTAGAGCAAACATGCAACCAGTGGTTGATTCAATATGATTCGCCAAGATGAAAGACTCAAAAAAGGTAATTATAGTGACAGAAAAAGATGATGATTTGCTTAATAATTATATCTTTTCGACAGGATATTTGGGAGTCGAAGCCACAAACAAATTACCACTATCATTTCTAACAGGTATTATTTTATCCCCGAACTTTTTTGTTCAAAGAGACCTTAACTCTGTAGGTACAACCATGGCTGGGATTAATAATGAAACATTTAATAAAATTCTTGTCCCTAAACTATCTGATGAAGAGATAAATAGTTTCAATAAGGAGTTTAGTCCTTTAGTTATTCATTTAACTTCTTATAGAAGAAAAATAAAGAAGCTTAAAGAATTGAAGAATCTACTATTGAATAAATATTTCTAGATTTTAGTACCTTCCATAAATAGGAGGTATTACAATTTGAAAGAATTTATTTCATTTTTACAACATCAAAATTTAACAAAAAATACTATTGATGCTTATGTTATTGCGGTTAAACAGTTTAGTGCAGAATTTAGCGAAATAACAAAACAAAATTTATTAGCTTTTAAATCAATATTAGTCGATAAGTATAAGGGTAAAACTATTAATTTGAGAATTCAAGGAATCAATAAATATCTGGAATTTTTAAGGAAAGAAAAATTAAAACTAAAATACATAAAAATTCAACAAAAAAGTTTTTTAGAAAATGTTATCAGCGATGCAGATTACGAGTTCTTTAAAAACAAATTGCTCAAAGACAAAAATTATGAGTGGTATTTTATTATTAGATTTTTAGGAGCAACTGGTGCTAGGATTTCTGAGCTTATTCAATTCAAATATGAGCATTTAATAAGGGGTTATATAGACCTTTACACAAAAAGTGGCAAAATAAGAAGAATATTCATACCCGTTAGATTAAGAAAAAAAGCGATAGAATATTATGATTCTATCGCTAGAACAGAGGGTTATCTATTTCTTAATAAAGATGGTAATCAAATATCAACTAGAGGTATAGCTCATCAATTAAAATCACTAGCAAGAAAATACAATATGAATTTAAATGTGGTTTACCCTCACTCTTTTAGACATCGATTCGCAAAAAACTTTTTAGAAAAATGCAAAGATATTGCATTACTAGCCGATTTAATGGGTCACGAATCTATAGAAACTACTAGAATTTATTTGAGAAAAACAAGTGAAGAGCAACAGGAAATAGTTGACAAAATAATTAATTGGTAAAATATTTATTAAGCAGTATAGATTTAATATCTAGACATTTAGATTTTAACATTTTCACTTTAACCAATAATTCATAAATATAATTGAAAAAATTAATTTCATCATTGGTAGGTTCACAAGCTAATAGCATTGGTATTGCTTTGGAAGCATGCAAAATTGTTGTGCCTTGTGAATTATCTTTGATAATAGACTGATTTAAATCGCTTAATAGTTCAAAGAAAGCAAAACCTTTATTTTCAGATATTACTTTATATATTCCTGATGAGTAAGCACCTGATAAACCAACATTCACCCTTCCAGGAGCGCCATCAAATGCTATTAATGTATCATCTGAGTGACATGTTTTTAGGTTTTGCGCTTTTTTTATGTAACAATTTTTTAATGAATCTAAATCACCGACTCTTAAGTACGGAATAAGAGTGTCTCTAGTTTGAGATTTTTCTATATAGTTGCTAGAACCAACCTCTATTCCTTTGTCAAATATCCCATATTTCGAGAAGGGAATGTGATTTCTAATAAAATTCAAGGAGTTTATTTTTCTTAATCCAATAGATTTAATTTTAGTCTCGATTAACTCATAATTTTCAATAAGATCATCGACACTTCCTATAGTGTTAACTATTTAGAAATATTTTGAAAGAAGATGTTTCTTCAAATTTGTTAATTTTCTAATATTCATTCTATTTTTTAGAATTGCATCAAATATATAATCATATTTTTTAAAATAGTTAACGTCATTCTCGTCAAACGGAACTTTAATGTTTAAAAAATCTGAAATACTTAAGTTTGGTTGTGCACTACCGCGACCTAAACTAGAAATATTTTCCTTATCCATTAGTAAATAGGTATATATTAAAGCTTTCGATTCACAAGTAATCTTTATAATTCTTTGATTTAAATAACAATCTTCAGAATCAACAATACCTGTTCTACCTACGTACCCAGTCATGGTGAGTAAGATATCCCCAATTTCTAATTTAAATTTTTCATATTCTGGCTTCATACTAAAATAAGTGATATTATCAAGATTAAATCCAGAGTCTCCTATGTTTTTAATTGTAATTAATTTTCATGATGGAAGATTTGTATAATCCTTACTTTTAAATGTTCCACCAACAAAATATTTAATTACATCACCTAATTTGTTTACACTACTTTTATCATTAAAATAAATTTGATAAATATATTTTAGTAATTTTTCAAACAATATAATTTTTTGATTAGTTTTTTCAATCAAATTACCAACTGTTCCTATAGTGTTAACTATCTGTATTAATTTTGAGAAAAATAACTGCTTTTTTATATAATAATTTCGAGGTAAAATCATATGTTTAATGAAGCTACTATTGAGAATAGCATTATAGAACTTTTAGAAAAAAATGGTTTTGAATTTTTAAATTTTGATGATTCATGACTAAGTGAAAGAAAGCTTGATGAATTCATTAATAAGGAAGTTCTTTTAAATTCGTTAATTAAAATAAATAAATTTGATGATTTAGAAATACTTAACGAAGCAATGAATATGCTTATGAGAGTTGATAATCCTTCTTTATTCGTAAGGAATTTTTTAGTTCACAAAATCTTAGTAGAAGGTGTGACAATTGAGTCAAATAAATATCAAGTTAACCCTCTTATCAAATTCATTGATTTTGATAATGTAGATAATAACACATTTCAAGTAGTTCATCAAATTAAGTTCAACGAAGGAAGATCGACTAGAATACCAGACATAGTTGTGTATATAAATGGACTTCCTTTAATTGTGATGGAACTTAAGTCTTTAGTTGAAGATGCTACTGGAGCAACATTGGAAGACGCTTACAATCAATTAGGTGGAAGCAGCGAGTCTAATGGATACCGTTATGATATTCCAACTTTATTTAATTACTCTGCTTTTTTAGTAATTTCTGATGGAGTAAGTACTAGAATCGGAACATTGACTTCTAAATTCGATAGATACAATGAGTGAAAAAGTGTTGATGGTAAAAAAGGTTATGATGTTAATTATGCATTTAAACTAAATACCTTCATAGATGGAGTGTTTGAAAAAAGCAGATTACTAGATATTATTAAACATAATATTTTCTTTATTCAAGACAAAAATGACAAACCAGTTAAGATAATCTCGCAATATCACCAGTATTTTGGGGTGAAAAAATCAGTTCAATCAATTTTAAATAGCATTAAGTCAAATGGAAATGGTAAAGCTGGTATTGTTTGACATACTCAAGGTAGTGGTAAATCATTTTCAATGCTAATGCTTGCACATAGATTATTGATTAACAAAGACTTAAATGTTCCAACTATAGTGATTTTAACAGATAGAATCGACTTAGATGATCAACTTTATAAAACTTTCTTTAGTGCGCGCAATTACCTAAAATGCGAACCTCAAATAGCTACATCTAGAGAAGATTTAGTTAAGAAGCTTAAGCACATTAAACAAGGTGGAATAATTTTTACTACAGTTGGTAAATTCGATAAGCATAATTTACCAAAAAATGAACGTTCAAACATTATCGTAATGACTGATGAAGCTCATAGAGGGCACTATGGAATTTATGAGACTGTTCATTACGAAAGAAATAAAGAAACTGATGAATTAGAAGCGGTTTTTAAATATGGAGTAGAAAAGTATATTAGGGAAGCATTACCTAATGCTACTTTTATTGGATTTACCGGAACTCCTGTATCAACAAAAGAAAAACAAACAACAGACAT
Organism: Mycoplasma sp. 4404; assembly: GCF_034863325.1. Classification (NCBI taxonomy): domain Bacteria; kingdom Bacillati; phylum Mycoplasmatota; class Mollicutes; order Mycoplasmatales; family Mycoplasmataceae; genus Mycoplasma; species Mycoplasma sp. 4404. The sequence continues at coordinate 50,787 of NZ_JAYFFE010000002.1, forward strand.
TTTCGGTGATATTATCGATGTCTACGATATGACTCAATCAGTTATCGATGGTTCAACAGTAAAACTTTTTTATGAATCTAGACTTGCGAAAGTTTGGACAGATCAATTAATATTGAGTCAAATTGATAATTACTATAATGATTTAGTGAAAAATGAACAAGCAGATAATCAAGCAATAGAAAAATCAAAACGTGAAATGAGCAAAATCAAAGTCATTTTAGAAGATGATGACATGATTGATTTATTTGCTAGAGATATTATGGCTCACTATTCTGAGAGAAAGGGTACTTTAAACGGAAAAGCCATGATTGTTTGTCAAACTCGTCATGCAGCTTTAAAACTATATAAGAAAATAGTTGCTGAGATTGCACCTGAAATGAAAGAACAAGTAATTTTGGTTGTTACTGAATCTAATAAAGACACAGAAGAAATGCGTAATCTATTTAAAGATTCTGCATATAGAAAAGAGTTAGGTGAAGAATTTAAAAAAGATACATCAAAATATAAAATCGCAATTGTAGTTGATATGTGATTAACCGGTTTTGATGTACCCGACTTAGATGCAATATATTTTATTAAGAGACTCAAATCTTATAATTTAATGCAAGCTATTGCTCGTGTTAATCGTGTTTATCCAGGTAAGTATTATGGTTTAATTGTCGATTACATAGGTCTAAATGAAGCATTAAATGAAGCATTAACAGAATATACAGATAGAGACAGACAAGAAAATGTTCAAGATGTAAAGAAAGAAATTTATGACATCTTGAAAGAAAAATTAAGCGTACTTAATGAATGATTTTACAAAATTGATAAAAGCAAATTTTATAGCTCTAATGATCACGAAAGATTTGAAGCTGTACAAATCGGAACAGAATTTGTGTTACAAGAAGCTAAAAGAGAAGATGCATTTATGAGTGATCTTTCCTTTTCTGTAAAGCAAGCCTTTGTCGTTTGTGCTGGTATTTTAACTGAAGAAGAGAAAAATGATGTTTATTATTACTTAGCTATTAGAAGTTTTATTCTAAAGCTTAGAGCAAAAACTCCAACTGTTTCTATAAAAGAAATGAACGAATATGTTTCTAATCTTCTAGCAGACGCTATTAAAGGTGATGAAGTAAAAGTATTAACTCAAACAAAAGAAGATTCAAGTAAGGTTATTGAATTATTAAGTGAGAAAAACATAGAAGAATTAAGAGTAAAAAATCCTCCTCATGTGTTTGTTCAAATTGTTAAGAAGTTGCTTGAAAGAGCAATAGCTGAATCTAGAAAAAATAATTATTTTAAATCTCAAGAATACAGTAAAAGATTAAGAAAAATCTTAGAAAAATATAATGATAGAGATGCTATTTTTTCACCAGAACAAACTATTGTTGATTTAGTTGGATTCGCTAGTGAAATGGTAAGGGACGAACAAACAGCTAGAGACCTTGGTGTATTCGGAAGAGAAAAAGCGTTCTATGATGCTTTAATTAGAGATAAATCAGCTAAAGAATTACTAAACGATGAAACGCTTAAACTTATTGCTAGGGAATTAAAGTCATTAGTTGAAGAATACGCATCAACAGACTGGGCCCATAAAGAATCCACAAGAGCAAGAATGAGAACAAAAATAAAAGAATGTTTGAAGAAGTATAATTATCCTCCAGAATATCAAAAACAAGCTGTAGATGATGTTATTAAACAAGCTGAATATATAATGAGTGAAGATTAATCTTCAAATTATTTAAAATATCAAACTCGACTTAAAAGAAATATTACAATTAGACTTTATTACTTATTAAACGATTGTTTTAGTAGGTAATAAAGTCATTTTTTATTCTTTTGATAAATTTTGAATAAAAAAGAACAGCTAAAACTGTTCAATTTCACTAATGATTAGTATTCTGTTGAATGTTCTAATGAATCGATGCTCAATTCAACAGAAGTTCTTTTTCCGAATGATTCAATTTGAATTGTAGCGATATTTGTGTCTAAGTTTAATGATTTAATTGGACCAATTTCACCTTTAAATGGACCGTCTAAAACTACAACTAAATCATTAACTTTAAGTCCTTGTAAGTTTTTACCTAAGTTAAATAAGTGTGTAGCTTCTTCAGCAGCTTTTTCCATTTTTCTAATTTCTCTAGAAGAAACAGGTGTAGGTTTTGCTCCTTTACCAGATGATCCGATGATACCTGTAACGTTTTGTGTGTTACGTACAACGTATCAAGCTTCATCAGTCATATCCATATTTGCAAAAATGTATCCAGGATAAAGATTTGTGTATTTAACCTTGTATTCTTGACCTAAACGTCTTTTTTCTAATTCTTTAGCTGTTAAGATAGGTTTTTTAAAGATTTTAAAAGCGCCATCTTGTGTTGCATATTGATTAAATGATTCTGCAACATTTTCAGCAATAATACGGTTATTTAAAGCTTCAATAACTTGTTCTTCTTTTCCTCTAACAGTAGAGATCATGTATCATTTAAAATTATTCATAATTTACCTTTCTAAACTGAACCAATTACTTCTCATAATTTTGTAAATCCAATTGTTACTGCATAAACAAATAAAGCAAATATAGCTGTAAAAACAAGAATTTTAACAAGGTTTATTCAATTTTGTCTTGGAGTTGCTCAACGAACACGTTTAATTTCTTTAACAGTCTTTCTAAAGAAATAAATTTTATTTCTGCTTTCAAATCTGTCTTTTAAAGACATTTTTGCTGTTTCGACTTTTTCAGTTTTTGCTTTCTTATTTTTTCTCATAATTAAACTTCTTCTTTGTGAATTGAGTGTTGTTTGCAATGAGGACAATATTTTTTAATCGCTAAACGTTCTGCATTTCCAGCACTTTTAATTGTCACGTAATTTTTCTTTCTGCATAATTCGCATGCAATTGATACCTTGTTACTTTTCATAGTGTTTTAATTTTACCACAACATTACAATATACATTAAGTAAATGAATGCTATGTAATAGGTTTAATTGAAATTATTTACATGTGCAAAAAAACATAACACATTACTTTCTTCATCTAAATATTGATCTCACTTTTGCAAATGCTAAACGCACTCCTAAATTAACTGTTGGGACCAAATTACCTCTAACTAAGCTTAAAAATAATCTATTTCTAAATTGATTCTTAATAATAAGTCCAATAAGCATAATGTTGTTAGAACTAATAAGCTTCATTTTAGGTGTTTTTAGTATAAAGTTAATTGTTTCATTAATGATTTTATTTTGCATTTTAGTCATATTTAAGTTGCTCAATAACTTATCTACATATCTGTCAAGAGCTTCAAAATCTCTTCTTGAGAGATATTTATAATCAATCTTGCAATAGGCTAAAATGAATTGAATTAATTTTTCCTTATCAGTGAATAATTGTTCTAAAACAATATTTAGAAACTTCGATGATATTTGTTTGATTAGCTCTTTGTTTTTGATAATAAAACTATTAAAGTAACTTTCGAAGCTAACAAAATGTGAACTTGATAAAAAGTAATCTTTAAAAATAATCATAAATTCATCTAAATCATTTTTTACTAATGAAAAATCTAAATTAAACTCATAATCAATTTTTCTAATATCAATTGGAATCTTAATAAATTTTCTTTTATTTAACTCTCCAAGGATAAAATGAATTAAATCAATTATCTCTTCTTTGAAATTAGGGTACTTTTCAAAGAATTTTTTTGTTATATCAAACAATGTTTTTTCATTTGAAACTAAAAAGAATTGTCAAAACTTATTAAGCGAAATGTTTTTGTTTCTAGTAAAGAATTTTTCAACATTATCAATCAATGTAACAAACTCTTGACTATTAGCTAAAAAGTCAATTAATGTGTCTGTGAATTTTAGTGAACTGAATTTATTTTCAATATATTCGAGTACGTTTTCATCATGGAAAATCTTACCAATGAGTGACATAACATTCTCATTTAGAAGCGCGCTGAAATTAAGAGTGATATCTAAACCTTTAGTTAGTTTCTCAGTAATCAATGAATTGCTAATTGTGCTTATATAAATTCTAATTAGCGATCCTTCTAGGACTCCTAATTCTTTGTATCAAGTTTGAACAAGATGAATAATTTTGTTATCCGGGTATATTGGAATACTTCTAAATTTAGTTCAAGTAAATTTATTTAAATGATGCTCTTTAGCAAAATTTAGATAAAGTTTCTTTCCTATGTATTTATAACATTTCTTACTGCAATGAATATCTAAGAACAACTGATATCATTTGCGTTCATTTCTTAAACATTTTTCAAAGTCAAATATTTCAACATATTTAGCATTTGTTGCTGCTGAAACTTCTGCAAAAATATTCTGAAATACCTTGTATATAGATTTAAAAATAGAATAACTCTTGTTTAAAAGATTATCTTTGTTTTTAAGAATCAACTTGTTAAGCACAGGTAATGAAGCGATAGGATAATCGACTAAATAGATTTTGCAATTTGTATTAACTTCTTTAATTTTGTTAACTAAAACAATATATTCATTAATGATTTGCTGTGTTGTACGTTTAACATTTTTCAATAAATCATCAATTTGTTTATTTTGAAGGTAGTAATCTTTTTGAGACATTACTTCTACTAAGTCTACATAGGAAATACTGAATAAAAATTCAATTCCACTAGAATTTATAAATAAGTAATCTGCTTCCTTAATTTCTTTTAAATATGAATCAAAATCATGATTAAAACAAGTGTGATTAAATTTTTGAGCTAAAACTTTATTTATGTGCATTAGCTCTCTTGTTTCATCCGTAAACTCTTCACCAGAAACGATATTAATTCAAGTACTAATCTTGCTTGCTGATAGGCCTAAATTACTATATTTAATGTCTAAATTTCTACCAACATTCTTCTGAATTAACTCAATGAAATAGTCCGAATATGCATAACCTAACTCATCTAAATTTCCATATGTTCCAGTTCCTTGAGATAAATCAAAACCTTGCGCTATTGAGTCACCAATAAATACAAATTTTTTATTTCTAAAATTGCGATTATTCATATTACTAAAATATTAGCACATAATATAAAAAGAGAAAATTTACATACAGTGGATATAAAAACCACTTAACTTAAAAAAGTTAAGTGGAAATCTAATAGACATTGTAAAAAATTAAATAATAAAATTAAAGAAAGGTGTTTGACATTTAACAGAAAATGTCTAACTGATGAGAGAAGAAAAAATAATGAATTTCGGTTCATTTAGAACCAATTTTGTATTTCGCATTTAATAATAAGATATTATATTGAATAAAAGTTAATAAATGGAGAAATATAAGAAAGTGAAATACTTTTCAAATGTTTAGAAAGGAATAATCCAACAAATAAACTAAAAACCATATTATATTTTGTTTTAAACACTATAAAAATAAACTATAAAAATTTAATGAAAACCAAAGTGAGTAATGAAGAACATAAACTGGAAAGTGAAAAAGAGTTCAGTCCCCACAACATACAAGAAGATAACCGTAATTTTGAGAAGTACCCCAAAATTTACACTAATAAAATAAAAAGCAACAAGAGAAAACATATTAATTAAACTTACGAATTTTCCTTAACCCTTAAAACTTAAATTCAAGTTTAATTAATTTTGACCATCCCACACACTCCCCCAAGCAAATGAGATGATACGTTTTCATAACCTAACACTTACCCAATGTTATTAATATGCAAGAATGAATAATTATTGGAAATAAAATCCAAGTAAGTTTACCTAAAATACGGAAAAACATAGATAGAATCAAAAAAAAGTCTATACATGCATATTTTGTAAGTGAAAAAATAAAAGAAATATAGAAGGGACTAAATCGCCAGAGAGTAAAAACGATTTGTCTCAAAAAATTATAAAAAATAATGGAGCAACAAGCAAAATATAGCTTGTTTATAAAAACATGAACATAATAAATTAAAGAGATTTTAAAAATCAACACAAAATAATTTAAAAAATCTACTGCGTTTTATACCATAAAAACATTTCATAAACTTATGTAAATATACGATAAATATATATGAGAAAGAAGAATTAAAAATTTGACATATAAGATAACATAAGCTCTATTTAACTTGATATCAATGTAGTAATAAGGTTGTTCGAACAAATAATGTCAATATCAATAGATGAACCAACATTTAAATCTGTTGTTTTCATAACTGAGTGTTTCTTTTTATAACTACTATTTAAAAAATGATTTCTTGAGTGCATTTTTAGAGTTTTAATTTGACAATCAAGTTGTTTTGGACTATGTGAGTTATCAACTACACTATTTTCCATGTCTATTAGAATTTTTTGTAAATTTACCCTTTTGTTAGAGATACCATCATCAAAAATATATTGAGAGTTAATTTCTGAGTGGAAGAAATTCAGAGTCTTTAACTTTAATTTATTTCAAATGAATGATTCGAAATGAGAATAGGATTTAAAATCCTTACAAAAAACTTCTGAAGAAACTTCTAGAAAAATTCCTAAAAATTCATGAAGTATAACATTTTTAATTTCTGCTGGATCAATAGATACCTTACCAAAGACTCAACTAATTTTTCTAGACAAAACATCTATTGACTTACTGTGCTGTATACTGAAAGCAGAAATAATTTTTGAAACTGAATAATACTTGTCATTTTCGAGTTTCAAAAATTCAGAGAGAAACTTATCGTTCAAATGATATTTTCTTATCATTTAGTTAATGCATCGAACACAATAATACCTGTTGCTACTGATACATTTAAAGATTGCACATTCCCCCTTTGTGGAATATAGATTGTTTGATCTGTGACTGAAAGCACACTTTTTGATACTCCATCACCTTCATTACCTACAACTAAAATTGTAGGTCTGTCATATTCCACTGTTGTGTATGGGAGAGCTTTTTCATCTAATACAGTTGAATAAACTCAATAACCTCTTTTTTTGAGTTGAGTTAAGGCCGCATTAAGACTATTAACTCTGTAAAAATTCATATTTACAAATCCACCTGATGAAATCTTTAATACAGTTGAATTAATTACAGCTGCATTATCTTTAGGGAAAATAATATGCTTAATTCCCCCGGCATTTGCTGTTCTTATAATTGCACCAAAGTTATGTGGATCTTGAATTTTATCCAACACAAGAATTGGTGAATTATCCTTATGCAATCTTCCTAAATCGTCAAGTCCCTTGTAATTAACAGATTTTAAGATTGCTTTAAAACCTTGATGGTTTTCTTTTGTTTCTTCATCTAAAGTTTTCTTATCAGTGATAATAATTTTTATACCCCTTAAAGTGTTATCATCTTTAAAGTACTTTAAACTTCCTTCATCAGTTATGTGTATTTCAGAAATATCTAATTTATTATTGACACAGTCAATAACAGAATTTTTCCCATACACAATTAATTCTCCCACTTTTTTAGTGGTCATATCATATTTTTTTTGTTTTTCGTGTAATTTTTTCATATTTACCCTATATTAAATTATTTTCAATCAATTCGTTTCTTAATTTGTCGGCATTTTGATAATCTTTTTGAGCTAAAAACTCTTGTCATTTTTGATAAATTGGAACATATTTTTTGTAATCGAATTTATTGAATTCAAAACCTAACTTATCAAAAATATATACTAATGTAGCTATGTCCAAGGCGTTTTTGTCTTTATTAATATTTTTAATTGAATCATTAATAAGTTTATTAAAGTCAGAAAATCTCTGCTCAAAAATATATGTGAATGCTTCTTTAGCTAATTCATTGTTAATTTCTGAATTGTTTTGTTTGTTTAATAGTGCATTTAAGAAGTAAATTTTGCTAATTTTCTTAAAAATCACTTCAACATTATTAATTAAATTATCATCAATATTGATCAAACCTGTAAATGAGTTTAATAATAAAATCATTTTAAAATAGTCAGCTGAATAATTTTTAAGAAAGTCGGAAGCTAAAATTACGTTTTGTAATGACTTAGACATCTTAATTCCATTTAAATTAATTTGACCTGTTCTTAATCATTTATTTGAAAGCTGTTTTTGATTTAAAGCATAGAATTGAATATTTTCATTTTCATGGTGTGGGAATGTTAAGTCCATCCCTCCTCCGTGAATATCTAAACCAGAATCTCCAAAATGTTTTTCAATTAATGCAACACATTCTGTGTGTCATCCTGGTCTACCTTCACCAAAAGAAACATTGTATTTAACACCATCATTTGTGTTTTTTCATAAAGCAAAATCAGCAGGTGATTTTTTATTTGAAGAAAGTTCACTATCTTCAAATTTCATGTTTTCAATTTTTTGATTTGAAACAATACCATAGGCGTTTTGGTTTTTTATAACATCAAATCAAACATTACCTTCATTATCTAAATATGCATTATTCGATTTGATTAATCTTTGAATGAAGTTATCAATTAAATCAATATTTTCGGTTACGTATTCAATTTCAGTTATAGTGTCAACACTGAATTGTTTAAGTAAATCTAAATATAAATTACCATACTTTTCCGATACTTGAGTTTCTGAAACACCTTGCTCTTGGGCTTTTTTGATAATTTTGTCATCAATATCAGTAATATTATGAACAAATTTATATTCAATCCCTAGTTGCTTTGCAGCTTTTAAAATCAAGTCCATAGTTACAATCGGTCTCATATTTCCTATATGAACATCATTGTAAACTGTGGGTCCACATACATATATTTTTAACATATTGTTATTATAATAAAAAATAATATTTAATTACCATTTTATATAAGCAAAATTAACTTTTATAACTATGTATAAGGTACATAAAACTAGTTGTTTCCTAGCTATATAAAAAATATTTTTTAATATAATAGATATATAAAATATATCTATAAATAAGGAGGATTATGACACTAAAAGAACAGTTAAAACAAAACATCATTGACGCAGTTATAGAATTGCAAAATGAAGATTTTGTTAATAAGGATCTTAATGTTAAAGATTTAGTTTTTAATATCACTCAACCTAATGTTCCTGACAATATTAACATCGATCAAGTTGTTTATGACTTTAGTACAAATATTGCATTTATTTTAAAAAATCATTGTGCTGTTAAAAATCCAATTGAAGTAGCAAATAAATTGGTTGCTAAAATGTCAAATTCAAATATCTACCAAAAAATAGACATTGCCGTACCTGGATTTATCAATATTGTTTTAAGCAATCAATTATTTTTATCAACAATACAAAACATTAACTTAAATCCAACAAAATATGGAGCTGACTTTATTAATAAAGAACATGTTAATGTTGAATTCGTTTCAGCTAACCCAACAGGATTTTTACACGTTGGTCATGCTAGAGGTGCTGCTTATGGAGATTCTTTAATTAGAATTTTAAGACATGCTGGTTACGATGTTGAAGCCGAATATTATGTAAATGATGCAGGTAATCAAATTAATGTACTTACAAATTCAGTTTATGTAAGATATCAAAACTTATTTGGTATTGATGCACAATTACCTGAAGATTGCTACAGAGGACAAGATATAGTTTGATGTGCTACAAAAATTAAAGAAAAATATGGTGATTATTTCTTAAATGCTGATGAAGTTAAATTAAGTGAATTATCAACTGCAGCTAAAGATATTATGCTTGATAAAATCAGAGAAGATCTTGGTAGATTAAATGTTTCATTTGATACATTTGCTTCTGAAAAAGCAATTAAAGAAGATGGTTTAATTGAACCAGTTCTTAGAAAATTAAGCAAATACACATACACAGAAGATGGCGCATTATTCTTAAAAACCAAAGAATTTGGCGATGATAAAGACCGTGTACTTATCAAAGCCGATGGAAATTACACTTATTTCTTACCTGATATTGCTTATCACGAACTTAAGTTCTTAAAGTCACCTAAACTTATTAATATCTGAGGAGCAGACCATTCAGGATACATTCAAAGAATGAAAATTGCGATGCAATGCTTAGGTTACAATCCAGACAATTTAGATATATTAACTATTCAATTAGTAAGATTAATCAAAGATGGAGAAGAATTTAAAATGTCTAAAAGAGCTGGTACAGCAGTTACTTTGCAAGATCTTTTAGATTACTCTTCAGCTGATGCAGTTAGATTTATGATGCTCACTAGGGAAATCAATAATAAATTTGATTTCGATATTGATGCAGCTAACTCAACTGATGTTAATAACCCTGTATTTATAGTTCAATACGCTCACTCAAGAGCTGTATCATTATTAAATAGATTAAAACAAGAAGAAGTTAATAATCAAATTAACTTTACAAACAAAGCTAAAAAACTTATTATTGAATTAGACTCATTCCCTGAATTAATTAAAACAATTGTGTCAACTTCAAAAGTCAACTTATTAACACAATACTTAATTAATTTAGCTAAATCATTTAACAGTTTTTATGCTGAAACTAAATTATTAGGTCACGAAGATGAAGCAACATATGCTCACCTTATCAAATCAGTTCAAGCGATTTTAGCTCTTGGACTTAACTTAATTGGTGTTTCTGCACCTTTATCAATGTAATTAAAGGAGAATTTATTATGTACAAAACAATGTTAGAAATCGCATACGAATTAGTATCATCACGTCCAACAGACGAATTTGCATTTATGGAAATCTTTGACACTGTTGAAGACGAGTTAAGATATGACTGAGAAGACAGATTCGTCACAATGAACACACCATATGAAAAAGTTAGAGAAAGAAAAATTGGTGAGTTATACCGTTTATTAACAGTTGACAAAAGATTCAACAGACTTGCAAACGGAAACTGAGAATTAAGAAATATCTAATAAGTGGGTTTTTATGTCATTAGTTAATGCAAAAGATATGCTCAAGAGAGCTAAAAAAGGTAAGTACGCAGTTCCTCATTTTAATATTAATAACTTAGAATGAACAAAAGCAATTCTTACAACATGTCAAGAAATGAATTCACCTGTTATTTTAGGAGTTTCAGAAGGAGCACTTAAATATATAGGTGGATATGAAACTGTAACAGGTTTAGTTTCAGGTCTTATTAAGGACTTAAAAATTTCAATTCCTGTAGCTCTTCATTTAGATCACGGTTCATTTGATGCTTGTGTTAAAGCTATTGAGTCAGATGGCTTCACTTCAATTATGTTCGATGGTTCACACCTCCCATTTGCTGAAAATAAAGAATTAACTCAAAAACTTGTTTACTTAGCTCAAAGCAAAAATATGACTGTTGAAGCCGAGGTTGGTTCAATCGGTGGTGAAGAAGATGGTGTTATTGGAAACGGTGAAATTGCAGATATTGAAGAAGCTAAACAATTAGCTGCTGAAAAAATCACAGTTCTAGCAGCAGGAATCGGAAACATCCACGGTAAATATCCAAAAAACTGACAAGGTCTTAATTTTGAAGTTCTTGAAAAATTATCAAGTGAAACTGGTTTAGGAATTGTTCTTCACGGTGGTAGCGAAATTCCACTTGACCAAATCCAAAAAGCAATCAGTTTAGGTGTTACAAAAATTAACATCAACACCGATTTACAATTAGCAAATCACGCTGCGATTAGAGAATTTGTTATTAGCAACAAAGATCTTGAAGATAAAAATTATGATCCTAGAAAACTTTACAAACCTGGTTATGAAGCTATGTGTAAGGTAATTAAACAAAAAATATTAGAGTTCGGATCAAATGATAAAGCTTAGCATCATCTTGATGCTTTTTTTATACACATTATTTCTAAATAGGAATAAAATTATATTTATATACAAATAGAAAAGAGACAAGATGAAATTTAAAAAATTATCTTTATTCAGTTCACTTGCAATTTTACCAGTTGCCACTACATTATCTATTTCATGTGGTAATAAAAACGATGTTCCAAAAGAACCGTCGAATCCTATTAATAATGCAAATAGTGAACTTATCCAAAAACTAGAAACAGTTAAAACTAATTATTCAACTGACAATAATTTGGTTGAATTAGTTGATGGCTACAAAAATAAAATAAACTCAAACAGTACTAATCAAGATTTATTAACTCAAGCAGGAAATGTTGTAAAAGTTTTTGATAGCGCTAATGAAATGACTGCTGAAATTAGACATCAATGATTTTTAGGTTCAAAAACATATAACAATTTAACTGAAACATCAAGATTTTTAAGACAAACTTATGCAAATGAGCAAAACTTAATTGAATCACTTAATAAAATTGATGTAAATTTAGAAATTTATAAAAGTAAATTATTTTTAGCTTTTGCTAGTCAGCAAGAGATGGATTACTTGTCATCATTAAATTTACAAACAAGTTTAGGTTTTAGCACAACAATTAAAAAAACATTACCACAAAACTATGCTGTCGTTGATATGTCAGGAATTGTTGATGGCGACACATTATATGGTGCATATATGAATTTAGTTAGTGGTATTCAACCAGGAACTCAATCAACTAATCGTCGTAATGGCAAAAGTCTAGGATTAAGATCTAGAGGAATCGATACTCCTGAAACAGATAAAGGTTCAAATTCAGATGAATTAGCTTCAAAAGAAAATTATTGAGCTCAAATTTCTAAAAAATACTACGTAGAGCAAGTTCAATCACATGGTTTCTTCTTCTACTTTAATAAGTTAAAAGAAGATGATTATGGAAGATGAGTTGTATTCTTATATCCAGACGAAAGAAAAAATCCTGATTTAGAGTTTGGAAACCAGCTTATTAGATCAGGTTTAGCTAGAGTTGCTTACATTACATTAGACCGTTCAGATACAAAATTCTACGCAGAAACTGAAGAAGAACAAACGATGTATCACACAATTAAGAATTCTCAAAATTATGCAAAAGAAAATAGATTAGGTTTCTGAGTTGACCCAATCGAAGATGTATTTTATAAGAATCCTAAAAAGAATTGATAATTTGATCAAGCGACAGCTTGATTTTTTTATCTAATTTAATTAGCTTAAATTATGCATATTACATACACATATGTGAGTTAGTAAAAATAGACATTTTTTCACTTTTATAATAGTGTACAAGCTGTAAAAGTAAAAATGCGCTTGCAGAAATATAACAATCTATTTTTCTGAAAAATCTATATAATATTTTAATAAATATGTAATATTTATTAAAATTTACATTTACACATGGAGGTATAGATGTCTGAAGTTAAAAAAGAGCATAACTATGATGCAAGTAATATTCAGTTTTTAGAAGGATTAGAACACGTTAGAAAAAGACCTGGTATGTACATTGGGTCAACATCTAAATCAGGTTTACACCACTTAATTTGAGAGATTGTAGATAACTCTGTCGATGAAGCTATGGCTGGTTTTGCTAATAGAATTGATATTGTCATTACACAAGATAACTCAATTATTGTCGAAGATAATGGTCGTGGAATTCCCATTGATACCCACGCAAGATTTGGAATTAGTGCACTTGAGGTTGTTTTAACAAAACTTAATGCTGGTGGTAAATTCGAATCTAATGCATATAAAGTTTCTGGTGGACTTCACGGGGTTGGAGCTAGTGTTGTTAATGCTTTATCAGACTCATTTAAAGCTTGAGTTAAAAGAAACGGAAACTTATACTATGCAGAGTTTGCTAATGGTGGAAAAACTATTAAGTCAACAGAAGTTATTGAAAAACTTGCTAACCCAAATGAAACAGGAACGAAAATTCAATTCCATCCTGACTATTCAGTTATGGAAGAATTACCATTTGATAAAGAAATTATTTTAGACCACGCGAAGCAAATTGCACACCTTAACAAAGGTTTATATGTTTCAGTATCTGACTACAGAGATAACACAAACTATGAATTCTTATATGAAAATGGAATTATTGACTACGTACATGAATTAAGCGACGGTTACAAACCAGTTACACCTGTTATTTATGCAGATGGAGAATTTGCTGTTAAAAATAACAAAGATGAGGATGTTGTTATTGGTGTTGAAGTCGGTATGCAATACTTATCTGATTTATATCGTGGAAACATTATTTCATATACAAACAACATTTCAACACATGAAGGCGGTTCTCACGTTTCTGGTTTCTATGATGCTTTAATGCGTTTAATTAATAACTATGCAATTGAAAAAGGTGTTATTAAATCTGAAAGCGACAAATTTACTCGTGACGATTTAATCGAAGGTGTTACAGCAGTTATCTCAATCAAACACCCTGATCCAGAATTTGAAGGACAAACAAAAGGAAAATTAGGTTCAAAAGATGCTCGTCAAGCTGTTAACAGAGTGTTTAGTCCAATTTTAGAAAGATTCTTGAACGAAAACCCTGCTGATGCTAAGAAAATTATTGAAATTGCATCTATGGCTAAAAAAGGACGTTTAGCTTCTAATGCGGCTAGAGAAAATGCGAGAAGAAAAAATGTTTTCGAATCAGGTGGATTACCAGGTAAATTAGCTGACTGCACATCTAAAAATCCTGAAATTTCTGAATTATATATTGTCGAAGGGAACTCAGCTGGTGGTTCGGCTAAAATGGGTAGAGATAGAAAAACTCAAGCTATCTTACCATTAAGAGGGAAAATTATTAACGTCGAAAAATCACGTCAAGAAAAAGTTCTTTCTTCAGAAGAAATTTCATCATTAATGACAGCTATTGGTACAGGTTGAGGAGAAACATTTAACATCAACAAATTAAGATACCACAAAATTGTTATTATGACTGACGCCGACGTCGATGGTGCTCACATTAGAACTTTATTATTAACATTCTTCTACAGATACTTTAGACCTTTAATTGAGTATGGATTTATTTACATAGCTCAACCTCCTTTATACAAAATTCAGCAAAATAAATTTGTTGAATACGCTTTCAACGATAATCAAAAAGACGAAATAATCGCAACATTAAACCCTAGTCAAAAAATTACAATTCAACGTTACAAAGGGCTTGGAGAAATGGATCCTGAACAACTATGAGAAACAACTATGGATCCTGAACGTAGAAAAATGCTTCAAGTACAAATTGAAGACATTTACAAATCAGATTCAATTTTTGAAACCTTAATGGGCGAAAGAGTTGAACCGAGAAGAGAATTCATTCAAAAGAATGCAAAATACGTAAAAAATATCGATTTATAATGTCAAAAATGCACGTCCAAAAACGAACTGGATGTGCTTTTTCTTTACTAAAATTTGGGATTAGATTTAAAACTTTATTGCAACTAATTTTTAACAAAAATTACAAAATCCTAAAATTACATCAATGGAATATATAAAATTTTTTAAACCTCAAAAATAAGAAAAAACTTTTATCGCTTACACACTATTCTAAAAGTCAAAAATTATTTTAAAAAAATATTTTCATGCTCATAATTTTATTTACTAAAAAGGAATATGATATAAGTGCGACAAATATATTGTCGCAACAAAAAGGAAATTCTTTTATATATCAAAAAAATATTCTATTATTTTAAAATTTAATTTATAAAGTCACAAAATAGACAGACATTTATTAATATCATTTATTATTAATCATTAAAATTATTAGGTTTTTTATACAAGTTTATTATTATCAATAAAGATATTCACTATATTTTTGTTATATATTATATTTAGTTGTTTTAACTTTTTATTTTTATCATTATTTTATAGAGTAAATTTTGTATTTACATTTCTTTAAAATAAAGAAATTTTAATCATATTTATTTGAGTAATTTTGTAAATTTAAACACACAGTTCGTCATATATAAATTTTAAATTTTCAAAATATTAACTATCTTTATTAATTAGTAGATATTAATATTCTTTGGTAATTCCATAGATTACTCCTTTATCAAAAATTATTTTTAATTAAATAATTTGGTTCAAGAGTCGTCACTTGAACCAATCATAAAATATACATATAATATCCTATTAGCACATCCAATTTAATGGTACTTGGATGTGTTTTTTGTACAAAAAAAGATGCAAAAAGCATCTACATTTTGTTCATTTTTTCCTCAATTTTAAGCAAATTATGAATTGCTTTATTAACTGCATCAGTCGCAGCTTGTCTACTTGTAGCCATCACTTCAGCAACTTCTGCATATGATAAATCTTGTTCATAATATAACTTAAAAACTTGTTGTTGATTTTGAGTTAATAAATTACCATATTTATCAAATAACTCTGTGTATTTAATTACGTTTTCTAATGACTTATTGTTCATTATCAATTAAGGCTTTTGTCATTTGATAAATAAACAATTCAAGATCAAATTCTTGTAAGTCATCCAGTTTTTCACCTAAACCAACATATTTAACATCAAGGTCATATTCATCTTTAATTGATAAAACAATTCCACCTTTTGATGTTCCATCCATTTTAGTAAGAATAATCCCAGTTAAGTTGGCAATTTCTTTGAAGTTTCTTGCTTGAGATAATCCATTTTGACCTGTAGTTGCGTCAAGAACTAATAATGATTCATGTGGTGCTGAAGGTTCAAATTTTCTAATAACACCAATCATTTTTTCAAGCTCTTTCATAAGGTTAACTTTATTTTGCAATCTACCGGCAGTGTCGATGATTAATAAATCATAATTTTCTTCTTTAGCTTTAGAAACTGCTTGATAAACAACACTAGAAGGATCAGCTCCTTCGTGAGCAGGTTTAACAATTTCTGCACCAATTCTTTGTGCTCAAACACCTAATTGATCAACAGCACCGGCTCTGAAAGTGTCAGCAGCAGCAATTAAAACTTTTTTGCCTTCTTTAACATATTTGTTCGCTATTTTAGCAATAGAAGTTGTTTTACCTGATCCATTAACACCAACAAAAACAAAAACATTTAATCTACCAACTTCATAGTTTAGGTTTGTATTAACAACTGAGTTGTTTGTGTAAATTGTAAACATTTGATCAGCAACAATTTCTCCAATCATTTTTGGATCGTCAATATTGTTTAATCTAATTTCTTGTTTAATTCTTTCTACCATAACATCAACTAATGAAGCATTGATATCAGACATAATCAATAACTCTTCAAACTCATCAAAAAAGTCTTCATCAAGTTTTACGTGTCTATTTTGTAGCTCTAAAAGTTTTTTTCCAAATGACGCAGAAGAATTTAAACCTTGTTCATATTTCTTAAATTTCTCACTTGTGATTATTTTCTTATGCTCTTTTTTGTCTAATTCTTCTTGAACTTGTTCAACATCTTTAGGTTTTCTATTGAAAACCTTATTTACTAAATTTTTAAAAAATCCCATATCTATATTTTACTTTATAAATCAAAATATCACATCAGCTAAATAAAACTAAAAACATAGTGTGCAAGTCGTAAAAATAAAAATATATTTGTGCTTTATATTGAGTATAGGTATTTAAATATAGTAAAATAATTTTATGAGTAGTTTAGTAATGGTAGCTATGCAAGTAATATTTACTTTAATCATTTATTACTGTGCATATAGATTAATCAATTACCTTAAATTAATTAAGGGTAGATTCGCATACAAAGATATGCAAATGAAATCAATTTATTCAGCATTAGTTGGATTTGGCTTCTTTGCAATTAGCTTAATTTTATTTGTTTTAAATGCTACAGAAGTAATTAAGTTAACTGGTTCACAAGTTAATGAAAAAACAAAAACAGCTGAAACAGTCACGCTTTCATTCAGTGCAATTTCAGTTTCATCAATAGTGTTCTATTTATCTTGTGTTATGCTTGCAGTTTTAATTTCATTTATGATTATTGTGATTGTATTTGTTAAAAAATCAAGAATTCAAATTTCTAAGAAAGAATTTGATGAATTTGATATCGAAAAATATGACATTAACATTCTTGGTTCATTCACAAGAGCAAACAAATATTCAAGAAACATACCTGTAACATTCAAGGATCAAGTTGGGAATATGTTGTTTTTCAAGAAATTTGGAACAAAAATGTTTTTAAGCAAAATTGTAGATCAATCAATTTTCTTTATTTCACAATCACCATATGTTAATAAAGTTTATGAACAAAATGAAGTGACTTTTACAGAAGATACATTGTTAGCTTCACATTTTAGCAATAACAAAGAATATATCCTTTTTGTGCTTAAATCAGCACAAAAAGAAGTGTCAGTTATTAACAAAATTGATGAAAAATTATTTGAGGAAATAGTACTTAAAAAGTTTGCATAAAGGGCTTAAATGCTCTTTTTTTGTAATAAATTAATATAATTAATTTATTATGCTAAAATAAAAAGGAATTTAAAGAGGTACGTAAAAATGAGTGTTGATAGAGAAACTAAATTATTTAAAAGAATGAAAATTCTTGCAATAAATGATGATGTTGAATTGAAAAAAGAATACGAATGGTTGTATAAAACATTTTCAAACACTTCTGTTTTCATCCCGAAATACATCAACACTATTTCAAACATTAAAACGATACCTAAATCAGATTTGTATAAACCTCATGAACAAATCTTAAAAATCAAAGAGCAATTAAATAAGCTTGAATTAAATCTTGAAATCAATTCAATTGACTTCATGGATGATTATGTAATTTTCGATAATAATCTACCTGAATTAAAATATGTCCTAAATTCTCTTTATCCAGAGAACAATAAACAGGAAGATACAAAAAGTACAAAAATCAATAAAAATAAAATAAAACTTTAAAGAGGTAAATATGAGAAAAGTTAATATAGCTATTGATGGTCCAAACGGTGTCGGTAAATCAACTGTTTCTAAAAATCTTGCTCAAAGATTACATTACACTTTTATTAACAGTGGTTCAGTTTATAGAGCAATCACATTAAATGCTCTTGAACACAATATTTTAACAACTGATACAGCAGGTGTAATTAAATCTCTTGAAACAATCAACATTGAGTTATTACCTAACGATATAACTTTATTAGATGGAACTGATATCTCACTCAAAATTAGAGCTGACTATATTTCAAAAGTTACTCCTACTGTTGCTAAAATTCCTGAAGTTAGAGCATTTGTCGTTAAATTTATTCAACATATGACTTTAAGACACAAGGGTTACATCATTGATGGAAGAGATACAACTTTCAGAATTCTACCTCACGCTGAAGTTAAAATTTTCTTATGAGCTACACCAGAAGTGAGAGCGCAAAGAAGATATGAACAAAACAAAATATTAGGTTACAACACAAACTACCAAGAGGTTTTAAAAGAAGTTGAATTACGTGATCAACAAGATATCTATAGAGAAGTCGATCCATTACATAAAACAGAAGATGCTATTTATATTGATTGTACTGAACTAACAACTGAAGAAGTTGAAAACAAAATTATTGATATTGTTAACCAAAAATTAAAAGCAAAGAAGGGACAAAATGCGTAATACAGTTGCAATTGTAGGGAAACCAAATGTAGGGAAAAGTACTTTTTTCAATAAGCTTGTAGGAAGAAAAGTTTCTATTGTGCACGATCAGCCTGGTGTTACACGTGACAGACTTTACGAACGTATTGTTTGAACTGGTCACGAAATTAAAATCATTGACACTGGTGGAATTGAAATTGAAAACAGACCATTCCAAGAACAAATTCAAATCCAAGCTAAAATCGCTATTGAAGAAGCTGATGCAATCATCTTCTTATTTGATGGAACTAGTGAAATTACAAATGACGACTTATTCATTATGAACATTTTACGTAGATCTAAAAAACCAATCATTGCTGTAGCTAACAAACTTGAAGACACACAACAATTTGATTACTCTTGATATAGTTTAGGAGTTGATCATATTTATCCAATTTCAGCTCTTCACGGAGAAGGGATTGGGGATGTTTTAACTAAATGTATTGAAGTTTTAGATTACTCAGACCCTGAAGAAATCGACGCATTTAATTTAGCTATTATTGGAAAACCTAACGCAGGTAAATCTTCACTTTTAAACAATTTAGCTAAAGAGGAACGTTCAATTGTTTCAGATATTGCCGGCACAACTCGTGATTCAGTTACATCATTAATTGATATTGATGGAAAAACATACAATGTTATTGATACTGCCGGTATAACTAAGAAGTCAAAATTAGTTGAATCAGTTGACCACTATGCACTTATGCGTGCTATGAACTCACTTTCAGAAGCTGATTTATCACTTATCGTTATTGATGCTTCACAAGAAGAAGTTTCGCACTTTGATTCAAGAATTATTGGTTATGCATTAGATAATGAAAAACCAGTTATCATTGTAATTAACAAGTGAGACTTAATTGAAAAAGAAACAAACACAATGACTGAATATGAAAAAAGACTTAGAAACAAATTCCACTTTGTTCCATGAGTTCCATTTGTATTTATTTCAGCTAAATACAACCAAAGATTAAACAAACTTTATGACACAATTAACTTAGTTAGAGCAAACTTAGAACGTCAAATCAAACCATCATTATTATCAAACTTGATATTAGAAACTCAAATTATTCAACCTGCTATTCCATTCAATGGTGGTAGATTAAATATCTACTTTGCAAGACAAGAAAAAGCAAAAATTCCTACATTCACTTTCTTTGTTAACAATAAAAAATACTTACACTTCTCATATCAAAGATTCCTTGAAAATCAATTACGTCAAACATTTGATTTTAGAGGTTGTCCTATTAAAATGAACTTCAAAAACAAGAAAGATGCTATTGAATAATTAAAAACTATGCATATGATTTCGATCATATGCATTTTTTATCGAAACACAAAACTCTATTAATAAAGTGAGAAAGCAAAATTGAAATAAAAAAGATAGCTTGATGCTATCTTTGAATAAATTAATTAACCTTCTTAATATCTTTTCATAAATAAGGAAATCTTTTTGGTGTATTTTCTAATTTCTTAATTGAGACAATGTAATTTTCTCTATCAATATTCTCATCAATAAAAGGTTTTACTGAATATTGAACTTTAACATCTTTTAAAATGTTCTTTGCGTCATTAAGTTCTTCATTAGCTTTTTTACCTTTTAATAAAGATAATGAACCATTAACTTTAACTAAGTGTAAAGCAGCCATACTTAAAGCTTTTACAGTTGCTACAGCTCTTGCTGTAACAACATCGAATTGATTAGTTTCCTTTACATCTTCAGCTCTATATTTGTAAACAATTACATAATCTGATAAATTTAACTTCTCAATAACTTCATTTAAGAAGTTAACTCTTTTTAAAAGCGGTTCATATATAACTACTTTGTTTTTAGGCTTTGTTAACACATATGGAATTGATGGAAAACCTGCTCCTGCTCCAATGTCTAAAATAGTTCCACTTTGTAAGTCCTTAGTGATTTCAACCATAAATACTAAAGATTCGTAAATACCTTCATTTCAAAGTCTTTCATCTGAAAAACCAGTTAAATTCATAACTTTGTTTTTCTCTTCAATTAGATTAACATAAGCTTCAAATAAACTAAAATCTCAGTTATTTTTAATGCATAATTCTCTAACAAGTTCTTTACTTCTCATCATTGTAATTATTTATTTGTTCCTTTATTTCTGTGTATACATTTGTAATGCTTCCACCATTTAGAGATGCATTAATCACTTTTCCTATAAATTCACCTAATGAAACAATTTGTAATTTTGAGTATTTTTCTAGTAATTCATTGTTATCAATACTGTCTGTAACAATAACTTTTTCGATGTTAGGGTCGTTTTCAAAAATATCAAACCCTTTTGAAAACACGCCGTGTGTTGCAACAACAATAATTTTATTAGCACCATTATCTTTTAATGTTTGTGCTGCTTTTTTAATTGTTCCACCTGTATCAATAATATCGTCCACAATAACCGCATTTTGACCTTTGATATCACCGATAATACCCATTACTTCAGTTTGATTATCAGCATTTCTTCTCTTGTCAATAATTGTAATTTTAATTGTGTTCGCTATTAATTCAGCAAGTTTTCTAGCTCTTACAGTTCCACCGTGGTCTGGAGATACAACTGTGAATGATGTATTAAGTTTTCTTAATGCTAATGCAAGTGGATATTGTGCTCTTAAATCATCAACAGGAATATCAAAGAAACCTTGAATTGAAGGGTTATGTAAGTCAACACAAATCATTCTAGTAGCACCTGCTACTTGAAGTAAATTAGCAACTAATTTAGCTCCAATTGGTTGTCTTCCTGATGCTTTTCTGTCTTGACGAGCATATCCATAGTAGCTTAAGCATACATTGATCGAACCTGCGCTTGCTCTTTTAAGTGAGTCAATAAATAACAATAATTCCATTAAATTATCATTTACAGGTTTTGATGTTGAAGCAATGATGTAAACATCTTTGTTTCTAACAGTTTCTTCAGCTAGTCACATTGCTTCACCATCAGTATAAACTGTTCTTGTTGCTTTTGAAAGTGGTATATTAACAAGTTCAGAAATCTTTTTTGCTAATTTTTCTGAATTATGCATACCAAAAATAACTGTTTGATCTTTATTCATTTTTCCTCATTTATATTTTACCCTTTTTGTTGCTTTATTATTTAAATAAAAATATTAAAAAAATACTTTGTTTTATTTTTTCTGTGTTATAATATTCAAGCAAAAGAAATGCCCAGGTGGTGGAATGGTAGACACAAGGGACTTAAAATCCCTCGGTAGCAATACCGTGCTGGTTCAAGTCCAGTCCTGGGCACCAAAAAATGTGCGTCCTTAGCTCAGCAGGTAGAGCAAATGGCTTTTAACCATTGGGTCAGAGGTTCGAATCCTCTAGGACGTACCATTTCAAGAAATTGACCGAGGAACCTTAAAAGGTTCTTTTTTTATTCCTTTTTTTACTTTTGCAGTAGTGAGCTAGTCATATAAGTAAAAATCAATTTCTTTAATTTATAAAAAAAGATCAAGAAAAAACCAACTATTTCTAGTTGGTAAAATAAGGTCATCTTTATGAAATGGTGCGAACGAATGGACTTGAACCATCGACCTCACGATTATCAGTCGTGTGCTCTAACCAGCTGAGCTACGCTCGCATAAATGTACTTCTATTATAGCATAAAACTATTAAAACAGAAGTACAAAATATTATTAATTTTATTAACGTTTTGAGAATTGTCTTGCACGACGTGCTGCACGTAAACCTGGTTTTTTACGTTCTTTAGCACGAGCATCTCTTGTAAGCATTCCAGCTACTTTTAAAGCTGAACGATATTCAGGGTTAGCTTCTAATAAAGCACGTGCAATACCTAATCTAATAGCACCTGCTTGACCACTAAGACCACCACCACTTACGTTTACACTAACATCAAATGTTCCAAATGTATCTGTTAAAACAAAAGGTTGGTTAGCATCTTTTAAGTAAATGTCAGATGTTAAGTATTCTCTAGCATCACGGTTGTTAATAACAAATTTACCTTTACCTGGTGTTAATCTAACACGAGCAACTGAAGATTTTCTTCTTCCTAATCCACGGTACATAACTGTTTCTTTAGCCATAATTATTTAACCTCTAATCTTTCTGGTTGTTGAGCTTCGTGTTTGTGGTTTGGTCCAGCATACACAAATAAACTACGACGTTGTTTGTTTCCTAATTTTGTGTGAGGAATCATTCCACTTACTGCTTTTTCAATTAAAGCTGTAGGTCTTTTAACTCTTAATTTTGCTGCTGTAATGCTTTTTAATCCACCTGGGTATCCTGAGTGTGAGTAGTAAATTTTGTTTTCTTCTTTTTTAGCTGTTAAAACTACTTTTTCTGCATTTACGATGATAACAAAGTCACCCATATCTGCGTTAGGTGTAAATGTAGGTTTGTTTTTCCCTCTTAAAATTGATGCAACTTGAGCAGCTAAACGCCCTAATACTTGTCCTTCAGCATCAATAACATATCATTTTTTGTTAGCTTGTTGAGTATTAACTATTGTTGTTTGTCTCACGCTATCCTCCTATATACGTTAATAATAAAAAATTTATCTCGGTTTATAAATTTATAAATTGCTTATTTATTATACCACATAAGTTTTTTTATACTCATTTTTTTACATATGGTTTATTATGTTTTTTAGACCTATAATCTAGGTATTTTATATATTTTCTTAATTAATTTTATTAATCAATTTTCATTTGCGATAACATGAAAATTGCTGCTGTTTCTGCTCTTAAAATTCTTGAACCTAATGAAACAACTTTTACATTATTTTTTGCAGCTAAATTGATTTCTTCATCTGAAAAACCACCTTCAGGTCCAACTAAGAAAATAACATCACTATCAATTGGTTGTGGTAAATTTGATGAAATATCAATTTTTTCATGCGCTATATATTTATTTTGAATCGGCAGTTTTAACACTTGTTTTAATGTCATTAATTCGGTTAAAACTGGAATTTTATTTCTAAATGATTGCTCAGCTGCATTTTGCAAAATAGTTTTAAATCTTTCATATTTTGAGCTAAATTTATTAAATTTAAGCAAGTCATGATTTGTGTATTGAGTTTTTAGTGGAATTATTTTTGTAACTCCAAGTTCTGTAGCTTTTTGTAGTGCTCATTCAAAACGATCTAACTTAATTACAGCCATTGCAAGAACAACTTCATATTTATGTTCGTGATTTTGTTCTATTTTTTTAATTATTTTCGCTGCATTATTATCTAATACACATTCATAAAATTCTTCATTATAAACACAAATAAAAGGTTTTGTGTCTATTCTGATAACTTGAAGATGTTTTAATGTTTCTTTTGATAAAACAAAAGAGTCATTGTTTTTCTCTGTTACAAAAAATCTATTCATAATTAGTTATCTTGCATAATTTCTTCATATTCTTCAAGAGAACCTCTAAATAAGAAGCTCTTTGTAGGTGATTGAAGTTCTAAAATAACATCGGCGCATTGGTTAACAAATGCTCTGTTATATGTTGTGAAAATTGCTCCACCCTTGAAGTTTTTAACACCTTCAATAACTGAGTCAATACTTTCAGCATCTAAGTGATCTAATGGTTGGTCTAAGATGATAAAGTTAGATTCAAGAAGCATCATTCTTGAGAACATTAATCTAGCTTTTTCTCCCCCACTAGTTACTTTAACTTTTTTGAATACTGAATCATTGCTAAATAACATACGACCTAAGAAACCACGCATTCTAGCATCATCATTTTCTCTGTTTTCTTTTTCTTTATTTTCAAGTGGTCACTTAGAAATTCATTCAAGAATGTTTTCATCTGTATCAAAGTATTTGCTATTTTCATTAGGGAAGTATGAAGGTGTAATTGTTTGTCCTCATTCAACTGTTCCTGAAGTTGGTTTATTAATTCCAAGTAAACATTCTAATAATTTTGTTTTAGCAATGTCATCTTCTCCAACAATAACCATTTTTTCACCTGGTTTCAGTGAGAATGATACGTTTTCAAATAAAGTTTCACCTTTATCATTTTTGTATGTTAAACCTTCAACATTTAAAATTTGTTTACCGTGATCACGGTTCATTTCTCAACGAACGAATGGATATTTTCTATTTGAAGGTTTAATTTCATCAAGTGAAATTTTTTCAAGAGCTTTCTTACGTGATGTAGCTTGTCTTGATTTAGATGCATTAGCACTGAAACGTGCGATGAATTCTTTAAGTTTTTCGATTTGTGCTTCTTTTTTAAGATTTGATTGCTTCATCATTTCTCTAGCTAACTCTGAACTTTGTTTTCAGAATGAATAGTTACCTGTGTAAATTTTTGCTTCATTGTAATCAATGTCAACAATATGTGTACAGATAGCATCTAAGAAGTCACTGTCGTGGCTAACTACAATAACAACGTTAGGGTAGTCAATCAAGAAGTTTTCAAGTCATCTAATACTTCTAAGGTCTAAGTGGTTAGTTGGCTCATCCATAATTAAAACATCAGGATTTCCAAATAATGCTTTAGCTAAAAGAACCTTGATTTTTTGATTAGCTGTAAGCTCTCTCATTGGAGCTTCTCATTTTTCTTTAGGTATATGTAAGTTACTTAAAAGTTCTTGCGCATCATTTTCTGCTGTTCATCCACCTAACATACCATATTTTTCTTCTAAATCGGCTGCTCTTTCATAATCTTTATCAGTTGCATCAGGGTTCATATAAATTGCATCTTTTTCTTCTTTGATTTTGTATAAATCAGTGTTCCCCATAATTACAACTTCAGTAACATTGTAATCATCATATGCATTATGATCCTGGCTTAATACAGAAATACGTTTGTTTTTCTCGATAACAATATTTCCACCTGATGGCTCAATGTCACCTGCAACTATTTTTAAAAATGTTGACTTACCAGCACCATTAGCACCAATAATTCCATAAGTGTTACCTTCTGTGAATTTTAAGTTTACGTTTTCAAATAATTTTTTATCACTAAAAATCTTGCTTAAATTTTGAACTTCAATCATATTTAGCTCCTTTGTTTTAATTAACAATATAAAATTAATGATTTATATATTTTATATTATTTTGAATAAAAAAACCTTCAAATTGAAGGCAGTACACATCTAAGTTTTCACTTCGATGTCGGCTCCTAAAAATAATACCATAAAAATAAAAATCACATAGCAAATTTGCTATGTGAAAGATAAATTATTTTTTGAATTCTGTAATAACTTCTTCACTGTATTCTCTGAATTTGTTTGCAACTGGGTGTAATGTGTAGTAGTTTTGAACAATAACTTCTTCAACTACTTGTTCTGTAACTTCTCTAACTGCTACTTCTACTCTTTCTTCAACTTGTTCACAGTTACATTCACCTTCACAGCATGTTTGTTTTTCTTCTTCACATCCGCATTCTTCTTTAGCTAATGCTGATGAGCTGTAAACAACTTCTGCTTCTCTTTTAACCATATTAGCGTTTCTGTTTGCTAAGCAGTGTCCACCACATCTATGTCCACCAACAGGTTCTATGATATTTTCTTCACGTGTTAAGTCCGATTCAACATAAACGTATTCTTCTTTAGGTTCTTCTTTTACTTCTGAATATACAACTGTTTCTTTTTCTTCTACTGGTTGTTCTTCTTCAACTACAGTTTCTTCTACTAATGCTTCTTCATTTTTAACTTCTTCAACAATTGTCATTTGTTCAACGTGGTATTTTCCACCTAAACAAGGACATGATAAACAAACACATTGAATTCTTGGTGATTTACATACTTTACAATTTCCATCTAATTTAACTTCTAATTCTACTTGTGCCATAAGGATCTCCTTTTATTTCAAACTATTTAGATTTAATAAATTTATGATTTTGAACAATTTTTATTTATGTTTTACATAAACATTGATATTTAGCCTTGGTCTTTGTGGTTGTCTTCTTTTTGGTGCAAGAGCTACTGAACGACTAATTTTATGTTCATTATCTTTAATATAAGCAATATTACTACAATTATAAAGTTTATTATCAAGATTTATAGCAATATTTTTATTAGTTTTATTACTTTGTTTTTTAACTTTTTTTGGTTTTTCATCTAATCTAACCACTTCTTGATTTTGTAGTTGATTTTCAACCGGAACTTCAATTGGTTCACTAGCTGCTTGAGCTAATTTTTCTTGCTCAGCTTTCTTTTGTTGCTCTAGCTCTTCCATTCTTTTCTTAATTAACTCGTAAGTTTCAATAACAACTCTTTCTTGCTCTTCAATTGATTTGTATGGATCAATTCTGAATGATGAAAGAATTTGTTGGAATATTGGGTCAGCTTTCATTTGTTTTGTGAATAATGTCTTCATTCCAATTCTGTCTGAGAAGACTTTTAAAAGCACTCCATAAGCAATATCATCAATCATTTTGTAGAAAGCTTTTGTCCCTTCCTCTGTATAAATTTGGTAGGGGTTCTTTTGTGAATATTGAGCTAAGTTAACGTTTGAACGTAATTTGTCCATTAAGTTGATATGACTTTGTCATTTTTCATCTAATGTACCTAAAATAAGTGCTCTTAAGTGTCTTATTAACTCTTCTTCTGAAGTGTTTTCTATTGCATTCTTTTCTCAATCTTGATAAATTGAAAGAATAATGTTAGCAATATATTCTGGTAAATCTGTTTCGTGAACTTTTGAAATGTCATTAATATCAAAGTGGAATTTAATGAATTTACCAATGTTTTCATTTAAAAAGTCTACAAGAGCTTCATAATGATAAACATTATTATGCAATCTATATTCACCACTTCTAACAATCGTTCTAGCAGCAGATGCTATCATTCTTTGAACGATAAACACTATGTCACTGCTGTATAAGATTAAATCACGTTGCGCATAAATTAAGTCACGTTGTTGTCTAATAACGTCGTCATAATTTAAAACTGATTTACGTGAGTCATAGTTGAAACCTTCAATTTTCTTTTGAGCGTGATTGAAAGCAAATCTAAGTTGTTTATTAGTAACTTCTTTGTCACCATCTTTTGAGTAAGCTTCTCTGAAACTTTCATAGTTTGCAAAACGTTGCATTAATTGATCATCAATAGAAATAAAGAATTTACTTGTACCAACATCTCCTTGACGTCCTGAACGCCCTCTTAGCTGGTTATCAATTCTTCTTGATTCAGCTTTATCTGTTCCTAAAACGTATAATCCACCAAGTTCTAAGGCTTCAGGTGTGGGCTTAATGTCAGTTCCACGACCAGCCATGTTTGTGGCAATAGTAACTGATTTAACTTCACCAGCATGCGAAATAATTTCAGCTTCAGATGCATTTTGTTTAGCATTTAAAACTCTATGAGGAATTGCTCTATGTGTTAAAAGTCTATGAATTACTTCTGAATCTTCAATTTGAGCAGTACCAACTAAAACTGGCTGACCTTTTTTGTAAAGTTCTTCAATTTTGTCAGCAACTGCATTTCATTTTGCTTTAGCAGTTGCAAAAATTGAATCAGGTTCATCCACACGAACAATTGGTTTATTTGTAGGAACAACATTAACTCTCATATTGTAGATATCAATGAATTCTTGCTCTTCAGTTTTTCCTGTACCGGTCATTCCACAAAGCTTTTTGAACATTCTGAAAAAGTTTTGATAAGTAATGGTTGCTAAAGTTTTTGTTTCAGGTTCAACTTCAACCATTTCTTTGGCTTGGATAGCTTGTTGAAGCCCTTCTGAATAGCTACGTCCATCCATTATACGACCAGTGAATGCATCAACTAATTCGATTTTTCCTTCACGGACAATGTACTCAACATCAATACGCATAATTTTATGTGCTCTTAAAGCATTTTGGATTAAGTGAACATTTTCAGAGTTTTCAATTTTATAAAGTCCATCAGTTTTGTAAAACTCATTAGCTTTAGCAATCCCTGAGTGTGTTAGTGCTACAGCTTTTGACTCTTCATCAATTATGTAATCTTCAGGACCAAGAGTTCTAACGAATTGGTCAGCAGCAAAGTAAGCTGCTGTATCATCTTTTTCTCCACCTGAAATGATAAGAGGTGTTTTAGCTTCATCGATTAAGATTGAGTCAACCTCATCGATTAAACAGAACTGAAGTCCTCTTTGAACTTTGTTATTCTTATTTGAGACCATATTATCTCTTAAGTAATCGAACCCAAGTTCAGAGTGAACTGAATAAGTAATATCAGCTGCATAAGCTCTTCTTTTATCATCTTCATTCATTTGTGCTTTATTAATCCCAACAGTAAGTCCTAAGAAATTAAACACAGCACCCATTTCAGTTGCATCACGTTCAGTTAAGTATTCGTTAACTGTAGATACAATCGCACCTTTACCTAAAAGAGCATTCAAGTAAACCGGAGCAATAGATGTAATTGTTTTACCTTCACCAGTTTTCATTTCAGCTACTGAACCTAAATCTAAAAGTAATCCACCTAATATTTGAACGTCATAAGGTCTTTTACCTAAAACTCTCTTTGTTGCTTCTCTAGCTACTGCAAAAGCATCATTACGAATGTCTTCCAATGAATGACCTTTTTCTAATAGCTTTTTAAAGTATTCTGTTTTAGATTTAAGTTCTTCATCTGTAAACTTAGAAACTATGCTTTCAAGCTGATTAATTTTCTTTAAAGCTTTCTCAGCAATACGCATTTCTGACGTTTTGAAGTCTAATAATTGTTTTCAACTTTTCATAAGTTCAATTATACTTTTTTATTTATAAAATAAAAAAGACCTATTAACTTTTATGAGTTGAATGGGTCTTTTTGACTTTTAACACTATGTGTGTGTTGAAAAAGTAATTTTCAGGTTAATAATTATTGTATGAATATTTAGTTAAAAATAAAGTTTTACACAATTTATTTTTAACGTTTTTTAGATATAAAATTAAACTAAAAATCATAATCTTGTTTGTAGTTATTTGCTAATGTAAATTTTCGTTTTGGAAGTTTAATTTTCTCAGCAAGCACAGATCTCTTATACTCATAATGGAACATCTCAGGTTTTAATTCTATTTTCCCTAATTTTCATAATCCATCATCACAAAATAACAGAGCCAAATAAACATCCATTTTTCTTGTTTTTGATTTCTTTAGAAAACTTAATCTAAGGTGCATTCATGGATAAAGAGATGCATTTATATTGTATTTGACAGAATATCATACTGTTTTTAATCTCACTTTTTCATTTAATAGAAATTGCATTTTATGATCAGGATTTTTAAATCTATTATCATAAAAATTATCGTCAGGTAATGATTTTGATTTATCACGATATATCTCTACTTCTCTCAGAAAATATTCTCAACGTTCTCTTATTACTCCATATTTTTTAAATACAAACATAAAAATACTACTACTTACTAGGAAACCAATACTAAAACCACAATTTGATACTAAAAACATAGATAATGAATCAGATAAATTTACATAAACCCTGTTCAAAGCAAATAATACAATACACGCAGGAATCAAATACAAAACTGATAATGATATTAAAATATAAAAGATTCTCTCATAGATTACTTCGAATTTTAATCTCTTTTTAAAAATTATTGTCAAATAATCAAATAATTCATCTCTTAATTTAAAACCTGAATCCACAAGCTTTATAACAACATAAAGTTTATATTCAGCAAGTCTCAGTCTTGGTTGAAAAAGTTTTGATAGGAATAATAATAATGCAAATATCATAACTTATCTAGTATTAATAAAAAAATTAACCTAGATTATCCTCTTTAGTTTTATTTGGAATTCTCTTAATATATTGACCGCGAGTTTTTGATTTAACTTTTATAAATCCATTCATAGCCAATTCTTGTCTAGACATATTTAGAAAGTGTGATAAATGCCTTGTTTGCTTTGTTTTCAAATTGAAGAAATATTGGTTCTTTCCTCCTCTTCCACCTTCATTATATGGTTTATCTAATTTCGTTTCATCAATTACAACTCACTCAATTTTTTCCATTTTTGACATTTGATTTGAAAATCCAGCAATTCTATCTAATAAAGCATTTTGTTTTTTTAAATTTGCGTCTAAGTCTTTACCTGTTTCAACTAAATCCACAACACCTGAAGCCAGTGAAATTGCTGAAGAACCAAGCGAAAAGAATTTTGCGCCATGTGATATGGTCTTTACAGAATAACCTATTGATTTACTAATTTTATCTGTTCCTATAAAAGCTAATTCATATATAGCTTCCTTAAGTTCAACAACACTTTGAGCAAATGTTGGTCACAATGTACTTGCGCTTCACACTCCTGCAGCAACGTTTTCAGTGAACATATAATCATAGACATCTACCAGTTTTTTATAAACAGATTTTCTGTGTGAAATAACACCCTCAAGTGCAGAAACGACAATCCCTGCAGCGACCGCTACTCCTGTTGAAATAGCTGAAAGAAGAGCAAGAGTTCCTAAAGTAAAAAATGATGCAATAGTCGCGGCTGCAGCAACTGCACTAGCGGTAATTGAAATTATTAAAAATGCAACTTTGGTCTCTTGAAGGCGTTCAATGTGTTTTAACTCTTCAAAAACCACATCCTTTAAATATTTAGATTGTTTTTCTAATTCTTTATATTGAAATATAAGTGTTTTTGAACTAACAGTTCCATCGATATTTACCGCAAAATTTAATGCACTATCTGTTTCTTTTCTAATTATTTTCGACGATACTTTATTTTCAAACTCTTTCACTTCTCCTTTAGTTTTCTTTTCATTTTTCTTTATATCTATTAATTTCTTATGCATTTCTTTCTTGAATTGAGCTTTTGCTTCATCAAGTTTTTTTGAACCTGAAACAGATGCTTGTTGTTTTATTTCTTCAATAGGAATGTTATTTCCTGTTTTATTTTGAATTTGTTTTTGTGCACTTCTAAGAATTAAATCTTCTATTTTAGAATCATCCATTAATTCAACAGTTTTCTTTGCTGAATGCTTTTTACTATCTTCCACAACTTTATTAGATATTTCAGAAATTGATTTTTCATTCTCTGCAATAAAAGAGTCTATTTCCTTAATCACCTCCATCTCCAGTTTTTCAGGATTGTTTGTTTCATTTGTTTCTGCATTTACAGCTCTTGCTGTGATTGGTTGATTTGTAGGCATCACCATAGATGGTGTTGAACCAACAATATTTAAAACATTTAAGAATTTTGATTCCATAGTTATTTCTCCTTTAATTAATTAAATATTCTTTTTATGTTTTAATGCTATCACTATGAAAAATAAATGACTTAAAATACTGATATTTCTTCTTATTTTTTCACAAAATGTGAAAAAATATAAACAAATTAATACTCAATAATAATCATTCATCATATTTTTGAAGTTCACATTAGTCATTCATTAGAAATAAATTTTAAAAAAAGAGTCAAAATTTTTGACTCAATTATTTACATAGAAGTAAAAAACTTAAATATCAATTTCTCTAGTCTTATAATTTTGACTCAATACAAATTTTTGCTTTGGTGGTTTTATATTTTCATTAAGAATTGTTCTTTTATATTCATAATAAAACATTTCAGGTTTTAATTCAATATTACTAAGTTTTCACATACCATCACCACATAATAACATTGCTAAATAAATATCTATTTTCTTAGTTTTTGATTTCTTTAAAAATTTAATTTTAATATGCATTCAAGGAAATAACACTGAAGATATGTCCACTCTAACTGAAGGTCACACTGTTTTAAATTTTGTCTTTTCATTTATTAAAAAATGAACTTCGGAATGAGCATTTAGAATCAAATTATCATATAAATTTTCATTGGATAATCTTGCATTCTTACTTGAATATTCTGGTATTAAGTAATTTATATAATCATCCAAATATGATTTTAGATTACCTCATATTCAAAGGCCCAAAAGTGAAGAACCCTCACATAGTAAAATAATAGAAGCAGGCAATCCTGTGTAGAAACAGAAACTAGTGATAGGATTTATTTTAGCAAAATAAATGCATGCCAAAATTATCGAAATAATTGTGTGTATAGCCGATATTGTGATGATTACAAGAAAAACGATTAATAATATCTGTTCGAATTTCAATCTTTTAAGAAATTTTTCTTTTAAGTAATCAAAAATTTCAGGACGTATTTTCGTGCCTGAATCAATTAATCGTATAATGTCAAATAGTTTATGTCATATAAATCTCATTTTTCCATCTATCAGTCAGGATAGATAATAAATAATCATTAATATCATTCTTGATTCCTTTTCTTAATATTTAAATAATATCACCTATTCCATAAAATAATTAAAAATAAATAGTTATTGAATGTTAAGTAAAAAAGAGCTCATCGAGCTCTCTAATTTATCTAATATCCCAACGAAACTTTATTAATCACATTTTGTTTATAAACTCATTTTAAAAATGGATAAATTGCTATTGAAATTATTACTAAAACACATCATTCAACTAGCATATTTACTCAAATTAATGTTAATCAAACCGATGGTGATGATACTTCTTTTATGCCTATGAATTGAATTCCGATAAAAATAAAAATCGAAACAAATAATGTATTGGCAGCAAAAATTAAGAAAGCAAAGATTGTACTTGTGAATATATTGAATTTACCTATTTTAAAGCATAAATAATATGCTCCTACTAAAAATAAAGCTAAAGCGATTCTTGGAACAAATGAATATAAGATGTTATTGAAAATTGGGTACCCTAAAACAATCGAACCTATCCAAGATCAAAATCCAAATGACAGTGTGCTTCATAAAGTTCCAATCATACCTAAATGAATTGAAGCAATTAAAATAACAATTGGAACAGTTGTTATTGATATAACACCAATCGTAATATACCCTGTGTAAGGTGTAAAAGTTAAAATTACAATAATTGCCATATACATAGCTAAGTAAGCTATGTTTTTTATTGTGAAAAGATTTTGATCGGGTTTATGTCTAGTTTGTTGTTGTTTATTTGAATTTGCAATTCATATTAATTCTTTATTAGAGCAAGAATTATGATTTTTTGAATTATGTAGTTCCATAAATTAAGAAAAGAAAAATTCAGCTTAATTACTGAATTTAACACTTAAAATTTCAATCATGTATTTTGTTTGTGCATCAACTTCAACAACATCACCAGCTACATGTCCCATCATTGCTACTGCAAGTGGACTTTTGTTTGAAATTTTATTTTCAAATGGGTTTGTATCGTGTGTACCCATAATTGTAACTTCTTTAACTTGGTTTGTGTCTTTTTTAACAAATTGAACTGTTGTACCAATTCCAACTGTGTTTTGTGTTGACTCATCTTTAGCTTCAATAATTTTTGCATTATCTAAAATTTGTTCTAATTCGCTAATTCTGCCTTCAACAGCACCTTGTCTATCTCTAGCTGCATCATATTCAGCGTTTTCTGATAAGTCCCCTTGCGCTCTAGCTTCTTTTAAGGCAGCTTGAACAGCAGGTCTTTCAACATTAACTAAATGTTCGTATTCTTTTTTATATCTATCGTAAGTTTCTTGCGATAGGTAAACAACACCTTTTAATTCTTCATTGTTCATAATCATTCTCCTTATGTTATTTTGAGAAAAGTTAATTTAATTATATTTTATTTTAGTCTGATTTTATCTTTTTACTATAAAAAGAAATTTAGAACTTAAAAATGATACTTCATATGGGATTGAAGACATTCTAAGTAATGAAATTAATCTTTTAATTTCAGATCTTTTTGCATTATCGAAACTAATAATACACATACCTTTTTGCATCTTGTGAACATACTTATCATATAAGTCATTTACGTCTTGCTCAGTACGTAAAATCGCAACAAAATCTAATTCTTGATCTTTATATTCTATTATTCCTTTACCAGCTTCATTACCAAAATTCTCTTTAACTTTATCATATAAGTCTTTATTTAAACTTGAGTTTAAATAATAAATATTTGATTTTGTTTTTGAGTCAATTGCAACTATTGGGAACATATCTTTTTCATCGATAATTAAACAATTTTGATAATGATTTTGATAAATTGTATTAATAATACCTTCAATGTCTAAATCGTTTGCTTTTGATTTTAGGAAGTCTTTAATATCAAAAGGTAATACACCAAGTTCACTACGTAAAGATTCAATTTGAACAAGCGCTTCAGCATGCGCTTTTGCTAAATATTTTTTACGAATCTTTCTTGAGTAAATATTTAACCCAATGTAAATAGCAATACCTAAAACAAACACAACTATTGCAGATACCATTAAAATCATTCTTGTTGTTTCGCTCATTATTTACCTCATTTATGTTTATAGTAATCTAAATAATCATTAAGTATGATTTGTGCTGCAAGCTTATCTTTATGATCTTTTCTTTTCTTTCTAGTTAAACCGGCTTCAATCATAGTCTCATGGGCTTTTTTAGTTGAATATTGTTCATTGACCAATAAAACAGGTAAGTTAAATTTTTCTTCAAGTTGCTTTTTGAAATCTTCAACCATTAAAGTTCTATCACTTTTATCTCCACTAATTTTAAGTGGGTAACCAAGCACTATTCCATCAATTTTGTTTTTATAAACTTCATTAATGTAGTAGCTAATTCTGTCAAGAGCTTGGGTAAATTTATATTCTTCGAATTTAAAGTTTTCTAATCCTGATGCAATGATTTCACTTTCATCAGTGATTGCAATTCCACAACTTTTAGTTCCTAAATCTAGACCTATTTTTCTCATGTAATCTCTTCTAATGCAGCAATTAAGTTATTAGCAGTTGCGACTTTACCCATAGATAAGATAGCGTTTCCTCCACCACGTCCATTAAGTTTTGCAAATAATTGTTGTGCAATAGCATTTGAATTGTATTCTTTTGAAGCTACAACAATCATTGGATTAGTTTCATCATTTGATGTAAGTACAACTAAAATGTCATTGTATTTTTCTCTTAATGTAGAAGCTACTGTTTTAATGTTTGATTTATCAACTGTTTGATTTACATAAACTTTGTTTCCATTTATTGTTAAAACTTCAATTGAGTCATAATCAAATTCAAATGAATTTTGTAAATCTTTTTGAATTTGCTTATTGTCTTCTTTAAGTTTTTCAATTGTTTCTTCTAAGTAGTCAATTGCTTCTTCTTTTACAGTAGGAATATTTAAATCAAAGTTGTATGAAGCTTGTAGCTTAGTGTTTTTGTCAATTAATTTTTCTGCTTCAATAATTAATTTATCAATTTCTTCATCTAAAAACTCA
This sequence comes from Mycoplasma sp. 4404, assembly GCF_034863325.1. Taxonomy (NCBI): domain Bacteria; kingdom Bacillati; phylum Mycoplasmatota; class Mollicutes; order Mycoplasmatales; family Mycoplasmataceae; genus Mycoplasma; species Mycoplasma sp. 4404. The sequence goes on from NZ_JAYFFE010000002.1 coordinate 87,205, forward strand.
TCAACTAAAGCATTTGATGAAATAGCTCTAATTCTATATACACCAGCAGCTTTCTTATCAACGTTTGTAATTTTGAAGTTTTCTAATTTAGCTGTATTTGATAAGTGAGTACCTCCACATAAGTCAGCTGTAATATTGTCAAATTTAACAATTCTTACATTTAATGGGTTCATATATTCTTGTTCTTCAAGAGTCATAATTGCACCCATTTCTTTAGCTTGGTCTGTAGTCATATTCAAGTAATGTCTTACAGCATCCATCTTAATGTACTCACGAACTAAGTTTTCGATTGCTCTAATTTCTTCTTTTGTAGGTCTTGTATCAGCTGGTAAATCAAATGTTAAACGTTCTTCATTGTTATTTGAACCTAATTGTTTAATTTGATTTCCTAAAACACTTCTAAGTGCACTGAATAATAAGTGTGTTCCAGAGTGGTTTCTTTCAAGACCTAGTCTAATTGTTTCGTCAACAAAGCAATCTACAGGTAAGTTTTTAACAATTTTTCCTTCAACTTTGTGAATGTGGTTTCCAAATTTATCTTTGAAAACATCTAAGATTAAAATTGTATTTGCACCTTGTTTTATGTAACCGCGATCGTGTTTTTGTCCACCACTAGTTGCATAAAAAGGAGTTCTATCAAGCACAACATATGAAATTCCGTTAGCTTGCTCAATTTCTTTTTCAGTATCTAGTAAGTATAAAATGCTTGAAACTGATTTTGTGTATTCATAACCAATAAATTCATCAACTTTTGATTTGATTAAAGTTAATGAGTTGATTACTTTATCCATTCCTGAAACTTTTATTCCTTTACTCATTTCGGCGTGTTTTTGTTTTGCTGCTTCAAAAGCTTCATAATCAATTTGGATATTTTGTTGAGCTAAAATTTCTGCAGTTAATTCAACAGGAAAACCATATGTTTCGAATAATTTAAATGCAATGTCTCCTGGGAAAACTTTTAAATCTTCAACAATAAAGTCAGATAGAATTTGTTTTCCGTTTTCAATAGTTTTAGCAAAAGTTAATTCTTCATCTTCAATAACTTTTTTAATTGGATTTACATCATATTCAAAAGGTAATGTTTCTTTAATCACATCAACAAGTTTGTATAAGAAAGGTTCGTGAATATTTAATTGCATAGCTTTGTAAACACTACGTCTAATTAATCTTCTTAAAATGTAACCTCTACCAACATTAGATGGTTTAGCTCCATCAGCAATAGCATTAGTTACTGTTCTCATGTGATCAGCAATAACTTTAAAATATGAGTTCATTAAAGTTTGATCTTTATCATTTACAAAGTAATTGTTTGTATCATATCTATAATTTGTGAATTTCTCGATTTCGTGAATAATAGGTAAAAATAAGTCAGTATCAAAGTTTGTAGGTGCATCTTGCATAATTGAGACAATTCTTTCTAATCCAGCACCAGTATCAATATTTTTTTGCTTTAATTCTGTATATTCACCTTCACCATTTGAGTTATATGTCGAAAACACAATGTTTCAGATTTCAATGTATCTGTCATTTTCAATGTCTTCTTTAAGTAACTCGATTCCTCTTGAATCATACTTCTCACCACGATCATAGAAAATTTCTGTGTTAGGACCACAAGGACCTGAACCAACTTCTCAGAAGTTAGTATCTTTTCCACCTGGTATCATGTGTGATTCGTCAAAACCGTGAGCCATTCAGTAATTTTTAGTTTCTAAATCTTCATAGTAGTATGTGAAATATAATCTTTCTTTATCAAGTTTTAGAACATCTAATAGAAACTCAACAGCAAAATCAATAGCTTCTTTTTTAAAGTAATCTCCAATTGAGAAGTTTCCTAACATTTCAAAGAATGTATGATGTCTAGCTGTAATACCAACATTTTCGATGTCATTTGTTCTAATTGCTTTTTGTGAGTTAGTTAATCTTTTTGCAGGAGCTTCTTTTTTACCTGAAAAGTAATCTTTCAAAGTTGCAACACCACTATTGATTCAAAGTAATGATGGGTCATTTTGAGGAACTAAACTTTTTGAAGGAACAACAAAGTGCCCTTTAGATTCGAAAAACTTTAATCATGATTCTCTAATTTGTTTTGAATTCATACTTACCTTCCTTATGTTCTTTTATTTCTTTGAAATAAAAGTAAAAATATTATTAAATTATATTAAAAAGATTTTTAAACAGTTTAAATTTTCAATTTGTTTTAATGAATATCCTTATTTTCATTTTTATTGCTAAAACATCTTGTACACTAAGTTAAAAGTTTTAATTGTAGATTTGAATTCAAAATAATTAGCGCAAAATTTTGTTAATTTCAATTAATTAAAATAACCAAGTTAAATTCTATAAAGTGTAAAATTATATTAATTAGGAGAAATATGAAATTAAAAACAAAAACTATTTTTAAATTATTAACATTAACTGGTGCGATTTCATCAGTAACAGGAACTATTGCATGTTCTCAAAAAACAGCAAAAGAACCTAAACCAGGCAATCCGATTGCAAACCCAGGTGATACATCTCAAACAATTGCTAAAAAAGAGGAATTATTGGATTTCTCAAAATCACTCACCGATACCACAATGGCGCTTACACCAAATCTTTTCAATAACTATGCCAATTTAGTCAAATCGCTAACAAATGCAGATATTAATGATAATTCTGAGAATTACGTGGAAGCTCTAAAAATTAAAGACCAAATAGCAAAAAACTTACAAGATATCAAATCATTAGAAGAAGGTAAAAAAGAGGTAGAGGGAATCACCTTTTCAAATATCCCTCTAACAAATGAAGCTATCTTATTAATTGAAAAGACAAAAAAATATGTGACTTCAAAATATCGTTCTTCAATCGAAAAGCTAAATAGTGCCAACATAAAAGAATTAGACGATTTTGAACTAGATAAGCTGATTGCTTTAACCTCTTATGCGTTGAAATTGACTAGCTCATCATTTGATAACATGTACCCGATAGTTATGAAGGTTATTAGAGATAAATATATCTTACTTAATAGAATGGATATAAATTCTTTAAATGATCTATTTACAAATTTAAAGGATCAGGAGCAAGTTAAACAATTCTTTCTTGCTGCAATCACGGAATTATATGAATCTTTCGATGATACTGATAAAACTGTTAAAGCATCACAGAATAATTCTCTTCTTTTTCCGTTTTTGAATTATTCTAATCCGGAATCTGATATTCAAACTGAAAGAAGCTTGCATATCGAAACTTACGGAATGGCAGAAACAATTGTTGATATTTCTGAATTAGTAAATTCTGTAATAAATAATCCTGATACGCTTGATTCATTAGGGACTGAGAAAAAAGATGAAATCTTAACTTTCTTAAAAGAAATAAATAATAAACATAAGGGTAATACCAATTTGAACTTATATACAATCGGTCAAATGCTTAATAACGATGCCATGAAGATTGAAAAAAACATAATAGTTAACATTGTATGAGCTATGTTTCTTCAAAAAGATGAAACTACAACAATGCTCAAGTCAATCATTAGTGAATTTACCGATTTCTTTTTAAAGAAACAAAACAATACTGTTTTAGGGCTTAAATACGAAATTCCAGAAAAACAAATACCTATTTTCCTAAATGAAAATTACACTGCAATTATGGAGGAAGCATTTAAGGATAAAAAAGTTTCATATGTTTATGCACCATATGTTGAAAAAATTGGGAAAGATTCATTAAATACAGAAGATATTAGAAATGTATTTTTACCAAAAGTAACTTATTTAGGAGAAAATGCAATTAGACATCAATTGTTAGCAGAATTTGCAAATACAGTTCCAGAAAGCTTTAAAAAACAAATTAAACTTAACGAGAATACTTATGTATCTGTGGATAGTGAAGCAACTGATGTGCAAATAACTTCAGATAAGCCGCTTTATTTTGTAAATGGTTTATTCAAGAACAATGAAAATATCAATACAGTTACAATCACTTCAACACAACCAGTTTATATTTCAGAAGAAATGTTTAAACACAGTACGCTTAGGTCAATAACAATTCAAGCACCTGAAGTTTATATTGCAAATGAAGCATTTGCAGATACTCCAGCACTTGAAACATTTGATGTTCAAAATGTTCAAAACATGGGTGAGTATGCGTTATTCGGTTCAAAATGATACTATGACCACATTTCAAACTCAAATGAAGAGCAAGTTAAATTAGGTTCAGTTTTAATTGGTTACAAAAATATCAATAATAAAACTGAAATAATTTTAGACCCATCAATTACACAAATCTACAACTCTGCATTTTCATTTGACAATAAAATTCCAGAAGCAGCAACTGCTAATGAAGTTATTACAAGTATAGCAGCAGAAAATGTTAAATCACTAAATCAAGGATCATTTGGATCATTATCAAACTTAACAAGTTTAAACTTACCTAACTTAACTTCTCTAGGTGCTACAGCACTTCAAGGAACACCATATTACTATAACATCTTAAACGATCAAGAAAGCACAAAAGCGATGTTAGGGAAAGTTTTAATTAAACTTAAATCTGATAACCCTTATGTTACATTGTCTGATGACGTTGAATTTATTTACACAACTGCATTCAAGAACTCAAACCAAATAAACTCTATTCAAGGAGAAAATGTTAAGGGTATTGCTTCAAATACATTTGCAAATGGATTTGGAACAATTTCTGCACTTAATTTCCCTAACTTGGAAAGTGTCGGTTCATCTTGAGCAACATCAATTTCTCCACAAAGTGAAACTCCAGTTCTAGTTGCACCTAAATTAAATATAGTTAATAAAAACCAATTAATTGGAAATTAAGATAAGAAAAATCATATGAGTTAATTTAGTGCCCATATGATTTTTTATATGTATCATTTTTTAGTTTCATCATCATAAACTTCATCAATTGTTGCTCCACCAATGCATTTGTCTCCATCATATAAAACAACTTGTTGACCTGGCGTAACAGCTGATGAACCCTCAGTATAGAATACTCTGATTTTATCATCGCCTAAAAATTCAACGGACACTTTAATATCTTTTTGTCTATATCTAAATTTAGCAGTTAAATTATCAGGATTAAAATCTTTGTTATTTAAGGTTAATCCTGAAGCGATTAAATTATTTGAAATTAAGTATTCAGGTTTTGAGTTAGGTGCAACATATAAAATATTTTTTTGCACATCGTGACCACAAACATAATATGGTTCAGTCATACCACCTAAATTTAAACCTTTTCTTTGTCCAATTGTGTAATAGAAACATCCAACATGTCTTCCAACAACTTTATTTGTTGTAATATCTACAATATCTCCATCTTGCGCTGGTATATAGTTTTGTAAGAATTGTCCAAAGTTTCTTTCTCCAATGAAACAAATTCCTGTTGAATCTTTTTTAGTCGCAGTAATTAGACCTAACTCAGAAGCAATTTGTCTAATTTCAGGTTTAGTTAATGCAGCAAGTGGCATAATAACTTTTTTAAGTTGATCATGACTTAATTGAGCTAAAAAGTAAGTTTGATCTTTATCTTCATCTTTCGCTCTGTATAAGTGACCATCAATTACATTTGCATAATGTCCCATAGCAATATAATCTGCTTTAAGTTCATTAAATGCATAGTTAGCAAAAGCATTGAATTTTATGTACTTGTTACATAAAATGTCCGGATTAGGTGTTCTTCCTTTTTTGAATTCTTCAATAAAGTTTTCAAAAACATTATCTCAATATTCTTTAACAAAGTCAACTCTTTCAAGTTTGATACTTAATGAATTTGCAACTGATTGGGCATCCATATAATCTCTTTCCTGTGGACACATATCTTGTTTAAGATCATTGTTTCCTAGAAAATCATTATTAACAATACTGTCTCAGTTTCGCATAAATAATCCTACTACTTCGTAACCTTGCTTTTGTAATAAATAAGCAGCAACTGATGAGTCAACACCACCACTCATACCTATAACAACTCTTTTAGACATATTTCTCCTTTATATACTTAAATAAGTATATAAATTGTAATATAAAAACCAAAAAAGCGAAATTTTTTGGTTTTTAATGTAAAAATTTAACTTTTTACTATTAAGCAAATGGTTCTCATAACTCAAGAACAACTGATTTATCAGCTTTAAGATATTCTTCTGGAATATATTTAGGATCTACAATAACTGAGAAGTTGTATTCATCAAATCATTCATCAGACATTGAGTAAACACCTTTTTTACCAGAATCATCACCTCAACTGTTTTCAACTTTTCAAGCAATAGGTTTACCGTTTTCTGTCTTAACACCTACAAAAGCCATCGCGTGATTTAACATTGAGTTAAAGTAGATAATTCTATCTTCTTTATTAAAGTCACTAATTGGTTCAAAAACTGAATCAAAATCATAAAGTTTTGGGTCAAAAATTCCTGATTTATTATCTTTGAAAGGATCGACATCACAAGCGAATCAAACTGGTAAGTTATCTTTTAATGAAGCAATTACAGCACTCTTAATTACATCTAATGGAACATTAATCATTTCAACATCTTGATCTTCATAAACTGATTTTTGATATTTAAGAACATATTTAGTTCCATATTCATAAAGATTTCTAGGGTCGTGCACTAGATTAACTTTTTTATCAAAATCTTTTCCTACATATTTTTCGAAAAACTCTACAGGAGTTATGTTTTCAATTTTGTGATACTTATTATCTTTATCTTTGTATTCATAAGTGAACTCAGTAACTGGTGTTCCTAAACATTTAGAAGTAATGTCATAAACTCTGTAAAGTGCATCTTCTTTAACTGCTTGAATTTGTGTTTCATCAGCACCTTGTGCAACAAGTGCTCTAATTTTCTTCATTCCATTTTTAAGATGCTTATCAATTTGTTCATTCATATCTGTTGTATTTCCTGAATGGAATGTCTCAGGCATAATTGATTTTGGAACTGCACCATATTTTTTAAGTAAGTTAGCAAAATATTCTCAGTATCCACCATCTGAAGCAACATTTCTATTAATTAAGTGATAAACTTCTCTATTTTCTAATGGTAAGTTCGTTGTTTGGATTGCATAATTTAAAAATGTGTTTGCTTTTTCAATTTTGTCATAGAAAGCAAAGTAGTTTTGTGAAAACTCAAAGCTACTTACATTTAAGTTTTTAGCAGCTTCAACTCTAGCCATATTTAATGAAGCGAAAATTCAACATCTTCCACTATTTTTTTGTGATGTTATATCACCTAATGTTGTTTCTATATCAAAAACGTGATCGTGTTTGATAAATGTTTGATAATCAAAAACTGTATTCTTAATACCATTTTTGATGATTGAGTTTTGAATCATTTTATTATTTGATTTTGATTCAAATTTTGACTTAAATTCATCTAATAAGTTTTTAGTTACATTCATTTTTACTCCTATATACCTTGTATATTAGTTATTAATATAGTTTAGTTTTAATTCATAATGTATTACAATTTAAATTATGAATAATCAAGAAACTATTAAAGCAGTTCCTGATGTTAAGTCAGGCTCTGTAAAATTATTTTATGGAATTATACTATTAACAAGCACTGGTGGATTGTTTTTATTATCATTATTATCAATCTTCTTTGTGTGAATTGATTTACTAATACTAAATTCAATGTCAAATTCGTTTTATCAACTTTTATTTTTAATAATGATGATAATCGTCCCTTTTATTGGAATTATGATTCTAAGTTTTATAAAACCGAAAAATGAAACTCAAAATGTAATACTCTTAAGCATCAAGTTCTTCTTCTATGCATTATTCTATGGAATTTTAATCGGAACAGCTTTATTATTAATTAGTTTTGGAACAAATACATATGATAACTCTGCATTAGAAATTATCAAGTATGCGTCATTGCAATTAGCATCAGTTATTCTTATACCGGTAGGAATATTATTCTTGACCGGAATATTAGGAATGTTAAAAATTATTAATGTAAGATCACTAATAGTAATGATTTCAGTTCTATCATTCGCAATATTAGTTACATTCTTAATTTCATTCTTTGCTTTTAGACAAAGAGATAACATTAACTGATGAATCGGAATTTTAATGGTTGCATTAATCTCATTATTTATGATTCTTCAATGGTATTCAATTAGAAAAACAGCTGATTATGTCGAGTATATGAGTAGAAAATCATTAATTACTTTAGGAATCCAACACGGATTTCAGTTGTTTGTTTCATTAGCTCAACTACTTTATTACGTTATTGTTATATTGGTTAAAAGAAGATAAAACAATTTACTATCAACACTACGGTGTTGATTTTTTTGTTAAAAATGCAAAGAAAATACACAGACCTAAATCTGTGTATTTGAAATTATTTGTGAAAAACAATTGGTCAAATTATTTAACAATTTTTGTAACTGTTCCTGCACCAACTGTACGTCCACCTTCACGGATTGAGAATTTTGTTCCTTCTTCAACAGCGATAGGTGCGATTAATTTAACTTTTAAGTTAACGTTTTCCCCTGGCATAACCATTTCACGTCCTGGTTCGAATTCAATTCCTCCTGTAACGTCTGTTGTACGGAAGTAGAATTGAGGTTTGTAGTTTTTAAGGAATGGAGTGTGACGTCCTCCTTCTTCTTTTTTAAGAACGTAAATAGCAGCTTCGAATTCTGTGTGAGGAACGATTGAACCTGGTTTAGCTAAAACTTGTCCACGTTCAACTTCATCACGGTTAACTCCACGAAGTAATAATCCAGCGTTATCTCCAGCTTGTGCTTCTTTAAGGTTTTTACGGAACATTTCGATTCCTGTAACAACTGTTTTCTTAGTAGGTTTTAATCCAACGATTTCAACTTCGTCGTTTAATTTAAGTGTTCCACGTTCTACACGTCCTGTAGCAACTGTTCCACGTCCTGTAATTGTGAAAACGTCTTCAACAGCCATTAAGAATGGTTTGTCAAATTCTTTAACAGGTGTTTGGATGTATGAATCAACTGAATCCATAAGTTCCATAATTTTTTCTTCGTATTTTGCATCACCTTCTAATGCTTTAAGAGCTGATCCACGAATGATTGGAGCATTGTCTCCATCAAATCCGTATTCTGAAAGAAGTCCACGGATTTCCATTTCAACAAGTTCGATCATTTCTTCTTCACCTTCAAGCATATCTACTTTGTTTAAGAATACAACGATACGAGGAACCCCAACTTGTTTAGATAAAAGAATGTGTTCACGTGTTTGAGGCATTGGTCCATCTGTTGCAGCAACAACTAAGATAGCTCCATCCATTTGAGCTGCCCCTGTAATCATGTTTTTAACATAGTCAGCGTGACCAGGACAGTCAACGTGTGCATAGTGACGTTTTTCTGTTTGGTATTCGATGTGTGATGTGTTAATTGTAATTCCACGTGCTCTTTCTTCTGGTGCGTTATCGATAGAAGCGTAATCACGAGCTTCTGATAATCCTTTTTTAGCTAAAACTGTAGCAATAGCAGCAGTTAAAGTTGTTTTACCATGGTCAACGTGTCCGATTGTTCCAACGTTAACGTGTTCTTTACTACGATCAAAATCTAATTTTGCCATGTAATTTCCTTTCTATTTTATATATATAAAATTGTTTAATAAATGTATTGTGTTTTAGCGCCAAAACCAACCTATGCCTAGCCTTTCATCTAGGTCCTGTCCATTTGTTAAATTAGCACATTAATTTTATCAAAAATAATTTTTGAAAACATTATTTCCAATAACATTTAAATTAGTTTTTATATTGTACCACAAAATGCAATTTCTATTATTTCTGTCTAATAATGAAACTAATTGGAGATGCAGTTTCATATAAAATCATTAATTAAATTTAATAAAAATATATGCGATAAATAATACTAAAAATTTCTAAAAATTAATTATATAAATATACAAAATTCAAGCAGTTTGATGGTGCAAAATATTGGTTATTTTCGGTTTTGTTTAAAAAATAAATAAAGTAAAATAATGATACATTAAGTTACAAAACGTTTTAACTTGATGTTTAAATTTATTTCGAAATAAAATCAAACAAAAAAGGAAACAAGATGAAAAAAACTTTATTTGATAGTAAAAATTATTTAGATAAAGTGCATGCTTGATGACGTGCTGCTAACTATCTTTCAGTTGGGCAAATGTTTTTAAGAAACAACCCTTTACTTAGAGAAGAGTTAAAAGCCGAAGATGTTAAGATGTACCCAATCGGTCACTGAGGAACAATCCCAGGACAAAACTTAATCTATGCTCACTTAAACCGTGTTATTAACAAATACGACTTAGAAATGTTCTACATTGAAGGTCCAGGACACGGTGGTCAAGTTATGATTTCTAACTCATACTTAGATGGTAGCTACACAGAATTATTCCCAGAAATCTCACAAGATGAAGAGGGATTAAAAAGAATGTTCAAGAGATTCTCATTCCCTGGTGGAACTGCATCTCACGCTGCTCCTGAAACACCTGGATCAATTCACGAAGGTGGAGAGTTAGGATACGCATTATCACACGCAACAGGTGCTATTTTAGATAACCCACAAATCATTGCTGCTACAGTAATCGGTGATGGGGAAGCTGAAACAGGACCACTTACAGCAGGATGATTCTCATCATCATTCATTAACCCAGTTAATGATGGAGCTGTATTACCAATCATCCACATCAATGGTGGAAAAATTGCAAACCCAACAATCTTAGCTAGAAAATCAGATAAAGAAATCAGAGATATGTTAGCTGGATTTGGATGAGAAGCTATCTTTGTTGAAGCTGATGTTTTTGACCAAAGAGGAATTCACAAACCAATGGCAAAAGCATTTGACAAAGCTATTGAAAAAATCCAAAAGATTCAAACAAAAGCAAGACAAAAATCAGCTGAAGAAGCTACAAGACCTATTTGACCAGCTCTTGTTGTTAGAACACCAAAAGGTTGAACAGGACCTCACACATACAATGGTTTAACATATGAAGGAAGCTTTAGATCACACCAAGTTCCACTTCCTGTTACATCAGAAAAACCAGCTACATTAGACTTATTAAAAGAATGATTAACTTCATATCATCCAGAAGAATTATTTGATGAAAATGCTAAATTCAAAGCTGAATATGCTGAAATTGCTCCTAAAGGTGCAAAAAGAATGGCAATGCACCCTATTACAAATGGTGGTGTAAACCCTAGAGCATTAAACTTACCAGACTGAACACAATTTGCATTAGACATCAAAAAACCTGGTTCAGTTCAAGACCAAGATATGGTTAACGCTGGAAAATGATTTGCTGAAGTAATCAAAATGAACCCAGATAACTTCCGTGTATTCGGACCAGATGAAACTAAATCTAACAGACTTTACGATGTTCTTAAAGTTACAAACAGACAATGATTAGAAAGAGTAAATCCTGAATTAGATGAAGCTATCGGACCAGTTGGAAGAGTTATCGATTCACAATTATCAGAACACCAAGCTGAAGGATTCTTAGAAGGATACGTATTAACAGGACGTCACGGAATGTTTGCTTCATACGAATCATTCTTAAGAGTTGTTGACTCAATGCTTACACAACACATGAAATGAGTTGCTAAAGCAAGAAAAGTTCACTGAAGAAAAGATTACCCATCTCTTAACGTTATTGCTACATCAACAGCATTCCAACAAGACCACAACGGTTACACACACCAAGATCCAGGTATTTTAGGTCACTTAGCTGACAAAAAACCTGAATTAATTCGTGAATACTTACCAGCTGACTCTAACACATTATTAGCTGTATTAGACAAAGCTTACAGAGAAAGAGATGTAATTAACCTTATCGTTGCTTCTAAACAACCAAGAGACCAATTCTACAATGTAGAAGAAGCTAAAGAATTAGTTGAAAAAGGTCTTAAAGTTATTGATTGAGCTTCTACAACAAAACCAGGTGAAGAACCAGACTTAGTTGTTGTTGCATCAGGTACAGAACCAAACTTAGAAGCATTAGCATCATTAGAATACATCAACAAAGCATTCCCTTCACTTAAAATTAGATTCGTTAACGTAGTTGATTTATTAAAATTACGTCACCCAAGCATTGACCCACGTGGATTATCAGATGCTGAATTCAACGCAATCTTTACAAAGAACAAACCAGTTGTATTCGCATTTCACGGATACGAAGGTCTTATTAGAGATATCTTCTTCTCACGTCAAAACCACAACTTATTTGTTCACGGTTACAGAGAAAACGGAGACATCACAACATCATTTGACATTAGACAAATGAGCCACATGGATAGATTCCACATCTCAATCACAGCTGCTAAAGCAGTTTACGGTGATAAAGCAGCTGACTTCGTAAAACAAATGGAAGAAAAAGTTGCATACCACAACAGATACATTAAAGAAGTTGGAATTGACATTGACGAAGTTAGATTCTGAAAATGATCAGGTCTTAAAAAATAAGACCAACACTTTATAAGTGTAAAAAGATAATCAAAAACACCTTAGTAATTCAAACTAGGGTGTTTTCATTTTGCTTTTTTAACTAACTGTTTTCTAAGCCTACTAAAATACCTCTATTAACAAACGGTTTTCTACCTTCAAGACTATCAATAAGGTCTGGATAATCGATAAATGGATTTCTTAATCCACCTTGGTATCTAGCTGTTTCATTGTTTCTATCAATATCAAATTGTGAAATTGAATCTGTTGAAACTCAGTTTTTGTATGTTTGATAGTAGTGGTCTTTAATGTATGGTTTAGTGCTTGAAAATATTGAATTTGATTTTTGATTTAAGTTTCTATTTCTATATGTAACTGTAAAGTATAGATATGCTCTAGCAATATCTCCTTTGAATGTATCTATTGGTTCAAATGTTGTTTCACCAATTGAGTTTCTTCCTAATTTGCCACCATTTCTTGATGTTTTAGTTGCATCACTTACATTATCGTGAGGGAAATTACCTCTGTTTGCATTAACTTTAATATCTGTAGGTCAAACGTGGTGCGCGTCTGAAACCATTGGTGATTCTTTGTTGAATCAAGATTGTGGAATTAAGTGTTCCTTGTTTGTCCCTTGCCCTTCGTCTCTTGCAGATGATCTTTCTCCTCATTGAAAATCAGGGAATGTATATGGATCTCTTCCATTTGGATTTTCTGAATAAATATCTAACAATGTATTATCTTTTTCAAAATATTTATCTTTAAACGCATTATATTGATCATAGAATGTTCCTAAAGCACCATATGAGCGAACTCCTCCAAAGTGACTGCTTTGAATTGCTAATAATGCATCATATAACTCATCGCCCATTTTACCATCAGCTTGTACATAGTAATTATTACTTGCATCATATCTTAAACCATTAGCCGTAACTGGTTGAGTTGGTTGTGAATGTTCTGGATTTGGATTTGATGGTGTTTCACCATTTCCTGATGATGGTAGAGTTGATGGATTATCACTTCCATCAACTGATTCTTCTGTAGATGACTCCTCAACAATGTTAAGTTTTACAACAGACGTGTATAAATTGTCATTTGAGTAGTCAAATGTCTTATCTTCATTTCTAACTGTTAATTTATATTTAACTGTTAGCGTTTGTGTTTGTGCATTATATTCATAATTTAAGAAACTATTTGGATATTTTTTATTTTTGTATGTAAATTCTTTTTCTACATCATTTACTAATTGGAACTCATCGTTTTCAAATTCTGATTTGAACTTAAGAAATGCTGGTCCTTTTTTCTTATCCAATCCAACTGTTCTGTCTGTGTACATATAAGCAATATTTTCACGAGCATTTAACTTAGCTAAAACTTGTGTTTTTAAGTCTCCTGAAAGTGGTAATGAAACTAAAATATTGTTATATAAATTTGTTATATCCTTTTCACCTGGTTCAGCAACGTTACCTGAAAAATCAAGTGTAAATGTTGAAGAATAAACATTGCTTCCAACTGCAATATAACCATCAGCTGGTTGTGTAACTTTATAACTAATTACAACTGTGTTTGTTTGTGCATCAAATGAATCAACATCTATTAATTTGTTGCTTGTAATTTCTTCATTAGTGATTTCGTTTCCTGCAAATGCTTTATTAATAAGTTTAAACTCTTGAAAAATACCGTCATCATTTAACAACGCAACAAATGTATTATTTGTATCATTCAAACGAAGTGTGTTATCAGCAGCATTGAAGACAAGTTTTGCATTTTGTGCACTTAATCCTGAAACAATTGCTTGTTTGTTTTCTTCTGTTAAAGACATTGGGTTAGTAACTATGTTTGAAGCATCAGGAATTTCGTATTCATTTATAGGTTGTCCCGGATTTGGTTCAGGGTTTGGATTTTTTTGTGAACATTGAGTTGATAATACTGATGTAGATGTCACAAATAGTGATAATACTAATAATGGTTTTAAAAACTTTTTCATACCCTTACTATTATCACTTTTTTTAAAAAGTGATAGAAAATAGCTTTAATTTTCACAAAATGTGAAAAAAAATAAGCCATTTTGGCTTATTTAATTAATTCTTTGGTGTAGCTGAAACAAGTACTCCTAAGTTTGTGAATGGTTTAGGATTTGATCCAACTAAGTTTTCTAATAAGTTAGGGTAGTCAATGAATGGGTTTCTTAATCCACCTTCAAATGCAGCAATTTTATTATTTCTTGCAACGTCAAATGGAGAAACTGGATCAGTTGCTGTTCAGTTTGCAAAAGTATTAAAGTAGTGTTCTTTAATGTAAGGTGCTGTTCTTGTGAAGATTGATTGAGATGTAGCTGCTAAGTTTCTGTCATTGTAAGTTACAGTGAAGTAAAGGTATGATCTAGCAATGTCACCTTTGAATTCATTGATTGGTTCAAATGATGTCATACCAATTGAGTTTGTCCCTAATTTTCCACCGTTCATTGATGTTCAACTAGCAGAAGCATTTGCGACTAAATCGTGAGGATAGTTACTTCTTACTCCGTTTACTTTAATATCTGTTGGATAAATGTGGTGAATGTCTGAAACCATTGGTGATAGTTTGCTGAATCAAGATTGAGGAATAACGTGTTCTCTGTTCATTCCATCGCTCTCGCCAGAAGCATTATTACTTGTTGGGTAAGATCTATATGTGTATGGATCTGTACCTGTTGGGTTTTCAGAATAAATATCTAAAATTGTGTTATCTTTTTCAAAGTAAATATCTCTGAATGGTGAGTCGCTTGATTTGTAGAAACCTGGAATATCTCCATATGTTCTAACACCTGATAAATGTGCTTTTTGAATCTTTAATAATGCAGCATATAATTCTGCACCGCTTTTTCCATTAGCTGATGCATAGTAATTATTACTTGAATCATAGTTGTATGAGTAGTTTGAATTTACAGGTGTAATAGTTATATTTGAACTACCTGTGTTTCCACCTGTTGTTGGTGAAGTTGTTGTAGTTTGTGCTTCCTTAAAGAAAACAGTAAATTTTGATGTGAATGTTTTAGTTGAAAATTCATATCCACTATTATCAGCAGCACCTGTGTTAATTGCAGCTTTGTATGTTAAAGTTAATTCATTTGTACTTGCATTAAATTGGAAGTTAATATCACCATTTGGTCTATCTGTACTCTTGTATGTGAAAATTGGTTCTTCAAAGTTTGCCGGATGGAATTTAGCATTAATAGCTTCTTCAAATAATGCCCCAACAGCAGGTCCTGTTTTTCTGTTTAAACCAATTTCATTTGTATTTCTCATGAAGTATAAGAATTTGTTATTTCCATCTTTTAAATAAGTTAAGATTTGTTCTTTTGAAGCAGCAGGAATTTCGATAGGTTTAAATACATTGCTTGCATTTTCTAATGAAACCTCAGCTGGTGCAGCAGGAATAACTGGTTTTGGTGTAACAATTTCTTTTCTTGAATTATCACCTGTTTTATTACATGAAAGTGAAGCCATCGGCAAAATAGCACTAGCTGCTAAACTTGATGTTAAAAATAATTTTTTAAAAATTTTCTTCATTTTTCCTCCTTAAAATAAGGTTAAAAATTTCTATTATTTTAGTTGTATTATGTATCAATATAATTTAAAAATTATATTACTTATAATTTTATACAAATAAAAAATAAAAATATGGAAAATTTATTCCATATTTTGTGAAAAATTTACTTGTCTAAAAATTGAGATAAATACTTTGCAAGTCCAGATTCATTACATGGTAATTCAGTAATTTCATCAGCAATTTTCTTTAGTTCAGGAACTGAATTTTGCATTGCAATTAATGTTCCAACTTTACCTTTTGTAGTTGAATCATTCATTGAATCACCAATGTGCATAGCATCTTTAGGATCAATTCCCTTAAGTTTGCAATATGCAACTTCAGCTTCACCTTTTGATGAACCAATCTTAGTAATTTCTAAGGTTTTATTTTTTTCTCCAACAAATGCTATTTCGAATATGTCTCCATATTTTTCTTTTCATCTTTTAGCAAATTTAGCAGCCTTTCTAGCTGATAAACTAGATAAAAGAGCCTTGTGTATAGGATAATCGTTTTTAAAGTCTTTGTATGGTTTTGCATCTGAAATTCATCTGAATTTCTTAGAAAAGTTTTTGTAAATTTTCTTTACAAATTTAATAATGTAATATAAGTAGTTTTTTACATATACGTGTCTTGAATCAATCGTTACAAAAGCAAAGTTTTTAGAGATTAAATCAAATAATAACTGTGCTTTTTCAGGTTCAATTATTTCCTCTGAAATAATTTTTCCATTCTCAACTGTAACAGCTCCATTTCAAGCTATATATGTAATTTCTCCTGTTAAACCTTTAACAATATCAGAAGTTTTTGCACTTAAACCACGACCAGTTGCAACCACAACTGGAATTTGTTTATTTAACTCTGTAAGTGTTTTTTTAGTAAATTCTGTTGCACTACGCATTCAGAATTTTTCTTCTGGCCCATCTAATGTGGTTCCATCTAAATCGATAAAAATAATTTTAGGTTTCTGCATTAATCTCCTATTTAACAATGTCAACTAAGTTTTTCATTAATGCAACTACAGTCATAGGTCCAACTCCACCAGGAACTGGTGTAATTGCAGCTACTTTATCTTTAACATTTTCAAAGTCAACATCACCTGATAATTCTGCTGAAAGTTTGTCATCTAAGTTAGTTCCAACATCGATAACAATAGCTCCTTCTTTAACATTGTGAGCTTTAATGTATTTTGCAACACCTATTGCAACAATTAAGATGTCTGCATTTTCAATACCTTTAATTCCTGTTTCTTCATTATATGTAGAAACGTTAGCATTTTTTCTTTTAATAATGTGCGCAAGAGGTTTTCCTACAACATGTGATCTTCCAACAACACATACTCTTTTGTTTTCTACATCAATTCCATAGTGTTCCATTAATTCTAAAACACCACGTGCTGTAGCTGGAACAAAGTGTTTGTCAGCTGTATCGTTATATAATCTGAATTCATTTTTTGTTGTAAGTCCATCAATGTCTTTATCGTATGGAACTGCATCTAAAATAACTTGAGTTGGTAAATGAGAAGGTAATGGTAACTGAACAATGATTCCATCGAATTTTTCATTGATTCTGTCCATTTTCTTAAGTAATCTGTCTTGAGAAATATCCTCATCAAATTTGAATAATTCAGCCTCAATCCCTAAATCTTCAGCTACTCTTAATTTGTGAGCTATGTATTTGTTTGAAGCAGCATTATCTCCTACTTGGATAATTGCCATTCTTAATTTTCTTTCTAAATTAAGATCAATTATCTCTTGTTTCAATTTAGCTAATTCTTGTTTAGCTAACTCTTTACCGCTTAATATTTGCATGATAATTCCTCCTCATATTTTTTAAGTTCATCTGTATATTTTTCTAATTTTGCTTTTTCAACAGCCACTTTATCAGCAGGAGCTTTTGAAACGAATCTTTCATTGTTTAAAAGTTGCTCTGCTCTAGCTATTTCTGCTTTAACAAAATTAATTTTTTCTAAAAGGAGCTCTTTATTTCTTTGTTTTGTTTCAACTGATTGTTTTATGAATAAAACGTTGTCATTTAGTGCTATTAAGTAATCGTTATTATCTTCGTATAAAGCAAATACCATTTTGTTAATTGTCTCAATAGCAACTTGTGGAACATCATTTTTAAGTGAATAAATAAGAAGTTCTTTTTTAGAAATTTGATTATTTTCACGATATTTTCTAAGTTCAGTTACAACTTCAATAACTGTGTTTATATAATCGGTCGAATGATCATCTTCAAATGTAGGTCATAATTGTTCTAATAATTCGGCATTAAAGATTTCTGAATATAACCTGTCTGTTATGAATGGTAAGAATGGATGAAGCACAATTAAAGTTTTTCTTAGGACTTCAAGAGCTGATTTTTTAGAATATGAACTCTTTAAGAATTCAACATATCATCCACTAAGGTCTGTGAAAATAAATTTGTAGATTTCTGAGCCGATGACTGAAAACTCATAGTTATCAATAAGTGAATCGATCTTAACTGATAAGTTTTTAAGTTGATTTAATATTCACTTATCTGCATCAGTAGCTTCATTGTTATTATCTTCTAGTTCATTAATGTATCTAGCAATGTTTCATAACTTGTTATTAACTCTTCAAGCAGCTTCAACTTTATCGTCTGAGAATTTAATATCTAAACCTGGTGTTATATTTGTGATTAAGAATCATCTTAAAGCATCTGAACCATATTTATCAACCATATCCATAGGGTCAACACCATTGTTTAATGATTTAGACATTTTTCTACCTTGCGCATCTCTAATAAGGCCGTGAAGTAGTAATCTATCAAATGGTTTTTGACCTGTAAATTCAAGTCCAAAGAAGTACATTCTAGCTACTCAGAAGAAAATAATGTCATAACCTGTAACTAAAAGAGATGTCGGATAATATCTTTTTAGTTTTTCATCAGTTTGAGGTCATCCTAAGAACACAAATGGAGCAAGTCCTGATGAGAATCAAGTATCTAGAACATCCGGATCTTGAACTCATCCTTCACCTGGTGAATCAACTTGAACTTTCATATTACCATCTTGGTCATATCAAGCAGGAATTCTGTGTCCTCATCAAAGTTGTCTAGAAATCGTTCAATCATAAACATTTTCCATTCATTGACGCATAGTTAATTCAAAACGTTTTGGATAGAACTTAACAGCTTCTGGAGAATCTAAATCTTTTAAGATTAAATCTCTGAAATGTTCCATTTTAACAAATCATTGTGGTAGGACTAAAATTTCAACTGGTGTTTTAGATCTATCTGAAATACCAACATTTGAAATTGTTGTTTCAACTTTTTGAATATAACCATTATCTTGTAAGAATTGTGCAATCTTCTCTCTTGCTACAAATCTTTCTAAACCGTGGAATTCAGGTAATGCAGGATAGTTAATTAAACCATCTTTTGAAATTGTTTCGTTGATCTCAAGATTGTGTTTTTTTATAATATCAATATCAACTTCAGCGTGTGCACTAAGTTTCATCAATCCTGAACCAAAGTCAATATCAACATATTCATCAGGTATGATTGGCAATTCTTTTTTAGTAATTGGGTGAATTACAAATTGTCCTTCTAAATCTTTGTATCTTGAGTCATTTGGATTAAATACAACAGCAACGTCGCTTAATAAAGTTTCAGTTCTAACAGTAGCAATTGTCAACACTTTGTTTGAATCCTTAATTGGATAATTGATGTAGTACATTTTTTGTTCTGTAGGTTCATTATTAACTTCAATGTTTGATAAAGCAGTTTGTAACTTAACATCTCAATTAATTGCTTTAACACCTTTGTAAATGAACCCTTTGTTGTATAAGTCAATGAAAACTTTTGAAACAGCTTCATTAGCTTCTGCATCAAGTGTGAATCTTTCAGCTGAATAATCAAGTGCTAGACCAATTTTTGATCATTGTTGTCTAAATAAGTTTGCATATTCAGCTTTTCATTCTCAAATCTTATCAACGAAAGCTTCTCTGCCTAAATCATGACGAGTTTGACCTGTTGATTGGAATAAAACATCCTCAACTTTTGATTGTGTAGCAATTCCGGCGTGATCCATACCAGGAACTCACATAACATCAAAACCATTAAGTTTCTTATATCTTATAATTGTGTCAGGTATATAAACATCAAGTGCATGACCTAAATGTAGCTTACCAGTTACATTTGGTGGTGGTAGCAAAATAGTAAAAGGTTTTTTGTCTAAATCATGAGTTTGAAAATATTTCTTAGCTTGTCATTTTTTATCAATGTCTTTTTCAACTAGCGTGTGATTATATATTTTGTCCATTAATACCTCCTCTAAATAATTTCAAGGTATTTTTACTTAAAAAAATATCTATATAAATAATTATTAAAATTATAATAAATTTTGCTAAAATTCCTTGCCCCTTTTACTGGTAGCACATAAGTGAAAA
Organism: Mycoplasma sp. 4404; assembly: GCF_034863325.1. NCBI lineage: Bacteria > Bacillati > Mycoplasmatota > Mollicutes > Mycoplasmatales > Mycoplasmataceae > Mycoplasma > Mycoplasma sp. 4404. The sequence goes on from NZ_JAYFFE010000002.1 coordinate 107,576, forward strand.
AATAAAATGTTTATAAAACAATATAGTAAAATTTAATTGTATGAAGATAATTAGCACAAATAAAAAAGCTCATCACAACTATGAAATTATTAATAAGTATGAAGCAGGAATTGAATTACTTGGTTGAGAAGTAAAATCAGCTAGAGTTAATTCAATTGACATTTCAAATGCATTTTGTTCAATTTACAAAGGTGAAATGTATCTTAAGGAAGCTTACTTCAAGCAATATATGCATGTAAAAGCTGATGAGTTCAGAGATAGAAAATTACTTCTTCATAAAAATGAGATTCGTAAGATTAAATTTGCTACTGAATCACAAAGTCTTACTATCATACCTTTAAAAATGTACTTTAATTCTTCATCAAGAATTAAAGTAGAAATAGCTTTAGCTAAAGGTCTTAAAAAGTATGATAAAAGACAACAAATCATTAAAGATGAAGTTAATAAAAAACTCAATAAGCTAATCAATTCATATAAATAATCATTATGGGGATATAATGGTTTCGACATACTTTGGGGTGTTGTTGTTGCAGTAGTGTGGTAGACTATAATTACTTCTAGACTTTCTTAAATGGAAACGCTAAAAAAGAAAACAAAGTTTCAAACTTTGCAATGTTCTCAATGAACAACTTAAACCCAGTTTTTGCTTAATTAAATGCAATCTGGTGACTTTAATGTAGCTCCTTTCTATATTAAAGTCGGTCTTAAGAGGATAGCGTTAGCTTTGGTAAACTAATGTGAAATTTAACCAAACTGTTTAATATTTTTCGAATACTTTATCATTAAAACAGTTATCAAAAGTATTCTAAACTGTAGACGCAGCAACATGCTCAATTTGTGGACAGGGGTTCGATTCCCCTTATCTCCACCATTAGCCGCTTTAGTTCTAGTGGTAAAACAGTTGACTCGTAACCAACCATCATGAGTTCGATTCTCATAAGCGGCACCATTAGATTAATATATTTAAACATCATGACTATCGAAGTTGTGATTTTTTTAATGTCTTTTTTAAAAACAATCACTAAGTACCTACTTTTACAGAATTTACTTACATTTTTTTAGAATAAGGATAGATAACAAAGTTTTCTACTGTAATTATTAAAAGGAATGTATGAAAATAACTAAAATATTAATTCCATTTGGTGCAATATCATCTATTGTTGCAGCAACAATTTCGGTATCTTGTGGTTAAAGATACCAACAACTTATCTAATAACTAAAACAAAGACAAGACCGTAAAAGAGTTCAATGAGTGCAACGTTTTTAGCTATTTGCTTGATTTTGTTTATATTCCTCCTTTTGTATAAATCGCATTGTTTAAATAGTTTATATATTTTGCAAAAAGTTAAAATTTAGCAGTTATTTTAATGAAATTTTAATGTTTTGATAAAGAAGGCTAAAAATAAAAAACACCTTAGCAATAGCTAAAGTGCCTTATATGTTTAATTGAATTTAGAAATTATAATTCGTTAATTGTTCCACCTAATTTAGCAAAAGCTTCTTTAGCTGATGCTGATGCTTTGTGTACATCGATTGTTAATTTCTTTGTTAATGTCCCATTTCCTAATAATTTAACAGGCATATTTCTTTTAATTAAGTTTACACTGAATAAAGCTTCAATTGTGATTACATCACCGTCATTAAATCTTGTTTCTAAATCAGCAAGGTTGATTACTTGGTATTCAACGTGGTTAACATTGTTAAATCCACGTTTTCCGATTCTACGGAATCATGGTGTTTGACCCCCTTCGAATCCTAATCTGTGACCTTTACGTTTGTTTTGACCTGATTGTCCTTTACCAGCTTGTTTACCTTTTCCGGCAGCGTGTCCTCTACCTTTACGGTGTTTTTCTGGTCTTGAACCTTCTGTGAATTTTAAAGTATTTAATTTAATTGCCATATTATAAATCCTTAACTTCTTTGTCTCTGATTTCAGCGATTTCTTCAACAGTTCTCATGTTTAATAATGCTTTAACTGTAGCTTTAACAACGTTTGCTTTTGAACGAGATCCATATGTTTTTGTAACGATATCTGTGTATCCAGCTAATTCAACAACAGCACGAACTGTTCCTGAAGCAATAAGTCCTTTTCCTTTTGGAGCGGGTTTTAACATTACTTTAGATGCTAAGAATTTAGCAGTAATTTCATGTGGAACTGTACCATTAACTACTGGTACTGAAACAAGGTTGTTTTGTGCATCTTTAACAGCTTTCTTGATAGCATCTGGAACTTCGTTTGCCTTACCATGTCCAAATCCTACAAGACCTTTTTTGTTTCCAACTACAACAAAAGCTGAGAAGCTGAATCTTCTTCCACCTTTAACAACTTTTGTAACACGAGCAATGTCAACTACTTTTTCTGAGAATTCTGATTCGAATTTAGGAGCTGCTTGACGTGGTCTTCTGTTCATCGGTTTTCTGTTTGCACGTTCTTGTTTGTTTTCTGTAGCTTCTGATTTAACTGTTCTTGGTCTTCTTGCTGTAACTTCTTTTGTTCCAGCTTCTAATTTAACTTCTTTTTTGTTTTCCATTAGAATTTAACTCCTTGTTCTCTTACTGCTTCTGCGAATGCTTTAACACGTCCATGGTAGATGTATCCACCACGGTCAAAAACGATTTCTGTAATACCTAATTTGTTAATTTTTTCACCCATTAATTTACCTAATTCTGATGCTGCAGCGATGTTTCCTGAGTATTTTTCATTTTTAAGTGTTGAAACACTTGCTAATGTAACACCTTTTGTGTCATCAATTAATTGAGCATAGAAGTTTTGGTGTGATTTGAATACATTTAAACGAGGTTTTGTAGCTGTACCGCTAATGTGTTGACGTAAACGAACATGTTTAACTTTTCTAGCTGCGTTTCTTGATTTTGCTTTCATTTTATTCACCTAGCAACTCCTAAATTATTTAGAAGCTGTTTTCCCTTCTTTACGTCTAATTTTTTCACCTTTGTAAGAAATACCTTTACCTGAGTACACGTTAGGTTTTCTGATTGCTCTAACTACTGAAGCAAATTGTCCAACTTGCTCTTTGCTAATTCCAAATACTGAAATTTCTGTAGGTTTAGCAACTGTAACTTTTAATTCTGATGGAACTTGTTTTGAAACTGGGTGTGAGTATCCAGCGTTAACTACAAGTTCATTTCCTCTAAGTTCAGCTTTGTACCCAACCCCTTTGATTTCTAAATCAATTTGGAACCCTTCTGAAACTCCCTTGATCATGTTTGCAATAAGAGCGTTTGTTGTTCCATGTAATTGTTTTGTTTGTTTATTTTCATTTGCACGTACTGTTGTAACTTGGTTGTTTTCTACTTGTACTTTGATTAATGGACTAAATGTTCTTTCTAATTTTCCGTGTTTTCCTGAAACTGTAACTGTGTTACCGTTAACTGAAACTTCTGTTCCAGCAGGAATAACTAAAACTCTATTTCCAACACGAGACATACTAATTATCAAATGTAAGCGATGATTTCACCACCAACATTAGCCTCCTTAGCTTGTTTTCCAGTCATTAATCCTTTTGAAGTAGAGATGATTACTGTACCGTAACCTGATAAAACACTAGGAATTTCATCTGCTTTAACGTAAGTTCTAAGACCTGGCTTAGAAACTCTTTTAAAGTCAACGATAGCTTGTTTGTTTTTCTTGTATTTTAATGTAACTACTAATTCTTTGTTTACACCTTCACCTGAAACTGTGTAAGATGCAATGTACCCTTCTTCTAAAATTAACTTAACAATAGCTTCTTTTTTAGTTGAATATGGAATTGAAACAGTTTTATGTTTTCTAATGTTAGCGTTTTTGATTCTAACAACTAAATCTGAAATTGGATCTGTAATAAACATAATTATCAACTCGCTTTCTTCATACCTGGAATTTTACCTTCGTGTGCAAGGTTTCTAAAGCAGATACGACATACTTTGTATTTTCTTAAAACTGAGTGTGGACGTCCACATAATTCACAACGTGTGTAAGCACGTGTTGAGAATTTAGGGTGACGTTTAGCTTTTGCGATTAATGCTTTTCTTGCCATAAACTATTTAGCTCCTTTTTTTTCGAATGGTACACCAAGTGCTTCTAATAATGTTTTAGCTTCTTGGTCAGATTTAGCTGAAGTTACAATAATAACGTCAAGCCCTTTGATTTTACGGATTTTGTCAAATTCGATTTCTGGGAAGATGATTTCTTCTTTAATTCCTAAGTTGTAGTTACCTCTTCCATCGAAAGCTTTTGGATTAGCTCCACGGAAGTCACGAATACGTGGCATTGCAACATTGATTAATTTGTCTAAAAAGTCTCACATTCTTTCTCTACGAAGTGTAACTTTTCCACCCATAGGCATACCTTCACGAAGTTTTCATGAAGCGTTTGATTTTTTAGCTGTTGTTTGGTATGGTTTTTGAGAAGAGATTAATGTTAATTCATTTAAAACTTCTTCAATAGCTTTTGAGTTGTTGATTTCTTTTCCAGCTGTCATGTTTAATACAACTTTTTCGATTCTTGGAACTTCCATTGATGATTTGTATTGGTATTTTTCTTTTAAAGCAGGAACTGCTTTTTCTAAATAAACATTTTTTAACATATTAGATTTCCTTTTGTGTTCTTTTTGCGATTCTTACTTTTTTACCTTTGTCATCAATTTTGTATCCGATTTTTGAGATTTGTGCTGGTTTATCTTTTGTAGCTTTTTTAACTAAATATGCAACATTTGAAACGTGGATTGGAGCTTCTTTTTCTGAAATTGAACCATCTTGGTTTTGGTGTGAAGGTTTGTTGTGTTTTTTAACAATATTTACACCTTTAACGATAACTTTGTTTTCTGAACGTAAGATTTTTTCGATTTGACCTGTTTTTCCTTTATCTTTACCGGCAATAACCATAACTTCATCATTAACTTTGAATTTGATTTTGTTCATAACTTATCTCCTTATAAATAAATTAAAGTACTTCAGGTGCAAGTGAAACGATTTTTGGGTATTTTTCTCTAATTTCACGAGCAACAGGTCCGAACACACGTGTTCCACGTGGTGTTCCATCTTCTTTTAAAATTACAACTGCGTTATCGTCAAAACGAATGTATGTACCATTGTCACGGTGAATTCCGTAAGCTGAACGTACAACTACTGCTTTAACAACTTGCCCTTCTTTAACCATACCGTTTGGAATAGCTTTTTTAACTGAACATACAATAACATCACCAATGTTTGCTGTTTTTTTCTTTGACCCACCTAAAACACGAATAACACCGATTTCTTTAGCACCTGAGTTATCAGCAACGTTTGCTCTAGATAATTCGTGAATCATTAGTTATTTCCTTCGATTGCAGCTTGTTTAACTTCAACTAATCTGAAGTGTTTTGTTTTTGATAATGGTCTTGTTTCCATAATAACAACGATGTCACCTAATTTAGCAACATGGTTTTCATCATGAACAGCAAATCTTTTTGTTGATTTGTAACGTTTTGAATATAATGGGTGTTTTTTGTATGTGTCAACTGCTACGATGATTGTTTTTGCTGTTTTACCAGCAGAAACAACTGTTCCAACTAAAGTTTTTCTTGAGTTTCTTTCCATAATTATTTAGCTCCTTTTTTTTCATTTAAAGCTGTTTTAACTTTAGCAATGTCTTTTCTAATGTTTGCAATTTTGTGTGTTTCTTTTAAATCACCTGTAACGTTTTGATATCTTAAAGTAAATAATTCTGCTTTAAGTTGTTCAACTAATGTGTTTAATTCATCAACTGATTTGTTTTTTAATTCTTTATAAAGCATTATTTATCTCCTTCTTCTCTTTTGATAATTTTTCATTTAACAGGTAATTTGTGACCAGCTAATCTTAAAGCGTCTCTTGCTACATCTTCTGCAACACCTGACACTTCGAACATAACTGTATTAACTTTAACTGCTGTATATCATAATTCAGGAGTACCTTTTCCTGATCCCATACGTACACCAATTGGTTTAGATGTTTTAGCAAAGTGAGGGAAAATACGGATAATAACTTCCCCTTCACGTCCCATTCTACGTGTAGCAGCAATACGAGCTGATTCAATTTGACGAGCTGTTACTCAAGCAGATGTTACAGCTTGTAAACCAAATTCTCCAAAAGAAACTTTGTTTCCTTTTGTTGCTTTACGTTTGTCGTGTCTTTGAATGAATGGTTTTCTGTATTTGGTTCTTTTTGGTTGAAGCATTATTTATCCCCTTCCAATTTTTCACCTAATGATACTCAAACTTTAACACCAATTGCACCGTATGTTGTTCTAGCAGTAGCTGTAGCGTAATCAACATCTTGTCTTAATGTGTGAAGTTTCATTTCTCCTTCTGAGTACCCTTCTGTTCTAGCCATATCAACTCCGTTTAAACGTCCTGAAACAGCTGTTTTGATACCTTTAGCACCAGCACGCATTGCATTTCTAATAGCAATTTTTTGTGCTGAACGGAAACTTTCACGGTTTTCTAATTTTGTTGCAATCATTTCTGCAAGTAATTTTGCATTTAAATCTGGATTTTTAAGTTCTAAAACTTGAACATTTAAGTTTAAGTTTTTGTTTTTAATAAATTTTGATAATGCTAATGTTAAGTCTTGAATGTTTTTACCTTCAGCGCCTAACATAGCAGCTGGTTTAGCTGTGTGAACTAAAACTGTAACTTTGTTGTTTGCGTTACGTTTTACTTCAACTTTACCAATTTGGTATTGACGTACTAATTTATCAAAGAATTTGTAGATTTTAGCATCTTCAACTAAGAATGAACCAAAGTTAGCTTTTTCTGCAAATCATTGTGAGTTGTGAGCTTTTGAAATTCCGTAACGGAAACCATTTGGATTAACCTTTTGTCCCATATTAATTTCTCTCCTCTAATGTGATTGATAAATTTGATGTACGTTTTAAGATAGAGTAAGCTCTACCTTGGCTTCTTGGTTGGAATCTTTTAAGAGTTGGACCTTCATTTACATAAACTTCTTTTACGAATAATTTTGTAGCATCTAAACCATGGTTGTGTGTTGCGTTAGCAACAGCTGAGTTTAATAACTTGATGAAAATAGGAGCTGATTTTTTGTTTGTGTTGTGTAATAACCCTAAAGCAACAGTTACATCTTTACCTCTAAATAAGTTTGCAACTAATTTAGCTTTAGATACACTAACTCTTTGCAATTTAACGTGAGCTTTTGCTTGTTGTTTTTGCATTATTTCTTCTTCCCTTTATCTGCACCGTGACCAGAGAATGTTCTAGTTGGTGAGAATTCTCCTAATTTGTGACCTACCATGTCATCTGTAACGTAAACTTCAACAAATTGTTTTCCGTTGTGAACTGCAAATGTTAATCCAACGAAGTTAGGGAAAATTGTTGAACGTCTTGATCAAGTTTTAATTGGTTTTTTAGGTGCTTTTCCTTCAACGATAGCATCTACTTTTTTAAGTAAATGGTCATCTGCGAATGGACCTTTTTTAAGACTACGTGCCATTATTTAGCATCCTTTCTTCTTCTTAAAATAAGTTTATTTGAAGATTTCTTAGTTTTTCTTGTTTTAACTCCAAGAGCTTTTTTACCTCATGGTGTAAGAGGAGCTTTACGACCAACTGGTTGTTTACCTTCCCCTCCTCCATGTGGGTGATCTACTGGGTTCATTACTGATCCACGTACTGTAGGTCTAATACCTTTGTGTCTGTTAATTCCAGCTTTACCAATATTTACTAATAAGTGTTCTTCGTTTCCTACAACACCAATTGTTGCACGGCAACGAGCTAAGATACGACGTGTTTCACCAGATTTTAATCTTAACACTACGTATTTTCCATTGTCATCTTTACCAAGGATTTGAGCTGATGTACCTGCACTACGTGCAATTTGTCCTCCAGCACCTGGTTGCATTTCAATATTGTGTACAAATGTACCTTCAGGAATGTTTGAAAGTGGTAATGTGTTACCAACAATAATATCTACGTTGTCTCCTGAAATAACTTTTTGTCCTAATTTAATACCTTTAGGAGCTAAAATGTATCTTTTTTCTCCATCTGCATATACAACTAAACTAATGTTTGCTGATCTGTTTGGATCATATTCAATAGTTTTTACTGTAGCAGGGATGTTATCTTTATTACGTTTAAAGTCTACAAGTCTGTAGAATCTTTTAACACGTCCTCCATGATGTCTAACAGTAATTTTACCTTGGTTGTTACGTCCAGCATGATTTTTTAAATTCACTAAAAGTGATTTTTCTGGAGCGTGACCTGATAAGTTTTGTCTGTAATCAAGAGTAGACATGTTTCTACGACCATTTGTAGTTGGCTTAAAATGTTTAATAGCCATTTGTCTTCTCCTTTGCTTAAAAATATTTGGGGATTTGCAAGATTATCTTTTAAGCAACTATTAAAACCCCTTAACTAATTGTTTGATTTGAACATAAAGTTCATCGGATTTAATTATTCTCCACCAACTTTACGTTTTGTAGTAGTTTTCTTAACTGCTGTGTTTGCTTTTTTAGCTGTTGTTTTTTTAGCAGCTAATTTAGCAGCAGCTTTTTTCTCAACTTCTGAAGCTTTAGAAGCTTTTGCTTTTTTAGCTTCATCTGCTTTAGCTTTAGTTTCAGCTAAAACTGCTTCTTCAGCGTCTGATGGAACATAGTTTAATGTTGAACCTTCTTTTAAAGTAACCATAGCTTTTTTGTAACGGTTTGTAAATCCGTGGAAACGTCCTACGTTTTTAGCTTTTTTATCAACTTTGATTGTTCTAACTTTGTCAACTTTAACTTGGAAAATTGTTTCAACAGCTTGTGCAATTTGGAATTTGTTTGCGTGGAAGTCTACTTTGAATGTGTAAACACCTTTAGCTCTTTGAATGTCTGATTTTTCAGTTAAGACTGGAGCTTTAATGATTCTTGTTAATTCCATTATTTAATTCTCCCTTTTAATAATTCAAGACTTTCGTTTGAAACAATCATAACGTCAGCAGCAATAGCAGCTTCAACTGTTAATGAGTTAGCTTTAACAACTGTAACGTTTGGTAAGTTTCTAACTGATTTGTAAACCATTGTGTTTTCTGTAACAACTAAAACATGTTTTAAGTTTGCTACTTGTAATTCAGCTAATTTAGCAGCAACTGTTTTTGTTGAGATTGTGTCTAATGCTAAATCATCAACGATAACAGCTTGATCTTGTGCTAATAATGTTAAAGCTGAAATAAATGCACGGAATTTAACTTTCTTGTTAACTTTAAGTGAGTAGTTTCTGTTTGGTTTAGGTCCGAATGCTCTTCCCCCTCCAACTCAGATTGGTGAACGCATAGAACTGTGACGTGCTCTACCTGTTCCTTTTTGTCTTCAAGGTTTTTTACCTGAACCACTTACTTCTGAACGGTTTTTAACTTTGTGTGTTCCTTGTCTTCTTGATGCTCTCTCTGATAAGATTGAGTCAAATACTGCTTGTTCATAAATTTTTTCACTAGCAAATAATTGTGCTGGTAAATCTGCTTTATGAGCAACTTTAGCAACGTTTTTGTCTTTTTGAACTGTAACTTTAGCTGATTTTGCAGCAGCTGGTTTTGTTGAAGCTTTTTTAGCTGGAGCTGATTTAGGAGCAGCTTTTTTAGCTGTTGTAGATTTTTTAACTGTTTCTGCCATAAATTATTCTCCTTTGTTTGCTTCTGCAGCATCAATTAATTCTTGTAATTGTTGTGCGTTCATTCCAACTGTAACTTCAATGTTGAATTTTTTAGCTTTTTCAATAAGTTCGTTCATTAACATAGCTTCTTTAACGTTTACTAATTTAATTTCTTCACGGCTTGGTAATCCTTTAACCGCTTCTTTTACTACTACGAATGATTTTTTAGGTCCTGGAATTGAACCTTTGATTAATAATAAGTTGTTTTCTACATCTACTTTAACAACTTCTAAGTTTTGAACTGTTGTTTTAACATGTCCAAGGTGTCCTGGCATTGTCATACCTTTGTAAACACGGTTACCTGAGATATCCCCAAGTGATCCTGTTTGTCTAATAGGTTGAGATCCTCCACCTCCACCGTGAGATTTAGGTCCGATGTGTTGGTTATGTCTTTTAATTGTACCAGCGAACCCTTTCCCTTTTGATGTACCTGTAACGTCTACAAGTTCACCTGCTTTAAAAATGTCAGCTTTAATTAAATCTCCAAGTTCGTATCCTGACATATCACGAACTTCTTTAACGAAGCGCTTAGGTGTTGTTGAAGCTTTAGCAAAGTGACCGATTTCAGGTTTGTTTGCTCTACTTGCTTTTTTATCAGCTGTAGCAAGTTGTGTTGCAACGTAACCATCTTTGTCGTTTGTTAAAACTTTTGAAACAACATTTGGTTGTACTTCGATTACTGTAACAGGAACACTTTTTCCTGATTCAGTAAAGATTTGAGTCATACCAACTTTACGTCCTAAGATTCCTTTCATATTGTCTCCTTAAAAATTGGGTATTAAATTTGATTATTTAACTTTAACTTGAATATCCACACCAGCTGGTAATTCAAGTCTTTGTAATTGATCTTGAGTTTTAGCAGAAGGATCGGTAATTACAACTAATCTTTGGTGTGTTCTGCTTTCGAATTGTTCACGGCTTTTCTTGTTAACGTGAACAGATCTTAAGATAGTAATTTCATCTCTTTTTGTAGGTAAAGGAATTGGTCCACTTACTTTTGCATCTGTTGCTTTTGCAATTTCGTAAATTCTTTTTGCAGCAGCATCAACTAATGCGTGGTCAAACCCTTTAACTTTGATGTTTAACTTACTCATTGTTGTCTCCTTTGTTCTTGATTTTGAACATAGCTCCTTTTAAAAACCCAACGTGTCCTCAACAACATTTTGGCACGTTGGCAACCTTAAAATTCATAGCTATAGTTGCTTATTGATTATATAGTAAAAATTAAAAAACAGAAACCGAAATTTCTGTTTTTATTTCTAGCAACTCCTCTCCGTGTATCAAGGAGCTTTTTCTTATGAAATTTTCTTTAAAATTCAGTTATTTAAAATCTGAAATGGAACGTATTCATAAGCTTTTTCTTGGATAGTTTGACCTTGTAATAACATCATTGTGGGAACCTTTAAAACTTGTCATTTTGTATTAGGAACTCTGAACAATTGAGCTTCTTCAGCATCCACATTAATGAAACGAATTCTATGATTTCCTTCATATTCTTTAGCAATTTCCTCTACAATAGGTCTCATCATTTTACAATCACCACATCATTGAGTAGTGAAATTTAAGAAGATTAATTCGTTATCTTTATTAGCTTCAATTATGTTTTTAGCTTCTTCTCATTTTAAATTTTCAAACATATTCACCTCTAAACAGCTAAAAGTGATAAAGCAATCATAGGGTCTTTATCAGTTGCTTTGAATATTTTCTTTCTAATTGTTTTACGTAATTTTTCATTTAAATCATACATACGTTTGCAGCTATTTGATTTAACTACATCTACAAAGATTTGTTTAATTAAGTTAGTCATTTGCTCTTGCTCAGAAATATCAATAACACCAACATAATTAATGTGTAATTGTCCTGTTAAGTTACGTGTTTTCGAATCGTACATAATATTGATTACAATAACACCTTCTCTACCTAAAAATTCTCTTTCAGAAATAACTTCAGATGAAATGTCTCCAACTCCGAAACCATCAATAATAGTAGTTCCAACTTCTTTAACTTTTCCATTGTGACTAAATAATTTACCATCAATAAAGTGAGCTATTTTTCCATTCATTAAGACAAGTGTATTGATGTCTTGAACATTCTTAAGTTCATCATTAATGTAATCACTAGCTGAAACTAAATATCTGTATAAACCTTGAGCAGGCATGAATACATCTGGTTTAAGAACTTTTACAAGCGAAACCAAATCATCTCTTGTAGGTCTTACGTAGAAGAACATTTTTTCACTAATATCAAATAGGTTGTGTGTGATTTTAGCTATTTCATCCATTGTTTGCGCATAATCAGACTCAAGACCATTAACTGGTGGAGCTAGCATAATTACAGTGTCACTAGGTTTAATTTTTAAATAAACGTCATTATTTTCTGTAATTCTATTGAAACGTGAATAAAGTCTTTCAGTTGATGCAGTAATTAAAACAATAGCATTTGAATGCTTATTAATTTGTCTGTGGTCAATTAATTTTGGTAATGGCACTACTGTTGAGAATTTAGAAATTAAATCTAATAAATCAGCATATGTTTTTCCGTATGGAACTACTGGTCTATTGTATTTGATTGCTAAATCTAAAACTTGTTGCAATGTAACCATTTCTTCACCATAGGCACCAACAATTATTTTTTCATCAGGATTTGCTTTCTTGAAAATATCATCAAGTTCGGTATATGCATTATATTTTTCAATTCCTCTACCTGAAACATTTGATTTACCAGCATCTGAAACGATAGCCACAATTTTTCTACCTTCAAAGTACTTTGCAAGTAATGGGAAGTAAACTTTTCCATAAATTCCTAAGTTACCTTCAACATAGTTAAACATAAATAAGTAGTCACCTGTTTTAGTTTGGAAGTTAAACCCAATGTTTCCAGGCATTGAACCTGTTAGTCCAAAAGGAACGATTGTTAAATCACCAAATTGAAGTTTTTGTCTAATAACTTGAACTTGTCCTTTTTTAAGTTGAATATCGTATTTTGTAATTCTGTCAATAACTAAAACTTGATTAAATGCCGAAGTATAGATTTTAAGGTTAGGAATTTTCATTAATAATCAAGGGATTGCACTGAATGTTTCATTCTTAATGTCTGTGATGAATAAACCTTTAATTCTGTCTTTGTTTTTGATTAAATAATCAAAATTTGGAATAAGTGTATTAACACCATTTGACATATTTAAAGGCACCTTAGCACCTGCATTAACTATAAAAATGTCATCATTATATTCAAAAACATAACAGTTTTTACCGTTTTCGTCTTGTCCTCCAAGAGCGAAAATATTTACATTTTCCATATTTTTCTCTCTTTCATTATGTATTATGTGTTTTAAAAGTGAGGAATAATTAGTTTGCTAATTAATTTTTTAATTATAGCAAATTGATTTTTTGAGGGTAAAAATAAAAACACCTAATACATAGGTGTTTTAGTAATTAATTACTTAATGCAAATTACTTAACAACGTGTTCTGTAATTTGATCGTTTTCAACAACTAAGAAAGCATCTCCTTGTTGAATTCCGTATGGTTCTAATGCTGAAACAGCATTTTCGTGATCTTGTTTTACAAGTGGGAATAATGATTCTGAATCAACTGAGTTTCATACTGATGAATATGAACCGAATGCATTGATTAATAATGGATCATTTACAATACCAATAACTGTTGAGTTAGGTCTGAATTTAGCAACTTCTTTTAATAAAGCTCCTGTTCTTGATAAAACAACAACATATTTGTATTTTCCTTCTTGTGCTTTTTGAGCTATTGAGTAAGCAATTTGTGAACGTTTGTTTGATTGATCTGAATTTTTTCAAACTTTTTCTAATTGAATTTCGTAGTAGTTTCTTGAGTAGAATTCTTTTTCTGCTCTTCTTGAAATAGCTGACATTGTTTTAACAGCTTCTAATGGGAATGAACCATTAGCACTTTCTCCTGAAAGCATTGTTGAGTCAGCTCCTAATTCAACTGCGTAGTAAACGTCTGTAACTTCAGCACGTGTTGGGTGTGGTGAGTTTTCCATTGAGTCCAACATTTGTGTTGCAACAATAACTGGTTTACCAGCTTCACGACATTTTCTAATGAACATTTTTTCATAGTATGGAACATCGTAGTAAGGAATTTCTAATCCTAAGTCTCCACGAGCAACCATAATACCGTCTGATGCTTCAATAATTTCATCAATGTTTACACATCCTAAGTGTGATTCGATTTTTGAGAAGATTTGAATGTGTTTTCCACCGTTGTCATCTAATAATTTTCTTAATTCTTTAACGTTTTTAGCCGAGTTAACGAATGAAGCAGCAACATAGTTAATTCCACTTTTAATTCCGAATTTAACGTCGTTGATGTCTTTTTCAGCTAAGAATGGTAATGAGAAGTCAACACCTGGTAAGTTAACACGTTTGTTTGTTTTTAATTTGTGTGTGTTTTCAGCTTTAACTTTTACGTAACCATTTCCAACTTCTGTAACTACTGTTGATAATTTACCATCATCAATTAAAACTTGGTTTCCAACAGATAAGTCTTGTGCCATATCATATGCAACTGTAATTTCTGTTGATGTACCTTCGTGTGAAAGATATTTATCTTGTGTTGTGTAGATGATCATTTCTGTACCTGATTGCACAACTTGAGCTCCATCTTTCATTTTTCCAATACGAATTTCAGGTCCTTTAGTATCTAACATAAGAGAAACTGGAACTTTTAATTCTTGAGAAACTCTTTTTCCTAATGTAAATTTATTTAATTGTTCTTCGTGTGAACCGTGGCTAAAGTTTGCTCTAATTGTTGTTACACCATTTTGAACTAATGATAATAACATATCATAGTTATCACTTGATGGACCAATTGTAGCAACTAATTTAGTTCTTTTATCAGTAATTTTCATATTGCTCCTAGTAATTAAATATATATTTAAAATATAAACATATTTTACAACATTTTTCAAGTTTTACCTTATGGTAGTTTGTAATTAGTTCTATATTTTTATTCCTATGCACAAGGAATAAAAAACACAATGCACTAATTGTTAGAACATTGTGTACACAAATAATTTATTAAGCTTGTTGATTTAAAAATGAAACATCTTGACTAAGTTCGATTATATTATCACTTGTTAATGCAAATACAGATTTAGCAGTTAAATCATCTTTTGTAGCTTTTAAAATGTTTTGATTGAATACTAAATGAACATTTAATGTGTTATCTGTCATTGTAATTGTTGATTGTGCTCAATCAATTGCAACTAAATCATTGACTTGTAAATCAAAGTTAGCTTTGATAAATTTAGGTTTAGTTTCTTCATTTAAAGTAGTTAGATAATCATTTAATGCTTGAATAGATGAGTAGTTAGCTTTTAATTTTTCTTCACTTAATGTAAGTGATTTAGTAATTAATGTTGAATATTTATTATCTGCAGAAACCGTCGCAAATCCTGTTAACTCATAAACATATTGTTCTGTAGCTTCATTTTCACTATTTAGTTTCTTAAATTGTAAATATAAAGTTCCTGTTTCATCATTTGCATATGATGTAAATTCGATGTTTGACATAGTGTAGAAGATATTTTCAGTTGTTGCATCATCATTATAAACAAATGTAAATGATTTACCTGTGTCAGTCTTAGCAGCTTGTTCTGAAGTCATTACATTTTGAGTTTTAAGTTCTGCTAATCATTTATCTTTGTTTCAATTTGTATCACCGATTTGAAGAATTGGAGAACTAGCAAATTCTGAGGCTAAATGAGTTGATTTATCTAATGAACCTGTTGAAACTAATGAATAATTTTCAATTGTCGGTCTAACAGCATCTAAGAATGATAAATCAACATTAGCATCAACTTTATTATTCTCTTCTAAATTAAACACTGATTGTGCACTTAAATTTTCTTTTGTAGCAGCTAATACATTTAAGTTGTATGAAATACTTAATTTCATTATTTTGTCCTCAAATGTAACTTGCAGACTGCTTCAATTAAAATCAGTCAATTTAGATGATTCTTTTGTTGAGAAATGATTTTTAATAAATTCAACTTTTTTATCTTGCTCTAAGGCTTCAAAGTGTGTTTTTAATGCGTCTGAAGATTTGAATTCTTTAAATAATTTTTCAGTATCAGCAGTTAATGTAGCAATCGTTAAATTAGCATATGGATTTTTAGTAGCCAATGTTGCGAAACCAGTTAATTCAAAAATATGAGTTTTAACTGTATTTGCATTTTTATCTTTAACTAACATTTTAAGCGATAATGTACCTGTTAAATCGTTTGCATATGAAACAAATTCAATTCTATAACCTTGATCTTTGGCTTCTTGAGCAATCGCATTAAATACCATTCCATTGCTTGCTGTTAATTCAAACGATTTAATATTATCAACTTGATTTTTATCACTTTCAGTTTGGATTTTAGCAACCGTAAGTTCTTTGATTCAAGCTGAATTATTTCATTTTGTTCCACTAATAGGAACTAATGGATTTGTTGCATATTCAGAAGCTAAATGTTTATCTTTAGTTAATGAACCAGTAACATTTAGATTAAAATCTGCATAATCTATATTAGTTTTTTTCTTTGATTGTTTAACCAATAATGCTGATGTAGCTGCTATTCCACCAAGAACAACAACTGAACCACCTAAAAGTAATAATGGTTTTAATGATTGTTTAGTCAATTTCATTTTCATCTCCTGAAAGAGTTTGTGTTAAATCATCACTAAGTTGCTCGATTCCGACTTTTTTTTCTGAAGAAACTAAGAAATATTCAAAGTTTCCAAGTTGATTACGTAAGCTTTTAATGTGATTTAATAGTTGGTTTTTGTCTTTTTGTTTAAGTTTGTCAGTTTTTGTGAAAACTAGCTTAAAGTTTATATTATTTGATATTAAAAAATTTAATTCAGGAACGTCTGTATTAGTAATTCCGTGTCTAGAATCAATTAATAAGTAAACACATCTAAGGTTTTTTCTTTCTATTAAATATTCATAAATCATCTTCATCATTTTATCTTTTTGAGTTTGCGAAATTTTTGCGTAACCATAACCTGGTAAGTCAACTAAAACTGCTCCAAATTCATTTTCAAAATAGTTAATTAATTGTGTACGACCTGGTGTCTTAGATGTTTTTGCTAATTTCTTATTTTCAACAATTGCATTTATTAATGAACTTTTTCCAACGTTTGAGCGACCTCAAAAAGCGACTTCATAATTTGGATGTTCGTATCAATTTGTCCTGTTTGTAGATGATTTAATAAATTTAAACATTGTCCTAAATTCCTTTTTTGTTTTGTTTTGCTTTTTCTATTTGTTCTTTATGTTGTTGTCTGATTTGAGTTGAAGAAATATTTGAGTTTTCATAATCAGGCATTATTATGATTGTTTCAAGACTATTATTTAAAGCGTTATTTGCTGTAGCTAATTTGAGTTCATAATTAAAGTCATTTTGATTTCTAGCACTACGTACAAGTCATTTTGCATTTAATTGATTAGCTAAATCAGCTGTTAACTCAAAGTAGTTTTTTAAGACAACTACTTTATCGTTTTCTTGATATTTATTTTTAATTGCTTCAAAATTTTCTTCAATTCTTTCAATATTATCTTTATCAGGATTGTAAGTTACAACAACATAAAGTTTGTCAAAAAGCTCGGTAGCTTTTTGCACTATTGATTCGTGACCTTTATGAAATGGATCGAATGATCCAGGAAATAAAGCTATTTTAGTTTTGTTCATAAATTTTAATTGCATTTCTTGCAATAACTAATTCTTCATTTGTTCTAATTACATAAACCGGAACTTCTGAATCAGGTGCAGAAATTAAAGCGAATTCACCGATTGGTCCATAGTTAACTTCTGAGTTTAATTTAATGTTTTTGAAGAATAATTTATCTGCAATCATTTGTCTAATGATAGGTGTGTTTTCTCCAATTCCAGCCGTGAAAACAAGCGCATCTGGTTTACCACCAATTTTGTTTGCATAAACCGCTACATAGTCAGCAATTTTTTGTGAGTAAAGTTCAAGTGCAAATTGTGCATCTACGTTTCCTTTGTTTGCTGCAGCACAAATATCTCTCATATCTGAAGAAATTGTAGAAACACCTAAAAGACCGCTTTGTTTATTTAAAATATCTGTGAATTGATTAATATCTAAACCTGATTGATTCATAACAAATTGATGAATTGAAGGGTCAATGTCACCACTTCTTGTTCCCATCATTATTCCAGCTAACGGTGTAAGTCCCATTGATGTGTCAAATGATTTTGAATCCTTAACAGCACATAATGAACCTCCGTTTCCTAAGTGCATATTAACAAATGTTACAGTTTCTTTGTCTAAGATTTGAGCAAGTTTTTCTGTAATGTATTGGTGTGAAATTCCATGAGCACCATATCTTTTGATTTCGTATTTTTCTACTAATTCTTTTGGTAATGCATATGAGCTATTTACTTTATTAATTGTTGTATGGAATGCTGTATCAAAGTCACCTGATAATTTAGCGTGTGGGAAAACTTTTCTAAATCCGTAAATTGATTGCACTGCTCCTGGGTTATGTAATGGCGCATAAATTGAAACTTTATCTACAATCTTAATTACTTCATCTGTGATTTTAGCTGTATTGTTAAAGTATGTACCACCTTGAACAATTCTGAATCCAATGTATTCAATTTCTTCTGGTTGGTGGATTAGGTTAATTTCTTCCATTAATTCATATAATTTGTTAACAGCAACTTCGTGATTTGGCATTGCTACTGTTTTTTCAAATTTTTGACCATTGAATTTAATTGAAATAGCTCCCTCAGGTAATGTAATTCTTTCAGCTATACCACTAGCCATTAATTCTAATGATTCTTTATCAAATAAACTTAATTTAATTGAGCTACTTCCTGCATTGATTACTAAAACTTTTTTATTCATTATTACTCCTTGTTTGTGTTTAAAATCGAAATAAGAATTGTTCCTATTATATCTTTTATTGTTGCTCCCCTTGATAAGTCCGCAACAGTTTGATTAAATCCTAAAACAAAAGGACCATACGCATTGAATTTACCTAACTGCTGAATAAATTTGTAAGATATATTAGCTGAATTTAAATCAGGAAATACAAATACATTAGCATCTTGGTAATTAAATAAATCTTTTTTCTCTCTTATTTTGTTATTTAACGCTGCATCAACTTGAACTTCACTTGCATACACATCTTCGTGTGGATATTTTTCTGAAAACAATTTTGCTGCATTTGACATTTTTAAAGCTTGTGCACTTGAGTTTGAACCATTTGTTGAAAACGACATAAATGCACCAGTTGGTTTATCAAGAACTTTTTTGCTAAAGTCCATAGCATTTTTAGTTATATCGACTAATTGTTCTTCAGTTGGCTCAATAATAAAAGAAGGATCAGAAACTATATAAGTTTGTGATTTTTTATTAAGCACCATTGCCGATGAAATTGTGCTTGTTGTTTTATCTAAAACCCTTAGAGCACTACGATAAAATGATTTTGAAGTTGTGTTATATCCCCCTACAACAACGTCATATTTTTTTGTTTTAGCAACGTACATACCAACGATGTTTCTAGTGTTTGAATCAAACTCAAGGTCAAGTTGATTTAAATCTAAATTAGGTTGTTCTTTTAATCTAGATTGTATGTAGTTTTGCTTAACTTTTTGAATTTGGTCAAATGAGACAAAAACATCGTGTTTATCATTTGAGTTTTTAAATGATAAGTAGTTGATTACGATGTTTTTATTGAGCATTAATTTGTTTATTCAGAATCTTTGAGAAGGTGAATAAGTATCTAGTAAAAGCACTGTGTATTGGTGCTTTTTGTGTTTAATTTTTCAAAATATTGAGTGTAAAAGCATAGTATCCTTTTTAGTTTGTTATATTATACCAATAGTTTAGTTTTATGTTAATTGTATATAACTAAGTTATTTAGTGTTAAATAAAAAAATATCAGTTTGAATGTAAACTGATATTTATATATAAAACTCATATTTATTATTAAAAAGTAAAGATTAAACTAATTCAATAATTGCCATACGTGTTGAATCACCTTGACGACGAGGTAATTTAATAATTCTTGTGTATCCACCGTTTCTTTGTGAGTATTTTGGTGCAATATCATCAAATAAGTATGATAATACAGCTTTACCATCTTTAGTTTTAATTGGACGTAAGAAACCTGCAACAGCACGTCTGTTTGCTAATGTAGGGTTTTTAGCTTTTTGAATCATTTTTTCAGCGTGTCTTCTTAATTCTTTTGCTCTTGTTAAAGTTGTAACAATTCTTCCGTTTACGTATAATTCACTAACAAGTGAACGCATCACACCGTTTCTTCATTTAGTGTCACGTGAATAGATTTGTGTTGGGTTTGCCATATTACTCATCTCCTTCTCTTAATTCAAAACCGTAATCTTTAACTTTATCAATGATTTCTTGAATTGATTTTCTACCTAAGTTCTTTGTTTGCTCTAATTGTGAAACTGTAAGTTCTCTAATTTGTGATAATTTAGTTTTCTTAATTTTTCTAAGTGCATTAGCTGAACGAACTGATAAGTTCATTTGTGAAATATCGATGTCATCTTCTTGTTTTTCTTCTGGTTTTTCAACGATTTCTTCAAAGATATCAACTTTCATTTTATCTGTGTCTCCGATTACTTCAAGAAGACCAATTAAAATGTCAGCTGCTTGTCTAAGAGCATCTTTTGCATCTACTGTTCCATCTGTTTCAATGTTAAACTCAAGTTCTTCTTCAATTCTGTTTGAAGCTGAGTTCATTTCTTTAATGTTGTAGTAAACTTTTTTGATTGGTGAGAAGTTTGAATCAACTGCGATGAATTCACCTTTTTTAATATCACTCATTGGAGCTAAATCATCTTTTTTACGTTTAGAAATGTACACTTTGTTTTCATCAAATGAAACAAATCCACGTCCTGAACGTAAGTAAATTTCAACATTAAGAGCCTTTGCATTCATAACTGTAGCTAACTTAATGTTTGTATCAATAACTTGAACACCTGGGTGTGAAACTACTTTAAGTGATCTTGAAGTAACTTCTCCAGGAGCTTCTGATTGTAATGTAACTTTTACAATTTCATTGTCTTTAACAATGTTAGGGTTGTAAGCAAAACGAACTTTACGTAAATTCATTAATAAAGTAATAACATCTTCTGTAACATCTTTGATTGTTTGGAATTCATGATCAACACCTTCGATTTTAACTGCAAATGGTGCTAATGATGAAATTGTTGATAATAATGTTCTTCTTAAAGGAACAGCTAATGTATTACCAAAACCTCTTTCAAGACCTCTTAATACAAAAGTTGTTTCAGCAACATCATCTCTTTTGTGGATTACAGGTTTATCTAAGTAAACCAATTTTTTCATTTTTTCCATTGTTTACCTCTTTTGAATTATTTTTTCATACGTTCACGTTTTAAGATACGTTTTGGTGGTCTTGTTCCGTTGTGTGGAACTGGTGTAACGTCTTTGATTTCTGTTACTGTAATACCACTAACTTCGATTTGTTTTCTAGCAGCGTCTTTTCCAGCTCCAAGACCTTTTAATTCAACTTTAACTGTTTTGATTCCGTGTTCTTTAGCAGCTTCAGCAGCAGCTTGCGCAGCTAAACCGGCAGCATATGGAGTTTTCTTTTTAGTACCTTTGTATCCAATTGCTCCTGCTGAACTTCAAGCAATAACATTCCCGTTTTCATCAGCAAAAGTAACAATTGTGTTTTGGTTTGTTGAGTGGATGTGTGCTACACCACTTGTAATGTTCTTTTTCTTAGTTTTACGAGCCATTATTATTTACCTTTCTTTCCTGCTACAGTTTTTCTTGGACCCTTACGTGTACGAGCATTCTTTTGAGTACTTTGTCCACGAACTGGTAATCCTTTACGGTGTCTCATTCCACGGTAGCATTTGATTTCCATTAAACGTTTGATGTTTAATGAAACTTCTCTACGTAAGTCACCTTCTGTTGTGTAAACTTTAGCTGCTTCACGAATTCTTGATAATTCTTCTTCTGATAAATCTTTTACACGAGCATCTTCGCTAATTTTTGCTACTTTACAAATTTCTTTTGCTAATGTTCTTCCAATTCCATAAATGTATGTTAATGAAATAACAACACGTTTATTGTTTGGGATTTCGACGTTTAAAATTCTAGCCATTTAAAATCCTTTCTAACAATTACCCTTGTCTTTGTTTGTGTTTTGGTTGAACACAAATAACACGGATAATTCCTCTACGTTTAATGATTTTACAGTCTTTACACATTTTTTTAACACTTGCTCTAACTTTCATTAGTTCTCCTTATTACTTGTGTCTGTAAGTAATACGTCCTTGTGTCGTATCATAAGGACTTACTTCGACATCAACTGAATCACCTGGTAAGATACGAATGTGGTTAATTCTCATCTTTCCAGAAATATGAGCTTTAATTGTGATGCCATTTTCAAGTTCTACAGAATAATCATCAATTGTAAAAACTTCTTTAACAACACCTTTTATTTTAATAGCATCTTTTGCCAATTAGATTCCTTTCGTTAACACGATTCCTTTTCCATTTTTGATGAGTACAGTGTGTTCATAATGAGCTGTTCTTGTATTATTGGCGCTAACTATTGTTCACCCATCTCTAAGTTGAATAAATTTATTAGTTTGGGCAATCATTGGCTCAATACAAATTACCATACCATCTTTAAGTAATGGGCCAGTTCCTTTTTTACCTTCATTGAAAATATTAGGATCTTCATGTAATCTTCTTCCGATTCCATGACCACAAAAGTCTCTTGGTGTAAATAAATCGTGCTTATAGATATATTCACCTATTGCATAAGATATATCACCTGTTCTAGCGCCTTTTTTAATCGCTTTTAATCCAGCTTCAAAAGCTCCTTTAGCTACATCAATAAGTTTCTGATCTAGAGGTGAAACTTTTCCGACTGGTTTAGTGAAGGCACTATCACTATAAAAACCTTCTCAGATGCATCCTAGGTCAACACTAACAATGTCACCTTCTTCTACGATGCGATCTGTAGGTATTCCATGGATCAATTGTTCATTAACTGATATACATGCTGTACTTGGAAAACCTTGATAACCTTTAAATGCAGGTTTGGCTCCACGTTTGATTATTTCTTTAAAAGCCAATTGATCAATATCTTTTAAAGAAACCCCTGGTCTTACAAAGTCTCAAACTATTTGCTTGACTTCTGCCAAGATTTGGCAAGATTTGGTAATCTTTTGAATTTCTTCTTCTGTTTTTACTCAAGACATAATTAGATCACCTTTCTCTGTAAAAAAAATAATCTAACATATATGTTAGATATTTTAAAGTTTATTTATTTTATCACTTTTTTGCAAAATTTCAAGTACCTGTTTTGCAACTTCTTCAGGTGTAGCTGAACCATCTACAACTCTTAATTCATCAAGTGATTTGTAGTAGTCAATCAATGGTTTTGTTTGTTCTTCATAGATTTTTAATCTGTGTTCAATACGTTCAGGTGTGTCGTCTGCACGTTGAATAATTTGATTAGAACAAACATCACAAACACCTTCTACTTTAGGCGGTTGGAATTCTACATGGTAGCCTGCACCACAATTTACACATGTTCTTCTACCACTTAAACGCTTAATGATTTCTTCATTATTTACTTGAAGCTCAATAACCACAAATTCAAAGTCTTTAAGTGAATTTAAGAACTCTGCTTGAGCTTTAGTTCTAGGAAAACCATCTAGGATAAAAAATTGGTTATTTTCTTTTAATTTTAAGATTGCATTTTCAACAATTTTATTTGTGATTTCATCAGGTACATATCCACCTGTTGTCACAATGTTTTGAACTTTAAGACCAAGTTCAGTTTTTTGCGCTATTTCGTTTCTAAAAATGTTACCTGTTGATAAATGAATTAAATTGCTTGTTTTTGACAACAAAGAAGCAACAGTACCTTTTCCTGCTCCTGGTTGTCCCATAAAAATCACATTTTTATTTATTTTATTTATCATAATAAACCTTCTACGTTTTCTGCTGAGTTGCTTTCAATATTTTTAATTGATTCTCTTTTTGCTTTTGATAAATTATTTGATTTAATTCTCGCTTGTAATTGCCCTACTGTTTCAAGTGCAACACTTACTAAAATCATAAGTCCTGTACCACCAAATGAAATTACACTAGGTAAAATACCGGCCATAATTTCAATAAATTGCATACTTCCTAATGCTAATAAATAGAACGATGAAAATACACTTAATCTAAATACAATCCCAATTAAGTAATCTTGTGTTTCTTCTCCTGGTCTTACACCTGGAATAAATGTTGAATTTTTAGCAAAATCTTCAGCTATCTTATCAACTTTTGATTGTTGAATTCCCATAACTAATGAGAATGTAAAAATAACAACTATAAGTAATGTAAATCCAATTGGTTGGGTAAATTGCATATTTTGGTTAATTCATTGTTTTGATGCATTATCATCTGGTAGTATGTTTGCAATCATTGTCGGGAATGATAAAACCATCATAGCAAAGATAATAGGCATAATTCCAGCTGGATTTAGTTTAATAGGTAAATAACCAATGTCTTTTTTAGTTTTAGATCTACCTGCTCCTATTTGTTGGATAGGTATATGTCTTTCTGCTACATAAACAATAGCTATAATCATTAAAACAAGTAAGTAAACAAGTATATATGTAAAGAAATTGACTATACCAACAAGTACCCCACTTGAACCAGATAAATCAACACCTATGTAATGTAAGAAAGCTTCTTTAAATTGGAATGGTAATCTAGCAGCAATACCTGTGAAAATAATTAAACTTGTTCCATTTCCAATTCCTTTATTTGTGATTTGTTCTGAAATAAATAAAGCAAATAATGAAGCAGAAGTTAAAACCATCGGAATCATAAAGAATGTTAAAAATTCTTTTGATACAATTCCGTATCCATCCAACTCAATGAATTGACTATTTCCGTTACCAAGTGTTTTAATTAAGAAAACGGCTTGCGGATAAGCAATAACAATTGTTAACAATCTAGTAATAATATTTATTTTTCTTCTACCTTGTGGCCCACTCTGACTTAATTTATAGATTGGAGGGAATATTTTTGATTGTAAAATCATCATTATAAGAGAAGCATTAATAAATGGACTAATACCTAAAGCAAATAGCGAGAACTGTCTAAGTCCTCCACCACCAATTAAGTTTAATGTATTTAAAAAAGAGTTACTACTAATTGCGTCTTCATTTTTAATCTTTACAAATGGTAATGTTATAGTCGTTCCTAAAATATAGATAGACAACATGAGTAAAGTAAAAATAGCCTTCTTCGTTAAATCCTTATTTGTGAAGAATGCTCTTAATCTATTTTTTGTTTTATAGATTAAATTACCCAATGTACTCGCCCCTTTTTTAAAATATATTGGTATTATATAACAAAATATTTTTTTTCATAGTTTGAGTTAATAAAAAAACACCATTAAAGGTGTCAAATATTCTTTGAAAACTGAATAGTTATTTTAATAATTCATTAAAATGTCTGAAT
>NZ_JAYFFE010000003.1:0-110740 GCF_034863325.1 Mycoplasma sp. 4404
CGAAAAAAATTGACTTGTCATGTCTTGTATATATCTAGTTTTCAAAGAACTTCTTTGCTATCAAAAGCAAGAATATTATAACACTAATTATTTTTTTATTCAAAGTTTTTTTAAAAAAATAAAAAAATAAATTACTTGATCAAGGTAATTTATTTTGATTATATATGTTTAATTTAAAAGTATTAGAGAAATGATTAAATTAACCCTTTGTTTTTAAGAGTTTTTAATGTTTTTGCACTTACTCTTAATGTCATTTTTTGACCGTCTATTGTAACTCTAACTTTTTGTAAGTTAACATTAAATTTTCTTTTTGTAGCATTTAATGCGTGTGAACGTTTGTTACCTGTTTGAGGTCCTCTACCTGTTAAAACGTCTCTTCTTGACATAATTTCTTCCTTTCTATAAGTAATAAATGTTTATAAACTTTTATTTAATCTTTATAAAAAGAGTAAAAATAAAATTCTTTGATATTATATCAAAAAACTTTATTTTATTGTTTTTTTATAAAAATCATTTTGATTAATTAGATATGTTTAATTTTTCAATGAAATTATCTTCAAGTGTAAAGTTTACATTTTGATCAATTCAATATCTTCTGTTTTCAGCATTTTCTCCCATAAGAACCGAAACTCTTCTTTCTGCAATAAGAGCATCTTCAATTGTTACTTGAACTAATGTTCTTGTTCTAGGATCCATAGTTGTTTCTCACAATTGATCAGCATTCATTTCTCCAAGACCTTTATATCTTTGGAGTTCATATGATTCTTTTATATTTTCCAGCATATCACTTAAATCATCTTCGTCTCATGCATAAAGAATTTTTTTACTACTCTTAAGAGTCACTTTATATAATGGAGGAAGTGCAAGGAAAATTTTTCCTTGTTCAATCATTTGTTTCATAAATCTATAAAAGAATGTTAATAATAGAAGTTGAATGTGAGCACCATCGGTGTCAGCATCGGTCATAATGATTATTTTTCCATATTGCGATTTTTCAATATCAAAATCTCTACCGTATCCTGCTCCAATTGCATTAATAATTGTGTTGATTTCTTCATTTTCAAGAACTTCAACCATTTTTTTCTTTTCAGAGTTAATGACTTTTCCACGTAATGGTAAGATAGCTTGAAATCTTCTATCTCTTCCACTTTTTGCCGAACCACCGGCTGAGTCACCTTCGACTAGAAATAACTCATTTTGTTCATTATTTTTACCAGTCGCAGGTTTTAATTTGTCGCTTAAAATTAATTTTTCTTTACCTGTTTGCTTTGTTTTTCTACTTTCATCTTTTAATGATTTTTGTTTTTGTCTTAAATCATATGAAGATTCAATTTTATCTATGATTAATTTAGCTTGTTCTTTATGTTCACTTAATCAAGAATCCAAATATTTAAAGACAATTTCTTCGACAACAGGCTTAGCGTCTGGAGTCCCTAATTTATCTTTAGTTTGACCTACGAATTCAAGAATACTTTCAGGAATTTTTAAAGAGAGAACGCAACTAAGTCCTTCTTTAATGTCTGCTCATTCATAAATTCTTTGACCTTTGACTACATTTTCTTTTGACACAAAGTTATTAACTGATTTAACAAATGCAGTTTTTAGTCCAACCACATGTGAACCACCATCACTTGTTTTAACATTGTTAACAAAACTCAGAATTGTATCTTCATATTGAGTTGTTCATTGAAAAGCAAAATCAACAGAGATACCTCTTTTTTCATCTTGAAATGAAATAGGTTTTGAAACTAAATCTTTTGAATCATTTAAAAAGTTTAAGAATGATTCAAGACCTTTAGTATATTCATAAATTTCTGTTTTATCATTATTTTGATCTCTTAAGATTATTTTTAAATTAGAAATTAAGAAAGCTCTTTCTTTAAGTCTTTCTGAAATTTTGTCAAAACTTAACTTAGCTCTTTTAAAAAGTGGATAATCAGGTCAGAAAGTCACTATTGTTCCAGTATTTTTAGATACACCTACCTCGTGAGTTCTTTGAAGGATTTTTTCTTGTTGAAATTCAGTTAAATAGATCTTTTTATCTCTGGAAACTTCGACAACAACTTTTGTTGATAAAGCATTAACAACACTAGCTCCAACACCGTGAAGACCTCCTGATGTTTTATACGCACTATCATCAAATTTTCCACCTGTATGCAATTCAGTGAAAGCGGCTTCTACAGCTGTTTTTGTTGAACCTTTAATTTTATCAACCGGAATACCACGTCCATTGTCTTGAACTGAAATACCCCCATCATTTCTTAATGTAACAATTATTTCAGTTGCATAACCAGCTAGTGCCTCGTCGATTGAGTTATCTACAATTTCTCAAACTAAGTGATGTAAACCATGTACATCGGTTCCACCAATGTACATACCAGGTCTTTTTCTAACAGCTTCAAGCCCTTTTAATTGTTGAATATTACTTGCATTATACGTATTGTTTTGACTCATAGTTTAAATATTATAAAAGATTAAATAAAAAACATACGAATTAATCGTATGTAACTCCTTCTAAATTTTTAGCTCAATTTATAAAATGTTGGTAAGTTTTTACAGTGTCAATTCTTTGGTTTTCTTTGTAAATTTTAAATCTTTCACCATAGTTAAATAATTGTGAGTAAATTTCAATATCATCTTGAGATGGTTTTAGTCCTAATTGTTCTAATTTTTCTGGATAATATTTTGAAATTAATCCATAAAACTTCATTGAAGCAACCTCTGGTGAGAAATTATCTAATTTAATAGCACCTGTGATTAATAATTTAACAGCAACTTCTTGATCTTCAAATTTAGGAAGCAAAATACCTGGTGTATCTAAAAATAAATATTCACCATTGACAACTCACTTATTTTCTCTGGTTACACCTGGATAGTTAGCGACTTTTAAAGTTTTTTTGTCTGAAACTAAATTAATAAGTGTGCTTTTTCCACAGTTTGGAACGCCAACAACAAATGATTTCATTCTGGTTATCAACATCCCTTTTTCTCTGTTTTTATTAATTCTTTCTTGTGAAAGTTTTTTAATTGTTTTTAAAATAACTTGTTTTGAAGATGATTTTCTAAGATCTAATCATAATAACGTTTCGTTTGCAAATCTTTTTTCAATTTTTGCTTTTTTGGATTGATCCATTAAATCTGATTTAGTAATAATGAACAATCTCTTTTTTTGTGGTGCAATTTTATCAAAGTCTTCGTTATATGAACTAATTGGACATCTTGCATCTAAAACTACTATAAAAATATCAGCTAATGAAGCTTTTTCTTTTAATTCCTTGAAAGCCTTAGCCATATGACCGGGGAATCATTGAATTAAATTCTCATATTTTTGTTCTTTGTGTTCTAATTCCATATTTATCCTATTTATTTAATTTTTCCAGTTCTAATCTAAGTTTATTAACTTCTTCAGTAAGAATTTTATTTTCTTTGTAAAGTTCTTTATATTGAGCTTTATATAATTCTGTTCTTTCTGTTGATTCATTTATTTCATTAACAATTTCATTAATTTGTCTAATCAATTCATTTAAATGACTTTCAACTTCTGTTTTATTGTACCCTTCTAAAGATAAATGAAAGTTATAGTTTTTAATTTGTTCAATTAAATTATCGAATTTATTCATAATTACCCATTTCTAACTTTGTTCAACACAATTGCTGCAGCAGTTGCTACATTTAAACTTTCAAATGAAATTGGAATGTAAACTTTTTCATCAGATAATGAAGCAACTTGATTATCAATTCCATTACCTTCGTTTCCTAAAATAATGACAATTTTTTCTTCTCTTGAAAAATCAATTTCATTTAACTTCTTAGCATTTGTGTCTAACATAGTTGCATATAAAATATAGTTTTGTTTTTTAAGTTCCACTAAAATATCAATATTATTTGTCTTGATTAAATTTAAATCAAAAAGCGCCCCTTGTGAAGAACGAATAACTTTTGGATTAAAGTAATCAAAGTTTTGGATGATAACAGTATCAAAATCAAAGGCTCTTGCCAATCTAAAAATTGTCCCTACATTTCCAGGTTCTTGCAAATTATTTAAAAATAAAACTCTGTTACTAATTGATTTTGAGACATCAGGAAATTTACAAATACCTATAATCCCTTGTGGTGTAGATGTGTCTGATAAATAATTTAAGATGTCCTCTGTGACTAAAATCGAATCAGCAAATTTATTTTTATCAACTACTTCGATTGTTTCTAGCAAAATTCCCTTTTCTTTTGCTTCATTGACTAAGTGATAACCTTCAACTAAAAACTTAGATTCTTTACTTCTATATTTTTTATCTAAAAGTTTATAAACATCCTTGATAAACTGATTTTGTTTACTGGTTATTATTTTCATCATATTGTTCTAAGTAATGTTTTCCTTTTTCAACTTCAAATTTTGATAAATCTTTAAAATCAAGTTGTCTCATAACTTCAAAACCTAAAATAGCAACACAGTTAGCAAGATTAATTGAACGCATAGCTGAAACCATCGGTATTCTGATGCAATCTTCTAAATTTTCTTTTAAGATTCTTTTATCAATACCTGTAGATTCTCTACCAAACATTAATCACACTTCACCAGTTTGTTGGTGAACTTCATTATATTTAACATTTGTATATGTCTCTAAACCATATCTAGTTACATAAAAGATTTTTTTATCTTTATACTTATTGTAAAAATCTTCATATGAGTCATGAATTTCATGTTGAATGTCACTGAGCATTCTTCCTGCCCCTGCTCTTTTAAGATATTTAGGATGAAGATCAAAACTTGTTGGTTTGATAATGTGTAATTTTGCACCTAGTGCATAACAAGTTCTGATTATATTCCCTGTATTTGGGGCGATTTCCGGTTGATATAAAACTATATTTAACATAATACTATTATACATAGTATTATGATCCTGATTAATAACTCCTTGATTATTGAGTTAATTTTACTTTTGCAATAGTGTATAAGTTAAATAAGTAAAAAATAAAAAGTAGGATATACCTACTTTTTTAAATTATTTAAAGTGAAAATTTAAATATTAATCTTCATCTTTATCTTGAATGTTTCTACGTTTAATAATTTCATCAGCAATTGATTTTGGAGTTTTTTCGTAGTGATCAAATTGCATTTGGTATGTTCCACGTCCACTTGTCATAGATCTAAGTTCTGTTGAGTAACCGAACATTTCTGAAAGAGGAACCATTGCTCTAACAATAACAGCTCCATCATTTCTTTGCTCTTGGTCGTTAACAAGTCCTCTACGTCTTGATAAGTCACCGATAACATCTCCGATGTGATCTGATGGAACAACTACTGAAACATCCATAATTGGTTCTAATAATACTGTACCAATTTTATCTTTTGCTTTTGTAAGTGCTTTAGAAGCAGCGATTTTGTAAGCCATTTCTGATGAGTCAACGTCGTGGTATGATCCATCAAATAATGTAGCTTTAACGTCGATCATTGGGTAACCAGCTAAAATACCAGCTGCCATTTTTTCTTCAAGACCTTTTTGAATTGATTTAATGTATTCTTTAGGAATTTTTCCACCAACAATTTTGTCCACGAATTCAAATCCACCATCTGGGTTTGGTTCGAATTTGATTCATACGTGTCCATATTGTCCTTTTCCTCCTGATTGTTTGATGTGTTTTCCTTCAACTTCAGCAGGAATTGTAATTGTTTCACGGTATGAAACTTGAGGTGCTCCAACTTTAGCTTTAACACCAAATTCACGTTTTAAACGATCAACAATAATGTCTAAGTGTAATTCACCCATTCCGGCAATAATTGTTTGACCTGTTTCTTCATCAGTATATGTTCTAAATGTAGGGTCCTCAGCAGCTAATTTTTGTAATCCTAATGATAATTTTTCTGTAGCAGCTTTTGATTCTGGTTCTAAAGCTTGTGAGATAACTGGTTCTGGGAATACCATTTTTTCAAGAACGATTTTTGGTGATTTTTCTCCAACTAATGTATCTCCTGTTGTTGTGTATTTAAGACCAACAGCAGCAGCAATATCTCCAGCTCTACATTCATCAATTTCTACACGTGAGTTAGCGTGCATTTGTAAAATACGTCCGATACGTTCTTTTTGTTCTTTAGTTGTATTGTATACGTAGCTTCCTTTTTCAAGAACCCCACGGTATACACGGAAGAATGTTAATGAACCTACGTAAGGGTCTGTCATAACTTTGAAAGCTAATGAAGAAAAGTCTCCATCGTCTGTTGCATTAACAAATATTTCTTTATCCCCATCAAAAGCAGGGATTGGTGGTACATCAAGTGGTGATGGTAAATAATCAACAACAGCGTCAATCATTCTCTTAACACCTTTGTTTTTGAATGATGTTCCACATACTACTGGGAAGAATTCTGATGTTAAAGTAGCTTTTCTAATTGCAGCTTTAAATTCTTCAACACTTAAATCTCCACCTTCAAGAACTAACATCATTAATTCTTCATCAAAGTTAGCAACCGCTTCTAATAATTCTTGACGTTTTTCAGCAACGATGTCTTTTAAGTGAGCAGGAATTTCTGTTGGAAATTCTTCTTCTTGTGGTTCTCCGTTGTATTTAATTGCTTCTAATGTAACAAGGTCAATAATACCTTCGAAATCTGATTCAGCACCGATAGGTCATTGGATAGCAACTGCATTTCCACCTAAACGTTGTTTAACTGAAGCAACTGAAGCTGCGAAGTCAGCACCAGCTTTATCCATTTTGTTAACGTAAACAATACGAGGAACTTTGTAGTTTGTAGCTTGTCTTCAAACTGTTTCTGTTTGAGGTTCAACTCCTGATTGAGCATCAAGAACTGCTACAGCACCATCTAATACACGTAATGAACGTTCAACCTCAACTGTGAAGTCAACGTGTCCTGGTGTATCGATAATGTTAATTCTTTTTCCTTTTCAGAAAGCTGTTGTAGCAGCTGATGTAATTGTAATTCCACGTTCTTGTTCTTGTGCCATTCAGTCCATTTGTGAAGCACCATCGTGTGTTTCACCAATTTTGTGAATTTTACCTGTGTGGAATAAAATTCTTTCTGTAGTTGTTGTTTTTCCAGCATCAATGTGGGCCATAATACCGATATTACGGTAATCTTTTAATTCATATTCTCTAGCCATAAATAAACCTTAGACTATCATCTGAAGTGTGCAAATGCACGGTTAGCTTCAGCCATTTTGTGTGTATCTTCACGTTTTTTGATAGCTCCACCTGTTTTGTTTGATGCATCAATGATTTCGTTAGCTAAACGAACATCCATTGTTTTTTCATTTCTTAATCTTGAGTATTGAACAAGCCATCTTAATGCTAATGTTTGTTTTCTACGAGGAGAAACTTCTGTAGGAACTTGGTAGTTTGTTCCACCGATTCTTCTTGTTCTGATTTCTAATTGAGGTGTAATGTTTTCTACTGCTTCTAAGAAAACTTCCATTGGTTCTCTTTGAGTTTTTTCTTTAATAATGTTAAATGCTGAATATAAAATATCTTGAGCGATAGATTTTTTACCATCTAACATAATTTGGTTAATTAACTTTGTAACAATAACAGAGTTAAAAACTGGATCTGCAAGTACTTCACGTATTGGGGCACTTTTTTTTCTTGACATATGTCCTCCTTATATTAATAATTATTGTTTGTATAAATTAATTTAAATTATTATTCTGATTTAGGTTTTTTAGCACCGTATAAACTACGTCCTTGGTTACGTTTTGCTACCCCAGCAGCATCTTGTGTTCCACGAACGATGTGGTATCTAACCCCAGGTAAGTCTTTAACACGTCCTCCACGGATTAAAACAACTGAGTGTTCTTGAAGGTTGTGTCCTTCTCCTGGAATGTAAGCTGTAACTTCCATTCCATTTGATAATTTAACACGAGCATATTTACGTAATGCAGAGTTAGGTTTTTTAGGTGTCATTGTAGCAACACGAGTACATACACCACGTTTAAATGGTGAAGCCATTTTTTTAGCTTTTTTAATTAATGAGTTGTAGCTAACGCTTAAAGCAGGAGCGTTTTGTTTTTTAATTTTTGAGCTACGACCATTTGTAACTAATTGATTAGTTGTTGGCATTTTATGCTTCCTTTCGTTTGTGATTTGATAAATTTTAAGATTAATATTGTTAAGCTATTTATTTTGATAATAATTTAGCAAAGCAATTATATAACAACTTACCCGTGTGTATCAATATTTTTTAATTTTTTTATTTAGTTTTATTAATCCCTGAAAAAATACTTTTAACACTTACACATAAATGTTTTGGTATTTATATTGAAAGTTGTTTTTGAAAATATCCAAGCTTAACAGAGTTTAAAAATCGCACAAAATTAAACAAAAATGTGAAATTAATCGCAGATAAACTTGCTCAAAGTATATAAATTTAAAAATGTTATAATTACATTACTTTTCTAAAAGAAAAGTTAATTAATTTAAATGTACATTAAAAATTAAATAAAGGAGACTAAATGTCAGCAATTAAAAAAATTCACGCACGTGAAATTCTAGACTCACGTGGTAACCCAACTGTTGAAGTTGAAGTATTCACAGAATTCGGTGGATACGGTATTGCTAAAGTTCCTTCAGGTGCATCTACAGGATCACGTGAAGCTCTTGAATTAAGGGACAAAGGTTCTGAATATGAAAGTAACTGATTTGGTGGAAAAGGAGTTATGTTAGCAGTTGATCATGTTAACAAAGATATTGCTCCTTACATCGAAGGTATGGAAGTTACATTACAACGTGAAATTGATAGAAAAATGATTGAATTAGATGGTACAGAAAACAAATCTAAATTCGGTGCTAATGCTATCTTAGGAGTTTCATTAGCTGTTGCTAGAGCTGCTGCTAATGAATTACAAATTCCACTTTACAAATACTTAGGTGGATTTAACGCTCACGAATTACCAGTTCCTATGTTAAACGTTATCAATGGTGGAGAACATGCTTCAAACACAATTGACTTCCAAGAATTTATGATTATGCCAGTTGGAGCTAAAACATTCCGTGAAGCTTTACAAATGGCTAACTTTGTTTTCCATAACTTAGCTAAATTACTTAAAAAACACGGACACGGTGTTCAAGTTGGTGATGAAGGTGGATTTGCTCCAAACTTCAAATCACACGAAGAAGCTTTAGACTTCTTAGTTGAAGCTATTAAAGCGGCTGGATATGTTCCTGCTAAATCAGGTGAAAATGCTGTTGCTATTGCAATGGACTGTGCATCAAGTGAATTATATGAAGATGGTGTATACACATTCAAAAAATTAAAAGCAGCTGTTGAAAAACAATTACCTGGATTTGAACACTTAACAGATACTAAATTCACATATACATCAGATGAAATGTTAGATTACTTAAAACACTTAGTTGACAAGTACCCAATCATTTCAATCGAAGATGGGTTTGCTGAAGGTGACTGAGAAGGATTCAAAAAATTCACAGCAGAATTAGGAAACAAATTACAAATTGTTGGAGATGATTTAACAGTTACAAACACAGCAATTTTAAAACGTGCTATTGAAGAAAAATCAATGAACTCAATCTTAATTAAAATTAACCAAATCGGTTCATTAACAGAAACTTTTGAAGCTATTCAAATGGCTCAAAAAGCAAATATGACAGCAGTTGTATCACACCGTTCAGGTGAAACAGAAGATACAACAATCGCTGATATTGCTGTTGCTATGAACACAGGACAAATTAAGACAGGTTCATTATCAAGAACAGATAGAATTGCAAAATACAACAGATTATTAGCAATTGAAGAAGAATTAGGTTCAGTATCTTCATTCAAAGGTAGAGAAGCATTCTACAACATTGAAAAATAATGATTTAATTTAAAAAAAAATAGAGAGACTTTAAAATCTCTCTATTTTTTGTTACTTCTATCTAAAAAAGATAACTTTCTTTCCTGATTCTTCAAAATTCTAACTAAATTATCTCTGTGCATTATAACTATTAGTAGCACTGCTGCTATAAAGAAAATTCCACTAGCTATTTGATAATTGTAAAGTGATGCGCTTGTATGCTGATTATAGTCAGCAAGTCATTTCATATTAGTTGCTCAAGAAAGATCTGAACTTAAAAATCAGTGACCAAACATAATTACAGGTGTCATTAAAATAGCTGACACAATACTTGCTAATGAAACATATTTTTTTCAGAATAATACTGCAAAGAATATAACTGCAGCAATTGGTAAAAGTGCAATGTTGATAGAAATTAATAAACCAATTGATGTAGCAACTCCTTTTCCTCCTTTAAATTGGAAGAAAATAGGGAAACAATGCCCAACAACAACGCCTAAACCACATAAAATCGGAAACACATATAAGCTCATATTTAAACTATTTTTATTGATACCCTTGCACAATCCATATGCAATTGAAACCATTAAAATTGTTTTAAAAATATCTATTAATAAAATGCATAGTCCTGCTTTTTTTCCTAGTACTCTAGAGGAATTAGTTGCTCCTGCATTTTTTGAATGAAGCTCTCTAACATCTTTTTTAACAATTTTCCCTCATATAATTGAAGTGTTTAAGGATCCTACAATGTATCCAAAAACGAATAATGAAATATTAAACAAAATTGAATTGCTAAGTTGAATCGCTGTCATTGTCTCTCCTAATTAATTAAATATACTTCGTTAGCTAATTTATATTAAATTATAATTAATTTAATATATTATAATTAATATTATGAATAAAAAATTTAAAGTAGAAATCGTACAATTACCAGAAAAAGTACTTAGAAAAAAATCACAAGATGTGCCTCTTCCATTAACAGATGAGGATATTGAATTAGCTGAGAAAATGATTTATCACATTGATGATTCGCAAAAAGAAGGTTCTGAATTTAGAGCTGGAGTTGGTGTAGCAGCAGTTCAATATGGTGTTCTTAAAAATGTCTTTTATGTTTTTATACAAGATGAATTAGGTAACACAATTTATAAAGATGTTTTATTTAACCCTGTTATTATTGCTAAAAGCGATAAGAAAATTGCACTTTCTGAAGGTGAGGGTTGCTTAAGTGTTTCTGAAGATTGACCAGACCAAGAAGGATATGTTTATAGATCTGAAAAAATAACAGTTAGAGCTTACAGCTATTTTGCTAGAGAATTCCAAAACTTAACAGTCGACGGATATTTAGCAATAGTATTTCAACACGAATTAGACCACTTAAACGGAATGTTATTTATCGATAGAATTGCTAAGAAAAACCCTTGAAAGAAACTACCTAAAGCTAAATTCTTGTAATTTAACTAACTAAAAAATATAGAAAGGAAAATATGCTTACATTTTTTGAAACTCAAGCATCATCAAGTAGTGAGTCATCGAACGCAATGGATAAGTTATATGACTTCTTCGCGAATTTGATGTCGTCTAAAATTTCAGACCCAACTATTTGAATGCCTATTTTAATTGTTACACTTGTTTTATTTTCATTTGTAACAGGTTGATTCTTAAGATGAAAATGAACTATTTTCAAAACAGTTTCAATAGTAATCACAATTATTGTTTCTGTTATTTTATCAGTAGCTCTTAAAGCTGCATTTGAGAAAAAAGCACAAGAAGATCAAAAATTTCAATCTGCATATGAAATTCTTACATTTGCAATAACATTCATTTCTTTAGGAGTTTACTGAGGCGTTAGAGGATTTTTATGATTCATAATCGGAATCATTCATTTAGCAACAATAAAGAAAAGAAAAGAGAAAAATAAGAAAAGAAGCAGATTATCTAGAGCAGGTTTCGGTGGGTTATGAGGAATTACAAACGTAATTCTTACCTTACCTGGTTCATTATTACTTGCTAACGTAATTTCAACAATGGCACCCAACTCGAATAAAGCAAATAAAGCTACAGAACTTGGTGTGAAAATTATGACTGGTGGTCAAGGTTCATCTGTAACAAACTTGGCTTCAGGAATTTACTCAATGGTTCAATTATTTGTTGACTCAGAATTACATGATTTAGCAATTAAATTTATCAAGGATCCAAGTTCATTATCTAAAGATGATATTGAAAAATTACTTAAAAACTCAAACACTATTGCAGCTATGTTAGAAAATGAAAAATTTGTTGATATAGTTGCCAAAAACATTCCTACATTATTAGATGAAAAATCTAAAAATGAAATCGAAAACAATAGAGAACTTGAAGCTTACATTACAAAATATGAAGCTCAATTTATTGCATCAAATCCTGGTTCAACATTGAACTCAAGCGAACAAAATAAAGCAGACTTTACAAAATTTGTTGTTGATAAAATCAATGAAGAATTACAACAAAATTCAATTACATTAATTCCGGAAGAAGTCAAAAATGTCTTCGGAATGCTAGGGTTAGCAGCAGCTAAATCAGATAGTTCACAAGAGCAAAACTTATCAAAAATTGTTGATGCGATTTTAAAAATTAACCCAACAATCTCTGAAAAAACAAACACAGCAGTTTTAGCTTCAGGAATTTTAGGAAACCTTAAAAATTCTGTTTTAAGAGATCTTAATAAACAAGAAACAACTGAAACCTTAGCCAAAACAAATAACCAACCAAATACAGAGAATCCACAACCAGGTGCAAATATGTCAACTGGAGCAAGTGAGTAATTATGAATAATCAAGAACAACAAAATCAAAATCCAGTTTCAGTTCAAAACTCTTCTGGTTCAACTGGTGTTTATGCAAATCAAACACAAGTTCAAAATGTTACCACAAACGAAGTTACTAATGTAAATCCAAAAAGCATAGTTCCTGAAAATATTCTTAAATTATTTAAAAGAGAGAAAAAACTAGCATTACTTTCTTTCTTGATATGATTTTCTATTTTCTGTCTTTGTATAGTTGCTGCAATTATTAATTATTTCGTTAATACATTTAATTCACAACCACCTCATACACAAGGTATTGCTTGATACATTGGAATAAG
Source organism: Mycoplasma sp. 4404 (assembly GCF_034863325.1). Classification (NCBI taxonomy): domain Bacteria; kingdom Bacillati; phylum Mycoplasmatota; class Mollicutes; order Mycoplasmatales; family Mycoplasmataceae; genus Mycoplasma; species Mycoplasma sp. 4404. Next base: position 12,921 of record NZ_JAYFFE010000003.1, read on the forward strand.
CATTATGTTCTTAATTTCATTAAGTTTATGAATTAAAGCTTTAACAAGACGTAAGTCATGAATTAAAACTGAAGAAATAACTAAAAACAGTTACATTAACGGAACACAAATGAATGGTGTTCTTATTGCTGAAGCATATAGAGCAATTACACTCAAAATGCTTCGTTTAAGTTGAATTTATGCTTTCTTCTTAACATATACTGGATTGTTCATTGCTGTTGTTTGCTTACTTTACTTTACATCTCCTTGAGAAGTAAATACGGGGCAAGAAGGTTCATGAATTTACATTAACTCAAAAGTTGAATGAACTGACATTTTAGATAATGCTTTTGGGAGCACTAAAAATATGCTCATTATTTTAGGAACTACAATAGCAGCTTCTGCAATTGTATTTACCGTTCTTAGAATTTACGATAGAAAAAGACAAGCTGAAATTAAATTAGCAATCTTAAACAACCCTGAAGAAGTTGTTGCTAAAACAAATACAGATAGAAGATTAGAGAATAAAGCTTGAATTAAAGCTTACATTATTGTTTTCATCTTAGTTGTATTATTACCTTTAACAGTATTCTTATACTTAATTTGAAAAGGTGTGATTAAAAGAGGTAAAAAATAATGAAACTTCTTGTAATAATTGAAGATAAATTTAATGACATAGAACTAAATACAACTTTATCTGTTTTAGTTGCTTCAGGCAAACTAGAATCAATTACTTATTATTCTCCAAACTTAAAAGAAGCTTCAGGACAATTTAATATTGTTAAAATAACAAACATTGTTAATTCAGTTAATTTAAATGAATTTGATTTAATGTTCGTACCTGGTGGTAGAGGTTGTCAAACACTTAGGAAAAATCAGCAGTCATTAGAATTAATTAACAAATTCTTTAATGACCTCAACAAACCTCTTGCAGCTATCTGTGATGCACCAAACGTTTTAGCTGAATTTAATATAATCAAAGATCAAAAATACGTTTCATTCTTTTCTGAATGAAGTAAACCATTTTGAAAAGATGGAAAAATTATTAACTCTGACAGTTGAAAAAAATCTCCATTCACTAATATAGACAACAACCTTATTACAGCTTCAAATGCAACTGCTTCATTAGATTTTGGCTTCGCTATATTAGAATACTTTTATGGTGAAGACTTCTCTGATACTGTACGTTCAAATATGACTTTTGGAAAGCTTGCACAAATATAATCAAAATTACCTACACAATATTTGTGTAGGTTTTTTGTTAAAAAAACAACCAAAATTGGTTGTTCATTCAATTATTAAGCACGGTGTGAATGTCTTACTGTTGTTTTTTGTGTTGTAAATTTATCGTGTAATGTAAATCCTAATTGGATTGAGAATAGTGTTAATGAAATTGATTGTCATACTAATCCACCGACAGCTGATGTGATTGATTGCTTAGGAGTTGCGCTAATATTAATAAGAATTAATAAGATTCAGTAAACTATTCAAATAATGTTGTTTACAACATATAAAACATACATTCAGTATGAAACACCTTGTCATTGTTTTGTTTTGAACGATGTTATTAACTGAGGTAAGAAAGCAAATGTAGTAAATGCCGGGAAGATGAATCCCATAACAGTTGAAATTTCAGAAGGTAATTTTCCAATTATATATGGAGCTTTTTCACTACCATTTCTACCGTAATCAATAATGTAAAATACAGTAAATATTCCAGCGATAATTCATGTAGCTAAAACAGCAAGATAACCTTGTAATTTTTGTTTCTTAGTAAATTCTTTTTTGTAGTAGTAAAGTAAACCTGTCATAATTCCGTTTACAAGTATACCTACTCCATCTGCGACCATAACAGTTATGAATTTTTCATTATTCGCATCTGTTGCACCTCAAATTACTCAAAGTAAAATCCCAATATGGAAAATTCAGAATGACACAAAGTTAACAGGTCCTGTCTTTTTGTCTTTAAGAATTTTCAATAATTGAGGAATACTTAATGAGATAACAGTAATTGCACAAATTCATTTAATAATTTCAAATGCAGTTGACATAGTATTCCTTTCAAATATAAATTGTTTCCTTTAATATGATGTATATTTTATATTATTTTTTATTTTAAGTAAATTAAAATAAAAAAGCACAAAATGTACTTTTGTGCCTATGTATAGGTGTTAAAAGTTTTCTGAAATGAATTGTCCAATTGTGTTTGTGTCATTGTCGCCAATAACAAAGTTAGCAGCTGATTTTGCTTCAATTGTTGCGTTTCCCATAGCTACACCCACGTGTGCTTCAGAAAGCATATGAACATCATTTCCACTATCACCAAATGCTACAACTTGATAATCTTTTAATTGTTCTAATTCAACAATTTTCATAATTCCAGCTCACTTAGAAATATTTTTAGGGTTAATATCTGTGTAAACTGAGTTTGTTAAGTAAACTTCACAATCAAAATCTCTTAAACTATTCATAATGTTTTCTGTAGCATCTTTAGCATTGTATGCTTGGTTTCTCATGGCCATTTGAGTTATTTTTGTTTCAGGATTACTGATTGCTTCTTTTACTTCTTCAATTGTAGCTTCATTAAAAATGTTCATATTTTTAACTTGCTGTGGTGACATTCATTTTGGATAAGTTCCATTAGGTAAAATTGAACCATTATAGTTATTTCCATCAACCGAAAGAACTAAATCATATTTAAGTGCATGTGCGTGAACTGTATCTAACATTTCTTTTGATAATTCACCTAATGTGTATGTTGTATTAGTTTTCATATTGTGAACTAATGCACCATTTGAACACACTAAATAATCAACAAATTTGAATGTATCGTGATTTAATGCAAGCATCTTAACTAAACCACGACCTGTTGCAATAACAATTTTATTTCCTTTAGTTTGCTCTTGAAGTAAAACTTCTTTTGTTGAAGGGTGAATTGTTTCACTTTTTGTAAATAATGTACCATCTAAATCGAATGCAAATATTTTTGTTTGCTGCATAATTTTAATCTCCTTGTTCTTTGTACGGAATGACGTGAATATGTGTGTGGAACACAACTTGTCCTGCTTCTTTACCTGTGTTGATTAATATTTTAAAACCTGGGATGTTGTTATCTATGACTCTCTGTTTAGCTAACGTTCTAGCAACTTTCATAGCGTGTAAGAAAGTTGCTTCATCGTGTTCTAAAATATTAGATTTCTGCTCTTTAGGAATAACTAAGAAATGCCCTTCTTGTTGTGGAAATGCATCTAAAATCGCAATAACAACATTATCTTCATAGATGATGTTTGAAGGAATTTCTCTTTTAATTATTTTTGTAAAGATTGAATCATTCATTATTCAAGACCTGCTGTTTTATCTTTAAGTTCATCAATAGATGAAATTTTGTAACCCATTGCAATGTAAGCTGCTTTTGCATTTTTGTATAAGTTTTCATCACTGATTGAAATGAAGATAGCTAATTTATCTAATGAATCTTTGTAAATTGTTTGGTCGAATGATAAAACTGTTTTTTCTTCTTTTGTTCCGTTTTCAGCTGCATCAACTGTAATTTTTTTAGCAACTGGAACAATTTTAGCGAAGTAAGCTACTTCAACTTTTTTACCATCTTTTGAAACAGGAATTGCTTCAGCTAATTGTCCATTTTCATCAACTGAAACTAATTTACCATTTGTTAAGTTATAGAAACCAACTAAATTTTCAGGTGATGTTACTTTTAATAATTCATCAACAGTATAGTCTGATTTGTAAGGGTTAGATTTAATACCTTGGTATCCACCCATTGTAGCTTCAAATTCAGCTTTAGCAGGAACATTATTGAAAATTAAATCTGCTGTTGCAATGTTTTGAGCTTCTTTAGAATTCTTTAATAAGTTATTGTAATCTAAAACGTGTTTAATAACTTTATTAGCATCTGTATACATTTCATTTACATTGTCATTTGTGTAACTTCATAATTGAACTGTTTTATTTGAGATAACATATTTAATTAAGTTAAATTGCTTGTTATCGTATTTTTTACCATATAAATTGAATGAACTTGGATCGATTTTTTCTAATGCAACAACATCTGAAATAAAGAAGTAGTTTTTAACTAAAAGAAGTTTATTAACTGTGAAAGCTACATTTGTATTTTCATTGTTGTATAAGATTTGAAACTGTTCATTTGTTAAGTTAATGTTGTAAACATCTCTATATAAAGCGTTCAATGCAGCTAATTCAGTTTCATTGAAAATTCCGTTTGATTTTCACTTGTTTAATTGAGTAGCTAAATATAAGTTATTCTTTTGTGATTCTGTAGCTAAAAATCCTTTGTAAGCAATTAGAGCTTCATTAAAGAATTTTTTATTTGAAAGTAAGTTTGTATCTTTTTCAACTTTGTATTGGTCTTGTAAAACCGATTTCAATCATAAGTTTTCTGCAATAGTTGAAACTGCAGGTTTATCAAATAAAATGTTTTGTTTGTTTTTTTCTTCTGTGTTTTTATCAACTCCACATGAAAGCGCAACTAATGGTGTGAAAGCAACTGGTGCTAAATATAAAGATTTTTTAAATATATTTTTCATTATTTGCCCCCTTCATTTTTTTCGAAGATTGAATAAACTAAGTCATTAATAACTTCAATAGCTTTTTTATCGCTATATACATTATCGTTATGGTTGTAAACTATTTTTGTAAGACCTTTATCAACTATAAAGTTGTAACTGTTTCCATAGTTTAATTGTTTTTGAATGAACTCACTTACTGATGTTAATACTGAAATTAATTTGCTTGTGTCTTCTCCACTTTTTACACTAGTAGCTTTTGCTTGCAAGCTTGTTACATCAGAATCTGTATAGTTTGCTCCTGTAATTGTATTTGTTTTTGTTTTAAGTTCTGCAACAAATTTTTCATCACTTAAAGCTAATGAAAGAATTTGTGAACTTGATAAGTTATTTGAAATTTGTGCAGGTGTGTTGAAGTATGAAACATTTCCTAAAGTTAAGTTTTTAGCATCCTCAGCAATAAATTGTTTGAATTTATCTAATTCTGTAATTTGTGAATATCTTACAATTTGCACATTACTATCTGTAATTATCATAAATGCATCTTTCATATCTGATAATTTGAACACGTAAGGAATTAATGGATTATTTGTTGTTTGTGCATCTTGCACTTTTGAAAAAATATAGTCAGCAATAACTTTGTTAATTGTGTTAAATCTTGAAGCCTCAAATTTTAAGTCTTCTAACTTCTTATCGATTTGAACATCGTAATCTTTAACAATTTTTGCTGCTTCATCAAAGTTTGTAGCTGATGTTAAATCAGGTTTCTCTGGAATGTTTAAAGCACCTTTGATTGCGTCAATTAATTCTTTTAATGAGAATTCAGGTAAGTTATTTTGTTCGTTAGCAAAAATTGAAGTTGCATTTACACCTAATGCAAGATCTAAATCTTTAGTAAATAAGTTGATGTTTGATGTTAAACCTGGTGTTGCTAATTTTTCAACATCAGAATTTGTGATTGATGATAAGAAGTTTTTATATTTTTGAACTCTACTTACAAATTCTTCTTTAGTTTCATTTTCTTTTTGGAATGCATATTCTTCTGCTTTATTAAATTTTGTTAATGATGCAACGTTTGATTCTGCAATAAATGAATCAGCTGTTGGAGTTACATTTCATTTTAATAAGTTAAATAATTTCACTTTGTCATCGTCAGATGAAATTTTTCATGGATAAACTACATCATTTTTAGAAATGGTTCCTGCTAATTTGTAAACTGTAGGAATGATGATGTTATTTTTGTTGAAGTATTCAGAAATGAAGTTTGCTGGTGATTTGAATTCTGTAATGAATGATTTTGTTGTTAATAAAGTAACTTTTGTTGAATCTGCTGATGGTGCAAAGTAATTAACGTTTTCTTCTAAATATGGGAAAACTTTGTCACCTTTACTGAATAATTTAATCGGTTCACTGTTTTCACCTTTAACTTTGTTTCCGTTTTTATCAAGTTTATAAATATCTTTTGTAGCAGTTCTATTTACAAATGTTCTATCAACAACTTTGTATTCTAATTGATATCTACGTGTAGCAATTTCTTCAACTTGTTTGAATAATAAGAAATTTGTTGCATCTGTTTCATTAGCTGAATTTCCGTATTCATCTTTTTTAAGTTCTTCAAAAAATTGTTTTTCTCAATTTTGGAAACCATAAACTTTTTTGAAGTTAACTTTTAAATCTTCAAATTTAGCTTTAATTTGTCTTTTGATTTCATCTAATGATTTAAGTTCGATTGAATTGTTAACTTCTTCATCTTTTTGTAATGAACTATTGTAAATGTTTTGATATTGAATTGATGCTTCAACTTCTTGTTCATACATATAGAAAATTGCTTCTCTGTATGCATTTTTGATTTCTTCTGAAACTTCTTGACTTTGTGATTTTACTAAATCTGTTAATTTACCAACTGTTAATGAGTTAAGTTCATTACCTTTTGCATCATTAACAACAAAAGCAGATTTTTCTCCATCAACTGGTTGAATGTAGTTGACCTTTGTAGTTGTAATTGTTAAAGGAATTGTAATAGATGCAATAACTCCAACTGTTAAAGCAGAAAAAATACCGATTAAGGTTTTAGATCTTTTTGATTTGTTAGTTGAAGTTTTATGTTTCTTCTCATCATGTCTATCATTTAACTCAACTAAACGTTCAAAGAATGATTTTTGTCTTTTAGCCATTAATACCTCTTAGTTTTATAAAATTTATTTATTATGTAATAATAAATATTGTTTTAATTATATCAAATTTAATTTATTATAATTTCACTATGAAACAAGCAGAAATTAAAAATGTTTTTGAGGAATTGCTCAAAATTAGCAAGGAAGAAAAATTCATTTTCTCCCTATTCTCTAGCACTTTAAGTCAAATTAAAGAGAAAAAAGAGTTAACTAAACCAATTCAAATTGTGATTGATGTTTATGCATTTTTGAAATTAAAAAACAAGTTCCCTGAGTTAATTAACATCTCTAATAAAATGAATAAAAACGAGAAATTTCTGCCTATTTTTTCTTTAAATAACACTGATATTATCCTTAATTTGCTGATTCAATCAACTGATAATAATGCTAAAAAGATTAATTTAGCTAAGAAAATTGTCGAAAAAGAAAATAACAAACAAAATCAATATTGTCATGAATTAATTGAAGTTTTGTTTTCACAAAACCCAAATACAAGGTTTTTAATTTCTAGAGATAAGGAAGCTAAACTAGTTATTTCTAGAGTTAAAAATCTTAACCCGAACTACTATGATGTAATTGAATTTGATGATTTAAAACTTCCTTATTTTCATATAGAAAATGTTGATTTAGATTAAAAACACCACCTGAAAAGGTGGTTTTAAATTATTATTTTTATAAAAAGATATAAAAAAAGCAGCGGCTCCCTATTTTCACTGTAAAGCTATCTTCGGCATTAAAGGGCTTAACTACTGAGTTCGGAATGGATTCAGGTGATCCCCTTTGCTATAACCACTGCATATATTATAGCACTATTAAAATAAAGTCAAGTAAATTTTTTATTTTTTTAATGCTTATTATTTAAATGAAAAAGTTATTTATCGAGTTTTCTTATTTATGAATTTCTCTTTAAATTTCTTAGAATGTATAAGTTTATGAATAATTAATGTTTGCATAATTGTTCATATTGAACCGAATAATCAATAAACTTGAACACCAGCTGTAAAGATTAAGGTAATTGCTGTGAACACAAGCATCATAATCTTTTGTGTTCTTTCAGATTTCTTAAGTGCTTCAGCTTCTGCAATTGTTGTTTTACGTTTCATTTTCTTTCTATTAAGAAGTCTTGGTAAGAAGCTTGAAAGTAATTGAAACCCAACAACAAGTACTAAAATTCATAAGTAAACTCATTCTCCCTCAAACAATCTCTTATATGATGTTGAGGCGAAGTTAATACCAAGCCATGTTGTTTGTTTGATTTCAGGAATACTTTGAATAACTCTTCACATAGCAAGGAAAATCGGCATAGTAAGCAACATATTTCCAAATTGGTCTAATGGATTTATGTTGTATTTTGTATATAAAGCTTGAATCTCTTGATTTTTCTTAAGTTTCATAGCTTTATTATCTTCTAAACCTTTATATTTAGCTTCAATAGCAGCTTTTTTGTATTTAAGTTCTTCCATTACCGATTGCATTACGGTTGTTCTAAATGTAAATGCAAGTGTAATAAGACGTGAAATAATGATTGCAACTATAATTGAGATAACAGAAGCTCATCCAAGCATATCAGGCATTGATTGACGCATTGATTGCACCAACACTGAAAGTGGATATACTAATAAACCGTAAAATGGTCCATATTTTCAAGCTTCCCCTCAAGTTGTAATAGCTTGTAATGGTAAATCACCTCTTAAAGGAAGTGTGTTAATGTTTTCAGAATAAAGAATATTTGTATTGTAGTCATATTTATCAGTTCTATTTAATTTGTATTGATTTTGAACTTGTTCTCTTCTTTCTTTATATTCTTCAGAAGATGAGTTAGGAACTTCTCCATTAAAGAACCCTAATTCATTCATGTATGACTGCATTGTATTTTGATATTCAATAAGCAATTGGTATTGTTCTTGAGTTAAGGTAAATAATGTGTTATTGTGTTCTGAGATATTTTCTTCTTTAACATTTGCTGGAATGTTATCAACTAATTCTTTAATAAATAAAGAAGGTTCTTTTCCTAATTTTGTAGCAAATTTAGATCCTTCACCAAATGAATATGTATATAACATTTGGAGAATATCTCGAGCAAACTTATTAGAAACAGATTCTTTTTCTGATGTGTAGTTATAAATTTTTTGAATACCTGAAATGTATGTAATTTCGTATTCTTTTGCATCAGTAAGAACAGGGATTATTTTATCTACTTCTTGTTTACCATTGACTTCCTTGTATTTTTTTTCTGTTTTGAAAGTCATGTAACTTTGAAGTTTACCTTTATCGTAGTTATTTTTTTCATCTTGTGGGAAAGTGAATGGGAAAATAAAGATATCTGTAGGTTCTTTTACAAAGTTGTAAGTTTTATCAGATGCTGTTGCAAATAAATAATTTTTAGCATCATCTGAACCTGTGTAAATTAATTTGAATTTTTCATCAAATTTGTAACCTGCGTTTTTAAGAATTTCAGAATTAAATGGAATTCTTAAAACAGACATGTATCCACCAGGGATACCATATTCACCCTGATGTGATTTTGTTTGTTCTCTAAGTTTGTTTAATATCTCTTTATCAGTAACAAAAATGTTTGATTCAGTATCAAGTGCTAATCTGTCGTATTCAAATACTTCTGATGTTTTGTTTTCTCCATTTGGATCTTGAAGTGTTACTAAATCTCTTTTTTGATTTGTGCTCTTTAAAGTATTAACTCTAGGTGCTATGTCACCTTTATCTCTATAAAACTCAAGTCCGTTACCTACGTTGTAAGAGTTTTTAATAACAAAGGATTGAACACACCCTGTTACAGTAAGTCCAAAAATTAACACATAGAAAACTATTTTTAATCATTTAAGGATTTTTTTAGTTAACTCTTTACGGTTGGTTTTCGGATCGTTACCGTTAGTAAAGTATGAAAAATTTTTTGCGTTTTTCTTCATTATTTAAATTTCTCAAAGAGTTTTGCTATATGTTGTTTTTTGATAGCAAAATCTTCCTTCATAAATTCTTTACGAACAATCAAAACAAAATGATATTTGAGGTGATATAAATTCAACTCATGCATAATTGCTCTTAATTGTCTTTTAAAAAAATTACGACCTACAGCTTTTGCGAATTTTTTTGGAACTGTAATTCCTGCAGCGAAGTTTTTGCTTTTCTTGAAATAGATGATTAAATATCTATTTGAAACAAAGTTACCTTGTCTTGCGTTAATTACGTCTTCAAATTCTCAATTCTTCTTTAGTCGATATTGTTTTTTCATTGTTTAGAATTATTTATCAGAAACTGTTAATCTTTTTCTACCTTTAGCTCTTCTTCTTGCTAATACTTTTCTACCATTTGCTGTTTTCATTCTAGCTCTAAAACCATGAACCTTAGCATGTTTACGCTTGTTTGGTTGATAAGTTCTTTTACTCATAATTTCCTCCTTATGTGAATAATTTTATATATTTTATATAAGCGTGTTTAAATTATAGCAAATGACTAATTTTTTAGCATCTATTTTTTTAGTATCATTTTTTGAATTATTTTGCTTAATTTAAGGGTTAAAAAATCTATTTTCAACATAATAATTCATTAACTCTTTATTAATGTATAATTTAAACAATTCAAATTACGAGGTTGAAATGCTAGATATAAAATATGTTTTAAATAATGAAGAAAAAGTAAGAAAAAACCTACAAAACAGAGGTTTTAAAATTGAAATTTTTGATGAATTTGTTTCATTAGCTAAACAAAGAGGTAGCGTGATGAAACAATCACAAGATAAAAAAAGTGAATTAAACAATCTTTCAAAACAATTTGGTTTATTTAAAAACGATAAAGGTAAATTAGTTGAATTAAAAGCACAAATTGAAGTAGTTAAAAACGAAGATTTAACTTTATCTAACCAAGAGCATGAGTTAAATAGTAGAATTAATGAATTAATTTTACAAATCCCTAACGAAACTTTAGAAGAAGTTCCTGTTGGAGAAGATGAAAATCAAAATGTAATCATTAAAGAGCATGATAAATTAGGTAGAGGTCTTGTTAAAGATGTGTTACCTCACTATGAAGTTGCTAAAAATTTAGGTATCTTAGATATTGAAAGAGCTGTTAAATTATCAGGTTCAAGATATGTAATTTACAAAAACAATGGTTCAAAATTAGTTCGTGCATTAATTTCATTTATGTTGGATTTACACACTTCAAAAGGTTATCAAGAATTCACAACACCTGTAATTGTTAAAGATAAAATGTTATATGGAACAGGTCAATTGCCTAAATTCAAGGAAGATTTATATAAATTAGAAGGATTAGATGAATATTTAATCCCTACTGCTGAAGTTACATTAACAAACATTTACAATGATGAAATCATTGACTTAACAACTCCTTTTAGAGCTACAGCATATACAGAATGTTTTAGATCTGAAGCAGGAAGCTCAGGTAAAGATACAAAAGGTATCTTAAGACAGCATGAATTTAAGAAAATTGAACTTGTAAAAGTTACATCTGCAAAAGATGCTATGGTTGAGTATGAAAAAATGGTTGAAGATGCTAAAGATGTGCTTGAAAAATTACAAATTCCTTACAGAGAATTACTTTTATGTACTGGTGACTTAGGATTTTCTTCAAGAAAAACAATTGACTTAGAATTATGATTACCTTCAGAACAAAGATATAGAGAAACATCTAGTGTAAGTTATATGGGTGATTTCCAAGCTCGTAGAGCTATGATTAGATATAAAAATGATGAAGGTAAAACTGAATATGCTCACACAATGAATGGTTCAGGTTTAGCTGTTGATAGAGTAATTGCAGCTATCTTAGAAAACTACCAAAACCCTGATGGAAGTGTTTCTGTTCCTGAAGTGCTTGTGCCATATATGGGTGGATTAAAATCATTATAATAACGCTTATGCGTTATTTTTTACACATTTTGTGAAAAAAATAACTATTTACTTAACTTATAGTTAAGTATGTAATAAAATGAATTTATATTTATTATTTTATTCACTCAATTTACTAAGGAGATTTATGAAAAAATTAAAATACTTATTATTTGGAGCAGGTTCAATTATTTTAGCCGCTGCACCTATTGTCACTAACTCATGTCATTCAGAAAAAAAACCTGAAGCACCCAGAGTAAAAACATACACAGAAGAAGAAGTTGCTGAAAAAATTAAAACAGCTCAAACTCTAATTGCAAATGGTGGAGGAATTGGTAGTTCAAATGCATGAAACTCATTTTCTGGAGAAAAACACGCTATGGGGATGCAAGTTTACAAAAATGCTAAAGCTGCTTTTGACAAAATGATTACACAACCAAATGTTGATTTAACTAAAGTTAATATTTCTGGTAATGAAATTGTTGTTTCAGCACCAGAAGAAGGTAAATTCATTCCAGTGGTATTTATGGATTTAGATGAAACTGTTTTAAATAACTTTAAATACCAAAACTATTTATTCCTTAACAACAAATCATACGATGGACGTGCATGAGACGATTTTGTTAGTCAAGCTATTTCTACAGAAGTTCCTGGAGCAATTGATTTTATTAAGCATGTTTACTCAAAAGGTGGGGTAGTATTTTTTAACTCTAATCGTTCTCAAAAATGACATAAAGAACCAAGTAAAACAAACTTAATTAATTTAGGGCTTGAGGCTAAATATATGCCTGATTTTGTTTGATGAATGCAAGGTGTGGATTTAGCTAATAAAGAAAAACCTTATTCATCAACAACCACTACAAGATCAGAAAAAGAAGAAAGAATGCATCTTGTAAACAATAATAAAATTACAATTGGTGAAACACCAGTTCAATTCAAGGTTGTTATGAGAGTCGGAGATGATATTTCTGATTTCAATGACAACTTCACTAAAAAATCAGGTGTAACTTCTGAACAAGTTGTAGGTGAACTTAAATCTGATTCAAATAGATATGGTGATTTATTCGGAAATATGGATATTTCTGTAATGGGAACATACTACAACAAAGAAACAGGTACTTGAGAGGATGAAACTCACTCTGAATCATATGTTTTAATCCCTGGAAATTCATCATATGGAAGTTGATTATCACATTTAATCGGTCAAAAAGGATACAACTACGCTAAGATTGCTGAAAAATTAAAAGGATTCATTTACGTTCCATCAAAAGGTTAGTTAATTTAATATAAAAAAATAAACCAATAAAATGGTTTATTTTTCTTTTTCAATTACATAAATTTGGTCGTTTATTCAAACAACATCACCTGGGTGTATTTTTGAAGATCTACCTTCAGGTTTTTTATTATTAATTTTAATATCATTTGTCTCGATAAAGAATTTAGCTTGACCACCTGTATCAGTCTCATTAATTTTCTTTAAAAATTGACTTAATTTGATTGAATCACCTGTTATTTTAATTGTCATAATTAATTGTTATAAAACTTTCTTAATGGTGTAATTAACTGAATATGTGAATTATCATTTTCCGTTAATAAAAGTACTCTATCTTCTTTTTCAGAAATGAAAATATTAATATTACCTGGTTCTAACTGTGAAACTGCATCTTTAATATAAATGTAGTTAAAGTCCATATCAATAGGTTTTCCTTTTAAAATTTGAAATTTATTTGAAATAGCCTTACCTGTTCCGATCTCAGGAACTTCAAATAAAACTTTAATTTCATTTTCATTAAATGAGAATTCCATTTTTCTATCTTTTTCTGTGATTTGGAATAAAGCTGTATTAATAACTTTTAATAATTCATCTTTTTCAATAGAAAATCTTCTTGTATATTTTGTCTGGAACAATGATGAAATATCAATATATTGAATTTTACTTACAGAAATATAAATTACTGTATTTTCGTAAGAAATACCTATTTTATGCTCATCAAAGAATAATTGAACTTTTTCTGGTGCATCTTTTGTAATAAGTTTTTTAAGACTTTTTGCATCAACTGTTAAATCGATATCAACTTTCTTATCAACTTTTAAAATTTCGGTTGAAAGTCTATATGAATCAGTTGCTACAAATCTTACATTTTCTGAATTTTTAGATGTTATATTAATACATTTAAAAACTATTGAGTTTAATTTATCATTACTTATTGTTGTTGAAATCGAAACATTGTTGATAATTTTATCTAATCTCTTAGCGTCAATTTCTAGAGTATTTTTTTGATCTTCAAAATTTGTATCAATATATTGTGTAATATCATTTGTTGTTAAAGTAAATGAAGTTGAACCTTCATAGATATCAATTAAATTACCTCTTTGTTTAAAGGTGATTTCTTTATTAAATTTCTTAATAATGTTTTTTAATAAAGAAGCTAAAATACAAAGTTTTCCTGCTTTTTCAACTTTAATTTTATCTTCATCAACTTTAATAACTTTTCTAGCTGCTATAGATGCGTTAGCTGCTGTTAAAACTAAGTTTTGACTATCTAATTCAATCTTAATTGTTCTTGATAAATAATGCATATCATTATTATCAATATAATTAGACATAAATTCAATCAATTGATCTATTAAATGTTTTGAAATTGTAAATTTCATATCTTCTCCTTAATATAAATATTAACAGTTGTTAATATGTTTATAACTTTCAAAAAATTAAATTTTAATGTGTTTTTCTATTATTTTTTAAGTTTTTAGTTAAAAATAAATGTTTATAAATTATTAATAATTCTTGCGCATCTTATCTTCTACTTCATTTATAACTTTTTTAACTTTAATATCATCTTTAGTATTTATTTTCTTTAAAGCACTTAATATAGTTGAATGATCTCTTTTAAATAATTTACCTAATTCATTAGATGAATAATCTAAATGTTTTTTAATCATATAAATCGCAATTTGTCTCGCTAAAAAGATATTAGATTTTCTTGATGTGCTTAAAATATCTTTAACTGGTATTTTGTAATATTCAGAAACGGCTTTTAAAATTATTTCATCAGTAATTTCTGCTTTATCTTTAATAAAATCACCAAAAATATTTTTAATTGTTTTTATAACTAAAGTTTTTGGTAATGATTTAATTTCTTTTTCGTAGAAACTTAATCTTTTCACAGCTCCTGTAAGTGTTCTAATTGAATTTGAATGATTTCTTATGATGAAATCTTTTGATTCATCATCTAATGTGTTTGTGTCGAAGTTGTTTTCTGTAAGTAAGAAATCCAAAATCTTATGTAAATCTTCTTGTTCAGGTTGTTTGATTTTTGTAATAAACCCAGATTGAATTCTCGAAACAAGTCTTTCATCAAATATTTTAGAAATTCCATTTATATCTGTATCTGAACAAAAAATGGTTAATTTACCTTTTTCCATTCTACTATCTAGAACTTGGAAAATATAATCCTTTGTAGCTTTTTTATTACCTGAACCATACAATTGGAAATCGTCAAACATTAAAATGTCGTAATTATCAATCAATTTCTTCTGAAATTTATTAAGAACATCAACCGAATTTTCTTTTAATAAAGGCTGAATTCATCGAATAAACTCAGTTGCATTAACAAGAAATGATGATTTACCTTCTTTGTTTAAAGCGTTAGAAATAGCTTTTAAAAGGTGAGTTTTACCTAAACCAGAGTTACCTGTGATAAATAAAACTTCTAGTTTGTATTCATCATCAATAATTGATTTACAAATATTTAAAGCTTCATCATTGAATGAACCATGAATATAGTTATGAAATGTATATTCAATACCATCTGTTTTCTTTTTATTTGTTGTAGGTATCTGAATATTTAAGTTTTTACTTTGTTTTTCAGTTTCTTTAAGTGCATCTAAAGTCTCTTTATCAATTATTCTGTAAGCAACATTAGCTCCAAAAATTTCTTTGACTGACTTATCAAAAACATTTTTGTAATAATTTTTAAATGAACTTAAATTAGGATGGACTTTAGGAAAATAAATAACAACTTCATTGTTTTTGAAACTAAGAATTGTTAAATTTTTAAAAAACGTTTTAAAAGCGAGATTATCTTGAATTTCATTCTTTATATACTCAATATAAAGTTCATTGTAAGAGTTTAATTTCGCTTCTTCTTTGTTTTTCTCTTCATCGAAATTATTAATATTCATAGCTAAATTTTATTACTATATAAAAAACATATTTAAAAATAAGTTATAAACAACTTTAACAACATAGTTATGCAAAAGTTATCCACAACTAAAGTATCTAAAATGTAAGTAAAAAAGTACTTATTAACATATTTATATTTTATTGTTTTAAGTATGTGGATAACTTATTAAAAACAATCTAATTTGACACCTAAAATAAAGGGTGCTATATAAAAATTAAATCTTTATAATTTAAATAAATAGACAGAAAGCAAGGAGAGAAAATGAAGGGTAAATTTATTAAGCAAATTAAAGGTGGTAAAGAATTAGGTTGAGCACTTATGCTATTTTTACCTGAAGGTAAAAGTCAAACATTCTTAGTTTTTGTTACAAATGTCTTTCCGAATTTGTATAAAAAATACGAAGTTGAATTTGGAGATAATCCTAAGGCTAGTTACAAAAACTCAAAAATTATTAAGAATTTAGAGTTGATAATCGAAGATGTGCAAACAGATTGAGTTGATTATCTTTCAAAAAATGTACCTAACATCGGAAAATTAACCGCTAAAAAAATAATTGATGAATTTGGTCAAGATTTATTTACTAAACTAGCAGATATTGAAAATTATAGAGATGAATTATTAAGTGTAATTACAGATAAACAACTAGAATCGTTAGTTAAATATTATGAAGAAAATAGTGCAAGATTAAAATCACTACTAAACTTAACTGAAGAAGATAAGAAAAATATAAATTTATTCAATAACCCAAGAGTTAGTGATTTAGTTGAAAAATTAGCAACTATTCACGGTTCTAGAGAATTTAACTTCATCGAATATTACAAAAACAACTCTCCTTATTACTTGTTTATAGATAAAGTAATTGATGATATTTTTAAAGTTGATACTTTTGCATTCTTATTGAACTGAACTAAAGAAAATTATCAAAGATACGTAGCTTACTTATATAAAGTTGTTTGAGATTTAGAAACTCAAAACAGTACAATTTTTGATTTAGATACATTGCAAGTGAAATTTAAAAAAGCTATTGAAGATGCGAATATAAAATGAAATTCATTAATAAATGAAGAAGAAAGTGATTTTGCATTCATAAAAAACGAAATTGATGTAGATATCATTTTTGAAAGATTTATTAGAGATGAACATTTAATTCAAGTCTTACCTGGTTTCTTTACTTTGAAAGCTACATTTGATAAAGAAGCATATATTTACAACAGATTAATGAAATTAGCTAATTCAGAATTAATTTGCAAATTAAAACCTGAAGATATGATTGATTTAAAATTCTTATCAAAGCAACAAAAAGCTGCTTATGATAATTTCATAAACAAAAATATTTCAATAATAAGTGGTGGACCAGGAACAGGGAAAACATTTGTTATTAAGCATATTTATGAAACATTAAAGAAAAACAAAGTTAAAGCAAATGAATTCGCTATCTTAGCGCCGACAGGTAGGGCTGCAACTAATGTTTCTATAAAGATTAAACATCAAATTAGAACAATTCATAGCTATCTACAAATAGCTAATACTGACGAAAAAATTTCTTTAACTAATTTAGAAGAAATTGTTGATTTAAGAATTTTAATTATTGATGAGTTTTCAATGATTGATGTTAACTTATTAGATAAATTGTTAAAAGCAAGTCCTAAATTAGAAAAGATTGTTTTAATCGGGGATGCTTTCCAGTTACCAGCAATTGGACCTGGTAACTTATTAGATGATTTAATCTTTTCACAAAATATACCTACAACATACTTAACTAAGTTTTATAGAAGTGATTCAGAAACAATTTGAAAACATTTTTCAAATATTAACAGAGGTGAAGTTGATGATTCAATGTTTGAACCTTCTGAAGTTGATTTAGTTAAAGTAGATAACAAAAACTTTCATAATGATTTATTAACGCTATATACAAAAGAAGTTGAAAAATTCGGAATTAATAACGTTATTATCCTTATTCCAACTTACAGACATCAATACGGAATTAATGAAGTTAATAAGAAAATTCAAAATGCAATAAATAAAAATGATGTTTTTGCAACAAATTGAAAAAACTATAGTCAAATCGAATATAGAATAAACGATAAAGTTATGCAGTTAGAAAATAGAAATAATGAAAATATTTCTAATGGTGATATCGGTTATATAACTGATGTTGTTTATGAGGATGCAGCCTCTAAATCAGGTAACAAAAAAGTTAAAAAAATTAAAGTTACTTTCTATAGAGGGGATGAATGAAAAAAAGAAATTGAGTATTCATTAAGAGAATTTCAAGAACAAATTCAACTTGCGTATAGCACTACAATTCACAAATTCCAAGGTAGCGAAATTGACTCTGTTATTATGGTGATTCATAATGAACATGCATTTATGCAAAGCAAAAAAATGCTTTATACAGGTGCATCAAGAGCAATTAAACACTTGCAAATATTTATTGACCAAAGTGTTGATTACAAAAATTTAATTGAAAGAATACACGCAACAAGTGCTAATCAAGTGCATACAAACTTAAGATTCTTTATCCAAACAGAAAGAAGGGCGTAATGAAATTAATAGTTGGTTTAGGAAATCCGGGAGATAAATACAAATACACTAGACACAATGTTGGTTTTATGGTTATTGATAAAATCTGTAAGCAAATGGGTGTAGAGTTAAATAAATCTAAATTTAATGGAGAATATGTTAAGTTAGATGATTTAATAATTGCAAAACCAATGACTTATATGAATAAATCAGGTGAATTCGTTCAAGCAATAGCTCAATTTTTCAAAATTAACCCTGATGATATTTTGGTTATTCACGATGAAAAAGACTTTCCACTAGGGAAAAGTGCAATTAAAATTGGTGGTTCAGGAGGGAGTCATAACGGTGTTTTAAACATTGTTCAAATACTTAGTACTCAAGAATTTAAAAGATTAAAAATTGGGATTAATACAGAACACAGAGAACCGTTAAGAGATTTTGTTTTAGGTAATTTTACACCTGAACAAATGTTGGTTTTAGAACCTGTGTTAAATAAAGCTGCAGAAGCTTCAATTTCATTTGTCTACAATGATATCCTAACTGTTATGAACAAATACAATGTCAAATCAAAAAACTAAATATTTACTAGCTGTTAGTGGTGGACCGGACAGTATGTTTATGTTGAATGAATATAAAAACAAAAACATAATTGTTGCTCACGTTAATTACAATCAACGTGCTGATAGTGGTTTAGATCAAAAAGTAGTTGAAGATTTTTGTAAGAGGCATAATATCAAGCTTTATGTTTTAGAGTTATCTAAAAATGATTACGTTAAAGGTAACTTTCAATCTTGAGCTAGAGAGCAGAGATACAAATTTTTCAAAGAAGTTTATGTAAAAGAAAATTGTGACAAATTATTAATTTCCCATAATAAAGATGATTTTTTTGAGACTGCATATATGCAAAAGCAGTCTAAAAGAAATGTTTTATTCTATGGAATAAAACAATCAAATCTTATCAATGGGATTAATATTTATAGACCTTATTTATTTAAGTATTTTAAGAATACAATAACAAAGAAAAATCAAAAAAATCACACACCTTTTTGTTTTGATTACACGAACAATTTACCTAAATATTCAAGAAATAAAATAAGGTTAGATTTCGCTAAAAAAACAATCTATAAAAATACATTTATAGCTTGTACACTAGTAAAAAACTTCTTTTTAAGTTTCAAAAGAAAAAAAATTCAAAAAGAATTTCAAATTTGAAAAGAATCAAGATTTAATCAAGATGTTTTTAAAAAACTCAAGCACAAAAAGCATTTAGTTTTTCAATACATTCACACATATTTCTCTGATGAAAACATTGAATTAAGCTCATCGAAAATCAAATCAATTATTGATTTTATTCTGTCTAAAAACAGAACTTCAAAATACCTTTTAAAGAACGGTTTATATTTTGTCAAATTAAAGGGTGAATTGCTAAATTAATAAGGTATAATATAAAAAAATATTAAATAATAAAACATCTCAAAGAAAGGAGATAAAATGCCAAGAAAAAGACGTTGACCTGGTATATTGATAGCTTTTGTTGTTGTTTTAATAATATCAGTTGGACTTTACTTAATTATCAGTAAGTTAACAGGTCCTCAAAATATTTCAACAAGCAAATTTGTTGAATACATCAAGGATGCAGCAAATAGTCAAGATGATGGAACATACTTTAAATTAATTAAGTTTGATCCTTTCACTAACCAAATGCACGGTACCCTTATAAAAAATAATAGTCAACTTGAGATTGTTGCACCTGGTTCATTTAACTTCATAAATGAAGTGTATGAAATTAAAGATCCTCTTAAAGAAGCAACAAAATTTGTAAATAATGGTGTGGTAAGTTCAGGAGAAATTCAAAATGCAGCAGCACCACAACCAGGATTTTTCTCAACATACATTCTTCCATTTATTCCTACATTATTATTCCTTGGAATAATGTTCTTTATTTTTAGATCACAAGCTAAAATGATGTCAGGGCAAGGTGGGGCTATGTTTGGTGACAATAGTCCTGCTCAAATTATTAAATCAGATAAAAAATTCTCTGATATTGCAGGAAATAAAGAACCGATTGAAGAAATTTCAGAAATAGTAGATTACTTAAAAAACCCTAAAAAATATGAAGTGTCAGGAGCTAGAATGCCTAGAGGTATCCTTTTAGGGGGTCCTCCTGGTACAGGAAAAACTTTATTAGCTAAGGCAACAGCAGGAGAAGCTGATGTTCCTTTCTTCTTTGTATCAGCATCTAACTTTGTTGAGTTATTTGTTGGTATGGGGGCTAAAAGAGTAAGACAAGTTATAGCAGAAGCACGTAAAAATGCGCCAGCAATTATTTTTATTGATGAGCTTGATGCTATTGGTAGAACAAGAGGAAGCGGTATTGGTGGAGGTCACGATGAACGTGAACAAACCCTTAACCAACTTCTTGTTGAAATGGATGGTATTAAAGAAAACTCAGGGCTATTATTTATTGCAGCTACAAACCGTACAGACGTTTTAGACCCTGCTTTAACAAGACCTGGACGTTTTGATAGAGTTATTACAGTTGGATTGCCAGATGTAAAAGAACGTGAAGCAATTTTAAAACTACACGCTAAGGGTAAACGTGTTTCAAGTGATATTTCGTTTGAAAATGTTGCAAGAAGAACACCTGGTTTCTCAGGAGCTCAATTAGAAAACGTAATTAACGAATCTGTTCTTTTATCAGTTAGAGAAAATACAGGTATTATTACAAGAGATCAAATCGATGAGGCAATCGATAGAGTTATGGCTGGTCCGGCTAAAAAATCTAGAACTATTACTAAGGAAGAATTAACATTAGTTGCTTACCACGAAGCAGGACATGCTGTTGTTGGTATAAAAGTTCCTGGTGGTAATAAAGTTCAAAAGATTACTATTATTCCACGTGGTCAAGCTGGTGGATATAACTTAATGATGCCTGAAAATGAAAAATACAACTATACTAAAGAAGAATTATTAGCTTCTATAGCAAGTTTTATGGGTGGTAGAGCAGCAGAAGAAATTATTTATGGAGAAGATAAAATTTCAACAGGTGCTGCAGACGATATTTCGAAAGCAACAGCAATTGCTAGAAGAATGGTTACTGAATTTGGTATGTCTGATTTAGGTCCGATTAAATATCAAGAAGAAGAAGGTTCTCCATTCTTAGGAAAGACTTTAGCTACAAATTCATCAATTTCTAACCAAATTAGTCACGAAATTGATCTTGAAGTTAGAAAAATAATGTTAGAAGCTAAAAATATAGCTACAAAAGTCATTAAGAAAAATAGAGAACTTTTAGAGTTGATTAAAACTTCATTACTTGAAAAAGAAACAATTGTTGCAGAAGAAATTGAATACATTGCTAAAAACTTACAATTACCTCCTGAAAAAGAAAAATCAGAAGAAAAAGCTAGTGCTGTAGGTTTAGATGAATTAATTGAAATGACTTCTGACCCTAATATTGGACAAAGTACACAAACTGATTTTTACAATAATAAAGAAGAAAGTATTTCTGCTGACTTAGTTTCAGATGGAGTTATTGATAGTGACAATTCAGTTATAGAAGATGGAACTGAAATTGAAAAATTATAGTGATTAAACAACTGGTTTTCCGGTTGTTTTTTTTATACAAAAATCCTTTATAATTAATAAATTAATTATAAGTAAATTTTTAAAGGTGGATTTTATGAAGAATTTGTTTAAAGAAGTCTTTAAGTCATTATTTAAAAACAAAGCTACTGTTATAGGGTTAACTATCCTTGTATTTTTAACAGCAGGAGTTTTCACTGTTTTAAATGATGCTGCTAAATCAATGAAGCAACAATATGAAGCTGCTAAGAAAAAATCAGTTTCGCACAATGTTACAATCGATTTAAATCTATCAACAAATGCGAAAGCATACAATGATGGATATTTTGTTAACGGACTTTCTAAATCAGATTCACTTGTTTACGAAAATAAAAGTGTTTATGATAAGGGGATTAACTATATAACGGATAATTACAAAAAAGAAGGTTATGTAATTGACTTAACAAGAATTACAGATTCATTTATTCCATTAAGTTTATTTGTTGATGAAGAAAAATATAAAGACAAATACATTGATAGAGTTGACTTTATAAAAATCTACAACACTTATGACTTCAAGAATGAAAACGCAAGTTCATTAACATTGGATTTTGATAAAGCAATCAAAACAATGAGAATGAAAACTGATTTCATTGTTAACTTATACAAAAAAGAAAATGACTCATATTCACCTGTTACAACACAAGTTGTTTTAAATTTAAATGACCACTTTGTGCTTGAAAAAACTTATAAATTAGAAGACATTGGATACATTACAACAGATACTGAAAGTAATGTTATTCTTTCTCAAGTTAAAACTTTATTCTTAAATATTGTCACAAAAGAAGCTACTTTTGACGTGGTTAAAGGTAAAGAATGAATGTATGAAAGAGTTTGTTTAAGTGTTGAACCAGCAACACTTGCTGACAAACTTGGTTTTGATAAATATCAAAATAACAATTACATTTTCATTCTTAATAAAGATAAAAACTCAACTTTAATTAACATTCCAGAGGATGCTAAACCAACTGATGTTGTTAATGTTGAATTAAATTCAGAATTTGATTATTCATCTTTATATGATGAATCAAGAACATTAGACAAACCGATTCCATTTGTTTTTGAAACAAATCATACTTACAATATTCCTTTAAAATGAGCTGCAAAACAAGAGGAATATACATACTACCAAAGAAAAGTCTATGAAACAACATATGTAGATCCATTCAAGAAAAACTGAGATGGAGCATATGTTACATTTATGGAGAATTTAATTAAAGGAAACAATGGTGAATTACCATCAGAATTTAAAAAATTCTCATATTGAAATAAAAACTCACTTAAATACTTTATCCACTTTGATGAACAAGGTGTTTTAAAAGAAAACAAAGAGTTAATTTATGAGAACAATTCAGTTCTTACATATGATTTAACATACAATGAGCAACTTAGATTAGCTGATTTATCAGATCAACCAGGTTATTTAGATAGAGACTTTGCTATTAAAGAAATTATTATTAATGACTTAAAAACTCTTATTTTAAAAATTTACAACTTCACAAGAAAAGAAGTTGATAACCATCCAGAGTACAAGAGTAGAGTTCCAGAAATTGATGCATTAGCTAACAATGTAAACACAAGATTGCAAACTGCATCAATTAACAAATCACAATCAGTTTCAGAATTAACTGATATTTACAACAAGTTACTTAATGATGTAAGCGCTATTGTTCCAAACAATGTTTTACTTTTACCAGAGTTAAATTATGAAAAGAGAACGAAGATTCCTAATTATGCAGAATATGCATTTGATGGATATAAAACAATTGCACAAATTGAAACATCAAGAGATAGGTTAACAGAAGAAGAATTTGAGAAGTTATCTAATAAAAAAATCTGAGATATCACATTCACAAAAATTAAAAATGGTGCTTTGGATATTGTTAAAAAAGATATCTACAACCAAGTTTCAGAAAAAGTTGGTGTAGATAACATAGGTATCAAGAAATCAATCACAATTGATGCATTCGACACATCTAAAAATGAAAAATTCGTATATCACTTTGTTAATATGGGTGATAATGAACAAAAGATCGATGGAATCAAAAACAATGTAAACAAACTTTTCAATGAAATTGATAATCCAACAGGTTTATTTAATCTTTATTCAAATGTTGATGGTTACTTCAAAACTAGAGAATTACCATATTATGCAATTCACAATATTTTAACCCAAATTATTGGTAACGTCATTCCATATGAAAAATACGTTTCATTAGATATGACATATGGACAAGTGAAAATTTATCAAAACTACCCAGAAACTAAATTATTTGAAGTTTGAGATAGATCGAAAATTTATAAATTAGCAAAATTTGTTGGATCAGAAACAGATGCACAAGGTAATTTATTACCTGATAGCGACTTTAATCAATTTGCTGAATTAGGAATTACTTTTGCTCCATCAAGAGAAGAAGATACATATTACATAATTAAACCTGTTTATGATGCTAATAAAAAGTTACTTTACTGAAAAAATGTTTCATTATCAAAAAAAGGTGTTTCTGAATTTGATAAAGAACGTTTATCAACTGGTAGATTAACTTTAAAAGAAACAGATTCATACTTAGAAAACAATAAATTGACGTTAATGGCAAAAATCAATCCAGAAGGATGAGTTGAACATAGTAATGAATTTGATAACGTTGTTTATTTACCTTTTGGTTATAGAGCACCATTAAGTGATGTTTTAAACGAAGCAGCTACACAACAAACTTTAAATAAAGCTTTTGAAAATATACAAAAAGTATTGTTAGATAGCGATTTAACAAAACAAGGATTTTTAACTAAAGACATTATTTATGCATTTATCGAAGCTGCTGAATATTCAGTTAATATAAATAAATTTGCAACAATTTTCTCATCAGGACGTATTGATTTAGGGATTATTCCTAAATTGTTCCTTGATTTCCTTTACAAGTTATCACACAATGTAAATGGTGATTATGCAAACAAACTTATTGTTAATTTATTTACAAACTTAAGAAGATTTATTGCACAAAAAGATACTCTTGAAGAAAGAAAACAATATTTAACTGAACAAATTCAAAAATTATTTAATGTTTTAAATGTACTTGGTGTAGAAATTCCGGTTAAAGTAGGAACTTTATCAAAATTTATTAAAGATCCTGTTGTTATGCTTGATTCAATTATTGGAATTATTGAATCAGTTAACTTTGTTAAGTTCACAGAGCAATCAAACAATTTTTTCTTAAATGAACATGATCATTTAGTTGATAAAGAAATTACAAAAGCTGATGGAACTAAAGAAATTGTTAAGTACGTAAGAAAATTATCAACGCTTGAATTAATTGAATGATTTATTAGATCAGTTGATCAAAAAGCATTCAAAACACATTTATTTGACTTATTAGACAATATTAACATTGCTTTATTAGCTGATGTTAATGATCGAGCTAACCCATTATATGACGTATTTAATTCATTTATGCCTCAACTTAAACCTATTTGACAAATTATTAACTTGTATCCAGGTTCAGCTGATAAATCATTTAAAAACGTTATAGATTGAACTAAGTATGTAATTAACTTATTTGATTTTGACATCTTTATTGATGCTGTTTTAAGCAAAAAACAAATGTTCTACACTGAACATCAAAGTGTAGATAGAGTAAACAAATATGCGACATCAGGAGTTGGATCAAAAGACTTTATTTATGCACTTATTAAATCATTATTTGCATTACCGGGTTCAAATAAATCATTTAAAGAATCAATAATTTCAATGTTTAACCTTTCAGATAAAGGGACAAATATTGAAATTGATGACAACGGATTATATTTAACAATTCCAGTTGCAGATGATGAAAAATTAGACTACTTTGACCTTCTTAACATCTTTATATCTCCTCAACCTTCTTCATCAACTGAAACAGAAGGAGATACTAATACATCTACATCAACTCAAAATTCATTAAGTTTATTTGACAAACTTTACAACTTTGTTCACTCATACAAAGTTAGATTTGAAAATTGAAATGGAAACACAGTTTCACTAACATCATTCCCATCATCAGAAACAAATGATGCTATGGGTTTGTTTGGATTTGCTAAAGACAAAAGAGAAATACCTTTAAGCGAAGCTAAGCAATTAGTTAATGAATGAATTCAAGTTCTTAACTTAGTTGTGCAAACAACTTCAAATGTTAAATTACAACCTAACTTATCAATTGGAGATATTTACAAATACTTTGCAGAATACAAGCCAATTGAAAACAATTCAGTTCATTCATTAGTTCAAGAAGCTATTAAGAAATTCTTAGATATTTCCAACAAAAATAATGACCCATTCTTCTATGTGAAAGAAGCATATCCATTATTCAAAGTTTGAATGAAAATGTTTGATAAATCAGTAAATTCTGACAGCGCAAAAACTAAAGAGTTTGCTCTTGAATTATTAAAATTAGCTAACAATTCAGAAATATTGTCTGATTTTAGTTCATTTGACTTAATTCAACCATCATCACAAAACATTGTTTCATTTGAAAAAACGGGATTTGGTATTACTAAATCACTTGCAAATACTTTAAAACTTAAAGAAATCTTCTTCGCAAAAGATGAACAAGGTAACTATACAAATTCATTATTAGCTGAATTAATTAAAAAATTCCCTGAATATAAACAATATGTGCAAGATAATGAGTTAGAAATTATTCAATCATTTGCATACATTGCAACAGCTGAGTTATACGGTAAATTCAACCCAGAACACTTCAAAGATGTTTACTCATCAGAATTTACAAACATTGATTCAGTTGTGTTAGAAAACTTAATTAAAGGTGTATTTTCAAACGAATTATTTGTAAAACACTTTGATACATTTAACATTTACTTAAGTAACTCGATTAATGAAATTCCAGTTGTTAGATTAGGAATTTCAGATGCATTATTACACCCATTAACAATTGTTAAACATCCTGAAGTTGCAGTTTGATTCTTAACAAACACAAACAACCTAGGAGACAGTGGTAAAAATAAAGCAAATATTGCTTACTTGATAATGGATAAGATTATTAACTTTGAGGAATTAGCTAGAAATGATGTTGAATTAAGTGAATTTATTAGTTCATTCGAAAAAGGAAAACCTGTGTTTGCAACTATTGGTAAAGAATGACTTTTAAATGTTGCTTTTGACAACGAAATTATTCAATACTGATATTCAAAAGTTGGAAACAACATTGAAAATTATTCGCCATTTGGTGTAAACATTATTAAACTTATTGAAGATGTTTTAAACACAATTACAGGTGTTAACAAATTAGATAACACGCTTAAATTTGACCAAACAAGTTCATACATTGCAAAAGTTAACTATGTATGATTAGCTAAAAACAACAAGAAAATTTACGATGGTGAATTGCCAAATAATCCAATCGGAATGCTTGAATTAATCAAAAATCTTCCTGAAGATTACAAAATTAATGTAAATGGTTCAGAATTCATCATTATCGGTGACGATTATACATATGACAATATTTATCCAGTTGTGGATGAAGCAAACTTACAAGTTAATACAAATAACCAAGCTATTGTTTACGTTAACTCACAAGGGTTTGACAAAATTGCACAAGCTTACAGAGGAAATGTTGTTAAAGAATACTTGCTTGTTAAGAATTCAACAAACTTAACAAATGAAGACCTTAAACAAGAATTAATTCAGGTTGTTAATAAAGCAACAAATAATTCAAATGATTTACCTAGAGTTTATCTAGATGATGAAATTGATGGAATTAACCCTGAACGTGCAATTAGAATTACTGCAGTTAAAAACTTCATTAAAGTAATCGGATTCGTTTCAAAAATCTTATTATCTATCTTAATTACATTAGTTGCTATCTCAATTATTTTCATTATTAAGAGATACATTACAAACAAAAACAAAGCTATTGGTATTTTAGTTTCTCAAGGTTATACACCATTAGAAATCTCATTATCAATGACTGTGTTCGCGTTCTTTACAATCATTATTGGAGGTATTGCAGGATACTTAACAGGTTTCTTAATACATGCTGAAGCTGTTAAGTTATTAAGTGATTATTGAGCTATACCTATTCAGACGCTAAACTTCTCAATAGTTTCATTTGGAATAAACATCATATTACCACTTGCAGCTATGTCTATACTTATTATTGTTGTTTCAATTCGTTCATTAAGATATAAATCAATTGACTTAATGAGTGGAATAACAGAAGTAAGTACAGGTGACTTCCATGCTAAATATGCAAGCTTATTCAAAAAGAGAAATATTAAAACTAAATTTAGTGCTTCATTAATCTTCCACAGCTTCTGAAAACTGGCATCATTTGGTATTTCAATCATTTTAGTTGCTATAACTACATTGTTCGGAATAGCAACCTTTGGTGAATTTGAATCATCAATTAGAAAAACATATAAAAACAGAAGTTACAATTACAAATTTGACTTAAGAACACCTACAATAGAAGGTGGTGGAATTAATTTATTCACAGCACAAGATTTAGAAAACACACTTTATGTACCTGTTGGTGATATTGCTGAAATTAACCAATATCAAAGCGATTACTTCAAACCAGGTACATCAGCAGCTGTAAATAAACTTGCAATTAAAAACCCTGATGGAACTACATCATATAGATATCCAAACGGAAATCCTACAGATTTTGATGGACACGTAATTTCACAATTCTCAGTTAACATTAAGATTGATTCATCAGTTTCAATTGACCCTTGAGATCAAGTTTACAATTCATTACCTGACTCACAAAAATCAAGAATTACATCAGTAAGAAATGAAATTGGTAGAAGACTTGAAAGAACACAATCAAACTTACATTACAAACAAGATGGTGATAGAAAAATTCTTGATATGACTAAAATGATTGAGTTAGTTCAAGCAGGAACAGTTTCAGGATTCTTCCGTTATGTAGAAAATGAAACTAGCCCAGAATTAGGTAAATTTGTTTATCTTCAAGCTAACAAAAATAAAACTGATTTTGATGAAATAATAATTTCAACATCAGCTTATAGAGATGAATATAGAGAATTCTTAATCAATGGATACAAACAAATCTATAAAGAAAATGGTGAATTATTAAAACGGAATCCTAATGCATCAGTTGTAAGTGACTTCTTAGTTTCATTTGGTGGCTTATATTTCGACCCTGAATTTGATGAGCTTTATACATACGTAGATGCAAATCAATTTAAGAAAGGTAAAATCAAGAACGAAACTATTAAGTTATATGGTTACCAAGAAGATTCAAAACAAATTAAGATTAAATCTACTAGTGGACAAGATTTACTTAAATTAATTAACGACGAGTTTAGTCAAAACGGATTTGATGTTAATGATAAACCTATTCCACTTATCATTAACGAAGTTTCATCAAAAACATTTAACTTATTAGTTGGATCAAAATTTGAAGTTGTTGTAAACAATAATGTAAATAGATTCAAAGATAAGATAAATGAATATTATGAGAAATTAGATAACCCTGAATATAAAGAACCAGAGAGACAAACTTACAAATTCATTGTTAGAGGTATAAACCCAACATATATTAATAATGAGTTTATTATTCCTAAAAAAGCTGCTGATATACTTACAGGATTAGATAAAGTTAAACATAACCCTAAATATGAAGTGTTTAACGGTATTATGTCTAAACACCCATTACCAATGCAATTATTATCATCAGCTGGATTATATTCAAACAGTGGTTATTGACCAGCTATCCAATCATTTGACACATCTACTTTAACAACTAAATATCTTGAAGATATGTTTGATGCATTATTTGGATCAAGACAAACAGTAGATAACTCAACAATCGATGGAGTAATGAGTACTTTAGGATATTCAGACTTACAAATTGCTAAATTTATAAATCCTGAATATAAAGAAACTGAAAGCATTAAAGATAACTACTTATTAGCAAGAGCTAATGCAGAACAACACATTAACAAGTTTGCTAATATATTCAATAACGACTTATATATCCCTATGGCTAATACTTTAGATTCTAAAGTTATTGAAGTGGGTTACACGATGTCTATTGCGCAAACAGTTCAAAAAATTGTAACTATTGTAACAATCTTAGCATTCATAATTTCTATAGTTATATTAGTAATCATTTCAACAATTCTTATTGGAGAAAATGAGAAGAATATAGCTATCTGATCAATCCTTGGATATAATGAAAAAGAAAAAATTAAGATTTTCTATGGAATTTACTTACCGTTTATTCTTATATCTATCTTAATAGCTATCTCATTAGCATTTGGATTTATATCAATCTTTAGTGGTTTCTTAACATCAGCTGCATCTATTGCAATTCCTATTGTTATTTCACCTCTAAACATATTAGTGACAGTATTAGTTATTCTAGGAGTATTCTTAGTAACATCAATATTATCTTGAATCGGAATTAACAAAGTTAAACCAATTGATTTATTGAAAGGTAAATAATGGAAAATAAAAACGTAAATGTAAACAATGATACAAATAAAGATACTCAAGAAGTTGTTGTTTTAACTAAAAAAACATCAGATGTCAAAATTACAAAGAAAAATGTATTTGACATTCTTGATGCTGATGGTGGAAGCAACAAAGTTGTATTAGACAGATCAATTGCTAGAGTTATTAGAAAAGCTTCAAACAAAAAGAGATCTAAAGATGGTAATGAAAAACTTAAAAACACAGGTAACGCAGTCATAGAAGTTAAAAACGTAAGTAAGTTTTACTTGTCAGGGACTACAGCTACTAGAGTTTTAAAGAATGTTTCATTAACAATTAACAAAGGTGAATTTGTTATGATCTTTGGTAAGTCTGGAGGTGGAAAAAGTACATTACTTAACCTTATAAGTGGACTTGATAGACCAAGTAGAGGACAAGTTATTGTATGTAATCAAAACTTACCTTACTACTCAGATTTCAAACTTACTTTATTTAGAAGAAAACACGTTAGCTTTATCTTCCAAAATTACAACTTATTACAAAATCTAAATGGTTATGACAATGTTGAAACTGGTGCTTACTTACAAAAAGATAAAAGCAAAAGATTAAACATTGATAAGTTATTTGAAGAATTTGAACTAGAAGATGTTAAAAACAAATATCCATCACAAATGTCTGGGGGACAACAACAACGTATTTCAATCCTACGTGCATTGGCTAAAAATGCTGAAATCATTTTCGCTGATGAACCTACAGGAGCACTTGATGATGCTACTTCTAAGATTGTTTTAAATTACTTATATGACATTAATAAAAAATATGGTGTTACTATAGTTATGGTTACTCACAACCCTCTTATAGCACCAATTGCTGATAAAGTTTTCACAATCAAAAACGGAAAAGTTGCTAATATCACAGTTAACAAAACTACAAAGCATCCAAAAGATATTGATTGAAAAGAATAATTAATTATGTTGAATAATACTTACCACAAAATGGTGGTGAGTATTTTTTTATACCTTGGAGACTATGGAATAAGTACAATTGGACTACAAAAAGTATAATAAAAAACAGACTTTAAAAGTCTGTAATTTAAATACTATTTACGTTTCATTGTAGGGAATAAAAGAACATCACGAATTGAATCTTTTTCAGTTAATAACATTGTTAATCTATCGATTCCAATTCCACATCCACCTGTAGGAGGCATTCCGTATTCTAACGCTTCAACGAAATCTCAATCAATGTCACTAGCTTCATCATTTCCATTGTTCTTTTCTTTTAATTGGTCTTCAAAACGTTCTAATTGGTCAATTGGATCTGATAACTCAGTGTACATGTTTGCATATTCTTTTGTGTTAATGAACAATTCAGCTCTTTCAACGAATCTTGGGTCTTGACCTTTAGCAGTAAGAGGAGAAATTTCTAACGGATGTCCATATACAAAAGTTGGTTGTATTAATGTTTTTTCAATAAGTTCTTCAAAAAGTTCATTAATAATGTGACCTAATTGATGGAATTTTTGAATTTTAATACCATATGATTTAGCAACCTCAACAGCTTCATCAAATGAAATGTTTCTAAAATCTTTACCTGTAGCTTTAGAAACAGCTTCAACCATATCAACTCTCTTAAATGGTTTTGTTAAATCAATTTCAACACCTTTGTTAATAACTGTTGATTTACCTAATTTAGCTGCAACTCTTTTAATAAGTTCTTCTGTACGTTGCATCATTCCTTCAAGGTTTGAGTAAGCTTCGTAGAATTCAATTGAAGTGAATTCAGGGTTATGAGTTGTGTCGATTCCTTCGTTTCTGAAAATACGACCAATTTCATAAACTCTATCAACTCCACCAACTAAAAGTTTCTTAAGAGGAATTTCGGTAGCAATTCTAAGAACAAATTCTTGATCTAATGCATTGTGATGTGTTTTAAATGGACGAGCAGAAGCACCTGATAAATAATCATGTAAGAATGGGGTTTCAACTTCCATATATTCTCTTTCATCAAAGTATCTTCTAATTTCACTAATGATTTTTGTTCTATTTCAGAACACTTGCATTGATTCATCATTAACAATTAAATCAACATATCTGTGTCTGTATCTTTCTTCGACATCAGCTAATCCATGGTATTTATCAGGAAGTGGTTTAAGAGCTTTTGTTAAAAGTTTAATATTTTGAACTTTAACAGTAACTGCACCTGTGTGAGTTTTCATAACATTACCTTCAACATAAATAATATCTCCTAAGTCTAAAGATGATACTAATGTATTAATAGATTCATCATGTTCTTTTTTGTTGAAGTAAGCTTGAATTTTTCCATGGTAGTCTTTGATTAAAATGAAAGGCCCACGCATTGTTAAAATTCTACCTGCAATAGCAACAGAAACTGGATTTTGCTCTAATTCTTCTTTAGATACATTTTCATATTTGGAAACTAATTCATCTGAATATGATCTTTCTTTCAATCCATCTGCTTTTGCAAAAGCTTCAATATTATTTTCTTTGTAAAAGTTTAATTTATTACGTCTTACTTGTTCTTGTTCTGTGTATTTTGTCATATCTTTTACTCCATTAATAAATATGTTTAAAGTATACCACTAATATTAAAAATATTAGTGGGGTAATATTAGAAACATAACTAATAAAATATTGATAGTAACATACCTATTTTTTGAAATTATTTGATTTGAATTTTGTTGTCTAAAAAACAAAAAAACTACCGAAACAGGTAGTGATTTCAAAATAAAATTCTTTTATAAAATGGTTGCTTTAGATTCTATCTTCTTTTACTTTTCTAGCTGAAATTGTCACGTGTTTAGGACAAGTTAACATTTTTTGATCTGGTGTGAATTGAACATATAAAACATTCTCATTATATTTACGGTCATATTTAACAGTTCCTTCAGGTCTTAGAAATTCTAAATGAACCAAAGGTACATTAAATACTTCTCTTTGTTCTTCAGGAATTCTTAAATCAACAATTGGATAAATTTCTACTGAACCACCTCAAAGTATGTTGTTTTTAATCATATCTTTTTCTTCTTGAGGGAAGAATTCATCAACCTGTTTAAATGAAATTTCTAAAACTTTATCTTGTTGTTCATAAGATAAAGTTTTAAATTGTGGATCTTCAGCTAACTCTTTTCTCAAGACTTCTTTATACACTTCAAAGTCTAATAAATATTTTTGTTCTCTAACCATTAATTTAATAACAATATCAAATGGAACTACATCAGCAATTGTTCCAAAAGCATATCTATAATCTTTATTGCACATATCACAATGTGCTGCAACTAATGAACCCATAATATCTCCTTGTTTGGAATAAAATCATTATATTAATTATATTTAACTTTATAATTTACTTATGTTAGATTTTGAAAAGAATTATTGAGACAAATATGATGTTATTATTGGTTTAGATGAAGTAGGAAGAGGTTGTTTAGCTGGTGAGTTAGTAGTTGCTGGTGTGATTTTTCCTAAACGATACTCAAATAGCAAAATTAAAGATTCTAAACAGTTAACTGAAAAACAAAGAGAAGAAATTTATGAAGAAATAGTCAACGATTGTGTTGAATATGTTATTGAAGTTAGAACTCTTGAACAAATCAATAATTCAAATCCTAAAAGAGAATCAATTTTAGGTATGGAATCTATTGTTAAAAAACTTAAAAACAAGCCTGATTTGATAATTACAGATTATGAAAAATTAAATTTAGAAAACTATGAACAAATTAATTTAGTTAAAGGTGATTCAATTTCAATTTCAGTTGCTGCTGCTAGCATTTTAGCTAAAGTTACAAGAGATAGAATGCTTAAAGAATATTCGAAAATATACCCTGAATATGATTTTGAAAATAACAAAGGTTATGGAACTAAAAAGCATTTAGATGCTTTAAATGTGTTTGGCCCAACTAAAATACATAGAACCAAATACAAACCGGTTGTAACATCATACGAAAAGCATCGAAAATATAGATAAATTGACTAGGATAACCTAGTTTTTTGATAAAAAAACACTCAGAAAACTAAAGTGCTAGAAATTTAAATTAAATCTATTTCATATTTTTTAGCTAATATTGAGCCTACAAAACTAAAGATTAAACCAAATACACAGGCTAAAATATATAATACTGCTATTACAATATCATCTTCTGTTTTTCTGTGAAAAAGTCTAACAATAGCAATGATTTGTAAAAACATTAATATTACGTGAAGAATAAATATAATCGTTGCTATAATTCCGCTAATTATATATATTCTAGCAATTCATTCTGAATAATAATAGTAACTTTGTTTTTGAACTGATCATATTATGTATATAGTGCCTACAAAAACGATAAATATTGAAATTAATGATAATCAGAATATTGGTCTCGTATGATACATTTTGTTTTTTATTTTGTTTTCCATATATATCCCTTCGTTTTTATCTATATCCTTATTCTAAAAAAAAAAAAAAAGCAAAGTAGAAAGTGAAATATTTTTGCTTTATAATATGACTATGAAAAAAGAAGTGCAAATTAAAATTGAAATTCAAAAAAACTCAAGAATTAAGTATGAATACAACAGAAAAACAGGACAAATTGAAGTAGATAGAATCTTACGTGAAGATTTTGT
This sequence comes from Mycoplasma sp. 4404, assembly GCF_034863325.1. Classification (NCBI taxonomy): domain Bacteria; kingdom Bacillati; phylum Mycoplasmatota; class Mollicutes; order Mycoplasmatales; family Mycoplasmataceae; genus Mycoplasma; species Mycoplasma sp. 4404. Next base: position 47,888 of record NZ_JAYFFE010000003.1, read on the forward strand.
TTACCCTTGCAACTATGGTTTCATTCCTGAAGCATTAGACTGAGATGGAGACGAACTTGATGTATTATTATATTCATCAGAACAATTCATTCCAGGTTCATTATTAAATGCAAGAATTATTGGTGCTATGAAAATGATTGATGATGGTGAAACTGATACAAAATTAATTGCAGTTCACGCTGATGATTACAGATTAGATCACATTAACTCATTATCAGACTTACCAAGACCATTTTTAGATACTGTTAAAACATTCTTTAGTACATACAAAAACTGAAAACGTCCAGGAATTACATCAGTTGATGGATTTGAAGATGTTGAATGAGCTATTGCTGAATATGAAGAATGTGTTGATTTAATGAACAAATATGGTTCAATGGATAAAAAAGAATTCATTGAATTAATGAAACAAAAACATCCTGAAAAATATGTTGCTTAATTAGATAATTTTCTATCCTTTAAGGGATAGATTTTTTTTATTTCTTAACAAAAAAATTTTATGAAAAAAGTTAGATTTTAAGTAAAAAAATAGTAAAAAATTAACTTTTTACAAAATAGAAAGAAAAATATGGAGAAAGTTTTGTTTTAAATAGTAAACTTTAGTTTAAAGAACACTCTTGCTTAAGTAAAGTTACAAATAATGTTATTAAGTATTATCGGAACAAATTAGGAATAACAACATTTGGTGAAACAACAAAAGTTCATTCAAAAGTAATATTGCAAAAAGAGTACTACCAATCGGTTCAATGCCTCACGAAGAAGTTTTAGAAGCTATTAGATTATATTGTGAAAAAGTTGCGCTAATTGTTGGAGAATACTTTGAGAATAAAAATAATTCAAAAAATTAGGTACATAATTGTACCTTTTTCTATACTCTACAAGTTATAAAAGTAAAATTCATAGTGATATAATTAACTGAAATTTGTCAACTGAGGAGTTTTATGACTTTAGACTTATTAAAGGAAGAATGATTTGTAAATAATTACTATATTTTTCTATATGAAAATAACTTGCTAGAAAATAAATTAGAAAATAGTGGTTCTATTAGCTATTTCGAAAATGGATTGGTAATTAACACTTTTAGAAATGATGCATATTCTGCATTTATATCTAATGTAAACTACAAAAAAGAAAATGTGGATAAAATTATTAATTTGCTTTCAGATTTTTCACCAACTGTAATAACTTATGGTAATGCTTGCTTGAACTTGGTTCATCAGATTAGTAATCTTAATAATTATGAAATTTACAATCAAACGATTGCTGCATTAGATAAAGATGATTTTGTTTTTAGTGAAGCAAAAGAAGAAGCATTAGATAAAAAGATATTAATTAGAAGAGTTGATTTATTTGATTTTGATGAAATCAAAAAATTCCTCGAAGAAGAAAATTTTTATCCAAACTCAAGAAATCATTGAGTTGCTTCTTATAAAAAATATGTTCTAGAAAATAACTTAAACTATGGTTATATAGCTTTAAAAGATAAAAAAGTAATTTCTCACGCTTGTGTTGTTTATACAAATTCTAAAAACGCAGTAATTTGAGGAGTAGCAACAAATACAGAATTTAGAGGTCTAGGTTTAGCTTCGCATTTAGTTTCACTACTATGTAAGGATATATTAAACAATAATCTTGAACCACTTTTATATTACACGGAAGAAAAGATTGGTAACTTATACAAAAAGTTAGGCTTTAAAGATCAAGCACAATATTTTATAGCTTCAAAAGTGGAAAATTAGTTAAATAAATTAAATTTATTTAAAAATAATAATTTTCCAATAAGAAAGCTATCAAAATATTGCTTTTTTATTAAAATTATATTTATGATTAAGGTAGATAACATTACATTCAGATATAGAGAAACAGATACTCAACCAGCATTGAAAAATGTTTCTTTTTCTATCGAAAAAGGTGAGTATGTTGCTATATTAGGGCACAATGGTTCAGGTAAAAGTACTTTGTCAAAAGTACTTGTAACTTTACTTAAACCTCAAAGCGGTTCAATTAGCATTGATGGAATTGAATATTCAAAAGAGAACTTACTTAAGATTAGAAAGAAAATTGGAATTATTTTTCAAAATCCAGATAACCAGTTTGTGGGTTCTAGTGTTGAAGATGATATTGCATTTGGATTAGAAAATAGAAACGTTCCACATGAAGAAATGCATAAGTTAGTTAAAAAATATGCAGCAAAAGTTGATATGGAAAACTTACTTGAAAGAGAACCTGAAAGCTTAAGTGGTGGGCAAAAACAAAGGGTTGCTATTGCTGCAATTTTAGCCTTAAATCCTGATGTTATTATTTTCGATGAAGTTACATCAATGCTTGACCCAAAAGGTAAATCAAGTGTTATTCAAATAATCAAGGAAATTAAAGAACAAAAAGACAAAACCTTAATCTCAATTACACACGATATGGATGAAGCAATTTTAGCCGATAAATGTTTAGTTTTTGCTAAAGGAAAATTAATCGCAGCTGGCTCACCAAAAGAAATATTAAAGAACCAAGAAATTATTGAAATAGCGAAAATTGAATCTCCATTTATTTACAGAATGAGCACAATGATTAATGGAATCGAACCAACATACAATGAAAGTGAGTTAATAGAAGAAATATGCAAATAAAAGTAAAAAAATTAACTCATACATTTAGTGTAAAGACACCTTGAGAATTTACTGCATTAAAAGATGTATCTGCAACAATTAAGCAAGGTGAATATGTTGGTATTATTGGTGCTACCGGTTCAGGAAAGACTACATTAATCGAACATTTAAATAGATTACTAGAACCTACAAATGGAGTAATCGAATGAGTTTATAAGGATAATATTAGAAGAACATATAACTATGAACTAACAAAACTATTAGTTTCATTAGACAAAAAACATTCTGATAAAAACGATCCTAAATATAAAGCAGAACTTAAAGAAAAAAGTGCTCAAATTAAAAAAGAAATTAAAGCTAATGATAAGCAAATTAAAGAGTTAGAAAAAATCTATAAAAAAGAATACAAGATAGCTTACAACAAATTTAGCGAAGAATACAGTCAACATCAAACTGAAAGAAAATCAAAACTTAAAAACAAGTTTAAATTTTCATTTAGTAAAGAAGTTGAATTGTTCAAAAATGAATTTGATGCTAACTCTGAGACATTAAAGAAAATTAATGAGCTTAAATATGTTGAAGATTTTGTGACTCAACAAACCTACAAAAACAAAATCAAATCATTAAGATCTATGCCTAAAAAAATTAGACAAAGAGTAGCTATAGCTTTTCAATTTGCAGAATATCAATTATTTAAAGGAACAATAATTGAGGATATTGCATTTGGTCCAATGGCTTATGGTGTTCCGAAAATTAAAGCTTATGAAAAAGCTAGAGAATGTTTAAAACTTGTTGGATTAGGTGAAGAATATTTAGAAAGAAGTCCTTTTGAACTCAGTGGTGGACAAAAAAGAAGAGTTGCTCTTGCTGGAATTCTAGCAATGGAACCTGATTTCTTAGTTGTTGATGAACCTACGGCTGGACTTGATCCTCAAGGTGTTGATGAAATTTTAGAAATTCTTAATAACTTACATAAATCAGGAAAAACTATCATCAATGTAACTCATGATTTAGATAACATTTTAAAATACTCAAAACGTATTTTACTTATGAAAAATGGACAAATTGTTAATGATGGTGAACCTTATGATGTTTTAAATGACGTTGAGTTTTTAAAAGAAAACAATCTTCAACCACCACATTTATTAGAGTTTGCTAATAAATTGAGAAAAAGAGGTGTAGATATACCGAAAGTAACATCAGAAGAACAATTAGCTTTCTATATTAATAAACATATGGAAACTAAGAAGGGAGTGTAATGAAAAGTGTATTTGGACGTTACATTCCAGGTGATGGATTTTTATATAAATTAGATCCTAGATTTAAGTTACTTATGGTTATTGTTTATATTGTAATGGTGTTTATGGTTAGATATTTCATTGATATGGTTATCTTACTTTTACCTCTTATTATTATCTACATTTACACAAATAAAAGAGTAAGACCATTACTTAAAATGCTTAAGTTACCTATCTTTGTGTCTGTTGTAATTTTTGCAGTCAACTTGTACACTATAACAAACGAAACAGTACATAATGATGTTGCTAATATGTTGAGCAAATCATATTTAAAAGATCATCAAGATGTAAATAGGTTAGCTCAAGCTTACTGGACGAATGGATTCTGAAGTTTTAACACTTCAGCAAGCAAAACTTTTTATAACTCAATAATAGACACAAATGGTGTGTTATCTGTTTTTAAAGGTGAACATTCAGATGCTCTTATCCAAAAAGTTCAATATGGTGTTTCATTAGATAATATCAATAAAACATTGAGTTTATTTTTAAGAATTTACACAATGATTTTAATTACTACATTGTTAACAAACACAACAAGACCAATATTATTAACAAAAGCAATTGAAGATCTTTTATATCCACTTAAATTCATTTTTGTACCTACACACGTTATTGCGATGATTGTTTCAATCGCGCTTAGATTCATACCGACATTAATTGATGAATCAAATAGAATTATTAAAGCACAATCATCACGTGGGGTAGACTTCAAACACGGGAATATTAAGGAAAAAATTGATGCATTTACTACATTGATTATTCCTTTATTCGTTTCATCATTCTCAAAAGCTGAAGATTTAGCTAACTCAATGGAAACAAGAGGATACGATCCATATGCTAAGAGAACTAAATATAGAAAAATTAAACAATCTTGAATTGATTTAATTTCTTTATTAGTTATATTAGCTATATTATCATTCTTAATTGTAAATATTGTGTATCCAAATTACTTACCATTTGAGTACATTGCAACAAGAATTATTTAATTTTTAGGTCTATAAATCATACGTAAAAAAATGCGTGTGATTTATTTTTTTATATTATAATATATCTAAATTTATACAGCTGTAAAGCACTAGCGCTTTACACTTAATTTAAGGAGGTAAAAATGGTTAAAATTAGATTAAAAAGAATGGGTGACAAGTTCAGACCAGTATACAAAATTGTTGTGGCTGACGCAAGATCGCCACGTGATGGTAAATTTATCGAAGCTTTAGGACACTACAATCCATCTTCTAAAGAATTTGTTTTAAACAAAGAATTAACTGCTAAATGATTAAAACAAGGTGCACAACCTACAATTACTGTTGCTAACTTATTTAGAGCTCACAAATTAACTTCAGAACTTAAAAAATAATGAAAATTAATTTTCTTACTTTATTCCCTAGATACTATGAACCTTTTGTTAATGAAAGTATCGTTAACTTAGTCAAAGAAAAAGGACTAGTGGAATTTAATGTGGTTGATTTCAGAGACTTTTCTAAAGATAAACATAGAAAAGTCGACGATGAGATTTATGGTGGTGGTCACGGACTACTTTTACAAGTAGAACCAATTGACTTAGCTTTAGAAAGTTTAGAAAATAAAGGTGGATATAGAATTTTAGTTTCTCCACAAGGTAAACAATTCACTCAAGAAATAGCAGAGGAATTATCTAAAAAGGATCAAATCACTTTCATCGCTGGAAGGTATGAAGGGTTTGATGAAAGAGTACTTAATTTTGTTGATATTGAATTATCAATAGGTGATTATGTACTTACAGGAGGAGAGTTACCATCAATGGTAATGGCTGATAGTATTATCAGATTACTTCCAGGAGCTATTAGAGATGAATCACATCAAAATGAATCTTTCCAAGGTAGAGGTTTGTTAGAACACCCACAATATACAAGACCAAGAGAATACAAAGGTTACTTAGTACCTGAAGTATTACTTAATGGTGACCATAAGAAAATTAAAGAATGAAAAGAGCAGGCTAGTTTAGAAAAAACTAAAAAGAATAGACCTGACCTTTATGAAAGGATAATTAAAAATGAGAAATAGATTATTAGAGTTAGTAGAACATCCACAATTACGTACAGACTTACCTGAATTCAAAACAGGAGACAATGTTAAAGTTCACGTACGTATCCGTGAAGGTGAAAAAGAACGTATTCAAATTTTTGAAGGTTTAGTAATCAGTAAAAAAGAATCAGGTACAAGAGAAATGTTCACAGTTAGAAAAATTTCTTACGGAATTGGTGTTGAAAGAACATTTCCAGTTAACTCACCTTTAATCGCACACATCGAAGTAGTTCGTTCAAACAAAGTTAGAAGAAAAAGACTTTACTACATGAGAAATCTTAGTGGAAAAAGTGCTCGTCTTAAAGAAATCAAAAAGAACAAATAATTTAATCACAATACCTTATTACATATGAAACCAGTTATAATGACTGGTTTTTTGTATAAAAAAATAGCAACAAGTGCTATTTAATCATTTCATATAAGTCTTGCTCACTTATAATCGGAAGATTTAATTTGTTTGCTTTATCAAATTTAGTTGCCCCAACATTTTCTCCAGCAACCAAGTAATTTGTTTTGCTTGAAATTGAAGATGAAACAGTTCCTCCATTTTGCTCAATGATTTTTGAAAGTTCATCTCTAGAAATTGAATGTGTACCTGTAATTACAAAAGTTTGCTTTTTAAGTTTATCAGATTTAAATTCATTATTTGATGATTTGTAAATTAACACACTGTCTAATTTTTGTATTAATTCTTTATTTTTATTATTTGCGACAAAATCTTTAAGTGATTGAACTATTTCAGGTCCAATTGAATTAATTAAAAGGTATTCATCAAGGTTAATTTCGAATAGGTCTGAAAGTTTTGTTAATTTTTCTGAAATCATTTTTGCAACTACTAGACCTATGTTTTTGATTCCTAAAGCAAATAATGCTTTATGTAATTCAACATCTTTTGCTTCTTCAATAGAAACTAAAATGTTATTTAATCTTTTATCTGCAATCTTGATTTTAACATCAGGATTTGATGAATTTTCTTTGAAGAATTCAAGAATTTCATCAGCTTTATCCTTTAGATTAAAAATTGAATATTGGTCTGTAATTCAACCTTTATCAAAGAAGAAGTTAAGTGTCTTTTCACTTAGTGAAACAATGTTAAGTGCATCTCTAGAAACAAAGAATGATAAGTTTCTAGTTAGTTTTTCATAACAGTTTGGATTTTCACAAAATTGATCAACAATTCCTGGGAATTCAACTAAAACCGAATTACAAGAAGGGCAATTTAGAACCTTAGGGAAAATTGAGTTTGTGTATTTAGTTTTTAACTCAATAATTTTAGGAATAATTTCACCAGATTTGATTAAAACAACTTGGTCACCTATGTTTATGTTCATATTAGAAATAAAATCATAGTTGTGAAGTGTTGCGTTTGAAACTGTTGTTTGAACTAACTCAACGGGGTCAAAACTTGCTACATAAGTTATTTTTCCAGTTCTACCAACTGTAGCTACTATCTTTTTAATAATTGGATATGCTTCTTCGGTTTTGTATTTATATGCAATTGCATATCTAGGGAATTTAGCAGTTTTACCTAATAAATCTCAATATTCAAGTTGATTCAGTTTAATAACAAAACCATCACAGTCATATTCAAATGAATCTTTAACTAATTCAAACTCATTAATTCTTTTGATTATTGATTGAAAATCTTTTTCTACATAATGATATTGATGTGTAGGTAAGTTTAATGATTTTAAGAAATCAACAATCTGTGATTGTTCTTTTAGTCCGTGCTCTAATGGATCTACAATATCATACATAATGATTTGAAGATCTCTCTGAATGATTAATTTACCATTTTTCTGTCTTAAAGTACCTGCTGCCATATTTCTGGTATTAGCAAAATAATCTTCTGTAGGTTCTTTTGGTTCCTTTGGAAGTGCTTTGATTTTACCGCTATTGTAATCATCTAATTTAGCTAAATAAGCTGGTCAAATTTTATTAATAAATTCAAGTTTCTTCTCTTCAAATTCTTCTTTTAATTGTTCATTAATTTCAAGGAATTTAGATTTGTTAATATAAATTTCACCTCTTATTTCAATTGGTTTTAGATAATTAATTGTTTTAGGGATGCTTTTGATGATTAGAGCATTTTTAGTAACATCCTCACCAACTTTACCATCTCCACGAGTTACTGCATTTGCTAATTTCCCATCTTTGTAAATTAACGAGATTGATAGACCATCAATTTTAGGTTCAAGATTGAAGTTAATTTGTGATGAATTTATAGGTGCTGTAGCATTTTTGATAAAATCATTAACTTCTTCTTGTGAATATGCTTTAGCTAGTGAAAGCATTGGTTTTTGATGGGTATATTTAGTGAAGTTTAAACTTGGAACACCACCAATTTTAGTTGTTGGAGAATCTTCTTGAATAAACTCAGGATACTTAATTTCAAGCTCCTCAAGTTCCCTTAATTTACTATCATAAACAAAGTCATCAACAAGTGGTTTATCTAAGTTATAGTAAGCGTGGTTGAGTTTATTTAACTCATTTGTAAGCTCAATAATGTAGTCTTTTATTTCGTTTTTTGTAGCAGGTATTTTCATATTTTTAAATTATATAGCTTATATAAAGTTTTAAACAAAATAAGCAAATTAGTAAGTTATTTGCTAAATTTTCAAACACATTATTTTTATATTTGTATATAATTTAAAATATTAATATATTGAGGAGAAATTATGAAGTTCGAAATTAGAGAGTTCACAGTTGATAAAAAAGAATGATTAACTGTACAAAATAATGTTTTAAGTTACTTAGAATCAAATAAAAGAGAAGGTCAGAAAATTGATCAAAAACTTATTTTAACATCAGCATCAAACGCTTATATGGATTCAGTTAAACAAAAATTAATGGAAGAAATGAATCTTAAGGATGCAGATAAAATTGCATTTTTACCAGTTCCACAAGATGTTAAATTCACAATTGAAGATTTTTCATTTAAATTAAAAGTTTTCTATGAAAATAACCTTGAAAAATATAATTTAGATATTAAACCTGAACCATTTAAATTATTATCAAATGACTATAATGCAAAAATTGATGAGTTTTATAACTTATTTATTTCAGGTTACAAATTTAAACTTAATGTTGATAGAGACGTAGTTGAAACTAATGATAATGTAATCATTGAAACTAAACCTGCAGATATGCAAGAAGCTAAATTTGAAAAATATCAAATTATTGCAAATCCTGAAAGTGAACATCAATTTGAAAAACAATTAATTGGTGCAAAACTAAGAGAAGTTGTTACTGTAAATTATGCAGGAAGAGACTTTTTAGTTAAACCTATTCAAATTGTTGAAATTAAAGAAATGCCGATTACTGCAGAAAATGTTCACTTATTAAATATTGACCAAATTAAAAATATGGATGACGTTAGAAAATATGTTGAAAAAACAATTTTAGAACAAATTGTTAATGATTCTGTTTTTGCTTATGGTGAAAACATTTTAGGTCAATTATTAAAAGAATTTAATCAATTACTTGAAATTGATAATGAATTAATTGAAAACGATATGAAAGAATTTAGATTCAAAGAAGACTTCGCAGGAGATAAAAGAGAAGTTGTTAAATCTACAATTATGAACTACTTCTGAACTATGTTATTCAACAAGAAGTTAGGAATTAAAATTGAATACAGTGAAATGGAAGAAGAAAGACAAAAATTATTCACTATTTTTGGAGAAAAAGCTAACCAATTCGGTGTTCAAGCAATTTCTAATATTGTTTTACTCAAAAAACTAGGTACATACTACTTATCAAAAAATGAACCTGCAGTTTTTGAGGAAAATAAAGAATACCTACAAAAGTATTTAAGCAAATAAATGTATTAAATCAAAAACACCTCAATAATGCCACGAGGTGTTTTTGATTTTTTATAAACTGATTACAAAATCTTCTAGCTTGAACTGATTATATGTGTTTTTGTGTACTTAAAAATTAAAGTTTTATGACTATTTTGCAATTCTAATTATCATAAGAATATTACTTATATGACTAGGAATTTTTTAATTATTTAATGGATAATAATATAAAATATGTTTCATGAAGAATAAAGATAATTTTGCAAATGAAAATTGCAATAAAACTACTACACCAAAATCATCTTGAATTACTAATTATTTCAAATTTAAGTCAAAGAAAATTGACCTTATTAATAAAGCTTCAATGAATCTGGATGCTAATAATTCAGCAGTGATAATTAACCCTGCTGATATTAAAAAAGAAGAAGAAAAATTAAAATACAAGATGGCCAAGTATTTAAATAATTCAAAACAAAGTAAGCTTACATTTAAGACGTTTTGGGTTAAATATTGATTAAAACTAGTGCTTACTTTTGTATCAGCATTAATTTTTAACTTTGGAATTCACATCTTTTTATCAAAAGCAGACACGATTCCTTCTGGAATTACAGGAATTCCTACTATTTTGCAATATTTATTTCCTGTTTTAAGAAACTATTTTGCTTTAATTTATTTTGCATGTAATTTACCTTTATTCATTATATTTTGAAGAAAAGTCAAGTTTAGTTTTATAGGATTAACTTTATTCTTTATGCTTTGTTTACAATTAACAAACTTTATTTTCACAGAAGAGCATGTTCATTCATTCTTGTTTGAGAAAATCAATTTAGTTCCTATTGACTATGATAATTACAATATATCAATTAAAGATACTAAAGCAATTGTTGAAGTCGCTTCAACACCTGGGCAATCTAATTTAAAAGAATTAATTGATTTTAAACTAAACCCAAGTGCATTTAGTGCTGAGAAAGCTGCAGAATTTGAAAAATACGCTCAATATTCAATTGAACAATTAACACAATTAGCTTGATATTCAGATGGAATTAGCTGAGGAGTTTTACTTTATGGATGTCTTGGAGCAGTATTTATTGGTACAGGAATAGCTATTTCATGAAAAGCTGGTGGTTCAACTGGTGGAACAGATATTATTGCTTATTACTTTTCAACAAAACATAAGAAAAGCGTTAGTTTAATTCTTGTTATTGTTGGTTTCGTAACAGCAGTTACATTTGTACTTATTTATGGATTTGTTCGTCCGAATCAAAATGGTGAGTTATTCGGAATGAGAGAACTTTCAACATTCTCATACTTAATAGTTACTAACTTAGTTGTTGGTATGTTATATCCTAAATATAAGAAAGTAAACTTAACAATTATTTCATCAAATCCTGAAACAATTATTGCTTACTTCAAACTTATTAATTATTGACACAGTTACAGAATTGAACGTTTCAAATCAGGTTACACAGGTAAAACTTCAATTAAAATTGAAACTACAATTCTTCTTCTAGAAGAAAAAAACTTAATTGCTGATTTAAAAATAATCGATCCTACTGTTTGAGTTTCTTGCTCAAAAGTAGCTAAAGTTTCTGGTAATTTCAATACAAACTATGTAGAACAGTAAAAAAACTGTTCTTTTTTGATCAATTTTTACTATATAAATGAAAGGAGGCTAACTATGAAACTTAATGATCTAAAACCACTAGAAAAAGAAAAGTATTCGCAAATTCAACCTGGGTTTTCATTTGCTACTTTAGTTCCGTTAATTCCATCGATAGTTCAAGGCGCAATATCTATTCTTGGTTTATTTAAGACATTTACATCAAATTCAGGTTCAGTTAAAGGAAAAGATCAAGAATTCAAGTGAGATAATACTGTTAAGAAGACTTCTAATGTAATTGAAAATTACTTATTATTTTAAAGAAATCCTTATTCATAATTTTTCAATTTAAAGTCATCATTTCATTGAAAAAAATTTGTATAACTTCTATATTTTAAGACTAAAAAAACTTACTAATTTGACTTTATTGCTATATAATAAGCATGTTACATTTGTAACCGTACTAAAGAGGTTCATCAAGTGCATAAGCCACCTCAAAGACGAGCCACATTTTGGAGGTATTGCATGTTTGCAATTATCGAATCAGGTGGAAAACAACTTTTAGTTAAAGAAGGTCAAACAATCTTCGTTGAAAAACTTGAAGGTCAAGAAAACTCAGAAGTTAAATTTGACAAAGTTTTATTAGTTAACGATAAAGTAGGGAGACCTTACTTATCTAATGCTGTAGTTTACGGAACAATCGAAAAACAAGGAAAAGCAAAGAAAATTGTTGTATATCGTCACAATGCAAAGTCTACTCACAAAAGAAAATTAGGACACCGTCAACCTTACACACGTGTTAAAATTACAAAAATCGAAGGGTAATTAGAATATGGCACACACGAAAGCCGGTGGTTCTACCCGTAACGGTCGTGATTCTCATAGTAAGCGTTTAGGTGCTAAATTAGGTGATGGACAATTTGCAACAGCAGGATCAATCATTTACCGTCAAAGAGGAACAAAAATTTTCCCAGGACAAAATGTTGGTCGTGGTGGAGACGATACATTATTCTCAAAAATCGATGGATACGTAAAATACGAAAGCAGAAGAAACAGAAAGTATGTTTCTGTATATCCTGAAAGACAAAACTAATTTTAATTTATATAGTAAAACGCGTCACAGCAAGTATGTGACACGTTTTTTATTTCTAAATTTCAGTAACAGAAGTAATTAAAGTAGCTCCAGACTTAATAAGCTGATTATTCAAATCACTAAAATCATCACTAGGGAAACATTTTATATCCTTACCAATATCAGCAAAGTAATTTACTAACTGTATTGCTTTTGAGTCTCCTTTTAAGGAAAATGAAATAAATTGTTTGCTTAATAAAGAACTTAATAAATTTGCTTGTTTAAAATATTCTCTTCTAGGATGACAATTTAAGGGATACTGAGATATATAAAGTTCATTTGGTTTTAAGTTTTGTTTTAAAATTTCATCATTAAAACCTTCTTTTAGAATGTGAATAATAGAACCATTGTGATTTCTATAAAAATCAACAATAGATTTTTCACTTTCTTTATAGTCATTGGTAATTAGCACATGAGAATTAACCATATTTTCAAGCTGTTTTTCAGAATTAAAACTATCTAGGATGTTTCTTTCATCGACTAGATAAATTTTATTTTTGTTTTTAAGTAGTGTAGTGTTTCCATACATATAAAGTACATAAGGTGGATATTTAATAATGTTTAAATTCAAAGGATATTCTTCATCTAAAATGGTGATGAACTTTATTTTCTTTTTCACATACTCTTTTACTCATTGTGTTAATAGATTCATATCGATTTTAGGAACGCTTTTAAGATTTTTATAAATTATGTAGTTATTTCCCTTGTGTAAGTTAGATAAATAAAATAATATTAAGTTCATTTTCTCCTCCTATTTACAATAGTAAATTTAGTTGAAAATGAACTATTTTTATACCTAGCACACTATTAGTTTAGTTTAAATAAAAAGCCTTTGTTTTAGTGTAAATTTAATATAATTACTTTAAAAATTATTAGGTTTATTTTTATTCATTTTTATCTAGGAGAAAATATGAGAATTGCATTTTTCGATTCTAAAGATTACGATATTAAATACTTTGAAAAATATAATGATGGAAGACACGAAATTACTTTTTTTAAAGAAAACTTAAACTTAGATACAGTTAAGTTAGCTAAAGGTTACGATGCTGTATGTGGGTTTGTTAACACTTATGGTGACAAAGTAATTTTAGAAGTCTTAGCAAAAATGGGTGTAAAAGTTTGATTGCAAAGATCAATGGGATATAACAAAATTGATGTTGCTAAAGCTAACGAGTTAGGGATTCACGTCTACAGAATTTTTAACTACTCAGCTGAAAGTATTGGTGAATTTGCTTTTGCAGGATTATTAGCGCTTAACAGAAATCTTTTAATTGCTAATAAAAGAGTTAAAGATTACAACTTCTCATTAAATGGACTTGATGGACTTTGTGTTGGAAACTCAACAATTGGGGTTGTTGGTTCAGGAAAAATTGGACAAACATTTATTAAAATTGCTAAAGCAACAGGTGCTAGAGTTTTAGTATTTGATGCATTTGCTCAAGATAACTTCCCTCAATTAGCTGAACAATTTGGATTTGAATGAGCTTCATTTTCAGAAATCTTACAAAACTCAGATTTTATTTCAATCCACTGTCCTTTATTACCTTCAACAAGATACTTATTCGATAAATCTGCTATTGATATGCTTAAACCAGGAGCAATTATTATCAACACAGCCAGAGGGGAAATTATTGAATTACAAGCAATGATCGATGGGCTTAAATCAGGTAAAGTTCGTGGATTTGCAACTGACGTTTTAGAAAGAGAAGAAGGAAGATTTTACGAAGACATTTCTTCAAGAATTAAAGAACTTAAAGATCAAGATCCTCAATGAGCAGAATTAATTGAAATGGACAACGTTTTAGTAACATCACACCAAGCATTCTTAACAGATTTAGCTTTAACTCAAATAGCTAAAACAACATTAGAAAATGCAGATGCTGCGCAAGCAGGAGATTACTCAAAAGCATTAGTTTTATTAGAGAATGGAAAAATACAAAATGGTTAATACACAGGAATTATTAATTAAGAAAAATAGCTTTTTCAAAGATTTATTTAGCTTCTTTAAATTAAGAACATCAGAAAGACAAAATGCTGAGAAACCAGCTGATTTAAAAACTTGAATTATCCACGGTTTATCAGAATTTATCGGAACAATCTTTTTATCGCTTGCATTAGCAGGTCTATCTATTTACACATCTTCAGGTAAAGTTGCTGAAGAATATATGTTACATAAAATCATTGTTGGATTTTATGCAGGATTTATTGCTGTTGGGGTAGTGTTATTCATCTTCTTACGTTGAAGTTGTGACCTTAACCCAGCTGTAACTATTTATCGTTATATAAACGGTAGAAATAATGGTTACTATGCTTTATATAAAATTGCAATTCAATTCTTAGGAGCATTTGCTGCTGCAGGATTTATCTATTTATTTGGATACTTATCAGTAGGGAAAGATCATTTACCTAATGCCCCAATTACTGCAATTGGAGCTTACAAAGCTTCTTTTGTTGCAGAATTAGAAAAAGGTTCAAATCCATCAGCAAACCACGTTTTAGCAAGTGGAACAGCGTGAATTTTCTTTGTTGAGTTAGTTATGACAGCTATCTTATTGTTCCCAATTTTTTCACCAAACATTAACAATAAATACCGTGATTTAATGATTATGTTCATCATTTCATTATCAGTATGAATGGGATTTTTAGGTGCCACAGCGGCTATTAACCCAGCTAGAGGATTAGCTCAACAATTACCTGCATTCTTTACATCAGAAACTCATGTTGGTAAGCATTTAGAAGCACAAATTACTGGAATAGCCCCTGATTTTGGGTTCGATACTTCAGTAACATTGGATCAATTAAAAAATTCAAAAAATTCATTTGCATTTGATTCATTAGTTTACGCAACATTTGCTATGTTATTAGGAGATTTATTAGCTCCAGTATTCTATGCATTTATTCAAGGATTTACACAAAGAGTTGTAAACCCATTTGTTGTTAAAGTTATTGCATTTAAAAACTTTAGAACAGACTCAATGACAACGCCAGAAAAAGAAGCAAATAAACCAAACAACAATAAACAATAATAATCTTAAGAATCACTTCTTAAAGTGATTCTTTTGTTTCTAATAGGAAAGGATAATATGAAAAATAACGAATTAGCCTTGGAGTTAGCTTCAAAAGAATTAAACATTCCTACAAATCAAGTTCAAATAGTTTTAGAAATGTTATCTAATGGAGATACAGTTCCGTTCATTTCACGTTATAGAAAACAACAAACTGGTGGGCTTAATGAAGAACAAATCTATCAAATTGAATCTATTTACAAATACAAAGAAGAGCTTTTAGATAGACAACAAGCAATTATTAAAATTCTAAGTGAAAAGAATTTACTTACAGACAAGCTTAAGGAACAAATCTTAAATACAACTGTCAAAAGTGAATTAGAGTCAATTTATGAACCATTCAAGGTTGGTAAAATCACAAAAGCAACAAAAGCCGTTGAACTCGGTTTAGAGCCACTTGCAAAGAGAATTTTTGAGAATAAAAACCCTCAATTTGATGTTGCAAGAGAAGCTAAAAAATATTTAACAGAACAAGTGCCTACAGTTGAATTTGCTATTGAGCAAGCTAATTTCATTATTGCACAGTGAATTTCACAGAATGTAGAAATTAAAAAACAAATTAAAGAATCAATCTACAATTTTGGAAGAATTAAAACAACAAAGTCAAAAAAAGTTAATGATGAAAATGATGATTTAGTATTCTTAAATTACTATGATTTTTCAACACCTATTAAATACATTAAAAACCACAATGTATTAGCAATTAATAGAGGTGTTAAATTAGATAAACTGAAACTTGAATTTGAGTACAAACACGAACCATTAGTTATTATCATTTTAAAAGCTATCGATAAAACAAGAAACAATAAAGACAATGTTATTGATGCGATTAATGATTCACTCAAAAGACTTATTTTACCTAGTGTAGAAAGAGAAATCTTTAGTGACTTATTTGAAATAGCTGAAAAAGCAAGTATTAATATATTTGCAAATTCAGTTGAAAAATTATTAACTGCTCCAGCAATTACAGGGCACAATATTTTAGCCATTGACCCTGCATATGTTAATGGATGTAAAATAGCTGCATTATCTGAAAATGGAGAAGTTTTAGGTATTGCTAAAATTTACCCTAACAAACCACAAGAAAAAGTTGCAGAAGCAACTAAGGTAGTTTTAGATTTTATTAACAAGTATAAAATTACTATTGTTGTTATTGGAAACGGAACAGCTTCAAGGGAAACTGAATTATTTATTTCTAATATTATTAAGCAAAACAATTTAAAAGTTAAATATGCTATTGTTTCTGAAGTTGGAGCTAGTGTGTATTCAGCTTCTCAAATTGCAATCGAAGAATTCCCTAACTTAAGTGTTGAAGAAAGAAGTGCAATTAATATCGGTAGAAAATTCTTAGACCCATTAAATGAGTTAGTCAAAATTGATCCTAAGTCAATTGGTGTGGGTCAGTATCAACATGACTTAAATCAAAAAGAATTAGAACAATATTTAAACTTTAAAGTTCAAAAAGTAGTTAATGAGTTTGGTGTTGACTTAAACACTGCTACAAAGCATATTTTGATGTATATAGCAGGTTTAAGCAAAAAGATAGCTCAAAATATTATTGAATACAGAAATAGTAAAAAAAGTAAGAATTTCGAAAACAGAAATGAACTTCTCAAAGTTCCTGGATTAGGTCCAAAAAGTTTTGAGCAATCAGTTGGTTTCTTAAGAATATTCACTTCATCAAACTTCTTTGATAAAACAATAATTCACCCTGAATCATATAAATTAGCATCAAGAATTGTTGAAAAATTTAACTTACAACCTAATGAGCAAGGGATAGATGTTTTCAACTTAAATGCACAAACAATTGCTGATGAGTTAAATTCGGACATTTATACAGTTGAATTAATACTTCAAGCATTATCAAGTCCTACTAAGAAAATTGTTGATAATAAATCAGGATTTATCTTAAAAGACAGTGTGTTAGATGTAAATGATTTAAAAGTTGGAGATACAATTCAAGGAACTGTTGAAAATATTACTGATTTTGGTATATTTGTTTATATCGGAATTAAGAAGAATCTATTTATTCACGTAAGTAATTTAAACTTAAACGGAAATGAATCGATTTTTGATAAGTATTATCCAGGTTTAGTGATTAACTCTGAAATCACTGAAATTGACTTACAAAGAAATCGTTTAAGTGGTAAAGTTTTATAGGACTAAAAAAATGAATAGACCAGTGTATAAGGTCTATTCATTTTTATTTAAGCTTAAAATTAAGTTTTAAAACAGAGTTTAATGAGCTTTCTCCATAAGTTTGTGTGAACTCGTGGATTTGAGCAACAACGTGCTTGCTAGCTCCAAGTAAGAAATTGAAATTTCAATTCTTGCATTGTTCTTCCATATATTGCAATAAATGGTATCTTGCAATAATTGAAGCACATGCAACTGATAAGTGAATATCTTCAGCTTTATTAACTAGCAATGTTGGTAATTGTAATTCATTTAATTTAGCTCAGTTATTTTCAATAAAGAATTTTTGATGATATTTTAATATTGAATTAGTTGTCGAATATTTATCAATAATAATTGCAGTTGCTTGAATTTTGTATTTTTTAGCTAATGAACTCAATGCACTTGCATGAGTGAAAAATTTAAGTTCATTAGCATTATAAGACTTGCTTAATTTGTTATATCCAGCTTGAGTAAGTGTGTAAACGGAATATTCAAGAAATTCCATTAATCTAGGAGCTAAAGATAAAATTTGTTTATCAGATAGTTTTTTAGAATCCTTTACACCTAATGAAGCAACAAATTGTTTAAGCTTATTTGGTAAATAAACTGCACAAGAAACAAGTGGTGTTCAGTAATCGCCGACCCCTGTTTCATCAACCCCGATTACTTGTTCTAAATCAACATTAAGTTGTTTGATATCATCAAGATATTTCATTATTCTTCCTCGATAGCTTGAATTTTTCTTTTACGTGCGTTTGATTTTTCTATCTCGGCTTGTGGATTGTCTAAGAATTTGTGAATGTATTCTCCAACTCCACCTTCTTTGTTTGTTTTAGAAATTCTAATTGATGCATATTTTTTAACGTCTTTTGAAGCATTAGCCATAGCTACTGAAATGTTTGCGATTTTAAACATAGGAACGTCGTTAAATCCATCTCCTAATGCAATTGTGTTTTCAACTTTAACGTCGTAGTATCTAATTAACATACTTAAAGCTTTACCTTTGTTAGCTGTAATGTTAGTCATATCAAAAACAGGTGTTAAACCTTCTCCTTTTGATCAGTATGAGAATTCAGCTAAGTCACCATATCTTGATTTAAGGTATTTTCTAAGTTCTTCAATGTTTGTTGTCTCTTTAACGTCAAAGATAATTCCTGTAGGCATCAAAGGAATTTTGTATAAGTCTAAACCGATACGTAATTTTGAACTTGTTTTAAATCCGAAAACTTTTTCAAGTTCTTCATCGCGGTGATCTAATTGAACTCAGTCTGGTCCTTCAATAGCGATGTTTGAAACTTCTTTTTTAACTTTAGGATCACCTAAAATGTATAATGCTTCATTTAAGTTTAAATATTTAATGTAAGGGATGAATTCTTGATCATATGGATGGTGAATATGCGCTCCATTGTAGTTAGCAACGATTGTGTCAAGACCTAATGATTCATAAATGAATTTAGTACTTCTTCAAGGTCTTCCTGTAAGGATACATACAACGTGTCCTTCCTCTGTTGCTCTTTTAATTGCGCTAAGTGTTCTGTCGTGAATAACACCTGTTGCACTAGATTGAAGTGTTGTACCATCTAAGTCAATAGCAAATAAAAATTTTTCTTTTTCTGCTGCCATAATCTACCTCTTTCTTTAAATTATTTTTGGAAAATTTTATTCCTATGGCATAGGAATATTAATTGAAAATACAACATATTTGTAAAATATGTTTATAAATTATAAAGTATTTTTTAAAAAACGGTAATTTGTGAGAAAAATTGTGAAAAATTCCATAAAAAAGTGAAAAATTGCAGTTTTTATCCTTAAATTTAGAGATTTTGTAAAAAGTTAAAAAAAATAGACTGAAAAATCTTTTTTCTATATAATTAGTTTAAACATTATTATTTATATTAAATAATAAAAACTTAACTTGTTAAATAGAGGTAGTGATGATTAAGTATCAAAGAATTCTTTTAAAACTTTCCGGAGAAGGTTTTGCAAACAAAGAAAAACATTTAGCAATTGACTATGATTTAGTTCACAAAATTGCATTACAACTTAAAGAAATTGTAGCTAAAGGTATACAAGTATCAGTAGTTATTGGTGGAGGAAACTTCTGAAGAGGTGCTTCTGCTGAAAAAAATGGAATTAACAGAAATAAAGCTGACTATATTGGAATGCTTGCTACAATTATGAATGCTATTGCCTTAGGTAGCGGTTTCGAGCGTGTCGGACTTAAAGCTAGAGTTCAAAGTTCATTAAACATTGATCAAAGAGTAGCTGAATATTACATTAATGAAAAAACAATCAAATACTTAGAAGATGGTGAAGTTGTTATCTTTGCCGGAGGGACAGGTCGTCCATTCTTTACAACAGATACAGCAGCAACATTATATGCATCAGAAGTTGGTGCTCAAGTTATTTTAATGGGTAAAAATGGAACTGATGGAATTTATGATTCAGATCCTAAGAAAAATCCTGATGCAAAACATTATGATCACATCACTTATGATGAAATCTTAGAAAAGAAATTACAAGTTATGGACTTAACAGCCACAAGTATGGCTAGAGACAACAATATTAATTTAATTGTGTTTAACTTATTAGAAGAAAATTCAATTTTAAATGCACTTGAAGGAAAAATCAAACATACAGAGGTTACTAAATAATGGAATTAGATATTTATTTATTAGATTTTGCTGAAAAAGCAGAAAAAGCACTTTCACATTACCGTTTTGAATTATCAAAAATTTCAACAGGTAGAGCTAACCCTCAATTGATCAAAGGCATTCGTGTCAATTACTATGACACACTTACACCACTTGAAGAATTATCAAACATTTCAGTTCCTGAACCACAACAATTATTAATTAAACCTTATGATATTACATCAGTTAAGGAAATTAATAAAGCTCTTGAAAAAGCAAACTTAGGTGTTATGCCAATTGATGAAGGAAGTCAAATTAGATTAAACTTCCCTCCTCTTACAACTGAAAAACGTAAGGAAATGGTTAAATCATTATCTAAGTTAACTGAAAATGCTAAAGTAGGTGTTCGTAATGCTCGTCAAGAAGTTAATAAAGCTATCAAAGCTAATGAAGAGTTATCAGAAGACGAACAAAAAAGATACTTAGATGTTATTCAAAAAGAAGTTGATAAAGAAATTAGTAAAATCGACAAAATTACAAGTGAAAAACAAGAAGAATTAATGAATAAATAAATGTCAAACTAGCTTTTTAGCTAGTTTTATTGTATTTATAAGAAAGGAGACAATATGACTAATGAAACAATTGCAGCAATCAGCTCAGGTTCTCATATAAATCAACCAATTTCAATTGTTCGTGTATGTGGTCCTGATGCAGTAAATGTTGTTTCTAAAGTTTTTAAAGGAAAAATTGGCGCAGATCACACAATTTCATATGGTTTCATTCACGATAATGGACAACTTATTGATGAAGTTTTAGTTATGTCATTTGTTGGTAAAAAAGATGCAAATGGTAATGATGTATTCAATAACTATGTTGGCGAACCTTTAATCGAAATTAACTGTCACGGTGGAATTGTTGTTACAAACAAAGTTTTAAGTTTATTACTTGAAAATGGTGCTAGATTAGCTGAACGCGGAGAATTCACTAGAAGAGCTTTTTTAAATGGAAAAATGGACTTAATTAAAGCTGAAGCTATTCATGATTTAATTATGGCTCAAACTTCGTCTCAAGCACTTGCATCAGTTAATAAATTCAAGGGTAAAACTTCAGGTTTAATTGATGAGTTCTTAAATAAGATTGCTGTTTTAATAGGTCTTGCTGAAGTTAATATTGACTACCCTGAATACGATGATGTTGAACGTTTAGATTCAATTAATATGTCAGAGAAAATTTCAGTTTTAGTCAGTGATCTAGAAAAAATAGTAAAAATTTCAGAGGATTCGAGATATGTTTTTGAAGGTGTTAAAGTTGCGTTTTTAGGAAAACCTAACGTTGGAAAAAGTAGTATTTTAAATGCACTTTTATCAGAAGATAAAGCAATTGTTACAGATATCGCAGGAACCACAAGAGATTTAGTTGAAGCCACCTACAAAATCAATGATATGTTATTTAAACTTGTTGATACTGCTGGTTTAAGAAACACTCAAGAAATTATTGAAAAAATTGGTATTCAAAAATCATTAGATCAAATTGAAAAAAGTGATCTTGTAGTTCACGTTGTATCTGCAAATGAATCTGAAGATGATTTTGATAAATTGATTGAGCAAAAATCAAAAGAGTTAGGTAAGTTCTATTTAAAAGTTATGAACAAAAAAGACTTGCTAGAGTCAGATAAGTCATTAGATGATAACGTTATTTATATTTCTGCTTTAAATAACGATATTGAAGCATTAGAACAAGGTTTAGTTTCAAACTTCCAGAATATCAACATTTTAGATGAGCGTATTTTTTCAAATACACGTCAACTTTCACTTATTAAGCAAGCTTTAAATTCGCTTAAGGATGCTAAAAATGCACTTGACAACTATGCAACTTTTGACATGATTATAATCGATTTATATGCAGCGTGAGATCAATTACAAAATATTAAAGGAAATGTAAACAGAGAAGACTTATTAGATGTTATGTTCAGCACTTTCTGTTTAGGTAAATAATATGAGTTCAAAGAAAAATAAATTTGTTGATGCACATAATCATTTATCAATGACTGCTTACAAACACGAAGATATTATTGATATGATTTGTGAGCAAGCTTATGCTAATAGACTTGAATTTATGATTGTTAACGGTGGTCATGCTGAAGAAAACAAAGAAGTTATCAAGTTAGCTAAAAAGTATCCTGATTTAATTAAACCTGTTATTGGAATTCATCCTGAAGATGGAATTGATGAGAATGATTACTTAAGATATAAGGATTTAATTGATGAAACTATTGTTGGAATTGGGGAAATTGGATTAGATTACTTCTATGAAGAAGGTGTTCCGACAAGAGAAAATCAAATTAAATCATTTAGAAATCAAATCAAATTAGCACAAGAATTAAACCTACCAATTGTTGTTCACATTAGAGATAAAATTGACCAATACCAAGCTTACCAAGATGTTTATGATATTCTAAAAGATTTTCCTAACATTAAAGTTATGCTGCATACATTTGCTGGAAATATGGAATGAGCTAGAAAATTCTTAGAATTTAAAAATCTTTATTTTTCATTTAGTGGTGCTGTTACATATGGGACAACAAACCAAACTAGAGACATTATTGAGTTTTTACCACTTGAAAGAATTCTTACAGAAACTGATGCTCCATTCTTAAGAGTTCATCCATATACAGAACAAAAAAATGAACCAAATACAGTTTTATTCGTTGCTTACTACATAGCAGGAATTAAAAAAGTTGGTATGGATAAATTTACAGATAGAATTAATAAAAACTTAAGGACTTTATTTAATTTATAATGCAAAATAAAAAAGAAGTTTATGCAAAAAAGAAGTTTGGACAAAACTTCTTAAAAGATCAAAACATTTTACGTAAGATAATCAATGTATTTGATGTAAAAGAACAAAAAGTGTTGGAAATAGGACCAGGTAGAGGTGCTTTAACTAATTATCTTCTAAATGCAGGTGCTTATGTAACTGCTTTTGAAATTGATACTGATATGGTTGATGTTCTAAATAAAGAAATAAACAATCCTAATTTTAAACTTATTCATCAAGACTTCCTGGAAGCTGATATAACTAATTTTAAGGACACTTACATTATTGCTAATATTCCTTATTACATAACAACTGATATCCTATTTAAAATATTTGAAAACAAAGATAATTTTGAGGGTGTATTAGTAATGGTTCAAAAAGAAGTAGCTCAAAGGGTTTGCGCTAAACCTAATAGTAAAGATTATTCAAAATTATCAGTTTCATCACAGTTTTTAGCTGATTGTAAATTAGAATTTATTGTTCCTGCAAATGCTTTTTCACCTGCTCCAAAGGTGGATTCGGCTATTTTATCTTTGAGATTTAAAAATAATGTTTCATTAGATGAATGAAATTCAATTAAGGATTTCTTCAAATTATGCTTTGAAAACAGAAGAAAGAAACTTTCTTATTCATTACAAAATAAATATTCAAAAGATCATATTCTTAATATATTTGAACAATTAGGATATGATGACAATTTAAGAATTCAACAATTATCAGTAGAGAAAATTGTTGAACTATTTAATATGTTAGAAAAGTAAGTGCAACCACTTGCTTTTTTCTAACATTATAAAAAGTAAAATATTATAAAAAATACTAATAGTATTTAAAATAAGGCATATAAAAATTAGGGGTGAATGTAAAAAAAAAAAAAAAAGTATAATAAAAATATAGGACAAAAAACAAATCAGAAAGGATGTTTGTATGAAAAAGATTGAATTTAGATTTAGTGAACAAAATCCAATGAAATTGGTTTTGGTTGAAAATGCTTGTGCTGGTGATATTATTGATTTGTCAAGCTTAAGTAATAAAGAATTATTCATTTTAAGTAGCAGCATAAACAATGAAAGAAATGATGATATTAGAAATCAAGTAAAAACAGAAATACTTGAAAATCTTACAAATTTACCTGAATATAAGGTTAATGTTCAAGGTGTGATTGATGAGTATAATAAAAAGATTACTGATCTAAAAACAGAACTTGAAGTCTCAAAAAAAGCAAGACAAGACGAAATTGCAAAATTAGAATCATCATTTAAATTAGCTCACGAAATAGAAAAACAAAAGCAAGCTGATGCTTATAATGATTTAAAAAATAAGTTAAGTGAATTAAATGCTTCAATGAATTCAACAATTGAAGCTGAAAAAAGCAAGTTTGAAGTAAATAATATTAAGGCAATAGAGAAAGCTAAAGAAGAATACAAAAAAGAATTAGAAAAAGAAAATAAAGTTAAGAATAATCAAATTATCGAAGAATTAAGAAACAATTATAAAGAGCAAATTGAAGAACTTAAAAAAGAAAAAATTGAAGTTCAAAATAGATTAGAAGCTGCCAACGACACAATTGATGCTCTTAAAACAAGTAAATCATTATTATCTTCAAAGAGAGTTGGAGAAAACTTTGAAGAACAAATTGCTCACTTATTGGATCAGTACACGAACTTGGATGATTTAGTTGATTATGAAAAAACAACAACTAATATTGATGGTACAAAACCAGACTTCTTAGTTACTTTCTACAAGAACGAAAATAATAATAGAGTGAAAATTGGTTCTGTTGTTATTGAAGCAAAATCAGAAACAGAAAATGGTTCACAAAAGAACTCACAATTCATAAATAAATTAATCAAAGATCAAAAAGCTCGTCACGCAGAAACTGCATTCCTAGTTACTGAATTGGAAAAAGAAGATGACTTTCTTGTAAAGATTGAAAGAGATAAAGATAACAAGAACCAAGTTTGAGTAATAAGATTACCATTTATGATTCAAATGTTGCAACTACAACGTTATATGTTTTTAAAGGCTTCTGAATTCAATTTTGTCGAACTTAGAGATAAAATGAAAATTCTTGAAGAATTTGAACAATTCAAAAATAAACTTTTAGAAACAAGATTAGAAGCACTTAATAAAGTTGCGACTGATATGAAGAAACAAGTTGAAAAAATTCAAGATTCAGCTAATACACTTGAAAACTTACTTACAAATGATCTTGAAAGAAAATTCAGATACTTAGTTGATGAAGTTGAAAAATTCAAATTAACTAAGAAAATGAAAAAAGTTAATTGAGATAGTGCACCACAATCTGTCGAAGCTAAAACTCCACATTTAATCGAGGGAGCACAAGAAGCTCACATAGTTGAAGTAGAAGAAGAATAGAAAAAGAAAATCAGCAAATAAACTGCTGATTTTTTCTAATCCTTTTTATATTTATTTACTTTTTCTCTTTTGATTTTAGGTAAATTCAGAACCATTGTAAACTCACCTTTAATAGAGTCTAAATTTGCAAAGTGCTGAAGAATTTCGCTAGCAGACCCATAAAAAAGATTTTCGTGTAGTTTTGTAAGTTCTTTAGCTAAACAAATTTTTTCTTGTCCATTAAATACAGAATTAATGTCTTCTAAAGTTGAGATTAATTTATGAGGCGACACATAATAAATGTGTGTACCGATATTCAATTCTTTAAGTTGATTAATTCTTTGTTGAGTTTTGTCTTTAATAAAACCGTGAAATGTAAAGTCATTAGTAAAGTTAGAAGCAACAAATGCTGTTATAGCTGCATTTACACCTGGAATAATTTCGATATCTATGTTGTTTTTTCTTGCTTCTGCAATAACTTCAAATCCAGGATCTGATACAACAGGCATACCTGCATCAGATACTAAAGCAACGTCTTCTCCATTAGATATTAAGTTAATAATCCCTTGAGCACTATGTTTTTCGGTGAAATTATTGTATGTTAATAATTTTTTATTTGATATTTCATATCTTTGAAGAAGTTTAGAAGTGACTCTTGTGTCTTCGCAAGCAATTATGTTTACCTCTTGTAAAGTTCTTAACGCCCTTAAAGTTATATCTTCAAGATTACCGATTGGTGTTCCTACAATATATAATTTAGCCATAGTACTCCATTAATTTGTTTAATAAAAGTTGTTTATGTAATTCAAAATTACCTTGAAAGTTTTTTGATGAGTTATTAAAGTCATCTAAGTCAACTATAAATGTTAATAAGTTAGGGTGCTTTTCTAATAATTCTTGTCTTAGTTTATTTAGTTCTTTGTGCAATGGTAATGTTTGGAATTCTAAAAACTTACCTAATATGAATGCTTTTAATAGTGATAAAACAAAGTGTGCATCTTTATCGTTATCCTTATTTATTAGTGTTCTATCTAAATATTCAAACATATAAATTTTATTTAATAAAGATTGTCTCGTAGCAATTATGAAACCTGCAATAAGGTGTTGATATTTAACTAAGTTTTCAGAAGCTTCAGTTAAAAAAGTTAAATCGTTAGAAAGCATTTTGACAACTGAAAAAGTTGGATCATTTTTCAATGAAGCAAATTTTTCTTCTATTATATCAGGTGAGAGAATATCAACTTTTAAGACTTGTGCACGTGATAATATGGTTGGAAGAACATTATTCACATTGTTTGTTGTCATTATAATAACAACTTTATCTGATGGTTCTTCAATTGATTTTAAAAGTGAATTAAGTGCAATTAATGAAGAGTTTTCAATGTTTTTAATGATAACTATTTTGTACTTATCAAAGTTGCTTGAATAAGAAACTTCATTAAAAACATTTTCAAATTCTTCTTTTTTAATAGGTTCTTCTGAACCGTCTAAATAGTAAATGTTAGATGGCAGGTTTAATTTGTCTAATTTAGCTATTGGAGCAGGGTTAATCTTGTTGATAAAATCTAACAAATCGTTGTCAAAATTGTAGTTACTACTAGCAGTTAATAAAAATAAATGATTTAGCTTATTTAATTTTGCTGAATCATTTATTGACTTTAATATAGATTGATTAATCATTACTCAAATGATTTAAGGTAAGATAAAAATTTTGGACTTTGTTGTAACTGCTTGATAATATCTTCTAAAACTTCATCTTCTGTTTGAGTAGCGTCAATAATAATGAAACGTTGAGGGTCTGATTTAATCATTTCTAAGTACCCTTTGTAAACATCGTGGTGGAATTGTAATTTTTCTTGTTCCATTCTGTCTTCAACTAATCTTGTTTCTTCACGACGCTTTTTAGCTTGCTCTGGAGTTAAATTTAAGAAAATTGTAATATCTGGCATTGTTCCATTAATAACTATGTTAGTAATAGCTTTTGTAAATTCAATACCTAAATTTCTTGCGTATCCTTGATATGCATAAAAGCTATCTACATATCTATCACAAATAAGAATTTTATTTTCTTTAAGTGCTGGTCAAACTACTTTTTCTAAGTGAATTCTTCTACTTGTTGTGTATAAAAGAGCTTCAGCAACAGGTGAAAGATCTGATTCTTTGCTTAAAATAATTTCTCTAATTTTTTCAGCTTCTTTAATCCCTCTACCACCAGGTTCTCTTGTTCAAAGAGCAGGAATGTGTGGGTAAAGTTCCTGAAATTTTACGTAAAGTTTCTGTGTTAAAGTAGTTTTACCACTACCGTCTAAACCTTCAAATGATATAAACATAGTTTCCTCCAGATGATTGTAATTAATTTATTTTTGTCTATTTATAAGTGAGAATTTTAAAGTGATAGCATCAATGTAGTCGACTGATGAACCCACTGGTAAACCAATGGCTAATCTTGTCACTTTTAAATTCTGTTTAGTAAGTTTCTCCTTAAGGAATTCATTAGTTACCTCACCTTTTATGCTTGGAGAAATCCCTAAAATAATTTCATCAAATTTTTGAGCATAATCTAAAAGTTTTTGAATTTCTTTTTGATACTTTTGCTCCTCATATTCATTGATAATTAGATGTGAAAATACATAATACTTACCGTTGTAAATATTAGCATCTTCAATTTTTTGCATAACTTGTCTGTTTTCCACAATTAACAACGTGTTATCTCTTGAACTATTGTCACAAATACTGCAATAATTGTTTTCAATAACTTGCGAACAAATAGGACAAAATGTTGTTTTTTCTTTTACATCGATAAAAGCTTGTGCAACTTGTTGTACTTGCTCTTTTTCAGCTTCTAATATTCAATAAACAATTTTTTCAGCTTGTTTTTTAGAAATACCAGGAATTTGCCTGATAACTTCTAAAAATTTGTTAATTTGTTCAGTATTAAACATTCTTATTAAAATGGCATTCCAGGCATTGATGGAGCTAATTTATCTTGCTCTTCTTTGATTAAATCAATACCTTCATTGATCGCTATTGTAATTAAGTCTTGAAGAATGTCTTTATCTTCAGGATCAATTAATAATTCATCAATTTCAATTGAAACGATTGACATATCTCCTTTAAGAACTACTTCAATACCTTGTTTAGAAACTGTGAATGTTTTTTCATCTAATTCTTTTTGTTTTGTTTCTAATTCTTTTTGCATATTTTTAATTCTTCTTAAAAAATCATTATTCATAATAACCTCTATTCATATTCGATTTCTAATTCTTCATCATCACCTAATAATAATTTACCAATTTGAGTTAAGTCAGTTAAAGTGTTTTGTGCAAACTCATCTTCTCATTTTTTAG
Source organism: Mycoplasma sp. 4404 (assembly GCF_034863325.1). Taxonomy (NCBI): domain Bacteria; kingdom Bacillati; phylum Mycoplasmatota; class Mollicutes; order Mycoplasmatales; family Mycoplasmataceae; genus Mycoplasma; species Mycoplasma sp. 4404. Next base: position 76,783 of record NZ_JAYFFE010000003.1, read on the forward strand.
GTTTATAATCTGCAATTTGGATGTCTTTATTTTGTCCAATTGTTTCTCTAATTTTAGCAAGAGCTGCTGCATCAACTGGATAAATATATTTGTTTTTGTTATCAAAAACATATTTAACAAATTCTTGCATTTTAGGTGTGTTAGCAAGCTCTTTTAGCTTATTAACTTTAGCAGTATCTTTATTGTAAATGTTAATGAAATATTCTGAAGCAGCCATAATTAATGAGTCTTCAAACAACTCAGCAATCTCAGAAAACTCAGGTTTGTTTTGAGTGATTATTGCTAAATCTTGATTAATTGATCTTTGGAATTGAGCTACTTTATCACGTGATGGATCTTCTTTAGATCAAAGAGTGTTGTATATATATTCGAAAACATTAACTTCTTGTGGTTCACCAATTTGTATTGGTTCATCATTAGTTGGAATTTCTTCAGGTTCTAGGAGTTTTTCTTCTTCTTTTATTTCTTCCTGAATTTCTTTTTGAACTTCCTCTACAAATTCCATTGTTTCACCAAACTTAGGAACTTCTACTTCACGAGTGTTAATTAATATTTTATTTGTTGATGTATCTGATTGTAATTGGATAATATCATCATTAACATCATCAAAATCACTTGATAATTCGTGTTTTTGGATAATAAATTCATTTGTTTTATTAACTTGATCAGAAATTTCCTTTGTGAGTGCTTTATTAATTTCTAAAGATTCAAGTAAGATGTTTTTTTCTTCTTGCGCTTCAGTAGGTACGTTTTCTTGTTGATAAGGTGTAAATTCATCAGTTAATCCATTCCCGACAGGTTCAATTTCAGGAATTATTAATGCATCAGCAAAATGATTATCTGATTGTTTTGTTTCTTGTTCAACTTTTTCTTCAGTTTCTTTCTTAATTTCCTCTGTTTGTGTTTGTGAGGACTCCTGATTTACCTGATTTATTTCAATATCAAAGTTACCGGATATAACTGAAAAAATGTTTTCAGTTGTTAAAACAAACTTTTCTTCCTCAAGTTTTTCTTCTTCTATTTTTTCACTCAAAAATGAGTTATCTATAAAACCATCATCTTCAATTTCTTCAACTTTTATGTCTTGGAGAATAGTGTTTTCATTTTTGTCGACTTCCATTGAAATATTATTTTGAGGTTCATTAGAAGTTAATTCTTCTTCAATAATTTCTTTAGTTTCTGTGAAAACATTATTAGTTGAAGTTTTGTGATTTTCTTTGTTAAACACAGGTTTGATAAATACAGGTGCAACATAAGTTTCATCTGAATCTTCATGTAAACTAGGATTGATAGCATTTAAAGCTTTCAAAACACCTAATTGAATAATTTCAAATGGATATTCGCTTTTGTTAACTTTAATTAACATATCATAGAATATGTCAGTTAATTCAAAACAAGTTTTATTATCTAAGTGAACTGATGATAACTCTTCAGGTTCAAATCAACTTAATAAACTTACATTATTTGTTTTAGATAATATTATCTTTTCTTTTAAGAAGTTAACTAAACTTAAAACGAATTGCTGAGGTTCAACACCGTTATTTTGGAATTCATTTAATAATGAAATTAATTTAGTTCCATTGTTAATAGAAATTAATTGGAAGATTTTAACAATTTGCTCTGATGATAAAACACCGAAGTTTTGATAAATTGATTCAGCACTTATGATACCTGAATGCAACATACTAACTTGGTCGGCAATTGTAAGCGCATCCCTCATACCACCGCTAGATAATCTTGCGATGAGTTTAAGAGCTTGAGTATCATATTTTATATGTTCTTGGTTGAAAACTTTTGAAAGTTGTTTAATGATATTATCATCATTCATTCTATGGAACACAAAGTTTTGAACTCTTGATCTGATTGTTAAAGGAATTTTATGTAAGTCTGTTGTCGCTAAAATGAAAATAGCGTGTTTAGGTGGTTCTTCAAGTGTTTTTAATAATGCATTAAAAGCACTTTTTGTAAGCATATGAACCTCATCTATGATGTAAATTTTGTATTTACCATTCATAGGCGTTTGCTCAATTTTTTCCTTAAGATCTCTAATTTCATCAACACCATTATTTGATGCAGCATCCATTTCGATTATGTCAATATTGTTGTTTAAATTACTTAAGCAAATTTCACATGGATTAAGAACATCAGCAGGATCTTTATGAACACAATTTAACATCATTGCAAATATTTTTGCAATCGATGTTTTACCAGTTCCTTTTGGCCCTGAAAATAAATAAGCATGTGATATTTTGTTAGTCTTTAAAATGTTTTTCAAAGATAAAATTATGTGCTCTTGGCCTATAACATCATCAAATGTTTTTGGACGATATTTTCTATACAACGCTTTATATTCCATGTTTAATTACCCTTCTTAAAATTTGATATTGACATAAAAGATAAAATCTTTATTTTAATTATTATACTAATAAAAAACATATAGTTTTTTAAAAGTTTTAAAAAACTTGTCAGATTACACAAAGAGAGAATAAAAAACTTTTATACCTATGTGCTAGGAATAAAAGTCAAAAAAGCTTAATTTAGTAAATAAGCATAAAAAAAGACCGAAAGGCCTTGATTATTCAGCGCTTCTAGCAGCTCTTCTAGCGTCTCTTGCACGTTCTTTTGCAAGTTTTTTAGCACGAGCTTCAGCACGTAATTTGTTTTTTAATCTAACTACTTTACGCATTTTTATCCTTTATTTAAACTATTTTTATAATGATAATTTTTATGAATTGTGCATATATATTTTTGCAAAAATACATGCTGTTTTTCTTATGTTATTTTACTATAAAAAGTCTTAAATCCTTCATATTTTTTAATCTTCCAAATTTTTATTTCGATACCTATGAATATACTTTAAAAATTGTAATTAGCATCTATATAATAAATTATAATTTTAATTAACAAGCATTTAAGTAGGAGTAAGTATGAAAAAAAACTTAGAACAAAAAATTGCAGACAAAATTATCAGACAGTCATTAGATAAGATTATGGATGATCGTTTTGGTAGATATTCAAAATACGTTATTCAAAATAGAGCTATTCCAGAAGCACGTGATGGTCTGAAACCAGTTCAACGTAGAATTTTATATTCTATGTTGGGACTTGGTTTAACTCACGATAAACCATATAAAAAGTCAGCTCGTGTTGTAGGGGATGTAATTGGTAAATATCACCCACACGGTGATTCTTCAGTTTATGAAGCTATGGTTAATATGTCTCAATGATGAAAAATCAATCACCCATTACTTGATATGCACGGTAATGTCGGTTCTATTGATAACGACCCTGCTGCCGCTATGCGTTATACAGAGGTTAGAATGTCGCCTATTGCTGAATATGTTTTAGGTGAAATTAAAAAAAATCCAGTTAAGTTTGCTCCTAACTTTGATGATTCAGAAATTGAACCAATAGTTTTACCATCATTATTCCCTAACTTACTTGTTAATGGTGCTTCAGGTATTGCTGTAGGTATGGCAACTGAAATGCCCCCACATAACTTAAATGAAATTATTGATGGAGCTATCTACAGAATTACAAATCCATTTTCACATTTTGATGAAATTTCAAAAATCGTTAAGGGTCCTGATTTCCCAACAGGTGGTGTAATCAAAGGGAACAAAGGTATCTTAGAAGCGCTTGAATTTGGAAACAATACAAAAAACAAAATCAGATTGTTTTCTAAATACACAACTTCTGAAGATGAAAAACATAAATATATTGAAATCACAGAGATTCCTTATGGTGTAGTGAAGTCGAAATTAGTTTATGAGATTGACAAAATTATTAAAGATAAGTTAATTGATGGAATTACAGAAATTAAGGATCAATCAGATAGAGATGGAATTAGCATTTTAATTACTTTAAATAAAAATGCTAATGAACGTAGTATTTTAAATTACTTACTTCAAAAAACAAATATGCAAGTTATTTATACATACAACAATACTTGCATCCTTAAAAATGAACCTGTTACACTTGGTGTAATTGGACTTCTAGATGCTTACGTAGCTCATGTTAAAGATATTAAAGTTAAGACTTTAACATACGATTTAGAAAAACTTAAATTACGTTTAGAGCTTGTAGAAGGGTTTATTAAGGTTTCAGAAATTTCAGATGAAGTTATTGCAGTTATTAGAAGATCAGAAGGTTCTAAAGCTGGTGTTATTCAAAACTTAATTAAAGAGTTTGGATTTACACAAAATCAAGCAACAGCTATTGCTGAAATGAGACTTTACCGTTTATCTAAAACAGATAAGCAAGCCTACTTGAATGAAAAAATACAATTAGAAAAAGACATTAAGAAAATTTCCAAATTGCTTATTGATCCAAAAGCGTTTGATCAATACATTATTGAACAATTAATGGAAATTAAAGTTAAATTCGGAACTCCGAGAAAAACTCAAATCGAAGATCAAGAATATGACTTTAGCTATGATCAAACTGATTTAGTAAAAGAAGAAATTCTTAACATTGGAGTTTCAAGAGCAGGATACATCAAGAGATTTTCACAAAAAGTTCTTGATAGTAATAAGATTGAAAATTATGGGCTTAAAGATGATGACTATTTAGTTTTCTTCGGAAAAGTAAATTCATTACACAACTTAATTTTTATTACAGCTCAAGGTAACTACATCGTGTTCCCTGCTTACAAAATTCCAGAAGATAAATGAAAAGACAATGGAACTCACTTATCTGCTTATGTAGATATCCGTGTGATGGATGAAATTGTGGGAGTGTTTGAAGTTTCGGATTGAAATATTTTATCTTACATTGCTCTAGCGACAAAAGATGGATATGTTAAGAAAACTGTGCTTAAGGATTTTGAAGTTTCAAGGGTTAATAAAATTTACAAAGCTATTAACATTGAAAAAACAGATGCAGTTGTTAATGCTGTTATGACAGATGGAACAACTAATGCAATCATTATTACTGAAAAAGGTAATGTAACTAAGTATTCTGAAACTGAATTACCTCAATTTGGAACTAAAGCAAAAGGTAATAAAGGTGTTTACTTATCACTTGATGATAAGATAGCTGCATTTACTTGTGCTAAATCAGATCAAATGGTTGGTATCTTATCAACTAACGGTCAAATTATCAAAATTAATTCATCTAAATTACCATCTGTACCTAAAAACATTAAAGGTAAACCTTTAATAAAAGATAATAAGAAATTTATTCCATATGTTTGTGAACCGATTAATGATGAATCAGTTATCTACATTAAAGATGATTTTGAGCACACAATTATTGAATCAGTCAAATCATATGGTGTTTCAAATGATAGTGCAAGAGTTTACAATATAGATGTTCCAAGTATTTACAAAATGTCATTTAATGTTAAATATTTTGACAAAGATTATGCAATTGCACAAAACTTATTCAGCCAAGAGCAAGTGAAAAAAGAAAAAGATCTATTAGAAAAAACAGATGCTGTTGTTTCTAATGTTTCGAAAAGTTTAGATGACATTTTAAAACGTATTGATGAATTAACTAAGAGTACAAAGAAATAATATCTCAGCAATGGGATATTTTTTTATTTGCAAAATTTGATTAAAAAAAGAATAGCTATTTTTTAGCTATTCAATTACTAATTCATCTAAACTATTTTATTCTTTAAAGCAATTATTGCACCAATCATTGAGAATAATGGTCCTAAGAAAATAGAAATTATGTAAAGTACCATTACAGCTGTATTTTGTGATGAAACTCTTATGGCTCCTATGATTACAAGAATAAATCCTGTAAGTCCTGTTGCAAAAGATATAAATCCAAGAATACCAAAAACTATAAAGTATAATACCATGAATGCTGCAACATCAGAATAGTCTTTTTCATAAGTTCCATCACCTGAATCTGTTATTGTTGCAGATACACCAGCAACTGCTACAGAGAATAAGAAAATAACAACTGCAAAAACTATGCATAATAAAAGGTTTACAATTGATAAAGCTAAAATAGGTTTAGATAAATTGCTTTGTTGTTTGTTCATAATAACTGATGTTTCCTTTTTATCCTCGTTATATTTTAACAATATATCATATTAATTATATATTATTTGAGTGCGTTTAACTAATTTAATGGAATAACAGTTATTTTGTAGGTTGTTTGTGATTTGTTGATATCAATTCTTGTTGATTCAGTAGTCATTTTGTAACCTTCCGGAACTAATTTAGCTACGTCATAGTAGTAATAGTAATTAGGCAAGTTAGTTGTATTTGTGAAAATAACTTCATCATTATCATTCACAAATTCAAATGTGTATGGGATCATAGTAACAGGAGCACGTTTTTTGGTGATAGTTATATTTATAGTTTCTGTATCATCTAGAGCATAAGTGCTTTTGTTATATTCATATTCACCAGTCTTATATTCTTTAGGTAAATTCTCATCATCTACTTCAAAAAATTGAATATATTCATCAGCATCTATTGAATGCATATAGGAGTGAACAATTTCATTTTTGTATAAAAAATTAATTTTGACTTCTCTTTTAGGTATTTCGTAGTGTCTATTTGAATTTTGCACAGTAATAACGATTCTTGCTATAGTCACACCTAAGCCACAGACCATTAAAAATGACGCTCAAATTATTCATATTAAGGTTTTCTTATTAATTTTCTTTTTCATATCGATCCTGTTAGTTAATAAATTTAATTATAAAGATTTATGAGATTTTAAGTTTAAAAAATAGACTTTTTAGTCATTTTTAAAAGAATATTATGCAAAAAATTAACATATATAATATATTAATCATGAGTATATTCGATTTAAAAGCAGACTATAAACCACAAGGTGACCAACCTAAAGCAATTAAAGAATTAGCAGAGGGTGTTAAAAAAGGAATTACTGACCAAGTTCTTTTAGGAGTAACAGGTTCAGGAAAAACTTTTACTATTGCTAATGTTATTAAAGAGGTTAACAGACCTACTATTATTTTGTCTCATAATAAGACTTTAGCAAGTCAGTTATATAGTGAGCTAAAGTCATTTTTTCCTAATAATGCAGTTGAATATTACATAAGTTACTTTGACTATTTCAGACCTGAAGCTTATGAACCAAGTACTGATGTTTATATTGAAAAGGATTCTAAAACTAATGAGCAAATTGAAATCTTAAGAATGAGTGCAATTAATTCATTAATTACACGTAAAGATGTAATTGTTGTGGCCAGTGTTTCGGCTATTTATGGAGCACTTTCTCCTGCAGTTTATAAAGATTCATTCTTTAGATTTTACAAAGGTCAAGAAATTGGGTTGAATAACTTTATCACACAACTTATCAAAATTAAATATGATAGAAATGATATAGACCAGTCTCCTGGAGATTTCACGGTTAAAGGTGACACGGTAATTGTTAGACCTGCTGATTCTGAAAATCATGCAATTAGGATTTCATTCTTTGGAGATGAAATTGAAGATATTGCAACAATAGATCCACTTACAAAAGAAGTCTCTAAAAAACATAATATCTATGTACTTTCGCCTGGAGATGAGTATGCTACAGATAAAACTGTTTTTGATAAGATAATTCCAAAAATTGAAGAAGAATTAGCGCAATCAATTGCAAAGTTTGTTAAAGAACAGAAAATTCTCGAGTCTGCTAGATTATCACAAAGAGTCAAAAATGATATTGACGATATGAAAGAATTTGGTACTTGCAAAGGTATAGAGAACTACTCAATGTACCTTGATGGCAGAACTTTTGGTCAAAGACCATACACAATTTTAGATTACTTCCCTGAAGACTCATTAATGTTAATTGATGAGTCACATATGTTTATTCCACAATTAGGAGCAATGTATAAAGGGGATAGATCAAGAAAAGAAAAGCTGGTTGATTTTGGTTTTAGATTACCATCTGCCTTCGATAACAGACCTTTAATGTTTAATGAATGAGAAACCGAATTTAAGTTTCCTAGAATTTATATTTCAGCAACACCGGGTGATTATGAACTTGAAAAAACTGAACCAAGTAATATTTCAAAACTTTATGTTCGTCCAACAGGGTTAGTTGATCCTGAAATTATTATTAAACCAAAGGAAAATCAAATTGAAGACATCTATGACACCATAATAAAACAAAGAGAAACTGGTGAAAAAACAATCATTTTAACAGTCACAAAAAGAAGTGCTGAAGAGTTATCGACTTACTTAATTGAGCACGGAATTAAAGCTGCTTACATTCACTCAGAACATAACACTTTTGTAAGAAATGAAATTATTAGAAAGCTTAGAAAAGGTATTTACGAAGTTATTGTCGGAATTAATCTTTTACGTGAAGGTATCGATATACCTGAAGTTTCTAGGGTTCTTGTTTTAGATGCTGATGTAGCTGGATTTATGCGTAATGCAAGAAGTTTAATTCAGATTACAGGTCGTGCAGCTCGTAACGCAAATGGTAAAGCAGTTTTCTATGCTGACAGAATCACCGAAGCTATGAAAATTTGTATGGATGATAACGAAGAAAAAAGACGTATTCAACTTGCTTACAATGAAAAACACGGAATTGTACCTAGAACAATTATAAAACCTATAAGTGAACCAATTCACGGTCACGATATTACAAATGCTGTTGAAGCTATTTTGGCTAAACAAAACAAAACTAAATCAGGCGACAAAATCGATAAGAAAGCTAAGCAAGAAATTATTGACGACATTAGAAATCAAATGAATCAAGCTGCAAAAGAGCTTGATTATGAAAGAGCTATTGAGCTTAGAAATATATTATTAGAATTACAAGAAACACAATAGAAAGGAGTATTAAATGAGTAAAGAAAATTTATTAATTATTCAAGGAGCTAGAGAAAATAACCTTAAGAATATTGATTTAACTTTGCCTAAAAATAAGTTAATTGTATTTACAGGTCTTAGTGGTAGTGGTAAAAGTTCACTTGCGTTCAACACAATCTATGAAGAAGGAAGAAGAAGATATGTCGATTCTCTTTCATCTTATGCAAGAATGTTTTTAGGAGGGACTAAAAAACCGGATGTTGACAAAATCGAAGGATTAAGTCCATCGATTTCAATTGAACAAAAAACTGTTCATAATAATCCTAGATCTACTGTCGGGACAGTTACTGAAATTTATGATTATTTCAGATTACTTTTCGCAAGAATTGGTAAACCATATTGTCCTACACATAACATTGAAATTTCAACTCAGACAACTAAAGACATTTTAAATTCAATTTATGAACAAGAACCTAATTCAAGACTTGTTATTTTAGCCCCATTAGTTGATGGAGAAAAAGGAACACACCAAAATCTTTTTGAAAAGCTTAAAAAAGAAGGTTTCTTAAGAGTTAAAGTTAACGGTATGTATATGATGCTTGATGAACCTATTGATTTGAACAAAAACAACAAGCACACTATAGAATTAGTAATTGATCGTGTTAGATTAACTGAAGAAAATTACAATAGAATTTCACAAGCTTTGGAAATTGCAACTGAATATGCAGATGGATTAATTAAGGTTGAAAATGTTGACTTAGATAAAACATTTATTTTCTCAAAAACATATTCTTGCATCTACAAAGATTTCAATATGCCTAAAATTGAAACAAGATTATTCTCATTCAATGCTCCATATGGAATGTGTGATAACTGTAAAGGTTTAGGTCTTGAATTTAAAGCTGACTTTGATTCAATTGTTCCTGAACCTTGAAGATCAATTAACGAAGGTGGTATTGAATATTTCCAAAATACAGTCAATACCCAAAACCTTGAATGACAAGAGTTTGATCAACTTTTAAATTACTACAATATAAATAAAAACACACCTATTGAAGATTTATGAGAAAAGGAGCTTGAAATAATTAAATATGGTTCACACGAACCTATTGCTTACACATTAGTTTCTTCATCAAATAACATCATTAGAAGAGAAAAAGAAATTGATGGTATCTTAACTAAGATTGAAAAAATGTATTACGAAACTACTTCAGATAGAAGAAGAGATTACCTTAAAAAATATATGGGTTCATTCACTTGTTCAGTATGTAAGGGTTCAAGATTGAATGAATATGCATTAGCAGTTAAATTAGATAATAAAAATATTTATGATTTTATTGCTTTATCAATCGAAGATTCACTTGAAGCGGTTAATAAATTAATTGATACATTAAATGATAATGACAAGCAAATTTCATCATTAATTACAAAGGAACTAATCGACAGATTAAGCTTCCTTAAAAATGTAGGTCTTGACTATTTAACCCTTAACCGTAGTGCTGAAAGTTTAAGTGGTGGAGAAGCTCAACGTATTAGATTAGCTACTCAAATTGGTTCAAATTTAACAGGTGTTTTATATGTTTTAGATGAACCATCAATTGGATTGCATCAAAAGGATAACTTAAAACTTATTGATGCACTTAGAAAAATGGTTGATATTGGAAACACATTAATTGTTGTTGAACATGATGAAGACACAATGTTTGCATCTGACTATATCGTTGATATAGGACCAGAAGCTGGTTTAAATGGTGGAACAGTAGTTGCTCAAGGTACTTTAGATGAAATAGTAAAATCAAAAAATTCAATTACAGCTAAATATTTATCTGGTGAATGAAAAATCGAAGTTCCAGCAACACGTAGAGGTGGCAATGGTAAACAAGTTACTATTTATGGAGCTAGAGAAAATAACCTTAAAAATATTGATGTAACTATTCCTCTAGGTAAATTAGTTGCAGTAACTGGAGTTTCAGGATCGGGAAAAAGTACATTAGTTAATGAAATTTTAGTTAGAGGAATTCAACATTCACTTGGACTTAGTGAAGGTTTAAATCACAAGAAAGCTAAATTTAAAACTATTTCAGGCCTAAATAACATTGATAAAGTTATTGCAGTTTCTCAGTCACCAATTGGAAAAACTCCAAGATCAAACCCTGCTACTTACACAGGTGTATTTGATGATATTAGAGAAATTTATGAAAACATTGAAGAATCAAGAATTAGAGGATATACAAAAAGTAGATTCAGTTTCAATGTACCTGGTGGTAGATGTGAAAAATGTTCAGGAGATGGTTTCATAAAAATTGAAATGCATTTTTTACCTGATGTTTATGTGCCTTGTGATCAATGTGATGGTCAAAGATACAATAAAGAAACACTTGAAATAAAGTACCACAACAAAAATATTTCTCAAGTTTTAGATATGAGTGTTGATGAAGCGATTGTATTTTTTGAACACAGAAATAAGATTATTGACAAACTTCAAATCCTACAGGACGTAGGTTTAGGTTACATTAAGCTTGGGCAAATGTCAACAACTTTAAGTGGTGGAGAAGCACAACGTGTTAAGTTAGCAACTTACTTGCAAAAGAAACCAACAGGTAAAACAGTTTATGTCCTTGATGAACCAACAACAGGATTACATACTCACGATGTTAAGAAATTAATTCATATTCTTAATAGAATTGTTGAAAACGGTGACTCAGTTATTGTTATCGAACACAACTTAGACGTAATCAAATCTTGCGATCACATTATCGATTTAGGACCTGATGGAGGAGTTCACGGAGGACAAATTGTTTCTCAAGGTACACCTGAACAAGTTGCTGTAAATCCAAGAAGTTACACAGGTCAATTTCTTAAGAAAATTTTGTAATTAAAAACTTAATTAATTTAATAAAATTAAATTACAAATTTTAAATTTCAAGGAAAATACTGAATGAATAAAGAACGTAAAAAAATTAATGTCAAGAAAATCATTGATTTCTATGATTTAAAAATCATAAATGGTGAAAATCAAGAATTGGTTTATAACGACATTTATCAACCTGCAATCAAACGTGTAGGGTTAGAATTAGCAGCTAATTATTTAAATGACAGAATTAACAAAAATGTTATTGCTTGGGGAACTGCTGAATCATCTTGATTTTTTGAAATAGGTAAAACTAAAGCTTACCAAGCTATAGAGTGTGTTATTTCACAGCAACCTCCACTTGTTATTTTGTCTAAAGGGTTTAATAAACCTGCGATTAACTGAGTTGTAGATATAGCGAACAAATATAAAGTTCCAGTTGCACTTGTTAATATGAGTACATCTTACATATCAACAAACATCGGTTCATATTTAAATAACTACTTTGGAGAAGTTACACAAGTTCACGGAACATTAGTTCTTATTGGAGGAACAGGTGTGCTTATTACTGGAGCTAGTGGAGTTGGTAAATCTGAAGCTGCTTTACAATTAATTCAGCAAGGTGCAGTTTTAATTAGCGATGATGCTGTGTTGATTAAAGATAACGGAAACATTTTTATCGGATCATCACCAGAAATTACACGTAATTTTCTTGAAATCAGAGGTATTGGTTTAGTTGATATTAAAAAACTTTATGGAGTATCAACTGTAGCCAAATCATCAATCATCGATCTTGTTATCGAACTTGTTAAACAAGATGGTAACAGTGAATTCGATAGATTAGGTGTTGATTATTTAGAATATCCAATTTTTGGACGTTCAATTAAGAAAATGCAAATACCAATCAAAGAAGGGGGTTCAGCTGCTTCATTAATTAGAGCTGCTGTTAATACTTACTTAGCTAGAAATGATGGTATGAATGTATTAGATGAAATTTATGAAAGGACACTATTAGAAAATGAATAATTCAGCATATCCTGCTTGAGTACCTGATTCTCCAATAGCAGAGGGTACTTCAACAATCTTATTTAGTATTGGTTCCTTTCAAATGCACCTTTACTCATTTATGATTATGTTAGGTTTTATCCTATCAATTCTTACTGTTTTCTTCTTCTGATATAAAGAAGGCTGAAATATAGATATCTTATTTGTGATAATTTTAATCACAGTTCCTGCTGGTATCATTGGAGCTCGTTTAGGGTTCGTTATTGAAAGACTTATTTATCAACCTGATAATCCATTCCCTAACTCGCATTGATACGCAATTTGACAAGGGGGATTAAGTATTCAAGGGGGAGTTGTTCTAGCTGCTTTCCTTGATATAGTTTACTTATACACAAAGAGAAAAGATGTTGATCTGAAAAAAGCATTTGGATACATTCTTCCAGCAGTTTTAGTAGGACAATTTGTTGGACGTTTTGGAAACTATGCTAACCACGAGGTTTATGGAAAAATAGACTGAACCGGTTCATCAGTATTAGTATTCGGAAAATCATTTGCTTCAAATATGTACATTTCTGACTCATTAACTACAAGTATGGGTCTTGAAGGTGCTTACAGATATCCATTATTCTTATACGAAGGATTAGCAAACTTAATTGGTTACATTTTAATTTGTTGAGTTGTTAACTACTTTGGATTATTAAGACCAGGGTCAGGTGGAGCTTTATACTTAATTTGATATGGTATAACTCGTGCTGCAATGGAACCTTTACGTGAAGAATCATATAACCTTTATTCAGTAGTTGCGATCTTATTCATCATCGGTGGTGGATTGGCACTTGTCTACTTTGAATTCTTAAGAGGAAATTTATATGTAAGAAAATTAGAAAAATACAAATTTGTATTTGAACATAAAAATAAAGAAGCTTACTTAAATCACGTAAACATCACAAGTTTTAGCTACTTATTTAGTAAATTATGAACTAAAAGACCCGTAGCTTAATTTAGATATATCCAAGCAATTGGATATATTTTTATTTTGCTAATTTTGATGCTTAATCAAACTAAAATTTATTTAGCTCAATTAGCAAAAACTTACTTTTTAACCTATATAAGTAGCAAATTTGTATTTTTTGATAAAATCTACTCACATTTAACAATGATTTAAAAAGTTATAAAATTTAAAACTAAATAATTAGTTTTTAAGGAGAGAAGCTATGAACGAAATTTATGATCTTGTGATTATTGGTGGAGGACCTGCTGGATTAAATGCAGCTTTATATGCATCAAGAGCAAACTTGAATGTTGCATTTATTGAAAAAGGTGCTCCTGGTGGTAAATTATCATCAACTGCAAAAGTTGAAAACTGATTAGGTATATCTGAAATTGAAGGCTGAAAATTAGCTCAAGAATTCTTTGACCATGCTAAAGAATATGGAGCTAAATATCTTTACGGTACAGTTACAAAAATTAATAACTTAGGTAAATATGATAAAGAAATTGTTTTATCAGATGGTTCAGTTGTAAAAGCTAAATCAGTTTTAATTGCAACTGGAATGATAAATAGAAGACCAACTTTCATACGTGAATATGATAGATTTGAACACTTTGGAATTAGTTACTGTGTTGTTTGTGATGCTCCATTATTTGGTAAAAATCCATCGGTAGTCTTAGGTGATGGAAATTCAGCTGTTGAAGAATCAATTTACTTATCTAGAATTGCTAGTGAAGTTAATTTAGTTATCAGAGATGAAACATTCAAAGCTGATAAAGTTTTAGTTGAAGAATTATTGAAGCAACCAAATATTAAAGTGTTTAAAAATTCACAAATAGTTCAGTTATTGGGCGATAGACAACTTGAAGGGGTTGTTATTAAAAATAAAAATGGTGAGCAAACAGAACTTAAAGTTTCATCGTTTTTCCCTTACATAGGATTTGAATCGTCTGCGTGATTTGCTCAGGATTTAGGAATACTAGATGAAAAAGGTTTTATTGTTACTAACGATAAAATGGAAACAAATGTTCCAGGAATTTATGCAGCAGGCGATATTAGACAAACAAAAGTTCGTCAAATAGTTACGGCAGCATCAGATGGTGCAGTAGCCGCTAGAAGCATAATTGATTATTTAAGTTAATTTGCAATTTAAAAGAAAGGAGTAATAATGGAAAGGACACAAACTAAAAATTATGTTCCAACACATTTTAGTTTCTTTGAATTAACAAAAAATTATAGAACTGCTTCATTGCTTTCTATATTATTTGCAATTTTAGAAGTTGTAGCACAAGTACTTATTCCGTTAGCTGTTAAGAAATTAATGGATAATGGAATTCAAAAGTTAGCATTTGCAGCATTACAAAACGAAGCGTGAAATGGTATTTTAAAATATTCACTTGTTATTATTGCGCTTGCTTTAGCATCACTTGCTTTTGGTGCACTTAGTGGAATTTTTGCATCCAAAGCAGCTGCAGGACTAGGCTATAATGCTAGAGCATATGCTTATAAAAATTTAATGAGATTATCATTTAAGAACTTAGATAACTACTCAAATGGTACTCTTATAACAAGACTAACAACCGATATTGTTTCTATTCAAAATGCTTATTTAAACATCATTAGAATGATGCTTAGGGCACCAATTATGATTTTGGTTGCTATTTCTATTGCATTTACAATAGCACCTATATTAGCATCAATTTTGCTTGCAATTATGGTTGTGTTAGCTATATTTATTGGTTTTGTAATGTTTATGGTTTATAGAAGATATCATTTAATGCTCAAAGCTTATGATGGCTTAAACACAAAAATTGGTGAAAACTTAAATGCAATTAGAACAATTAAATCATTCGTTAAAGAACATGATGAATTGATTGATATTAAGAACTCATCAGCATTAGTTAGAAAAATTTCTATAATGACTGAAAAATGAATTAACTCAAACAGAGCTTTATTTGGGTTACTTATTTATGTTTGTTTAGTTTCATTTATTGCAGTTGCTACAAAAGATATTGTTGTCAATAAGCAAAATGCAACAATGGATTTTGGTTCATTAACTTCTTTCATTGGTTATATGTTCCAAGTTTTAGTTAACTTCATTTTATTCTCTGTAGGTGTTATTAATGTAACTTCTGCTAAGGCATCAGCTAAAAGAATTAGAGAACTTATTGAAGAAAAACCAATTTTAGTTCAAAAAGAAGATGGGTTCACAGAAGTTGCTAGTGGAAAAATTGAATTTAGAAATGTGTCTTTAAAATATAAAGAACATGCTGAATTAAATAACTTAAATAATATTAATTTAACAATTGAACCAGGTGAAACTGTTGGTATTTTAGGAAAAACAGGAGCTGGTAAATCTTCACTTATTTCACTTATACCAAGGTTATATGATGTAACTAATGGAGAAGTCTTAGTTGGTGGAGTTAATGTTAAAGATTACAATCTTGAAGCACTTAGAAATCAAGTTTCTGTAGTGCTTCAAAAGAATGTTTTATTCACAGGAACAGTTGTTGAAAATATGCGTTGAGGAAATGAAGAAGCAACTGATGAAGAAATAATTGAAGCACTTAAAAAAGCATCGGCTTATGACTTTGTTTTTGCCAAAGATGGCTTGAGCACTTGAGTAGAAGAATCAGGAAACAACTTTTCAGGTGGACAAAAACAACGTCTTTCAATAGCAAGATCTATACTTAAAAAATCAAAAATTCTTATCTTAGATGACTCAACTAGTGCAGTTGATAATAATACCGATAAGAAAATCCAACACTCACTTAAATACGAATTAGGAGATGTAACTAAAATCATTATTGCACAAAGAATTTCATCAATTCAGCACGCAAATAAGATTGTAATTATTAATGATGGTGAAATTTCAGGAATTGGTAAGCACGAAGAACTTTTAAAATCAAACGAATACTACAGACATTTATATGAAACACAAAATAGAGGTAGTGATGAATAAAAGAAAAACTATAAAAAGCTCAGAAGCTAAAGGCGCTCTTAAAAGAGTTATTGCACTTATCTGAGCTACTAATAAATGATATTTCATGCTCATTATTTTCGGTTTCGTTATTTCATCAGTAGTAAATGTTTTGGGTCAATCTTACCTAGGGTTAGTGCTATTCAACAAATTCTTAGTTCCATTTTTTCAATCAGGTTTCACTGAATTTGATTGAAATGGATTCAACCTTTCAATCATTATCTTAGTTAGTTTATTTTTATCAGGTGTGCTTTTTGAATTTATAGCAACAAGATTAGCAGTATTCTTAACACATACAACTATTAAAAACCTACGTGATAGCTTATATGAAAAAATGCAAACATTACCAATAAGCTACTTTGATAAGAAACTTAAAGGTGACTTAATGTCATTGTTTGTTAATGATGTTGATGTGCTTAAGCAATTCATAATGCAAACTGTACCAACAATATTTTCAAGCTTAGCAACACTTATTGTGACAACAGTGTTTATGCTTTACTACAACTGATTTTTATCATTAATAGTATTTGCACTTGTAGGAACAACTATGTTCTTATCATCTGTTTATGCAAGGAAATCAAGTAAATTCTTTGCATTAAGACAAAAACGTCTAGGTATTATTAACGGATTTATAAATGAGATGATTAATGGTGTTAAGGTTATTAAAGTCTTTAATCATCAAGAAGCTTCATTTGAAGATATGCAAAAGAGAAATAAAGAGTTCTATGAAGCTGACTACAAATCAAAAGCTTATGTAACTGTTTTATTCCCTGTATTTATGAATATTGGAAATATCAACTATGCAATTATTGCTATTATTTCTGGACTCATTTACCTTAACGGTGGTAAGATTGGTTCATTAGATGTCACAATCAGTGCAGGAGTTATTGTTGCGTTCTTACAATATGCAAGAAACTTCTCATTACCAATTTCTCAAATTGTTCAAGAGTTTAATACACTTGCAATGGCCGCGGCTGGTGCAAGACGTGTGTTTGATGCAATGGATAATTTATCAGAAGTTGATAAAGGTTCAATCGAAATTATTAATCATTCAGATTTATCTAAATCAAGCATTGTTTGATTTAATTCTCATGATAAAGAAAAATTCTTAAGCGAACCATCAAGATACTACTTCAAAATACCAATGGGCTCAATGGGATGCTTAATTAAAAGAATTGATGGTAAGTTTGATTTCAATCACGTTTATGCAGGTTATGTTGAAGGAAAACCTATTATTAAAGATTTTGATTTACATATTAAACCAGGTGAAAGAGTTGCATTTGTTGGTGCGACTGGTGCTGGAAAAACTACAATTACAAACTTAATTAATAGATTTTATGATGTATTTGAAGGTTCAATTAAACTTGATGGAATTGATATTAGACTAATTAAAAAATCTTCATTACGTAAATCGCTTGGATATGTTCTTCAAGAAACTTCATTATTTACTAAATCAATAGCTGACAACATTGCTTATGGTGCTCCTGATGCAGCAATTAAAGATATTAAAGAAGCTGCAAAAATTGCTAATGCAACTAGATTCATTAAACAAACAGAAGATGGGTTTAATACTATCTTAGAAAATTCAGGAGAATCGCTTTCACAAGGCCAAAAACAACTTCTTTCAATTGCTAGAACAAGTATGTTAGATCCAATGATATTAGTGCTTGATGAAGCTACTTCAACAATTGATACAGAAACTGAAAGAGAAATCCAAGAGGGTATGTATGAACTTATGAAAAATAAAACTTCATTTGTTATAGCACACCGTTTAAGTACAATTAGAGATGTAGATAAAATCGTTGTAATGGATCAAGGACAAATTAAAGAAGTTGGTTCTCATGATGAGCTTATCAAATTACACGGTATCTATCACCAACTTTACACAGGTAAAATTGAACTTGATTAACTCAAATCAGAATAGCTTAAATAGCTATTCTTTTTTATATAAAAAAACACCTTAGTAATTACTAAAGTGTCTATGTGCAAGTGAAATAAGTATTATTTACCTTCTTTGATTTTAGTTCATTTAGCTACAAAATCAGGTATTGATTTGAATTCTGATAATTCAAAGAATGTTTTAGATGGAATGAAGTATTTGTAAACTTGATCAAGTTCTTTAATGTTTGTGTCATAGAAACCATTTTTTGGTTTAGCTTGATCTCTTCTAATAATGTGGAATGTAGTAGGAATTGCAAAATCTTCAGGATCAACAAATGCTTTAGCTTGTTCTAATGATAAGTTGTAAGCTGATCTAACAAATGCAAGTGTTGATAATAGAACGGTTGATGAAGCTTGAATTCCGAATATATGTGTTTTAGAATCGTTGTTAAATGTCTCGTTGAAGAATACTGACTTACCATAATCAGCTTTAGAGTGATCAACTGCGATAATGTTTTCTCAAGAAACTGAAGAGTCAAGAATAATTGCTTTATTGTTATCTCCAAATAATGTTCTAATGTACTCGATTGATTCATCTTTTGAATAAACTGGGTGCATTTTATACATATAATTGTATTCAGATTCAGGATATTTAATTTTTATAGCATTGATGAAACTTATAATTTCTTCTCTATTTTCAGTAAGTTCTTTAATTCTTCATTTTCCATATAATGGATCAGTCTCAACTTTTGTTTCGTATTTTCTAAATAATGATGAACCCATAAATACTAAGTTCTTCTTAGATGAATCATAATGTTCTTTTCCGTGAATTACAAAGTCAAGAGCATTACGAACCTCTAATCTATTTAGTTTTTCATATTCAGTAATTGCTTTTTCCATTTCTAATTTATCATTTTTGAAAATTTGTGAATAATCAGTTGGGTAATCTTTAATTGATAATGATAAATTAGCCTTGTCTAAAGCTCTAAGTTGCTTGTTGAAATATTCAATGTATGAACCATCAAAGTTGTAAAGTTTAACTTTGTCAGTTAATTGGAAGTAGTATCTATAGTCAATTGTTTGTTTTTGAGTTCTTTGCATTTCTTCAAATGAAGCTGCGATTTCATCTTTTGAAAGATTGTTTGAAGTTCTGTTAGCTCAACTTTGATATGAAGCCTCAACAAATTTATAAGGTTGTGCATTTCCATCTGATAAAAGTACTATTTTATTAGCGTGTTCTAGAACGTAATTTCTAACTTCTGCTGGTAATGATGGGAATGAAATGTCCGGAATGTAGAAGTCGAATTTATTTACACCTGCATCTTTATATGGTTTTAGGTAAGTTAATAATTCATTTAATGTTCTCGGAAATACGTCGTATTTTTTGTTAGCATTATCGTTTAATGATGGATTCATATCTTTTAATTGTGATGCAACCATTAATTTACCATTACCAATGTTGTATTGACCTGGTGTTTGTAAAACGTCTCCATATTTTTGCAATAAATAGTCAAAATTAAATCTTTGGGTTCCTGTGTTTGACTTATCATAAACTGAATTGTCTATTAAAAATAGTACATCATTAAGTGAATCTTGATTTCTATTTTTGTAGTTTAATTCACCTAACATTAACATAAATGCAGAGTTGAAATATTGAGCTGCATTTCTAGACATAAACACAGTTGGAACTGAGTTTTCAGCTGAATCAACAATCTCGTTGAAGAATTGTTGATATCTTGGATTAAGTGGCTGAGATTTAATATTTTTAAGAAAACCTTTAATTAAAATTTCTTTTGAATATGTAAGTTTACTATCTTCTTTTGATTCAAGTAAAACAGTGATTTTTAATGTTCCTTTATCATCGTCAGTTTGTGAAACTGAAATAGTTTTATAAATTACAAGCTCATCTGTTGATGGATTAATAGTTACATATTGACTAAGATTTTCTGTGTTTATAACAGAGGGTTTTACATAACTATTAACAACATTATATGTAACATTAGTGTTTGCTAATGGATTTTTTGTATTGCTTGGTGCTGCTGCACAACCCGCGCTGGTTGCAACAAGAGCAGTTAAAGGTGCGCTTGATAATATAAATAAATTTTTTAAATTTTTTAAATTTTTTATTAATCTTTTTTGTTTCATAATTAAATAATACAACTTTTAAAGTAATATGTCAAGTTTCATGTTTTACCGAAACCATAGTCAGCAAGTCCTAAAAGCAAAAAAAAAAAAAAAAATAGGGTCATAAAAGTGCAAAATTTCGTTATTTTGCTTATTTTTTACACATTTAGATAAACAAAAAACTACCACAATTTTTTGTGATAGTCAAATGTCAAATTGAATTAGTTAGCTTCTTCAGTAATGTATTTTTCAACATCTTTTAAGTGAATACTGAAGAAACTTGTAATTCCACGTGTTTGCATTGTTGCAGCAAATAATGAGTCAACTCTTTGCATTGTTCCTGTTCTGTGTGTGATAACAATGAATTGAGTTTGTTTTTTAAGTTCTTGTAAGTATTCTGCATATCTAACAACGTTAGCTTCATCGAGCGCAGCTTCAACCTCATCAAGAATACATAATGGAAGAGGTCTAGCTCTTAAGATGGCGAATAATAATGAGATAGCAATAAGCGCTTTTTCTCCCCCTGAGAATAATTTAAGGTTTTTAACACTTTTTCCAGGAGGTTGAGCAAAGATGCTGATTCCTGATTCTAAAATATTATTAGGTTCAACGAATCTAACTTCAGCAGCTCCTCCACCAAACATAGATTTGAATACGTTGTTGAATTCTTGGTTAACATCATGAACAACATTTGTAAGTCTTGTAACAATGATTTTGTCAAGTTCAGCAATAGCTTGGTATAAAGTGTCTCTTGTTTGAATTAATTCATCTCTGTTAGCTACTAATGTGTCATATCTGTTTTCAACTTCTTCAAGTTGTTCGATAGATTCTAAGTTAACATTTCCAAGTTCAGCAATTTGTTGTCTTAATTCTTCAACAAATTCTTTTGCTTTTTCATAAGAAATTTCTAAAACAAAGTTTTGATCAGCGTATTCAACTGTCATATGGTAAACGTTAGCTAATCTGTTTGTATATTCAGTGAAAATCTTGAATGATTCAGATTTGTTAATCATTTTGCTACTGTAACCTTTGTTTAAGGCATTTTGAGAATCTTGAGCATCTGATAATTTAGTGTTGTAAAGTGATAATGCTTCATCTCAAGATTGATATAAGTTTTTAGCAACAGCAAGCTCATTTTTAACAACGATAAGTTTTGCTTGTAATTTGTTTCTTTCAATAACTGTTTCAGAGTTTTCGAAATCATCAAGTGATAATGAAGAAGCATCAACTTTTCCTTTTAAGTTTGTAACTTCTTCACGTTTTTGTTTGATTGAGTTTTCTAAGTTGTGAATTTCTAATTCAGTACTTCTGCTCTTTTGGATTAATTGGTTACGTCTAAATGATAATTGTTCGATTTGTTGTTCATTTTTCTTAATCATTGGTTCAATACCAGCGATTTTGTTTTCAAGGTTAGCAATTTTTTCATCAATACCTAAGACGTTATCACTTTCTTGAGCAGTTCCTCCAACGATAACCCCTCCAACACGGATGATGTCACCATCAAGAGTTACAATCATATATTTTTTCTCAAGAAGGTTTGAAATTGCATTAGCTGATTTAATATCATCAACTACTACAACGTTCCCTAATAAGAATTTAACTAAAACTGAATATTGTGGATCTGCATCAACTAAATCTGAAGCAAGAGCAACAAATCCAGGGTGTCCTGTAACTGCTAATAAATAGTCGTCACGAACAAATTTTTCTTGGATAGATGTAAGAGGAATAAATGTTGCTCTACCACCATTGTTTTGTTTAAGGAATTCAACTGCTTTAACAGCTGTGTTTGGGATATCAACAACAATGTGTTGTGCAGCGTGAGTTAAGACAGTTTCAATAGCTGTGATGTATTCTGGTTTAACTTTAATTAAATCTCTAACAAGTCCTTTAACACCTTTGAAAGACATTTTATTTTCCATAATTGTTTTAGGACCTTTGAAAAGGTTTAATTTAGATTCTTTAGTTCTGTATAAAGATTGTAAAGTTGTTTTTGCAGAAATTAAGTTGTCTCTGTGGTTTTGGTTAGCGATTCTTAAATTGTTTACTAAGTTTGTATCTTCTTCAATTTGTTTTCTAGTTTCTTCAAATTGAGCTTTAAGTTCACCATAAGTATGTGTGTTGTAAAGTAATTCAGCTTCAAGTCTTTTAATTGCACTTGCATATGATTTGATAGCTTCATCATTATCAACTGTTACTTGTCCACTTGTGATTAAGTTAATTTTTGCAAATTGTTGATCAATTGTTGAGTTTAATGAGTTTAATCTTGAAGCCATACCATTGTATGTTCCTTCAAGTTCATCAACTTGTTGTCTTGCTTTTTCTTTTTCAACTTTTGCGTTTTTAATTTCGATTTGTAAACTAGCAATTTCTTCTTTGTATTTTTGCATTGTTTCGTCTACACCACGAAGTTCTTCGTCTAATTCTTCGTAAATTCTTTTATTTTCTTTTATTCCTTTAGCTAAGAATGGAATTTCAACTTTTTTAAGAGCTTCTGCTTTATCTCTATAGATTAAAGCTTTTTCAGCTTGTTTTCTTAATGGCCCAAGTTGTTTTTCAAGCTCTGAAATTCTAGGTTCAAGTTGATTCATTGAATCTTCAGCACTTTTAAGCATTCTTTCTGATTCAGTTTTCTTGAATTTGAATTTAGAAACCCCAGCAGCTTCTTCGAAAATTCCACGTCTATCTTCATCAGATGCTTCAGCGATGTCTGAAACAGTTCCTTGAGAAATAATAGCTAATGAGCTTTTCCCAATACCTGTTTCCATTGCGATACTTTTAATATCTTTGTATCTGCAAGGTTGCCCATTCATATAGTAGTTGTTTACACCTTTACCACGTTGTAATTCACGTGTGATTGTTACAACTTCATCAGGAATTGAGTTATTTGAGTTTTTGTTATCAAAAGTTAATGTAACTCTTGCGAAGTCCATTGGTTTAGCTGTTTTAGAACCAGCAAAGATAACATCTTGCATTGAGTCTCCACGAAGTTCTTTAGAACTTTGTTCTCCTAAAACTCATTTAATAGCATCATTGATGTTACTTTTACCAGAACCGTTTGGTCCGATAATACCAGCAACTCCTCCATCAAAACGTAAGATTACAGGTTCAGCAAATGATTTAAAACCATGTGCTTCGATTTTTACTAATTTCATTATTGCACCTCAATTTTATCTTTAAGCTTTTGTAGCGCATCAATAGCAGCATTAGTTTCAGCCTCTTTTTTGCTTAAACCAACACCTTCACCATAAATAACACCATCGTGTTTAGCTTTTGCTAAAAAACGTTTATCACTGAGTTGATCAGTTTGATATGTGATACTTTCCTTTGTCATACTTTGAAAGTATTCTTGTAGTTGACCTTTAGGATCTTTATTTTCGTCATTGTGTACCGAGTCAATGATAGGAGATATATGTTTGATTATGAATTGTGAAGCTTTTTCAAATCCTTGATCTAAAAATATAGCTGCTATCATTGCTTCGAATACGTCTGCTTGAACTTTTGGTGAATTAATCACTGATTCACGCATTTTTCCAGGTCCAGTTCTTAAGATTTTTAAAAGACCTAATTCGTTAGATATTTTGGCAAGTGCTTCCGTTCTAACTGCAGTTGATCTTAATCTGGTTGCGTGACCTTGTGATAATTCAGGATACTTTCTGAATATGTAGTTTGAACTAACAAATTGTAGAAGTGAGTCTCCTAAAAATTCAAGTCTTTCATAGTTGTCATCTTTATCTCTATTAAAAGACGAATGTGTAATTGCTAATAGATAATAGTCTGTTCTAATTGGCTGAATATTATTTATTTCAAAAAAGCTTTTAAGTGAATTAACCATATTATTCTTCGCTTTCTAAATTGTTAACTTTAATTGAATCTGATAATGTTTGCAATTTTTCTAATAAGTTATTTTCAAGAGCTTCTTGAATTGATAATAATGCATTGTAGTAAGCTTTTGCATCAGATGAACCATGAGCTTTAATTGCTAGTCCATTAACACCAAGTACTCAAGCAGAACCAACTGAACGGTAGTCAAGTGATTTACCAACATTTTTAAATGCACCTTTTAAAAGTAAATAACCAATTTTGTATTTTAATTTAGTTAATATTTGACCTTTAAGTGCTTTTGAAAATGCACCAATTGCTCCTTCATAACTTTTAAGCATTGTGTTACCTGCATAACCATCTACAACAGCTACATCAATGTTTCCATTAAATAATTCTCTGGATTCAACAAATCCAACATAGTTAATATCATTCAATGTTTTCAAATATTCGTGAGCTTGTTTAGTTGATGTAGGACCTTTGTAATCTTCAGTTCCAATGTTAATAAGTGAAACTCTAGGTTCTGCTACTTTAAACATTGTTTTATAGAACAATGAAGCTAGCATGGCTCATTCAACTAAATATTGTGCTTTTGTTTCTAAGTTAGCACCTACATCTAAAAATAGCAATTTGCTACCTAAAATAGATGTAGCAACTGGCATAAATGCCGGCCTAGAAATGTTTTGTAATCTTTTTAATTTAAGCGTTAATGTTGATATATAAACTCCACTATCTCCACTTGATAAAACTGCATTAGCTTCATTGTTTATAACTTTACTAATTGCAAGATTCATTGATGTATCTTCGTTCATTGATTTTCTAATGTTCTTAGGTTCACTAGGAACATTTTTGTTTTTAATAAGTAAGATATTTTCAGGAAGTTTTGTTTTATCAATATTCGAAATTTCACCAATTAATTGAATTTGTGTTTCAGGGAATTGAAGAGCAAATTTACTAGCAGCCTCAACTGCTGCACTCGGACCATTATCATTTCCATTTATGTCAAAAGCAATTTTGATTTTATAGTCTTTCATTATTCAACTCCAATGATGAATTGATATGTAGGCTGATTACCTTCAATAATTTCAACTTCAATATCATAGTTTGATTCAATGAAGTTAAGAATTTCTTCAGCTTCATCAAGTGAGCTTTCGTCACCGTAGTAAATTGTGACTAATTCTTTGTCTTCTGTAATTGCTTTTTTAACTATTTTTTTAGCAGCATCTAAGAGTTTTGATGAACTTGCAGTGATTTTTCCATTGATGATAGATAAATAATCACCATCTTTAATTTGAACACCATTTAATTTTGTGTTTCTAATTGCTTTTGTAATTTCACCAGTAGTTACATTAGCAATTGCATCATTCATCATTTCAACGTTCTCTTCGACTGAAGATTCGTGATTGAAATTAAGCATAGCTGTTATTCCTTGGATTTGTGTTTTTGTAGGAATAATAATAACGTTTTTGTCTTGGATAACTTGCGCTACTTGTTGTGCAACAAGTATGATGTTTGAATTGTTTGTAAGAATAAATACTGAATCTGAATTTACATTATTAACTGCATTTATCAAGTCTTGAGCTGATGGGTTTTGTGTTTGTCCACTTTCAACAACAAAGTCACAACCTAAATCTTTCATTCTTGCGACTATACCTGAACCTAAGTTGCATGAGATAATTCCACAAGGTGTTCTACTTTCTTCACTATGTTGTAATTGTGACTCTTTAAGTTTTTCGGCATTAGCTTTTGAATAGTTAGCTTGAAGCGTCATATTTTCTGATTTGATTTTGATAAATTCACCATATTGTTGAGCAAAGTTTAACATATCACCAGGTTTAACTGTGTGTCCGTGAACTTTAAGGATATTGTCGTCAGAAACAACAACAAGTGAGTTAGCCAATTTTTCAAGTTTTGCAACAAAGTTTGCTTTCTTGAATTTAGCTGGTTCAGTTAAATCGATAAGAACTTCTGTACAGTAACCAAATTCTCCTTCATAAACTTCGCTATCACCAATAAAGTTTGTGACTTCATCAGAATTATCTTTAAGTTCAACTGGTCTATCGTGAAGAGCTTCGTTCATTCCTCAGAAAATTGTGTAAAGACCTTCACCACCACTATCAGTAACTCCAACTTCTCTTAAGTTCTTAAGTTTGTTAGGTGTTTCATCACAACTTTTCCGTGCAAATGCAACAACTTCTTCAAAGAATACTGAATAGTGAATGTCTTTACCCTCGA
The DNA here is from genome assembly GCF_034863325.1 of Mycoplasma sp. 4404. NCBI lineage: Bacteria > Bacillati > Mycoplasmatota > Mollicutes > Mycoplasmatales > Mycoplasmataceae > Mycoplasma > Mycoplasma sp. 4404. The sequence goes on from NZ_JAYFFE010000003.1 coordinate 103,404, forward strand.
ATTCTTTTTTAAGATTTTCGGTTGTTTCTCTAATAACTGTAAGAATTGTTCCCTCAACAGGTTTAAAAACTGATTTGTAAGCAATTTCAGTCGCTTTCTCAAAAGCTTGGATTAAATCTTGAGTATTTAATTCAACTTTACCATCTGTACCTAAAGCAAATCCTTTGAAAATTTGTGAAAGGATAACACCAGAGTTTCCTCTAGCTTCATAAATCATATTTGTTGAAACTTTTTTAGTAATAGCATATACTGGTTCATTTTGAGCTTTTTCTAAATCAGGTATAGCAGCTGCTATTGTTGAAGACATATTTGTTCCAGTATCTCCATCAGGAACAGGAAACACATTTAACGCATCGATTTTGTTTTTTGCATTAACTAATGCTTTAGCTCCTGATAAAAATGCTTTAGCTAACTCAGAACCATTCAGGATATTTCTTTTATCTACTTTCTTACTTTTACTCATTGGTTACTCCCTTGACAATGATAATTAGTTTATTGAATTTAAATTTCTTAGCTTTTAATTTCATTTCCATAATTTTGTAAATTTGTGAAATGATGAATTTAATTGGTGTCCCATCAAAAACAGTAATTGCTGCCTTAATTTCAACACGTGAATTTTCAGTTAATAAAACCTCAATGTTTTCAAAATATTCTTCAGGATTTAATCTGACAATTGTGCCAGGTTCACAATTGATATCTAAAGTCGGTTCGTGTAAGAATCTTACACCTGGAACTTTAGAAATTGAATCAATGAACATTTGTTTAATTTGCAATGTATCCATCCAAAACCTCCGTGTTTGATAAAGTATATATATTTTACCCTAATTTATTTTTATAAATATATAATATTTATACACTCTAATAAGCAGTGAAATTATGGCTGAAACAATCAAAAAAGCAATAGTTTTAAACTTACACGAAATATCAGACAATGAGCATATTGTCAGTTTTTTCACTGCTTTTGGGAGATTAGATTTAGTTGCTAGAGGTCTAAATAATGTACATTCAAAAAATAGAAGTAACTTAATAGTCGGTTCAATTGTTGAAATTGAATATTTTGCTTCAAGAACACAAAATAAGTATGGAAGATTAAAAAAATCAAGCACAATAAAATTACTTGATGTTACTAATTTAAATAATATTAAGCTATTTAATAGTTTGAACTTTTTATTCCAGAATATAAGAACTAGAAATCATTTATTTGCTGAATACAATAGACATTTTGATAGTTTTAATAATGTACTTTGAACTAAAGTTTCAACATACTTTTATGCACACTCATTACTATACTTTGGTATTGATTTATCATTTAATTCTTGCAAAAGATGTGGAAGAATTAAGGACTTTATTTCTTTTGATTTTAATTTAGGTTTTATTTGTCAAAATCACGATATTACCCAAAGACTTGATGTTCCAGTTTTACAAGCTATATGATATTCATTTAACGACTTTTACGCCTATGTCAATGATGTAAACAGTGAAATTAACAAGCTTATTTTTATTGAATATAAGAAACAAATAATTAATCATTTAAATATTAGCAAATAACTGAGTTTTATGCTAAAATAATAAAATTATGAGTAAAAGAGATTATTATGAAATTTTAGGTGTTTCAAAAACAGCTACTGAACAAGAAATTAAAACAGCTTACAGAAGTTTAGCTAAAAAATATCACCCAGATAAATTGAAAGATGGAACTTCTGATGAAAAAATGAAAGAATTAAATGAAGCTTATTCAATTCTTTCAGACCCTGAGAAAAGAAAAGTTTATGACCAATACGGACACGATGCAGCTAATGGAAGAGCAGGAGCAAACACAGGAGGAGGAAACTACTATGGTGGTGGATTCGGTGGTGCACAAGGCTTTTCTGAAGATTTCCAAGATATTTTTGAGAACATTTTCGGTGGATTCGGAGGAAGAAGACAAAGAAGTTCTCAAGGTTCATACCAGCAAAGAGGGGATGATTATAGAACTAATATAAACATTTCATTTATGGATGCTCTTAAAGGAAAAACAATTAAAGAGAAATTAGATAAATGAGAAATGTGTATGTTCTGTACAGGGACCGGAGCAGAAAATCCAAATGATTTACAAACATGTAGTTCATGTAATGGAGTAGGACACAAAAGAAGAGTTGTTAATAGTTTCTTTGGTCAACAAGTTCAACAGGTTGTTTGTGAAACATGTCATGGAAAAGGTAAGGTTGTTGTTTCAAAATGTAAAAAGTGTCGTGGCGAAGGTTACTCAGCTATCCAAAAAACCGTTTCTATTAAAATAGAGGAAGGGACAGTTTCAGGAACAAGATTAAAAGTTGCTGGATATGGTGGTTTAGGTAAAAACGGTGGAACACCAGGGGACTTATACATTACAGTTAACGTGCTACCTCATAAATATTATGAAAGAGATGGGATGGATATTGAAATGGACTTTCCAGTTTCATTCATTGATATTATGTTAGAAAACACAGTTGACGTCCCAACTCCTTGAGGAAATGTAAAAATTAAAATGAAGAAAACCTACACAAACTCAAAAGTGATTAAGGTTCCTAAAAAAGGAGTTCACTTCAGAGGTATGGAAGGTGATTTAAGGTTACATTTAGAAGTTATTATTCCTGATTTAGATAGAAAAAATAAAAAAGAAGTTTTAGCTGCATTACAAAATGTAACTGATTCATCAAATCAAGATTTTGTTCAAGCAGTTGAAAAAGCTAACAAATAATTTTTTTACCTAACTCTAGTAGTTAGGTTTTAATTTAGCAATTAATTTTAGTTAGTTTATTAAATTAAATTATAATTAATTTAATTTATGTATAAGAACGAGTTAATTATTAAAAAATCAGAATTTATTGGTTATTTATATCCAGTTTCCTCAAGAGAAGAAGTTAACCAAATTCTAAATAATCTTAAAGAACAATATAAAGATGCAAGACATATTTGCTATGCTTATTTATTAAATTCAAATGGTGCTGAAACAGGTGGATTTTCAGATGATAAAGAACCTAGTGGAACAGCTGGTAAGCCTATGTTTGAATTAATCAGACTAACAAAAGCGCAAAATGTTTTAGTTGCAGTTGTTAGATATTTTGGTGGAACAAAATTAGGAGCTGGACCACTTAAAAAAGCTTACAGGCAATCAGCTTCAACAGTAATTAACTTATATTTAAAAGATAATCAAAGTAAGGAGAAATAAAAAAATGATTAAAGTAATTAAAGAACTTAAAAAAGATGTTTTAGTTTTAAAAGCAGCTTATGAAAACAAAGATTTTCCTTCTTATGTAGCTACTAAAAACGGAAAAATTACAGATAACTTAAGCGAAAATGTTTCATACATTTACATTGATAAAAAACATCAATCATTTGATGAATTAGCAGCTTTATTTGAGAATTTAGCAACATCAGTTAATAGAGATTATCAAGTTGATGTCGAATCATTTGTTTTAAATAATGATGTGCTAAAAACATTTAGAATTATTTATTCAAAATTATTATTTGGACAAGTTAAATTATTCAAAAAATCAATCGAAGAAGATAAAGAAAAATTCAAAAATATCTATGTGTATGTGAGAAACGAAAATGTTTCAACTAAATTGGTTAAGAAAATTGAAGTAGTTGCAAAAGCAATTAATGATGTCAGAAATCTTCAAATTAAACCAGAAAACTTCTTAAACTCAGAAATGTTAGCTAGTGAGATTACAAATGATTTTTCAGGTATTGAAGGTCTTGAATTAACAGTTTTAACTAAAAAAGAAATTGAACAATTAAATATGGGCCTTTTATTGTCTGTTAATAAAGGAAGTGTTCATGAACCAAGAGTTGTAGTTGTATCTTATAAAGGGAACAAAAAATCAAAAGAACATATTTCTATAGTTGGAAAAGGTATCACATTTGACACAGGTGGAGTTAATACAAAAGGATATCATATGGAAGGTATGAAATATGATATGTCCGGTTCAGTAATTGCAGCTTATGCAGTTAAAGCTTTAGCTAAATTAAAAGCCAATGTTAATGTTTCTGCTGTTATGTGTATTACAGATAACAGAATTAACAATGATGCTTCATTACCGGAAAATGTTTACCAATCTATGTCAGGTAAATGAGTTGAAGTAGTTGACACAGATGCTGAAGGAAGATTAGTTTTAGCTGATGGGATTTTCTATGCAGCTGATAAATTAAAACCAACAACAATTATTGATGTCGCAACATTAACAGGTTCAATGTTAACAGCATTAGGAAATACTTTCACAGGAATCTGATCAACAAATGATTCAAAATGAGATGACTTTTTAGCAGCTTCTAAAGAAGCAAACGAAAAAGTTTGAAGAATGCCTTTACACGAAGATTATAACAAAGGTAACAAGGGTTCAAAAGTTGCTGACTTAGCTAACTGAAGTTCAAAAGTTAGACCTGATTCATCACAAGCAGCAATGTTCTTAAAAGAATTCACTAAAGATATTGATTTTATTCACTGTGATGTTGCTGGTACTGCAGATGTTCAAGGTGAACCACAAGGTGCATTAGTTGCAACATTAGTTGAATATGCGTTATTAAATGAAAATAAGTAATATAATTTACTTACTTATTTAGAAACTTTAATATTTATAAAATATTAAATAACTCACTTATATTTGTATGAAAGGAAATTATGATTAAAACAGTTGATAAAGTTAGAAATAACTCAATGCTTTTAAAAGCGGTTTATAAAAATGATGAAAACTTACCATCAACATTAATTCAAAAAAATAATGTTGTAACAGAATACTTTAATAAAAATGAAGCTCTTGTATTTATGGGAGAAAAAGATAAATTATCTTTTGATTCAGTAGCTAAATTTGCAAAAGGTTTCTTTACAAATCAAGGTAGAGATGTCCAAGTCGATTTAGATTCATTTGTAACAGAAAAAGTTACATTATCACAAGTTGTTAAAGCTTTTGTTGAAGCTTACAACTATGTAAATGCTGATTTATATTCAGCTAAAACAGCTAAAAAAGCTGAGAAATTTGCAATTTCTTTATTATCGGTTAAAGATGAAAATGAATATGCAGATGCATTAAAACAAGCAGTTGTATTATCGGAAGCTGTTAACTTCGCAAGAAACTTACAAGTGACACCACCAAACATTTGTAACTCAGAATGATTAGCAGAAGTTGTTAGAAAAGACTTAGAACAATACTCAAACTTAAAAGTTACAGTTCTTAACAAAAAACAAATTGAAGAGCAAAAAATGGGACTTTTACTTTCAGTTAACCGTGGAAGTATGTTTGAACCAAGAGTTGTTGTTATTGAATACAACGGGAACCCTGAATCAAACGAAAAAACAGTTTATGTAGGTAAAGGAATTACATTTGACTCAGGTGGATACAATATTAAAACAGGTAGAAACATGTTAGGTATGAAATTTGACATGTCAGGTTCTGTGTTTGTTGCTTCAGCTCTTAAAGCTATTGCTCAATTAAAACCAAAGACAAACGTTGCTGCAATTATGTGTATTACAGACAACAGAGTTAATGGAGATGCTTCATTACCTGATTCAGTTTGAACATCAATGAATGGTAAAACAGTTGAAATCAACAACACAGATGCCGAAGGAAGATTAGTTATGGCAGATGGATTAACATACGCTGTAAGAAACTTAAAAGCTACAAGATTAGTTGATGTCGCTACATTAACAGGTGCTATTTTAGTAGCATTAGGACAAACATACACAGGTGCATGAGCTACTACAGATGCTGCTTGAGAAGAATTATTAAAAGCTGCTAAAGAACAAAATGAATTAGTATGAAGAATGCCTCTTGATGAAGCTTTCGCCAAAGAAATTAGAAACTCAGTAGTTGCAGACCTTAAGAACACTGACTTAAGCGGTATTGGTGGAGGTTCATCATCAGCTGCTATGTTCTTAAAAGAATTTACAGAAGATGTTGAATACATTCACTTAGATGTTGCAGGAACAGCTGATATTGCTTCAAGACCTACAGGTGTAATGGTAAAAACATTAACACAATTAGCTCTTGATTCATCTAAATAATAAAACCTCAAAAAAGTTATATAAAAATACAAATATCACTTGCTAACTAGGATATTTGTATTTTTTGTACTAATTTTTAAGATTGAAGAATATATTATTTTACTTAATTCAATAAGTAAAAGATTTATCAGCACTCTTATTTTGTTTGCTTGCTAAATATAACTTTTTACCATCTTGAAAGACTAAAATGCAAATGAAGAATAAAATTACTAGTGATAATATTGTGGAAGTAGTTCAAGAAATAATAGGCGTGGAAATACGGCGAAGTAAAAGATATCCAAGAGAATTTGATATAAATTGAAAAACTATACCTGTTATAAAAATAGGAATAACAATTATATATGTGCATATAAATGTAATAAATTTCATTTTATATGCAAATGAATATTGAATATTTATATTTTCACACAAGAAAGGGAAGAAACTTGTAAATCAATTATTTTTGTTAACTTTTCTTAAGTAAATAACATTATGTATTATTATAAATATACAGATAAAATATGTGATTAAATAGTCTTCGAGAAACATTAGATAAGCTTTATATCCAATGGATTTAGGGATATAAGGAGGTACATCTATCGCGAGACCTGGCACATCTGATCATTTTATTCGATATATGTTTACAGCATAAATAGGTAAGGCAACCACAAGAGAAAATAATAAAATTAAATATACACTTAAAGTTGAAAATTTTAATCAGTTTTTTCTTAACATGATTTTATTAAACCTTCTTTCTTTAGAGTTCGATTATTAATTAACATAACTCATACTTATTTAGTAGTTGCTTCCTTGTTTGTTAAATATAATTTTTTTCCATCTTGAAAGACTAAAATGCAAATGAAGAAGAAAATTATTATTGATAATATTATGTAAGCAACTGAAGCAATGAGAGGCATAGAAATATATGTGTTAAGTCCAAAGGAATTGAATATAACTTGAAAAACTAAACCGGTTATAAGAATTGGAACAACAATGATATATATGCATATAAATGTAATAAATTTCATTTTATATGCAAATGAATATTGAATATTTATATTTTCACACAAGAAAGGGAAGAAACTTGTGAATCAACTATTCTTGTTAACTTTTCTTAAGTAAATAACATTATGTATTATTATAAATATACAGATAAAATATGTGAAGAGATAGTCAGCTGCGAAATCCAGATAAGCTCCATCAGAATAAGTTTTATGTATTCCTTCTGGTAAATGTGGTAAATTAGTTTTATATAAATCTATAGCATAAATAGGTAAGGCAACCACAAGAGAAAATAAGAAAATTAAATATGCACTTAAAGTCGAAAATTTTAATC
>NZ_JAYFFE010000004.1:0-30265 GCF_034863325.1 Mycoplasma sp. 4404
AATAACTATTCAGTTTTCAAAGAATATTTGACACCTTTAATGGTGTTTTTTTATTTTTAAAAAAATATAAAAAAAATTTCATAAAAATATTTTTTATATTATAATAATAACGCAACTAATGATTGTTGGAGAAGTAGCTCAGCTTGGTAGAGCACTACATTTGGGCTGTAGTGGTCGCAGGTTCAAATCCTGTCTTCTTCACCATTTATATGGGGGGTTAGCTCATTTGGCTAGAGCGCCTGCCTTGCACGCAGGAGGTGGTGGGTTCGAATCCCATACTCTCCACCATATATGGCACTGTAGCTCAGTTGGTTAGAGCATCCGGTTCATACCCGGAAGGTCAAGAGTTCGAATCTCTTCGGTGCTACCAAATTACGGACCTATAGCTCAACGGTTAGAGCAACCGGCTCATAACCGGTCGGTTACAGGTTCGAATCCTGTTAGGTCCACCATACGGGTGATTACCCAAGTCCGGCTGAAGGGACTAGTCTTGAAAACTAGCAGGGGCTTCACGGCCCGCGGGGGTTCGAATCCCTCATCACCCGCCAATAACAGGAGATACATAGCAGAGTGGAGCAGTGGTAGCTCGTCGGGCTCATAACCCGAAGGTCGAAAGTTCAATTCTTTCCTCTGCAACCAAAACGGTCCAGTGGTAAAGTGGTTTAATACGCCTCCCTGTCACGGAGGAGAACGCGGGTTCGATCCCCGTCTGGACCGCCATTATGGCCTTGTAGCTCAGTAGGTAGAGCAACAGATTGAAGCTCTGTGTGTCGCTGGTTCGATTCCTGCCGAGGCCACCAAAAATCCTCTAATTTGTTAACTTGTTAAGTTAGTAAATTAGAGGATTTTCTTATATAATTTAATTTATTTATAATTAATTTATAATTTAACAACAGGGAGAAAATATGGACTTCAAAAAGACTTTAAATATGCCGCAAACAAGCTTTGAAATGAAAGCTAATTTAATCGAAAAAGAAAGTAAATATAGAGAAAAGTGATATCAAGATAACATATATCAAAGAATATTAGAAGAATATAAAGATAATATACCTTTCATTTTACATGATGGTCCACCATATGCTAATGGAGATTTACACGTAGGCCATGCTTTAAACAAAATCTTAAAAGATATAATTGTGAGATGAAAAACTTTAAATAAATATTATTCTCCATTTGTTCCTGGATGAGATACACATGGATTGCCTATTGAACATAAAATGCTTTCAGAAAGTAACCTTAAGAAAGAAGAAATTTCACCACTTGAGTTAAGAATTAAAGCGAAAGCTTATGCATTGGAACAAGTCGAAATTCAGAAAGAACAATTTAAACAATTACAACTTTTTTCAGATTTTAAAAAGTATTACATCACTTTAGATAAGAAATATGTAGCTAAACAATTAGAAGTCTTTTCTAAAATGATTTTAGATGGTTTAGTATATAAGGGACTTAAACCTATTTATTGATCTCCTACTTCACAAAGTGCTTTAGCAGAAGCTGAAGTTGAATATAAAGAAGTAAGAAGTCCATCATTATATTTAAAACTAAGAGTTGTAAGTAGTAACTTTGACAAGATCCATAACGGTGATGATATTGTTGTTTGAACAACTACTCCTTGAACATTATTAGCTAACTCAGGAGCTGCCGTAGGGCTTAAAATTAAATACATTAGAGTTAAGGTTGAAAACGATACTCTAATTTTTTCAGAAGAATTATTTAAGAAATATGCTGAGAAGAATGAAATTTATGAATATGACATTCTAGATGAATTTTATGGGTATGAAGTTCTTGGAAAAAATATTTTATATTTCACACCAATCACTCGTTTATTAGCTCCATTAGTTGTTGGTCATCATGTTACTGAAGAATCTGGTACAGGTATTGTTCATATTGCTCCAATGTTCGGAGAAGACGACTTTTTAATTGGACAGAGATTTAATTTAGAAAAAATTATGCACGTTGCTGATGATGGAACTATCTTTGGAACAGGTACTGATTTTGACGGTTTATTTTATGATAGTGCAAACAAACCTATTGTTGAGTTTTTAGATGATAGAGTTATGAAATTGGAGTTTATGAAGCACTCATATCCACATGATTGAAGAACTCACAAACCAATTATTTTTAGAGGTACACCTCAATGATTTGTTTCTATTGATAAAATTAGAAGAGACATTTTAGAAAATATTGAAACAAAAGTTTCAACATACCCAGAGTGAGCTAAAACAAGATTAAGAAATATGATCGCAGAAAGAGGTGATTGAACTATTTCAAGACAAAGAACTTGAGGTGTTCCAATCATTATCTTTTATGATGAACATAAAAACCCTGTAATTGATAAAGAACAATTTGATTTCACAATTAATCAAGTTTTAGAGCACGATATCAATATCTGATGAGAATGAGATACACAAGACTTATTGCATCCAAAATACAAAGGTAGAGAATTTACAAGAGAAATGGATATTATGGATGTTTGATTTGATTCTGGTGTTTCTTTTGCTGCTGTTGATATTGATGAGCGTTACAAGGCTCCATATGACTTATATTTAGAGGGAATTGACCAATACAGAGGTTGATTCAACTCATCTATCATTAACTCAGTTGCATATCAAAAAACAGCTCCATATAAACAAATTGTTTCACACGGTTTTGTTTTAGATAAAAATGGTAACAAGATGTCAAAATCATTAGGAAATGTAATTAAACCTATTGACGTTGTTAAAAAACGTGGTGCAGATATATTAAGATTATGAGCAGCTAACAGTGAATATACAAATGATGTAAATATTTCAGATGATATCCTCGATCAAAACACTGAAATATATAGAAAAATCAGAAATACTATCAGATTTATGTTAGGTAATTTATCCGGTTTTGAATATGATTCTAATATTCAAAAAACAGGTGTTCATGCACTTATTTCGGAACAATTAAATGAATTAAAATTAAACATTAAAAAAGCTTATGATGAATATAAATTCATTAATGTTGTTAAATTATTAAATAACTATATTGTTGACTTATCTGGATTCTATTTATCAATTACTAAAGACATCCTTTATATAAGAAAATCAAATGATCCAGAAAGATTAATGGTTCAATCGAACTTATATGAAATCGTAGACTTTATTATTAAAGCAATTGCTCCTATTTTACCTACAACAGCTGAAGAAGCATACGAACACTTTAATAAAGCTACAAAGTATGACTCAATAATGTTTGATGCATTTGATTTTAATAATGTTGCAGTTAATAAATCATTAATTGAACAATTTGATGAATTCTTCCAATTACGTGCTGAAGTAAATGCTAAAGTTGATAACTTAATTAAAGAAGGTACAATTAAGAGAATTAATGAAGTATATGTTAAATTACCAAATTCATTATCAGACTTTATCAAATCACTTGATTTAAAAACTTTATTAATGGTAGGTAAAGTATCATTTGAATCAAATAATGAATTAGAAATTGCAACATTTGATTCTGAAAAATGTCAAAGATGTTGAAATCATTTTGAAAAATCAGAGATGATAGATAATTTATGTGATACATGTTATGAAATTGTAAAAGATTGGGAAGATAAATAATTATGAATAATCAAGAACAAAAAAATAAAACTTTTGATACTAAAATAGTTGAACACTTCAAAGCAAATTGAAAATCAATTTTAACTGCATATGTAATATTATTCATTGTTTTTGCAATTTTCTTAACAATAGACCAACTAACAAAAACTTTTCTATTTAAACATGGTGATGTTTTAAGATTAAGACTAGATGGCCAAGCTCCTTTACCAGATGGAACATACATTTTCCCTGAAAATATTTATCCATCAAATTCTAGTGAATGACAAAATTTTGGTTTATTTGGAATTAGATCTATTTGACATAAAGGTGTCACATTTTTGAAGACAACTGATATTGCTTTAATTCAAGGATTAAGCTTTATGGTGGCTGCATTTATCCTAATATTGCCTTTATTCTTCACTAAGAATTCTTTATACTATTCAATCCCATTAGGTATCTTACTAGCAGGGGATTTCGGAAATGCGTTAGACAGAATTTTATTTAACGGTTATGTAAAAGATATGCTTTACTTACCTTGAGCAGATAAAGGTACATTCAATCTAGCTGATACATTTGTATTTGTTGGTATTATACTATTCATCATCATTTCAATTACAATGTGAATTAAAGAAGCACGTGAAGAAGATAAAGATTTAGAATACGAAGCCAACATTTATATACGTAATAAATAATTCAGTAATTAAATAAACATCTCAACATTGTTGAGATGTTTATTTGTACTAATTTAGTAAATTCATAGTGTTAAATTTAGTTTCCTAACCAATGAATGTAAGTGGCGAAATTTATGTTTCATTGGAGATCAAAATTTTTTAGAAAAAAATTTAAAAAATGTTTTTGTTTTTATTTATCAGTGCTATAATATTCACAGTGGTTATAGCAAAGGGGATCACCTGAATCCATTCCGAACTCAGTAGTTAAGCCCTTTAGTGCCGAAGATAGCTTTACAGTGAAAATAGGGAGCCGCTGCTTTTTTTATACCTTTTTTTAAAAACTGTTATATTAAAAGCAGTAAAAAGTTCAAATTTCATAAAAAATAAGTGCTAAAAAGCACTTTTTTATTTTTTGGTATAATAATTACATATTGTTTAAGGGAGGCGAAAATGATTCACAATGATTTAACAAAACAAGATGTATTTTCACTTTTAGATAATTCAAAAGGTGTAAAACTTTTAGTATTTTATGCAGGCTGATGTGGCCCATGTAAAATGTTATATGCAAACACATTAACTGAATTAGACCAAAAAGATAATGCCGAAATATTAAGAGTTAATATTGATAAAAACAGAGATTTTGCAAGAGAGATGAATATTACAAGTATTCCATATATTCAAATTTATAAGGATGCAAAATATGTAACTGCACTTTCAGGATATTTACCATATTCAGAATTAAAATCTGTTTTAGACAAAGTATCAAAAGAGTAATAAAAAAATGGTGCCAACAACTGGACTCGAACCAGCGACCCCTTCCTTACCATGGAAGTGCTCTGCCTGCTGAGCTATGATGGCACAATTTAATAAGTTAATTTTATCAATAAAATTAAAAAAGCAACATAATTAAATGTTGCTTTTTATTTTAGAATAATCCTCCAAGACCACCTAAACCACTTGTTCCACCATTTTTGAATTTATTAGCCATATCAACTATTCTTTTTTGCATTGATTCAAACTCATTAAGTAGTTTATTGTATTCTTGAACACTTCTTCCTGAACCTTTTAAAATTCTTTCTTTTCTAGATGCTTGTTTTAAAAGTTTAGGATTTTTTCTTTCTTTCTTAGTCATTGAAGACATTAAGATTTGATAAAGTTGCATTTTTTCTTCAGCTTTATCTAAATCTTCTTCATTAATTTTACTTGATAAAGAACCAGGAAGCATTTTAAGTAATTTTGAGAATTTACCTAATTTCTTCATTTGCTTAATTTGATCCATTAAATCATCAAGGTCAAATTTACCTGAAAAAATTCTTTCAACCATATTTTTTGCTTTATCTTCATCAATGTTATCTTGTGCATGTTCGATAAGTGATAAAACATCACCCATCCCGAGAATTCTGTCAGCCATACGGTTAGGGTGAAATAAATCAATATTAGATGTTTTTTCACCTGTACCAATGAATCTGATAGGCACATTTAGCACTTGACGTAAGCTTAATGCGGCTCCACCACGTGCATCTGAATCAAGTTTTGTAATAATTAAACCTGATAAGCTTAAGTTATCATTGAATGTTTGAGCAACATTAACAATGTCTTGACCAGACATAGCATCAGCAACAAAGAATATTTCAGATGGATGAGCAATTTGTTTAATGTTTTTAAGCTCTTGCATTAACTTTTCATCAATTGATAAACGACCAGCTGTATCGATAATAATTAAGTCATTTTTATTAGCATCAGCTTGTTTTAATGCATTAGTTACAATTTCTTCTGCAGGAACTTCAACACCTTGCTCATAGTAATCAACTTGAATACTCTTTGCTAAAGTTACTAATTGTTGCACAGCGGCTGGACGATAGATGTCAGCTGCAACAACAAGTGGATTATTTACGAATTTTTTCTTTCTAAGATAGTAAGCAATTTTAGCTGTTGCTGTAGTTTTCCCTGAACCTTGAAGTCCACACATCATAATGATATAAGGTTTTTTTGTGATCGAAATTTCGGTAGTTTTTCCACCTAAAATATTCACAAGTTCATCGTGAAAAATTTTAATCATTTGTTGTGATGGATTTAATTTACCTATAATTTCAGATTCTAAAGCCTTTGCTTTGACATTATTAATAAACTCTTTAACAACCCTTAAGTTAACGTCAGCTTCAAGAAGTGCTAATTTTACGTTTTTAGTTACTTCTAAAATATCAGCTTCATTTAGTGTTGTTTTTTTTGACATTTTTGCAATACTTTTTTGTATTCTTTTCTCTAAAAAATCTAACATAGTCATATTATAACATTAAAAACTTTTTATATAGTTTTCTCAAGCGTACTAATAAATAAATATTTATTAGTAAATACAAATAAAATCTATAAAAAATATATAATTGAATTTATGATTGAATTAGTAGTTAAATATCCTGAAAGAATTGATAAATATATTTCAAATAATACTGAAATATCACGTAATGATATTAAGCAACTTATTGATGAGAGAGTTGTAACAGTTGATGATGTTTTGGTTAATAAACCTAAATTTATGGTTAGAGAAGGTCAAGTAATTAAAATTTCAAGAGTACTTGATAAGGAAATTAAAGTAGTTCCTAAACAAATGGATTTAGATATTGTTTATGATGATGAATATTTATGTGTCATTAATAAACCAACTGGTATGACAGTTCACCCAGCTCCAGGTCATTATGAAGATACATTAGTGAATGGACTTTTATATCATTTTAAAAATAATTTATCAGATCAAAATGGATTGCTTAGACCAGGTATCGTTCATAGAATTGACAAAGACACAAGCGGTTTATTAGTTATTGCAAAGACCAATGAGGTTCATAATAAACTTTCTGAGTTATTTGCTACTCACGAAATTAAGCGTTCATATTTAGCAATTTGTGACGGTGTATTAGAAAGTAAAAAACTTAAATTAGTCTTACCTATTGGTAGAAATGCTAAAGATAGACTTAAAATGGAAGTAACTGATATTAATGCTAAACCAGCAACTACTCACGTTACTTTATTAAAAACATTTTACATTGATAACTTACCTAAATCACTTGTAAAATGCGAACTTGAGACAGGAAGAACTCATCAAATCAGAGTGCATATGGCATATATTAAAAATCCAATTTATGGAGATCCTGTTTACAACAAGTATGTTGATGAAAATGGACAAAGATTACATGCTTATAAATTAGAATTACATCATCCTATGACTGGAAAAGAAATGGTGTTTTATTCAAAACCACCACACGACTTTGATGTAGCTGATTTTAACTTCGATGAATTTATAAAAGAAGATGAAATAAAGGAGGTGTTGAATGTTTAAATGAAATTTAAGAGATTTTCTAAAATATCGTAAAGCAGATGAATTGTATGGAAAAGGACAAAAAACATTTGCTAGTTGAGTTTGACTTTTATTTGCTTCAATCACATTAATTGCTACATTAACATTGGCTGGCTTCTTAATTGTGACAATTGGACACGATACATTTTTAAAACCTGAAACCACAAATTTACCAAGTGATGATGCAATTAAAGTCACAAATGAAAGTAAAAGTTTATTTATTTTCTACATAATAAATCAAATTTTTTACATAATTATTTTTTGTGCTGCTGCAATTGTGATAATCATTTCTTTTATCAAAGTTCGTAAGGAAAAAACTTACCTTAATTTCAATAGATGACCAATCTTATTATCAACAATTGTGGGACTATTTAGTGTTTTCACATTATTCAAGTACATTTTTAACGGTACATTCAATCAACCGGGTTTACCAAATATTGTAATTGCAATTGTTGTTATTGATGTTGTTACAACTATATTAACAATTGTTAACTGATTAATTCCTGCTAAAAAAGTTGTATTTATTATTAAGATGTTCTACTCAATTAAAATGGAAGAAGAAACACTTGCTATGGCTGCTAAAATGCAAGAGTTATTTAAAAATAACCCAAATGGTATTTCTGATTTATTTTCAGGATTTGCTAATGGCGCAAACTTAAATGATATTTTCAAAAATCAAAGTAAATCAGCAGATGCTACTGATTCAGAAAAGAAAGATTCACCAGAAGAAGAAAAAATTCAAGCAGATGTTCAAAAGGAAACTGCAATCAAAAAACTTTTAGAAATTCCAAATGAGCAATTATTCAAAATGGCTGAATTATTAGGTATTAGTGGATATCAAGAAATGTCTAAAGATAAATTAGCTGAACTAATTTTTAATTACACAAAACAAGCTAAAGAGGAACAGAATAAAGAAAATGCTTAACAGGCATTTTCTTTATCTTTAATATATGGTTTACACACACAAATTACTTGCTGAAAATGAAATTTCAGTTGATAAAGATTGGTTTGTTTTATTAGGAGAAAGATACACTTACAAATTGCTTCCTAATAATTATCTTTACATATTTGACTTAAGTCAAAAAGTAGCAAAATCACTACGTTGTAGGTCTGAAAGAAGAATAAAACCATTATTATTGGAGTTTGCAAGAGAGCAAATTTCAATAATTATTCAGAAGTACTTTGATGAATATTCACAAATAATGAACATTGATAAAAGGTGAAGATGGGAGTTAAAAAACTCAAAATCATATTGAGGAAGATGTGTAATTAGATCATCAGATCCCAAAAAACAATTTTTAATAATGTTCAATGAGAGATTGTATTTAATCGATGAATATTTTATTAAAGAAACTGTGGTTCATGAATTATTGCATGCAGTAGGTTTTATTAAACATGATAAAACTTTTAAAAAAGAATTAGTTCGCTATTTACCTGATTTAAAAGAAAAGATTGAAGCTCATTATCATCCAATTTTGAGCAGAACTTCAAAGGTATAAGAAAATTCTCATCGACTGATGAGAATTTTTTCATTTCTATTTAATTTTGATTAAGTAAATATTTTTCTTACCAACGTGAAGAAGTGCGAATTCGTTATTTCATAAACTTGAATTTAAAACGCTGTCTTCATTTACTGGTTCTAAATTGAGCTTAATTGAATTATTTGTAATAAACTCTCTAGCTTCACGTTTTGATTTAATAATGTTATTTTCAATAAGTTGATTAATTAAATTTTGGTCTTTAACTAATTCAAAATGATTAATATCTTCATAAATATCAGATATTTCTTCTGTTGAATAATTTGATAAATCTAAATTTTTATTAAATAATATTTCTGAAATTAATTTTGCTTTTTTAGCTTCAGCACTAGAGTGAACGTCGGAAATAACTGCATAAGCGAGCTCTTTTTGAGCATATCTTAATGAAGGTTGCTCTTTATGTTTTTCAATAATTTGTTCAATTTGCTCTAATGGTAAAAATGTTAATCATTTAAGTAATTTTTCAACTTCGCTATCAGGTTGATTTAACAAGAATTGATACATAACAAATGGTTTTGTTTTTGAAGCATCTAATCATAAACTACCACCACCTGTTGATTTACCAAATTTATTTCCATTTGCATCAGTTAATAAGTTAGCTGTAATTGCAACTGCTTTATGATCGTTTCCGTACAACGTAGAAATCATATCTAAACCAGTTGTGATATTTCCTCATTGATCTGAACCACCGAATTGAATGCAAATATTTTTATCTTTGTATAAAGTAGCAAAGTCTCAGCCTTGAATTAACTGGTAAGTGAATTCGGTAAAACTTAATCCTTTTTCAATTCTAGAAGCAACTGAATCTTTAGCAAGCATATATGAAATATTTACTAATTTACCTACAGATCTAAGAAATTCCAAAATATTCATATCTTTGTAAAAATCATAGTTATCTACAACAGTTAAACCGTATGATTCAAGCTGTGCCTTAATTTTATTTTTATTTTCTAGAACAGTAACATCATCAAGAAGTTGTCTTTCAGAATCTTTGAAAGAAGGATCACCGATCATTCCTGTAGCTCCACCTAGGATTGCATAAGTTGTAAAACCTGCTTGTTTAAATCTTAATAAGTTAGCTATTTGAATGTAATTTCCTAAGTGTAAACTTGTTGCTGTTGGGTCAAAACCACAGTAAACTCCAACACCTTCTGGAAGTGAGTTGAATTTTTCCTCATTACTAATGGCCTTTAAAATACCACGGTTTCTTAATTCTTTAAGTACATTCATTTTAAAATTCAAAATCCTTTCCAATTTGTTCGCTTGTTCCAAAAATTAATCCTTCTCTATCGATTCCTAAAGTTCTGTATCCTGATAGCATTCCGTAACTTTTTACATTAAGCATTTCGCCTTCTAAGACTTCTAGACCACTGAAAACAGTTGTTCCCGGTAATGATAAAACAACAACTTTACCTTCTTGAGAATCTAATGTGTTTGTAACTAATTGAATATGTTCATTTGTTTCTTTATTAATTAAAACTTCTAGAACAAATAACTTCTCACTTTTATGGTGATTTTCTCTTTTTGTAATTAAACCATAAATGATTTTAGGTTCATTTTCTAAAGCAAAACCATTTTTAACTAAAACTGAAGATAATTTTGCAATTTGTTCTGCATTTAATGCGCCAAATTTTGAACTAGGTTTAATATCAAGAAGCTTATTATCAAGTAAATTTATAGAATGTATTTTTTTATTATCATCTGAAAAAATAATCATATTATCAAGTTGTATTTGTTGAGTTTTCGAAACTCTACTATCAACAAAAATAATAGATACATTTGAGAATGATTTATCCAAATTATTAAACAATATCATAAACAAAATTATACATAAATTTAATATAATTGAATTTATGAAAAAGGTAGCTATAGTAGTAGATTCAGCTTCAGGATTAAATAAAAAACAAGCTGAAGATTTAGGATGATTTTATCTTCCTTTAAGAATTGAATTAGATGGTAAAACATACAATGATGGTATCGATTTAACACCAGAAGATTTTTTCACTTACTTTAATTTAGATACAAAAACTTATAGAACTTCAGCAACACCAATCGGGATAGCAGAAGATTTAATTAGTGAGTTATCAAAAACACACGATTATGTTGTTGTTTTCCCTATTTCAAAACATTTATCAAGTCAATATCAAAACTTAAAGGCTCTTGAATCATCATATCCAAAATTAAGAGTTATTGAGTCAATTTTTGTTGCATCATTAATCACACTTCAAGTTTGAGATTTTGTTGAATTAATCAAAAATGGAACTGATGTTGATGAAGCAATTAGAGAAATTGAACAATGGGATGAGAGACAAAAAGTTTCAATTTTTCCTAAACACAATGAATACTTATTAAAAGGAGGAAGATTAACACCTGCTGCAGCTGTTGTTGCTAGATTGCTTAAAATCATTCCTATTGTAAGTTTCTATAAAGGGAAATTAGAAAAAGAAGGAAAAGGTCTAGTGTTCTTAAAAACAATTTACAAGAATATTGATGCTAAATTGAAAGATAACGATAAAGATATCTTAATTATCCATTCAAATTCAGGTGACTTAAAAGATGTTGTTGATTATATAAAAAGCAAGGGAAAAAATAGAGTTTTCACAACATTATTACCTAACTGTATTTCAGTTCATACAGGACCTGAAACTATTGTTGTAGTTCAATTATCTAAAAACTTAACTGAAGAAAAAATTAGTACATTATAGAATGCTAAAAAAAATCGTTTGTTCTAGTCTGCAAGACTTAGAACTTTTTATAAATCAAAATTTTGAACTATTTAAAGAGAAACAATTTTTATTATTATCAGGTGATTTAGGAGCTGGAAAAACTACTTTCACTAAATTATTAGGTAAAAAAATAGGTATAAAAGAGAAGATTACATCACCAAGTTTTTCATATATGAAAGACTATGATGGTCTAATTCATATTGATTTATACAACTTTAAATCTTCAATTGATGAGTTTGAAGATTATTTTGATGATAATTTAGTTGTTATTGAATGAGCTAACTTGCAAAATTTAGATTTTACACATTATGTAAAAATTAATGCATATATTAATGAAAATGAAAAACATGTTTTTGAGATTGTAGAGGTTAAATAATGAATGTTTATTTAGATACAGCAACAGAGGACTTTGTTTTAATTTTATTTGATAAAGATTTCAATGTTGCTGACTTTGTTTTATTAGAAGGTTATAAGAAAAAAGTTCAGTTAATAACTGAACAATTTCAACTGTTATTGAGCAAAAATAATTTATCAGTAGATAAAATTAACAACTTTTATATAAACAAGGGGCCAGGTTTTTTCACTGGTGTAAGAAGTTCTTTAGTTTACTTTAGAACTTTTGCTCTTTTATTTAAAAAACCTCTCTTTACAATTAATACATTTGAAATTTTAGAAACATTAAGTCCTAATAAAGAAAACTTCTATATAGATGCACAAGGTTCAAAAGTATATTTTTATAATAAAAACACCATTCAAATAGTTGATAAAGATTCAACCGAAGTTGATAAAGTAGATTATAAAAAGATGATTAATAGCTTCAAGGATTTTAAAGATAAATTCAAAGAAGAAAACACTATGAGTGTAGAACCCTTATATATTAAACAACCTCAAATTGGAGGTGTAAACTAATGAGAATTTTAGGTATTGAAACTTCCCATGATGACACATCTTTAGCAGTTTTAGAAGATGGAAAAGTTTTAGATTTATGAACCATTTCACAAATTGATATTTTTAAAGAGTTCGGAGGAACCATTCCTGAAATAGCTTCACGCGAGCATGTTAAAAATATTGCGCTTATTCAGGAATTAATATTGCAAAAATATGATCCAAATTCTTTTGATTATATCGCTTACACGAAAGAACCTGGTTTAATAGGAACGCTACAAGTTGGTTATTTATTTGCAAGTGCTTTTGCACTAGCAATAAATAAACCTTTAGTACCTGTCAATCACCTTGTTGGTCACTTTTTATCAGCCACATTAACTAACGAAATTGCATTCCCAGCATTATGTTTATTAGTTTCTGGTGGACATACGCAATTAATTTATGCTAAAGATGTAGATGATTTGGAAATCATCGGAGAGACACTTGATGATGCTGTTGGAGAAGCTTTCGATAAGGTTTCTTCAAGATTAGGTCTAGGTTTTCCTGGTGGACCAATTATTGATAAGCTTTTCAAACAATATGATGGTGAATTTACAAAATTAACATTTCCACACACAGACAATGAATTAGATTTTTCATTTAGCGGTCTTAAAACGCAAGTTTTAAATAAAGTTAACAAAGCTCAAATGAAAAATGAAGAACTTGACAAGCAACAACTTGCCGTTTCTTTTCAAAAAACAGCTATTGACTACTTGATTAGTAAAACTAAAGCAGCATTAGAGAAATATGATGTTAAAACTTTAGTTTTAGGTGGTGGAGTTTCTGCTAACTCTTACCTAAGGGAAGAGTTTTGTAAATTGCATAAAAACGCTATTGTTCCATCGTTAAAATATGCAACAGATAATGGTGCTATGATAGCTCAAGTTGCCTATCTAGCTTTTTCACGAAAAAAATAAAAAAACTTTTAAATAATTTATAATTAAATTAATTAATTAATTAGGAGGTATTTATGAATTCAGTATCACCAAAAAGCAGATTAGTTTTAACTTTATTATCATTCTTCTTAGGAGCGTTTGGAGTAGATAGATTCTATGCTGGAAGAATCGGATTAGGTTTATTAAAACTTTTAGTAGGATGATGAATTTCAGTTGGAATTTGACCAGTTGTTGACTTCATTTTAGCTGTTTGTGGAAAACAAAAAGATGCAAATGGTAACGAAATTTCAAAATGATAATTTAGTTCTTACTATTTAAAATTATGTTTTTAAAATGAACAATATAAGTTGTTCATTTTTTAATTTGCTTATTTTACCGTGAAAAAGGCATAAAAAAACTAACTCATATTATTTAAATGAGTTAGTTAATCATTAAAAGTATTATTTTGTAATTTTTGTAAAGTCACTTTCTAAGTTAGCTGCAGCTTCTGAGTTTACGTCAGCTAAAATTAATGACATTCTTAATGCTGAGATAATTAAGTTGTTTGCTACAGATTTATTAAATCCAAATGCTTCAATTTTTGATGTAAATTCTGCGATTTGCTCTGCTGAAGCATTAACTGGATATTTAGCAACTCAGTATTGAATAGCTTTAGCGTTTTCAACATCTTTTGTAGCTTGTTTCACAAATTCTTGTTCTAAATCAGCTTCTGATGATTTGATTAATTGTAAGTACTCAGTTTTCTTCATTCCAAATTGTTTTAATTGTTTTTCGAATTCAGATTTTAATAATCCAAGTCTTTCTTGCATGAATGATGGGTGCAAGTTAACTTTTGCTAATTTGATTGTTTGTTCAATTAATGAAAGGTAGAATGAATCAACGTTTGAGAAGAATTTTTTAATGAAAACATTGTTTTTAAGTTCTTTTTCAAGTGATTTAAGATCTGTGATTTTTGGATCACCAAGTAATTTAACATTTTCATCTGTAAATTCGAATAATTTTAATCTCTTTATTGAGTTAATTGAAACTTGGAATACTGATTCTTTGTTTTGGTATTCTTTAACGAAGTAGTCAGCAGGGAATGTAACAACTACATCACCTTTTCATCCTACTGATTTACCAACAAGTTGATCTTCAAATCCTGGAATAAATGTTTTTGAACCTAATTTTAAATCATAGTTTTCAGCTTCTCCACCTTCAAATGGTGTGTTGTCAATAAATCCTTTGAAGTTAATGTTAACTGTGTCTCCAAGTTTTGTTTTAGCTTTTTTATCTGTAATTTCTTCATTAACAGATAATTTTTCTTGGATATCTTTCTTCATATCATCAACATCTTTTTTAGCTACTTTAATTGTTTTGTAGTCTAATTTTAATTTCTTAGGATCTACTGCAAAATCTGGTTCTTCAACAAAAATGTAAACTAAGTAAAGATCTTCCCCATCTTTTTGTAAGTCTAACATTGGGTATCTAGCTGCTTTAATTTTGTTTTTTGCAGCATATTCAAAAACAGCTGGAAGATTTTCGTTGCTAAATGAGTTAACTGTATCAGTAAATGCAGCTCTGTGGTCTACATATTTTTCGATTTCAGCTTTAGGAGCTTTTCCTGGTCTGTAACCTTTAACTTTAACTTTTTTAGCTAATTTGTCTGTAAATTCTTTTAATTTTTTATCAAAATCTGCTTGATTAATTTTAACTTTAACAACAACTTCTGATTTTTTCTTATCTTTTGTATGTGTAATCACGGTTACCTCCAATATTATTAATAAATTAATAATATTTTACACTATATTAAAAATTAAGGGTGTAAAAAATAAACATGCGAGAGCATGTTTAAATTATTGAATCTAAAATGACTTTTGGGTCTTTGTCATTGAATAAAACATCGATAATTCCTTGTAAAAATGGAATATCTTTAATGTTATATTCTTCAATTATTTTTTGTAATGTTATTGCTGTATCGTAACCTTCGGTAGTTACATTTTGTGTTGCTAAAGCTTCTCTAACACCTACTTTTGCAACATTAATACCAAAACTAAAGTTTCTACTTGTAGGTGATGAACATGTTAAGAAGATATCCCCCATAGCTGCAAAATTGTAACCAATTGTATCTTCCTCATTAGGGAACATAGTTTTATATATTTTAAATATTTCATAAGTCCCTAATGTAAGAAGTCCAGCGTGTGAATTTTGACCCGGATATAAAACCGATGTCATTCCTAATCCAATGGCTAAAACATTTTTAAGAGCAGCAAAGACCTCAGCGCCTTTAATGTCATCATATGGTTTTACATAAAAATGTGAATTATTAAAGCATTGTGCAACTTCTTGGTTGAATTTTGAATTTGTCCCCACAATGTTAACCATTGTAAGTTTTCCTTCGAAAACTTCAATTGCAAATGATGGTCCCATAATTGACGCAAGATTTTCAAGATTTTTATCAAATGCAGCAGTTATATAGTCAGAAAAGAATTGTTTTGTTTCAGGCTCAAGACCTTTTGATAAGTTGATAATGCTAATTTTTTTGTTTCCAAGCACTTTGGCTGATTGTCTTAAAATTGTACCGACTGCAACTGATGGAACAGCTAAGATAACTGTGTTTACATTTTCATAAAAGTAATCTAAATCATTTGTTGCTGAAATAAGATTAGAGTTTTTAAATGGAATCTCACCAAAAAATTTGCGATTATATCCATCGTTAATATCGCTAATTTCTTGTTCATTAATTCCATACATCATTACTGGAAAATCATTCTCAATTAAAATATTTGCTAATGCAGAACCGAATGCTCCAGTACCTAGCACACCGAATTTATTTTTTTCTTTCATATTACTAATTTTACTTTATTTAATATAAAAAAAGAGTATAAAAAAATGGCAGGAGTAGCAGGATTCGAACCCACAACACACGGGGTTGAAGCCCGTTGTTCTACCGTTGAACTATACTCCTAAGCCATCTATATTATATATTATTTATCTAAAATCCTAATAACATCTTTAACTGTTTTTACATCTCTTAATTCATCGTCAGAAATTGTAATCCCTAATCTTTCTTCAGCATCAAAAATTAATTCAGCTAGATCAAGAGAGTCAACTCCAAGTTCTCTAATATTAGAGTCTTCTGTGATGTTTTTGTTTTTAGATATTTTTTTAAGTTCACCAAAAACTAAGTCTTTAATATTTGAATTCATAGGTTAATTATATATTATTTAAGCTCTATTAAGTAAGTTTTAGTTTTTACTTTGTCTTCATTAATGTGCTTCATATAAATAAAAATTTGATTTTTATTGATAATTTTATAATCGAACAAAATTGAACCATATTTTGTCGGAAACCTTCTGATTACGTCATGAATTACAGATTTAACAATGTCTTCATTGATGTATTTAAATCCATATTCATCAACTTTTACAAATTTTTCAAAATATTTAGCCTCTAATGTAGGGAAAAATCAGGAATTCTCATCTTCTTCGTAATTGTAATAATTTTTGATTTTATCATCAATTCTTTTTCGTTTTTTGCCGATAACTTCTCCAAACTGTTTTCTATTTTGTGATAAGTTTCTATGTAGAAAGTATGCACCAGTCCCTATTAAACCACCGGCAACACAAATAAGTACAACTTTACTGATTTTTTTGATTAAGTCTTTTCTTTGTCTGTTCATCTAAAATGAACTCATTGAAGTTGAAAAATTCTTCTTTAATTATTTTGATTGAATCCTTTAAGTCAATTACGAAGCGATATGTAACTTTAGGATTGTCATCATCAAAATAAGTAATTTTCAATCTTTTATCCGCATTACTTTCGTAAAGTTGTGTGGGCTTGATATCAAAAGTTTTGATGAAATCAAAATTGAAATAAGGTGTGGAAATTGGAAATTTGAAAGTTAATAGACCACTATATTGATATGGAATTTTTAAGGATTTACTAGGTATTAAACCTGGAATTTTGTTAATTGTCACATCTGATTCATTAGTAGTTAAATAGTCATCTATCCTTACTACCTTGTGATAACAGTTGTTTTCAATTAGTCAAGAATGATAAACATTATCGTCATTTTCCTTTTCTAAATGCAAATTAATTTTTTCATTTTTGGATAAGAAATTATTTATATGAACTTCATTGACATTAATTTGCATATCTGTATTTTTATTATTTTCTCCAGGCATCAAATTATCTTTTTTATCATTAAATTGTCTAATTTTCAATAAATTCGTGAATTGATTTGTATTATTAATTTTTGGTAATTCTAAAATGATATTGTGATAGTACTTTTTAGTTCAGTAAGTTGAATTTTCGGAAAAATTAAAAACGTATGAGTAAGGTACTTTGATTTTAAATAATAAATTTTGTGGAGATATTTGTTGTGAATTCTTAATTTCATTCCCGAAAATTACCTGATATTCCTTAAATAATTCTTCCTCAATTCCCAGAACTTTGGATGTAAATGTAAACCTAATGAAGATTGAATTTAATTTATTGAATGGCGTATCTAACTCAATGAAATTCAGTCTCTTGAAATTACTAAGACCAAAATCGTCAGTACTAAAT
Source organism: Mycoplasma sp. 4404 (assembly GCF_034863325.1). NCBI lineage: Bacteria > Bacillati > Mycoplasmatota > Mollicutes > Mycoplasmatales > Mycoplasmataceae > Mycoplasma > Mycoplasma sp. 4404. The sequence continues at coordinate 18,219 of NZ_JAYFFE010000004.1, forward strand.
TCAGCTTTTTGTTCCTTATTAACAAAAATATAAGCTTTAATAGTAAATTTATTATTTAAAATGTTTAGATTAAATCTTCTTTTTAGAAGGTATCTAAGAGCTTCAGTAAATGGTGTATTGATTTTATCTTTGAATCCAAAACTGATATCTGTATATCCATTTGATAAAATTCTATCTATACTAATAATAAATGGTAAATCAAAATCACTTAAATCAAAATTTCCTAGATTTCCACCATTTAATATGTTTACTTTGAAGTCTCTTTGTTCAACAATATAAGTATCCTGATTGTGTATGGACACAATGTTATACATAGTTAAAGTAGATTTCTATAAACTCTTTGATAGCATCTCGTTTTCTCTTGTAGAATGTGGTCTTTGAGAAATAATCAGTATATCATTCCTTATTGTATCTTGTTTCTTCATCGCAATACATTTTGTTGATTATTCAAGAATTTTGAATTTTCATCAATGATAAAACTAATCCGACTAATGAAGAGTCATTTTTGAGTTTGTTAGTTTCAATCTCGAGTTGTTTAGAAACCTCAGGATCATTTTTGTGTCTTAAAATAGTTTCTAAATTAACTATTTTACTTTTAAGATTTTTAATAAAGATATCTCTTAATTTAAATATATTATTTACTACTGCGCACTCTTGAGCATATAATGCTTTTTCTTGTGCTTCGGTTAATAGATTTTGTTGCATGTTTTCTCCGTTTAATAAATTTATATATGTAATCATTTTTTGAATATTTTTGGCCATATTTTTCCTCCTTTCACACTTATTTTGTAAAAAAATTACCGATTTCGATCAAAAAAAATACTAAAAAAGAACAAAGGTATTACTTTGTTTATATTTAATGCAAAAATAGAATATAAAAAAATGATGTACAACATCATTTTTAATATGCCTTTGCAAAAACCACATATCTACTTGTTTTCTTATCGCAACCCTCTCAAAAACACTCAACATCCTTGATTGGTTTATCTAAAGAAAGAGGAATGCATCTTGCTGTTGCTCCGGTGTCTTCTTTGATTTGATCTTCAACATTTCCATCACAGCAAAATGGAGCAATAACAAACTTGTTTTCAGATATTTTTGATTTGAAATCTTCGTAGTTATAAACGTATTCTTGATTGTTAATTAATCTTTGTTCGGCTTGTTCATATAAATTATCATGAATTTGTTTTAATAAGTCTGAAATAACATTTTTAACATCTTTAATTGCTACTTGTGATTTTTCAAGAGTATCTCTTCTAACGATTGTAACTTGATTGTTTTCTAAATCTTTAGGTCCAAGTTCAATTCTTAATGGAACTCCTTGGATTTCTGAGTTAGAAGCTTTGAATCCTGGGTTTTTATCAGTATCATCTAATCTAACACGGAATTTTCTTGAAAGGTCAGCAAAAAGTTTTTTAGCTGTTTCATGAATTTGTGGATTCTTATTTGCGAATAATTCTAAAATATCAACTTGAACTGGAGCGACATAAGGAGGGATGATAATTCCTCTATTGTCGCCATGTGTCATAATAAGTGCACCAATTAATCTAGTTGTGCAACCTCATGAAGTTTGATAAACATTTTCAAATTCATTCTTCTCATTTTTAAAAAGAATTTCAAAAGGTTTTGAGAAGTTTTGAGCTAAATAGTGGCTAGTTCCTGCTTGAAGAGCATATCCATTTTTCATCATAGCTTCAATTGTTCAAGTTGTACATGCACCTGCGAATTTTTCATTTGGTGTTTTCTTACCTATAATAGTAGGAATAGCAAGATATTTTTTAAGGAATTTAGAATACACTTTAATCATTTCTTTTGAAAGAGTTCTAGCTTCCAGTGATGATGAATGAGCTGTATGTCCTTCTTGTCATAAGAATTCTCTAGATCTTAAAAATGGTCTAGTTGTTTTTTCTCATCTAATAACACTTACTCATTGGTTGTAGATCATTGGTAAATCTTTATATGATTGAATTGAGTTTTTAAATAAGTGTGCAAATAAAACCTCTGATGTAGGTCTAATAAAAAGTTTCTCGTCTAACTCTTTATTACCAGCCATTGTAACTGTAGCAAGTTCAGGATTGAATCCATCAATGTGTTCTTTTTCTTTGTTGAAAAGTGATTCAGGAATTAATAATGGTAAGTTAACATTTTGAACATTTTTTTCTTTGAATGCTTTATTTAAATTTTCTTGAATTAGTTCTCAAATCCCGTATGAGTTAGGAAGTAAAAACATTGTACCTTTTGTAGGTCCGTACATCATTAATTTTCCGTTTTGAACAACGTCTGTATATCATTGAGTGAAGTCTTGTTCTAATGGTGTAATTTTGTCTAATTGTTTGTTGTTATTCATAGTTTTTAAATTTTAGCACAAAAGATAAATTTAAGAGGTCAAAATTCAAAAAGTGCAAATTTAAACTATTTTTATTCAAAAATTACATTTTTAACAAAAAAGTAATGTAAAAAAGGTAATAAAAAAACACCTTTCGGTGATATGGCTGCCCCAGTTAGATTCGAACTAACGCATCGTGGAACCAAAACCCACTGCCTTACCGCTTGGCTATGGGGCAATCATGGTGGGGGGAGAGGGATTCGAACCCCCGAATCCGAAGAAAGTGGGTTACAGCCACCCGCATTTGGCCGCTTTGCTATCCCCCCAAACACATCAATATTATAAAACAAAAAAAATATTTTGAAAATAAAAAAATGTTTTTTATTAGGTTATGTAAGAGTGAAAAAATACAAAAAGAAAAAGCAACAATTGTTGCTTTTTCTAAAATTATCTATGGTGTCCTAAAACTGATTGAATTCTTTCTTTTGTTGGTTCAACAACAATGTATGTTCCTGCAACACATGCATCAGCACCTGCTTTAAAAGCTTCTGGCCCAGTTACATTGTTAATTCCTCCATCAACTTGAATTAAGTATTCGTAACCATTTTCAATTTTCAAATCTTTTAAGTAAGCAATTTTTTCTAACGCAGATGGCATAAATTTTTGCCCTCCAGCACCTGGTTCTACAGACATAACTAAAACAAGAGCTAATCTATCTAAAAATAGCTTAATTTCATCAACTGATGTAGATGGTTTGATTGCTAAACCGATTTTTAATTCATCATATTTTTGAGTTAAAAATTCATCAAATTTTTTAAGATCATCTTTGATAGCTTCAAAGTGGAATGTGATGATATCAACTACATCTTTAACTTGGTCTACATAATCATAAGGGTTAACAACCATTAAATGAGCATCTTTAAGGTGTTTTAAACCATTTTTATTGATGTTTTCAATTTCTTCTACTTGAATTGCTGTGTTAGGAACAAATTTTCCATCCATAACATCATAGTGAATTCATTTGATACCATTTTCGACCAATGTATTAGCCATTGCTAATCTGTTTTCTTTTTCAACATTTAATAAACTTGGTGTTACATATTTTGTCATATTAAAATCCTCTTTTATTTTCATTAATTTCCTGATTTAATTTTACATAATTTTCATAACGTTTTAAAGGAACTAGCTTAGTGTTAATTTGTTGCTTAATAGCACAGTCTTGATCTTTTTCGTTTATGTGCAAGCAGTTTCTGAATTTGCAAAGTTTTGATAACTCATAAAATGTTTCAAAACTTTGTGCTAATTCAACTGGTGTTAAATCTAAATTTAAGGATGAAAAGCCGGGTGTATCAATAACATAACCATCATTAAAAGGGATTATTGACACAACTCTTGTTGTATGTTTCCCTCTTCCTAGTGCCTTAGAGATTTCTTGAGTGTCAAAGCTAAATTGACCCAAATTATTGATAGTTGTTGTTTTTCCAACACCACTTTGACCCATAAAAACAGAATATTTGTCTTTAAATATTTGTTTAACTTCATTTATGTAGCTTAATGGTTTTAGATTATCGATTAAAAATACTTTATAACCCATATTTGAGTAATATTCATAAATTTCTCTAGAGTATTCAAAATCCAAATCGGTCTTGGTTAAAAAGATAACTGGCTTAATTTTCTTAAATTCAATAATCGCAAGATATTTATCAACTAAAAAAAATTGAAATTGTGGATCCTTAACAGACATTACAACAATCATTTGATCAACGTTTGCAACTTTGGGTCTTATGAACTCGTTTTTTCTTTCTAAGATTTCTTTTAATTGATTATTCTCAACTAAAACATTATCTCCGACAATAGGTGTTTGATTTTGATACCTTAACTTACCTGCTGCAGGTATATTTAAAATCTCGCCTTGATTGTTTTGCAATGTATAAATTCCTGCGACAATTTTTGTGACTTTGTAAATCATTAATTGTTACCTCAAATTATGAATCATAAAACTACTGCAAGAATTATTACAAGAATAATAACAATCATTGTGATTAGGAAAGCATTGCTGTTTATAATATTGCTAAGTTTTTTCTTTTGTTTAGCTTTACCAGGTTTCAATGGTATCTCAAACATTTTTGATGAATCAAGCGATTCACTGACCGCTTTTTTAAATTCAAAAACAGTTTCATATCTATCTACAGGTTTTTTAGCTGTAGCTTTCAAGATAACATTATCCAATGCTTGAGGGATATCAGTGAAGTTTCTGGCTGATGGGAATGTACCTTTATAATGCAATGTTATTGTTTCGTGCTCATGTTCGCTTTTGTATGGATAAGTTCCTGTTAACATTTCAAACAATAAAACACCTAAAGCATAAATATCAACAGCTTTTGTTATTTTGTGGTTTTTAATTGAGTATTCAGGTGCTGCATAATATGGGCTACAAATAACTGCGTTTTCTCTTGTTAATCTTTGTGATTCAGGGGTTAATGAAATACCAAGGTCTAGGATTTTGATTTTTTGGTCATTAGTAATTATAATATTTTGACTTTTTATGTCCCTGTGAATAATTCCGTGCGCATGAAGTTCGCCTATTCCTTCAGCGATTTCCATAATGTATGATCTTGCTTTTTTAGCACTTAAGGATGTATGTTTTCGAATGTGGTCGTGTAATGTCAATCCACTAATATATTCCATAACATAGTATTCTTCAGATGAACTTTTATGATGCTCATAAAAACTTGGTAAGTACTTAGATTTTACTTTTGAAAGTAATTTAGCTTCATCTTCAAATCTTTTAGCTTCAGTTTCATTAAAAATATTATTTAGATATTTAATTGCTACTTTTTTGTTTTTATCATTCTTGAACGTAGCCAAAAAAACAGTTCCCATTCCTCCTGTTCCAAGAATTCTTTGAACATCGTATTTTTTATAAATATTAGATTGAGGATTTAAATTAACTTGTTCATTTGATTTACTCATTTGTACCTCTCAATCTTTGCAAAACTATGCTCATATTATCACTTGATTTATTCTTTTGTGCCTCTGAGACTATCTTTTTAGTAGCTTCTTCAGGACAATTGGTTGATGTTAAAATATTTTCAATTTTTGAAGTTGAAACAAATTCATGAATACCATCTGAAGTTAATAAAATTCACTCAATAATATCTAATGATTTTGGATCTAAAACAAATAAGTCAACATCAAAATGTTTTTTGTTATTGTAACTAATAGCATTAACAAGTAATCTTAAATAGCTATCTGAAAAAGTTGATGAATCTTTGTTTTCTTCAGTAAGCTTATTTAATAAGTTGTGATCTCTTGTCATCAACTTAAGCTCTGTTTTTTTAGATTTTTTAATTAATAAATAACATCTACTATCACCGATGTTAAAAATCACAAGTGAATTTAACAATTTAGAAAAATAATATCCAACACAAGTTGAACCCATTGTAAATTTTGATGGATCTTCTTTGATTAAGTTGTAAAAATCATTATGAACTTTGTCGAATGTGTTTTTTATAAAATATTCAATAGCAATTGCTGAATTAAGAGTTCCAATGCTTTCAAATTCTGTTTTAAATCTTGAAATTATTGTTTGAGCAGCCGTATCACCATGTGGCTGTCCACCAATTCCATCACATAGAATAGATAAATAAGCTGTATCGTTTTCAAATACAGCTACTCTATCATCGTTTTTAGGTCTGATACCTTGTAATGATTCAAAATAGAAACTACTCAATTCCAAGCTCCTTATGTAGAATGCTTCTGATTTCTTCTGCGGCTCTTTCAGGAACATCATTTACAACGATGTATTGGAAAATGTGTGAATCAGCAATTTCTTCTTCAGCTTTTTTAAGTCTACTCTTGAGAGTTTGTGGATTTTCAGAACCACGGTTTAAAATTCTTTTTCTTAAATCATCAACTGATGGTGGAGCTAAAAATATAGTTATTAAGTGATATTTATCAGCTTCTCTTGTATCTTGAGTGAACTTCTTAATAACTTGTTTAGCACCATTTGTTTCTATTTCTAACATAGGCACTTTATGTTTTTTATGAATCTTATCTAACTCAGAATATAAAGTTCCATAATAATTATCTAAATGGTAAGAAAATTCAAGAAATTTTCTACTTTTAATTTTGTCTCTGAATCTATCTCTATCAATGAAATAGTAATGAATACCATCTAACTCTCCTTCTCTAGGAAGTCTTGTTGTAGCAGAACAAGATAACGATAAGTTTAACTCATCGTATTCAAATAATAATCTTTCAACTGTCCCTTTTCCTACACCACTAGGTCCAGTGAAAATAATAATTGGATTTTTAGATGTATTCATAGTTGAAAGTATTATAGCACTTTTGTGATTGAATAACTTTGCAAATAATATTAAATTAATATTATTTTTTCTTATAAAATTTAAATACTAAAAGTAGGTGCATTATGTTTTACAAATATCATAAAAAAAGTGGCGATTTTTCAAATAAAACTATTAGAGGTTTACAAAAGGAATTGGGTGCTAAAAAAATAGGCCATTCTGGAATTTTAGACCCATTAGCAAGCGGTTTAATAATTTTTGCAACAGATTTTGAAACTAAATTGTTGCCTTATATTGCAGACAAAACTAAAACTTATATAGCAAAATGTAAATTCAATTATAAAAGCGACACGTATGATGTTGATGGTAAGGTTGAAATGCTAAATAATAAACCAATTACAAAACAAGAATTTCTTGAAGCAATGGAGTACGTTAAAACGTTAAAATTTCAAATACCACCTATATATAGTGCAAAAAAGATAAATGGTAAGAAAGCATATGAGTATGCAAGAGAGCAAAAGGAAGTTGAAATAAGAAAACAACCAATAGAAATATTTACTTACAATTTAATTGATTTTGATGAGCAAACTCAAGAAGCAACAGTTGAATTAAAAGTTTCTGAAGGTGCCTACGTTAGAAGTGTTTTAGTTGACACGGCACAAAAGGCAGGAACAAATTGTGTAATGACTTATTTAAAAAGAGTAAGCTGTGGAAATATTTCTGTTGATGACTTATCTGAAGAACACTATGAACAAATTCAAATTGATAAATTATTAAATCTAAAAAAAATGATTTCAAATAATGAAATTTTAAAATTCATTAGAAATGGTAATGAATTTAAAGTTGAAAAAGAAGATGGTGATTACCTACTTTATTCACCGAATGAAAATGAAGTTTGAGCCATTGGGCAAGTAATAAAAGGTATTTTTAAACCTAAGAAAGTTTCGATTGAAAGGATAAATTTATATGAAAACAATCAAAGATAATATTAAAGTAGCTGCATTTGATATTGATGGGACATTATTAGCTAAAGGGATCAGAGAATTTTCATTAAATACAAGAAAAATTTTTCCATTATTAAAACAAAATGGAATTGTTTCAGTTTTAGCTACAGCAAGAGAATTTGCAACAATTGGGGATTTTCTAAAAGTTCTTGAACCAGATTACTTTATAGGGGCAAATGGATCATTTATTTTTGACCCTAAAACTGAGAAATTTATTTACAAAAATACCCTTCTTAAAGAAGATGTTGTTAAGTTTTATAATGCATACAAAGATAAAATTGTTGCATTTGCAGTAACTGATTTTGATAAGGTCTTTAAGTCGCCTACAATGGATTTAAGATCTTGATTTATTAGACCGTTTATGACTAATTATTATGATTTTGATGAAAAAGAACTATCAAATGACGATTTATATATGATTACAATTAACACACCTGATGCAAAAATATTAGGTAAAGAAATGCAAAAATTCATCGAAGATAACAATTTATCAATGGAAGTGTCTTCAACTTGAAGTAATGGAATTTTCATTAGTCCAAAAAACTGTATGAAAAGTACTGCTTTAGAAGTGTTGTGTGAAAGACTTGGTTTCACATTGCAAGAAAACCTAATTGCCTTTGGTGATGGAGCAAATGATGTTGATATGCTACAAAAAGCTTATATTGGTGTAACTACAGAAACTGCAAGCAACAGTGTTAAAAAATATGCTGATGAAATTATGTTAGATGCTGAATACGATGGAGCATATTTAAAATTAAAAGAATTAGGTTTAATTTAATATGGAAGATTTATTAATCTATGATTTAGATGATTTCGAGACAAAAGATAATGATATTTTTCTTTTAGGTGAATTTAATTCATTTCATTTAGGTCACTATCAACTCTATAAAAAGGCTATTGAATTAAAAAAACAAAATGAAGATAGCAGAGTTATTTTAGTTTGTTTTAATTCTGACAAATTGCTGCCTAAAGATAATGGAACTAGTTTTACAGATAAAAATGCAAAATATATGCAGCTTACTCAATTGAATTTAGATTCAATTATTGAACTTGATTTTGAAGCAATCAGAAATTGAGATGGAATTTTATTTTTAAATAAATTGGGTCAAAATAAAAAAGTGACATTTATATCTGGCGAAGATTATAAATGTGGTCATCGAGCAAGTTATAATTTTGAACTTGCAAAAAATGAGAATACTTTAAATAAAAATTATTCATTTATTACTGAACCAACTCAGAAAGTTCAAAATGTAAAAATCAGTACATCAAAACTAAAAGAAAGCATAGAGTTTGGTGATTTAGATTTTGTTAATTCATTATTAGTTTTCAATTATGCAATCAGTTGTAATGTCAATTCTGATTTAATAATCACAAAATCTGAAAATTTAGTAAACATTCATCCAGGTGTATATTCAGGTGTGATTTATTTTGAAGATTTAGTAATATATGCAAGCATATTAATTGATTTGGATCATTCGATTTATTTAGATTTATTTAACTTTGAACTTGAAGATTTAGCAGATAGTCAAATAGTTATTGAATTCAGAAAAGTAGTTAGATTAATTAAAAATGAATATGAAGCATTTTTAAGTGACACTGATATTGCAAAATCTAAAGAAATATTATTTAATCATTAAATTGGATTTAGTATTAGAACAATTTAATTAAAAAGTTATATAATTAAAAATAATTGCAATATGTAATTATTAAATAAAACTTACAGATACTAGGAAATATCTGATTTTTTCATATAAAACACAAATTTATAGCTCGGAGTTTTGAAATATAAAACATCTGGGTTATAAACATAATAATTTCAAATTCAAAGGAGATATTATGGTTTCAAAACAAAGAAAATTAGAATTAACTGAAAAATTCGGTAAAAATTCTAAAGATACTGGAAATATAGCAGTTCAAATCGCTATCTTAACAGAAGATATCGAACTTTTAAAACCTCACTTTGCTAACAACCCAAAAGATAATCATTCTAGAAGAGGTTTCTTAGCAAAAATTTCACATCGTAAAGTTCTTTTAAGACATTTAAAAGAAACAAATTTCGAAAAATACAACGAAGTGATTGAAGCTTTAAATATTCGTAAATAATTGATTTTTTAAAATTTTTTTACATTTAACCAAAAATTTTTAATTTTTATTTTATTGCAGTTATTATAAAAAATGAACCACAAGCCATCATAGTTAACCGGGAATTTATACTATGATACTTGTGGTTCTTTTTTAGTTCAGTTTTGGAATGAGCGATAAATTTTCTTAAAAAAGTTGTGTAATTAGATTGGGAGGTGAAAAAATGAATTTAACAGAAATCGAAACAACCATTCCGATTCCTGATTATGCAACATTAATGAAAAATGCAAAATCAGTTTTAAATGAAATTGAAAAAAGGTTTGGTAATGATTCAATAATGATTTTAGGCGAAAAACCTGAAATAAATATACAAACTATACATAGTGGTAGCTATGTTCTTGACAGAGCCTTAGGTATAGGTGGTTTTCCACAAGGGAAGATTATTGAAATCTATGGTCCTGAAAGTAGTGGTAAAACAACTTTAGCACTACATACTATAGCTGAAGTTCAAAAGAACGGAGGTTTAGCTGCATTTATAGATGCAGAACAATCGATAGATCCTGAATATGCTAAAAGAATTGGTGTTCAACTAGATAAATTAATTTTATCTCAACCAAGTTCAGGAGAACAAGCGTTAGAAATTGTCGATACACTAGCTAAATCGGGATTCATTGACTTGATTGTGGTTGATAGTGTTGCTGCATTAGTTCCAGAAGCTGAATTAAATGGAGAAATGAGTGATCAACAAATTGGTGCTCAAGCAAGATTAATGTCAAAAGCACTTAGAAAAATCACAGGAAATTCAAATAAGAATAAGACAACAATCTTATTTATAAATCAAATGAGGGAAAAAATTGGAGTTATTTTTGGTAATCCAGAAACAACTCCTGGAGGACGTGCTCTTAAATTTTATTCAAGTATAAGAGTTGAAGTAAGGAAAGGAACGATTATTACAGATGGAAAATCAAATACAGGAACTGAAATTAGGTTCAAGGTCGTTAAAAATAAATTATCAGCCCCTTATACGTCTGCTCAGAGCGAATTGATATTTTCGAAAGGTATTGATAAGTTTTCAGAACTTGTTGATGTCGCAGTCGAAGAAAAAATAATTGAGAAAAAAGGTTCTTGATATAGCTATAATGGTAAAAATATAGCTCAAGGAAAGAAAAATATGCGCGATTATATTGAAAATGACAATGAGTTAAGGGAAGCAATTTTAACTAAAATTAAATGTTAAAAATAAGTTAAACATTTAATTTGTTAGTCATATAATTGCTATATGAACTTGACTAAGCAAAGAAATAAGAAAATTAGAATACTATTTTTTGGAGATATTTTTGGAGAACCAGGAATTAAAACTGTAGAAAAATATATCCAAACTTTAAAAGAAAAATACAAAATAGATTTTATCATTGCTCAAGGGGAAAACATTTCTGGAAGAAAAGGCCTTAATAAAACAGATTATTTAAAACTTTCAGAATTAGGGATAAATGCATTTACTATGGGAAACCATGTATGAGCTAATGAGGAAATTTATGAACTATTAGAAAATGAGAATAACATAATTAGACCATTAAATATAGATAGAAGCTATCAAGGAAGTGGGGCTAAGATATTTAAAGTTAAAAATTCTAAACTAAGAGTTATTAGTTTGTTGGGTATAACTTTTAATAATCTACTTAGTCCATGAGAACAAGAAAGTGCAAATAACTTTTTTGATGCTATGGATTCTATTATGGAAGAAGAATCTGTGGACTTTAATTTTGTTGATTTCCATGCTGAAACAACAAGTGAGAAAAATGTACTGGGTCTATATTTAGATGGAGTTGTCGACGCACTAGTCGGAACACATACACATGTTCAAACTAATGATTATAGGATCTTACCAAAAGGAACTGCATATATTACTGATGTAGGTATGGTTGGTCCTATGAATGCGGCAATCGGTGCAAACTTTGAGGAAGTTTATAAAAAAATGAGATATAACAGTAGGGAGAAATTTACTGTCAGCGAGAATAACACACAGTTAAATGCTGTAATTATTGAATTAAACACTAAAAGAGAGAATACAATAAAACCAATCAATATATATAATATAGAAATTTAAAATAAGTCAATTTTAGAGGGGCAATAAAAATAGACTGAGAAGAAAATTTTAGATAGCTAATTATTAAGTGGCACAACTAGTAATTATTAACTAGTTGTGTTTTTTTGTTCAACATTAAAAAAATTAAAAAAAATTTTGAGAAATTAATTTAGTGTTATAATATTCATGCTTTTGATAGCAAAGAAGTTCTTTGAAAACTAGATATATACAAGACATGACAA